>JBHJNQ010000007.1:0-191911 GCA_050330635.1 Acidimicrobiales bacterium | reverse complement strand
CGCCGCCACCCCCGGCCCCCACCTTCGGTGGCGCCGGGTACCAGGCCGGTCCGGGCCCGGCTCCCCCCGACCAGGGGGGACCGGCGCCGGCCCCGCCCGGGCCGGGCGGCCCCGGTCCGGGCGGCCCGGGTCCGGGCGTCGGTCCGTCGCTGGGCTACTCCGGCGTCGTCGGTATCCGCACCGCCCTGCTCGACGACTCCCGCTACGCCGAGCGGGGTTCCGGCGAGCGGGTCGTGAACCAGAACTCCCGGCTGCTGAAGGTGGTGCTGGGCGACGACGTCCTGGCCCGCCAGGGCGCCATGGTGGCCTACCAGGGTGCCATCGACTTCGACTACGAGGGGGCCGGGGCGGCCAAGTTCCTGAAGAAGGCGACCACGGGCGAGGGCCTGGCCCTCATGCGTTGCGCCGGTCGGGGCGAGCTGTTCCTGGCCGACACGGCCCGCCAGGTCCACATCGTCTGGCTCGACGGCGCCGGTCTCACGGTCAACGGCCGCAACATCCTCGCCTTCGAACCGTCGCTGTCGTGGGACATCGAGCGGGTCAAGGGGGCGGGGATCGCCGCCGGTGGCCTGTTCAACACCCGCATCGAGGGACATGGCTGGGTCGCCATCACCACCGACGGCGACCCCGTCGTGTTGCGGACCGACCAGCCGACGTTCGGCGACACCGACGCCGTCGTGGCCTGGAGCTCGAACCTCCAGACGTCGCTCCACCGCTCCGTCAAGGCCAAGGCCCTGATCGGGCGGGGCAGCGGTGAGGCGGTCCAGCTGGCGTTCGAGGGCCAGGGCATCGTCATCGTCCAGCCATCGGAAGGGATACATCTCCCGAGCCAGGCGTGATCTGACGGCTCGGCCCTGTCCGCCGCTCGTCGTCGGTCACCACCGCCGCCAGCGCCCGCCCGCCGCCGCGCTGCCGCGCTGCCGCCGCCTCCTCCTCGGCAGGGCCCGACTCGGGGCCGGGCGAGTACCGGAGCGTAGTATCGAGGCAGTGACCGTGACCGCTCCCGAGTTCGACGCGTCGCCGTACGAGCCGGTGGCGGTGACGTCGCGCTACCCCCGGCCCCGGGCCGCCGTCCACCCCGACCGGTCCCGGGGCTGGTTGCGACGGCTCCTCCCCGTGGTCCTGGCCCGCCGGGTGCTGTTCGCCGGCTCCCTGGCGCTGGCCCTCGTCTCGATGCTGCTCCAGGTGGCCATCCCGGCCGTGCTGCGCCAGGCCATCGACCGGGCGCTGACCGAGCAGTCCCAGGCCCTGGTTCCCTACGTGGTGGTGGTGGTGGCGCTGGGCGCGACCCGGGCCCTGTTCACCTTCGGTTACCGCTACGGCCTCTACCGCATGGCCTACGAGATCGACTACGACCTCCGGGTCATCCTCTACGAGCACCTCAGCAGCCTCTCGTTCTCGTTCTACGACCGGACCTCGTCGGGTCAGGTCATCTCCCGGGCCAACTCCGACATCCGGTCGGTGCAGATGTTCCTCGTCTTCGCCCCGCTCATCGCCATGACGAGCACCATGTTCGTGGTGGCCTTCGTCTACATGCTGTCGATCCACGTGTGGCTGACCATCGTCGCCGTCCTGCCCCTGCCCGGGGTGTACGTGCTGGGCCGGCGCCTCCGGGAGGACGTGTTCCCCCTGTCGTGGATCGTCCAGTCCCGGCTGGCCGACGTGGCCGGCATCGTCGACGAGAACATCAACGGCGTCCGGGTCGTGCGATCCTTCGCCGCCGAGCGTCACCAGGTCGACGAGCTGGCCCGGGCCGCCACCCGCCTTCGCTGGGCCGGCGTCCGCACCGTCGACGCCCGCGCCCGTTACAGCCCCGTCATCGAGAACCTCCCCCGGGTGGGGACGCTGGCCGTGCTCGTGTTCGGCGGGTGGCTCGTCATCGACGGCCAGATCACCGAGGGCACCCTGTTCGCCTTCTCGGCCTATGTCCTGCTGCTCCAGGCCCCGTTCCGCAGCCTCGGCATGTTCCTCATGCTCGGCCAGCGGGCCCGGGCGTCGGCCGGCCGGATCTACGAGGTGCTCGACGAGGAGCCCGACGTCGCCGACCGGCCCGGCGCCGTCGACCTGCCCCCCGTGGTCGGCGAGATCGTCTTCGACGACGTCCGCTTCGCCTACCGGACCGGTTCGGGACCGGACGAACCGGTGCTCGACGGTTTCACCCTCGGCGTCGCTCCCGGGGAGACGGTGGCCATCGTCGGTCGGACCGGCAGCGGCAAGTCGACGGTGGCCAGGCTCCTGGCCCGCTTCTACGACGTCGACGACGGCCGGGTCACCATCGACGGTCACGACGTGCGTGACGTGACCCTGGCCAGCCTCCGCCACGCCGTGGGCACGGTGGCCGACGACCCGTTTCTGTTCTCCACCACGTTGGCCGACAACATCGCCTACGCCCGACCCGACGCCGACCGCCACGACGTGGAGGCGGCGGCCCGATCGGCCCAGGCCGACGGCTTCATCGCCGCCCTGCCCGGCGGCTACGACGAGGTGGTGGGGGAGCGGGGCTACACCCTCTCCGGCGGGCAACGCCAGCGGGTGGCCCTGGCCCGGACCCTTCTGGCCGACCCGCCGATCCTCGTCCTCGACGACGCCACGAGCGCCATCGACGTCCACGTCGAGGAGCTGATCCACCGGGCCCTCGTCGACCAGCGGGGCCGGCGGACCACGATCGTCATCGCCCACCGGCTGTCGACGATCGCCCTCGCCGACCGGGTCGCCCTCCTCGACGGCGGTCGGGTGGTGGCCACCGGTACCCACCAGGAGGTCCTCGCCACCGAACCCCGCTACGCCGACATCCTGGCCAACCTGGAAACGGAGACGGCGACGGGTGGTGACAGGCCGTGACGTTCGGCCCGCCCGCCGGCTCGCCGTTCCGGGGGCCGTCGGCCACCGCGTCGAGCGCCGCCGCCGGCCTCCCGTTCGCCGGGATGCCGTCGGAACTGGCCGAGCGGGCCGAGGAGATCCTGGGGGAGGAGCCCACCCACCCGGCCCCCGACGTGGGGTTCTCCCAGCACGACTACGATCGCCAGCCGTTCACCCTCCGTCGGTTCCTCGGACCTCACCGCCGCGCCCTGACCCTGGCCGCCGCCCTCGTCGTCGTGGAGACCGTGGCGTTCCAGGCCGGCCCCCTCCTCATCCAGATCGGACTCGACCGGGCCATCCTCCCCCGCCGGGCGGAGGTGCTGGTGGCCGTGGCGGCGGCCTACGTGGCCGCCATCGTCGTCAACGTGGCTGCGGCCCGGGCCCGGCTGTCGTTCACCGGACGACTGGGCGAGCGGCTCATGTACGAGCTGCGGGTCAAGGTGTTCTCCCACCTCCAGCGGCAGTCGCTCCAGTTCTACGACGACCGCCGGGCTGGCGTCGTGCTCACCCGCATGACGAGCGACATCGACGCTCTGGCCGCCCTGTTCCAGGACGGCCTCGTCAACCTGGCCGTCCAGGTCCTGACCCTTGTGGTCATCACCGTCGTCCTGGTCGCCCTCAACCCCTTCCTGGCCCTCGTCACCCTCGCCGCGGTGGTGCCGGCGATGCTGGTGACGACCTGGTGGTTCCGGGGAGCGTCGGAACGGACGTACCGCACGGTGCGGGACCGGATCGCCGGTGTCCTGTCCGACCTGTCGGAGAGCCTGGCCGGGATGCGGGTCATCACCGCCACCAACCGCCGGCGCCACAACGCCGTCAACCACGCCAACGTCTGTGGCGCCCACCGCGACGCCAACATCGCCGCCTCCACCGTCGGGGCGGTGTACGGCCCGTCGAGCGAGGCGATCGGCGTCGTGGGCCAGGCCGTGCTGCTCCTCATCGGGGGCCGCATGGTGCTCGACGGCACCCTGACCGTGGGCGAGCTGTTCGCCTTCCTGCTGTACCTCACGGCCTTCTTCGCCCCCATCCAACAGCTCGTCCAGCTCTACAACGCCTACCAGTCGGGCCAGGCCGCCATCGACAAGCTGCGCGGCCTGCTGGCCGTGGAACCGTCGGTGCCGGAGGCGGCCGACGCCGCCGATCTCCCCCCGATCGAGGGACGGATCGAGCTCGATGGGGTGAGCTTCGGCTACGCCCCCGACGCCCCGGTGCTCCACGCTCTGTCGCTCGTCGTCGAACCGGGGGAGACGTTGGCGGTGGTCGGCCCCACCGGGGCCGGCAAGTCGACGGTGGCCAAGCTGGTGACCCGGTTCTACGACCCGGATGCGGGCTCGGTCCGCATCGACGGTCACGACCTGCGGTCGGTCACCCTGGCCTCACTGCGGCGCCAGCTCGGCGTCGTGCCCCAGGAGCCGTTCCTGTTCAACCGGTCGATCCGCGACAACGTGGCCTTCGCCCGCCCCGACGCCACCGCCGAGGAGGTGACGGCGGCGTGCGAGGCGGTCGGTCTGACCGACCTGCTACGCCGGCTCGACGACGGGATCGACGCCGCCGTCCACGAGCGGGGATCGTCGCTGTCGTCGGGAGAGCGGCAACTCTTGGCCCTGGCCCGGGCCTTCCTGGCTCGCCCCCGGGTGCTCGTCCTCGACGAGGCCACGTCGAATCTCGACCTGGCCTCGGAGGGTGTGATCGAGCGGGCCCTCGACGTTATCCTCGAGGGTCGCACCGCCATCGTGATCGCCCACCGTCTGGCCACCGCCATGCGGGCCGATCGCATCGCCGTCATCGAGGACGGCCGGCTCTCGGAGCTGGGCACCCACGACGAGCTCGTGGCTGCGGGCGGCCACTACGCCGCCATGTTCGCCTCGTGGCGGGCCCACGCCTGACGCCGAGAACGGGAGCGGGGCCGGGAACCTTCCGCCCGCCGCCGCCGTTTGGTCAGCTGATGGGCATCAGCCGCTCGCTGCGGTGGCATGCTGGTCGCCACACGAAGCGCGGAGGGAGCAATTCATGGTAATCGTCATCGTGATCGTCGTCGTCCTGATCGTCCTCATCGGGATCTATCTGGTCACCACCTACAACAAGCTGGTGAAGCTGCGGGAACGGACCCGCAACGCCTACGCCCAGATCGATGTCCAGCTCGAACGGCGTCACGACCTGATCCCCAACCTGGTGGAGACGGTCAAGGGCTACCTCCGCCACGAGCGGGAGACCCTGGAAGCCGTGGTGGCGGCCCGGGCGGCCGCAACGCAGGCTCGCATCGAGGTGTCGGGCGATCCCCAGAACCTCGAGGCCATGCAGCGCCTCTCCTCGTCGGAGGGCGCACTGGGTGGGGCCCTGGCCCGCCTGATGGCCGTGGCCGAGGCGTATCCCGACCTGAAGGCCAACCAGAACATGGCCCAGCTCACCGAGGAGCTGACGACCACGGAGAACAAGATCGCCTTCTCCCGCCAGAACTTCAACGATCAGGTCAACGGCTACCAGACCTACAAGGCGTCCTTCCCGCCGGTGGTCCTGGCCGGTCCCCTCGGTTTCGGTGACGCCGCCTACCTCGACCTCGACGAGGCTCCGCAGAAGCGGGAGAACGTGCAGGTCTCGTTCGACGACGCCGAGCCGACCGACACGATCGTGCCGCCGAGGCCGGGCGGTACGGCCGACTGATATGGACTTCCAGTCCCACCAGGAGGAGGCGCGACAGAACACGGGTCGGCTGGTGGCCCTGTTCGTCGCCGGCCTCGTTGCCATCATCGCCGTCGTGACCCTGATCATGATCGGCGTGCTCCTCTATGCCACCGGCGAGGTCGACCCCATCCCCGCCGCCGCCATCGCCGCCCCGGTGACGACGGCGCTCATCGTCGGATCGTCGTTGGTCAAGTCGGGCCAGATCCGCCACGGCGGCGGGGCCTACGTCGCCGGCTCCCTCGGCGGGCGCCGCATCGACTTCAACACCCAGGACCCGGTGGAGCGACGCCTCGGCAACGTGGTCGAGGAGATCGCCATCGCCTCCGGGATGCCGGTGCCGGCGGTGTTCGTGCTCGACGACGAGCCGGGGATCAACGCCTTCGCCGCTGGGTGGAGCGCCGACAACGCCGTCATCGGGGTCACCCGGGGGGCGCTGGAGCACCTCGACCGGGCGGAGCTGCAGGGCGTCATCGCCCACGAGTTCTCCCACATCCGCAACGGCGACACCCGGGTCAAGACGAGGATCATCGGCTGGGTCTTCGGCATCGCCGTCATCACCGTCATCGGCCGGATCCTGCTCCACAGCGTGTTCTGGGGCGGCGGAGCTCGACGTCGGGGCCGTGACGACAAGAACAACATCGGCCTCGTGATCCTGGCCGCTGGCGTGGCGCTCCTCGTCGTCGGCGCCGTCGGTACCCTGTTCGCCCGGATGGTCCAGGCCGCGGTGTCCCGCCAGCGGGAGTACCTGGCCGATGCCTCGGCCGTCCAGTACACCCGCGACCCGTCCGGCATCGGCGAGGCGCTGGTGAAGATCGGGGCCCTCGGCGGTGAGAACCGGGTGACGTCGGCCCACGCCACCGAGGCCGGCCACCTGTTCTTCGCCTCGGCCCTCAGCACCGGTCTGGCCACCCATCCCCCGCTCGCCGACCGGATCGGCCGCCTGCTCCCGTCGTGGGACGGTCGCTTCGACGAGGCCCGGGCCGCCATGGTCGGGGCCGATGACGGCCCCCCCGCCACCGGACGGCGCCGCGGCGGCGGCAACGAACAGGGGGCCGGCTGGCACGGGGTGCCCCGGTGGGGTCGAGTCGACGGTGACGAGGCGCTCGCCGGCTTCGGGCCCGGCTTCGGTGCCGCCGTGGGCGCAGCGGCGGTGGCGCCCGGTGGCAGAGCCGGTGTCGCACCGCCGGTGAACGGCGGCCCCACCGACGCCCACATCCACCACGCCCGCAGCCTCCTGGCCCGGATACCCGACCCGGTCCAGGGCTACCTCCACACGAGACAGGGGGCGGTGGCCGCCATCGTCGGCCTGCTGGCGGCCCCCGACCCCGAGCTCCGTCCCGCCGAGCTCGACTTCGCCAGCCGCACCATCGGCCTCGACGCCGGCTACCTCGACGCCGCCAGCAAGGTGATCTCCGAGCTCGACCGGCCGCTCCAGCTGCCGGCCATCGACATCGCCCTCCACTCGATCGGGGAGACCCCACCCGAGCATCGCCGGGCCCTGGCGCACGCCATCGAGGCCATCGAGAGCTCACGCCCCGACCACGACCTGTTCCGGTGGATGCTGCGCCGGGTCGTGCTGCGCCACCTGGCCGCCCAGTACGACAACGGCTCCTCCCGCCGCTCGGCCTCACTGGCCGATCTCCGCCCGGAGGCCGCCACCGTGCTGTCGGTGATCTCGTGGTTCAACAGCGCCGGAACCGACCGGGCCCAGGCCGCCTTCGACGCCGCCCAGGCCACCATCGGCTCACCCCCGAGCGCCATCGTGGGGCTCGACCAGCTGCCCACGACCCGCGTCGACGAGGCCCTCGACCGCCTGTCTGCGCTCGATCGCCGGGGTCGTGACACCTTCGTGGCCGGGGCCACGGCCGCCGTGCTCCACGACGGCCGCACCACGGCCGACGAGGCGGAGCTCATCCGGGTCGTGGCCGACGCCGTCGGGGTGGCCGTGCCCCTCCTGCTGCCCACGGGCTGACGCCGCCCGCCGGACGGCCTCACCCTCGGGTGGGGGAAGGTCCGGCGTAGCGGGCCCGGGGCCGGAACCGGAGGGGTCGTTCCTCGTACTCCTCCATGGCGTGGGCCAGCCAGCCGGCGGTGCGCGACACCGCGAACATCACTTCGCCGGCGTCGGGCGGCATGTCGGCCAGGTGGATCAGGGCCCCGATGGCCAGGTCGACGTTGGGGATGGCGTCGGTCCGCTCCCCGATGACGTCACGCACCCGGTACACGTCGACCAGGCGACGATCGTCACCCCAAGCCGACACGATGAGCGCCATCAGGGCCCCGTAGCGGGGGTCCTGCACCGTGTACACGCTGTGGCCGAAGCCGGGATAGGCGCCGAGGCGGCGGCGGGTCTCGCCCACGGCCCGTGGGGCGTCACCCAGTTCCTCGGCCGCCGCCAGCAGCTCCTGAACGCCGGCGCTGGCCGCCCCGTGGAGGGGGCCGCCGAGAACGCCGAGTCCGGCCGCCACCACCGAGTACGGGTCGGCCCGGACCGAGGCGGCAATGCGGGCGGCGAACGTGGAGGCGGCCAGCCAGTGGTCGATGAGGAGGGCGAGGGCGGCGTCGAGGGCCCGGACCCGGTCTGGCCGGGGCGCCGTCGCCGTCAGCCGTCGCCACAGCCCGTGGGCCAGGGTCCGGTCGTCGCGGTGGCCGTCGCCGCTCCGGTGGTCGTCGCTCCGGTGGTCGTCGCGCGGCGGCAGGCCGAGCGCGAGGTCGATGATGAGGCGGCGGCCGGCCGCCCGCACGCTGCGGGGGGAGAGGTCGTGGCGGAGGGGGTCGGCGGCCGAGCGGTGGGCCACGATGAGGCGGAGGGCATCGAGGAGGGAACCCTGTGTGGTCAACGCCGCCACGGCCGCCGCCATCTCGGGGGCCAGGCGGTCGCCGTCGACATGCAACGGGGGCCAGCTCTCGTCGTCGTCGCCCGCCCACAACTCGTCGACGATGTCGATGAAGCCGACGCCCTCACCGACCGCCCGGATGAGATCCCGACCCCGGATCCACAGACCCTCGTCATCGACCCTGGTCAGGGCCGTTGCGATGAACGCCGACACCACGCCGTCGTCGTCGCGTCGCCGTCCCTGGCGCAGACGTTCGATCTCGGCCGGGTCGAACAGACTGGTGCGCCCGTCCGGCCCGATGGTGCGGGCGACGACACCCCGGCTCACGTAGGCGTAGAGCGTCTCCCGTTTGATCCCCAGCCGGGCCGCGGCCTCGGGCGTGGTCAGTCCCCGCCGGGTCGGGCCGTCGTCGCCGCCGGTGGGGGGTCGCCGAATCGGCGGCGGTGATGGTGAGGCATCGGCCGACATTGATCCAGTCAATGTTGTGCCGATCAACGTTGTCAACATCAACCTTGTGGCGGGCTGGGTGGCGCCGCATCGTCGAATCATGACCATACACACCGAAACCGATCCGGCGCCGGCCCCGCTGGTGGCGCCGCCAGGCTTGAAGGGCCTCATCGTCGCCGACACCACTATCGGCTCCGTGCGGGGCCAGGAGGGCTACTACCACTACCGCCGCTTCGACGCCGTCGAGCTGGCGCGGACGCAGAGCTTCGAGTCGGTGGCCGCCCTCCTGGTCGACGGGGAGCTGCCCGACGCCGGGGCCGAGGCGGCGTTCCGGGCCGAGCTGGCCGCCGGTCGCCTCCTCGACCCCACGGTCACCGCCGCCCTGGCCGCCATCGCCCCGCTGATCGACTCACCGCTGGGCGGGCTGCGAGCCGCCATCTCCCTCCTGGCGTCCGACGTTCCCACCCTCGACCTGTCCCCAGCGGAACGGCGGCGGGAAGCGGTGCGAGTGGCGGCGGCGGTGCCGACCGTCCTGGCCGCCCTCCACCGACTGTCCCACGGCCTCGAACCCCTGGCAGCCGATCCCGGTCTGAGCCATGCCGCCGACTATGTGCGCCTGGCCACCGGTTCGCCCCCGACGAAGGCCCAGGCCCGGGCGGTGGAGACCTACCTCGACCTGACGGCCGACCACGGGTTCAACGCCTCAACCTTCACCGCCCGGGTGGTCACCAGCACGGGGGCCGGCATCGGGGCCGTCCTGGCCGCCGCCGTCGGCGCCCTCTCGGGCCCCCTGCACGGCGGGGCGCCCGGCCGGGTGCTGGACATGCTCGACGAGATCGGCGACCCGGCGGGGGTCGAGGCCTGGGCCCGCCCGGTGCTCGAGGCCGGCCGGCCGATCATGGGATTCGGTCACGCCGTCTACCGGACCGACGACCCCCGCTCGGTGCTGCTTCGGGAGGTGGCCGAGGGCCTCGGTGGCGAGCTGGTGGCCCGGTCCATCGAGATCGAGGATCGGATCCTGCGCCTCCTCCGACGGTGGAAGCCGGAGGCCACGATCGTCACCAACGTCGAGTACTACGCCGCCGTGGTCCTCCACCTCGCCGGCATTCCCCAGGACATGTTCACCCCGACGTTCACCACCAGCCGGGTCATCGGTTGGGTGGCCCACCTGTTGGAGCAGTCGGCGGCCAACAAGATCATGCGGCCCGCCGCCCGCTACGTGGGGCCCGAGCCGTCGCGGGGACGTACCGGCTGAAGCGTCGGCGACGAGGGTGGCGTCGATGAGCGACGACGCAGAGCCGGGGACGAGGGCAGCACTGGTTGCGTTGAGCGGCGTCTTCGACGGTTTGTGCAACGAGAGTGGGGTGTCGCCGCTCGAGACTCGGGCCCGCCCCCGAGTCGGGCCCCGAGTCGGGCAAGGGGCCCCGACGCCTTCCCGCCCCGTTCGTCCGACGCCCGGGTCGAGGCCGACGGGAACTGATCGGCGGTGCGGTCCTTCGTGCTCCCGGGGGAATCGGCCCGCTTCAACGGCCATGCGGCGTTCCGGGCGGACCTTCACTGCGAGGTCGTTCCGGCCATCGTCCGGGTGCGGGGGCTGGCGATGCGCCTCGGGCCGGGTCGCTACCTGTTGTACTACGCCCGCGCCCTCGAGCGGTCGGACACCGTCGGTGAGGCCCTCGCCGTGAATGAAGCCCTCGCCGGGTATGGGTCCGTCCGCCGGGAACGGACCAAGCTTCCGAAGATCGTTGCCCTGCTGTACGCCGGCGCCCTGGGCCCTCGCCGTGTATGAGTCCGTCCGCCGGGAACGGGGGAACAACGTGGCTCGCTGGTCGTTGGAGGAGGGCTGCGCCCTCCACCTGCGGGGTACGGGTTGCTCGACTAGTCGAAGAAGCGGACGTCGTTGAGCAGGTCGACCGGGTCGAGGCCGGTCAGCGACAGGTTCCTCTAGTCGGAGGAATCGGCCATCGACGAGTCGTCGGGGAACTCGACCGTGGCCGACCTCGGCCACGGTCGTCACCCCCCGGTGCTCGAGCACCCAGACGACCGGCCGGTTCCACGTGTCCGGAGGGGTGGGGGAACGGCCTCCTCCCGGGGCAGGGGCGGATCGTCGGCGGTGGCCGGCCGGAAGTGGATCGTGCCCTGGTTGCCCGTAACCAGCACCGAGTCGTCGGTCCGGGTGGCCACGATTCCCTCGGCGAGAAGGCCTGGGTCGCCTTGTCGGCTGCTGGGCCGGCGACATGACGGCCCGCTGGGCCGGGGCTCAGGCCCGGTCGCCGGGCACGGCGTCGAGCCAGCCGGCGTTGAGCGGATCATGGGTAACGAGGCGCCGGTTCTCCTCCGAGAACGAACACGTCTCCGAACCGGCCTTGTACTGGTAGAACCCGAACTGCATGCAGTCGTCATCGTCGCCACGGTGATCGAGGCCGTACACGTGGCCAAGCTCGTGGGCCACGGTCCCGAGGCAGTCGGCGGGGAAATCCACCGTGTAGGGGGTGGTGGCGACGGCCCCGGAGATGCAGGTGATGTCGTCGCCGTCCATCCACGCCTCGCCGTAGCGGTTGGCCCCCACCCGGCCGTCGATCCGGGCGCTGGGGTACACGACGAGTCGGGTCGTGGTGTCGTCGGCATTCATCCCGAGGATGGCCCTCACCTCGGTCCGGAGGTTCATCAGGCGGTACCAGCGGGGATCGTCGCCGTTGACGGTGGTGTCGTACCAGGCCGCCTCGTGCTCGCCGTAGATGATCTCGACCCCCTCGGCGGGAAGGCGGAACGTGCCGCCGAACTGGTCGAACCAGAACTGCTGCAACCGGACCGACTGCTGCTCGATCAGCTCGACGGCGACGGGGTCGACCTCCTCGTCGGCCTCGACGAAGTAGACGAAGCGAACCACGTTGGTCCCGGGGACCGCGGTCGGACCCGCCGGATCGTTCCGGCCGAGGTCGAGGGCGGCGGGGGCCTGGCCCGCCTGGCCTCCCGTGTTCGACCCGTTCCCCACCGGAGCGCCGCCCCCGGTCGACTCCTCCGGGCCCGGATCGAAGGCGATGGCGGTGTCGGCTCCGACGGTGTCGACGAGGGCCGGTCGACCGGGAGCGTCGAAGCCCAGCCCCACGGCCACCGCCACACCGAGAACGGTCAGGCTGGCCACGTTCGCCCACGTGCTGGTCGTCCGTCTCATCCACGCTCCGCCGGAACCGGGCCGCGCCCGCCGGGGGCCGGTCTCCTGGCGAGCAGGATAGCCACGACGTGGATGTCGTCGCGGCGACGGGCATCGGAGTCATTGTCGAATCGACGCTGCGGCCCCGATCCCAATGGCGATCGCCATCCAGTGCCCGCCGGCGACGGCGAGCATGGCGGCCGCCCGGTAGAAGTCGACGGCCCGGTTGCGGTCGGGGGCGGCGGCCCAGGCCAACGCCGCCAGCGACGGCGCGGGTTCGACCACCGGCACGCTGTCGGGTGACCCGGCGGCCGTGGAGGAGAATTGGTTCGAGGTCATGGTCCACGGTGAGCCCCGATCCCGCCCCGGGGGCAGCCCTGCGACCCCCCCCAAACCCCCCTGGGGGATCCCCGTCTCGGGGCCCGGACTGAAGGGGCGGCCGGGGCGGGATGGACGTAGTGCCCTGGGCGGGCCCCGTCATCGATGCGACGGTGACGGCACAGCACCACCTTCGGGGGTGGGAACGGAGCGATCGACGTGAACGGCGACACCGGGCGGCGGCGACCGCCGCTGCCGTGGCTGGTGGCCCTGTTGGGGCTGCTGGTTGCGGGTGGGTGCGGCTCCGGCGATGGCAACGGCGGTGACGATGCCGGCGATGGAGCTGCGACGAGCGGCTCCGAGACGTCGGCGGCGCCGTCGACGACCATGACCACGCCCGCCTCCACCGCATCGAGCGTCACCAGCTCCTCGAGCCAGGCGGTCAGCTCCTCCACCGCTACGAGCGCAACGTCGGCCACCACCACGGCACCACCGACGGTGGCCGATCTCGAACAAGCCCTGAAGATCGAGATCGAGCGCGACTACCCGACCGGCCCCGGAGTCGTCGACTGTGACGCGTCGGGCCAGCTGGGGGCCTGGCAGACCATCGTCTGCGGCTTCCTGCCCGACGACCCGGCCGAGTTCGGTGGGATCCACGTCTCGATCCTCGACGGCGACCGCTACGTGTGGGATTTGGCCGAGTGCTGCGGCGGCTCCCCCTGGCCCGACGACTACCCCGGCGGGTTGCTGTGCCGAGACCTGGTCGAGCCTCCCCCCGGCTACGGACCCGGGCACTTCACGCCCGAAACCGACCACCTGACCTACGGGTTGGCGGTTTTCTACTGGCTCACCGAGGACCGACCGGCCCGTATGGACGCCGACCTCGACGGGCGACCGTGCGAGACCGTCTACCCCGCCGCCGACGTCGCCGCCTTCTGGGACTCGGTCCGCGCCTTGTAGCTACCACCACGCAACACCGCCCGCCCCCGGCGGGCCGGGTGACGCAAGGCCGCAAAGGTCATCAGCCCAGATGTCGTGACAGGCGCAGGGCCAGACCGGCGAGGGCGCGAACGGGGTTGGCGGCCGTGCTGATCGGCATGACCGACAGGTCACAGACGTACATGCCTGCCGCTCCTCGGATCTTCAGGTTCTCGTCCACGACCGACCCGTGGTCGAAACCGGCGTCACGGTTTGGCTTCCAGGGCATCCGTAGGGTGCCGCAGGCGTGATGGACGGTACCCCAGCCGAACGGCCATTGCTGGCCGCCACCTCCCCCGTACTCGCCCGTCAACCACTCCACGTCGTTGAACTCGGCGAAGACACGATTGCGGGTCCCGTTGAGGAGGTCGAAGAACTCCTGCGACCCCTTCGTCCAACCGGCCAGCGCCCGGAATCGGGAACCCAACAGGTCATCGAGCGACGAGAAGCGTTTGAAGCGGATGGCAGGGGTGTAGCCGTCGTCGGCGTGTGACAGGATGCCGTTGTCGTCGTCGAGGCAGTTGGCGAAGCTGAACTTGATGTCGACGCGGCTCTTGCTGGTGTCGTCCACGCCGGGTTCGGCAGAGGGATCGTTGTTCCGCAGGTGCCAGTATTCGTGGTTGACGTTCATCTCGATGTTGAACGGAAAGACCGTCTGTCCGTTGGCGTCGCGGTGGCCACGGGAGTAGAAAATGATCTTGGCGTGGTCACGGCGGCTGAGGGGAAGGGCTGCGCCGTCTCCGACCGACGAGACATAGGCCTGCGACTCCGAACTCACGGGATGATCGGTCAGACCGAAACCTACACGCTGTTGCACCTGGTCGGGCAGACGGTGGTAGATCAAGGATCGATTGATCAACTTGGGGCTCTCCGTGGAGCCGGCGGCGATGACGACCTTGGGGGCGTAGAAGCTGAGCTGATCCCCGGAGACCGTGTCGGTGGTGCGGACCGCGTACCAGTCGAAAGGGACATCGTCGACCGCCTCGACGAAGCAGTTCAACTTGATGAAGAGCCCCTTGCCATCCTGGCCGGCGCCCGGTGTCAACCCGACCTGGTTGATGAGCAACTCCGCTGAGTTGAACACGCCCGTCGGCTCCACGATGAACCGATCCCTCGGTCGAGACGTTCATCCGGTCCGCCCCCAGGGCAAGGTACTCCGACATCAGGTCGTGGCGCACCGCGTCGGGGAAGAAGTCCATCTCCCAACGCTGTGGCTGTGGGATCAGGCCCGACCAGAAGATGGAGCGGCCGCCGAACGCCAGTTGAGGCTTTCCACCGATGAAGTGATGATCGGATGCCTCCTGGGTGAAGTTGTCGACGCCGAAGTGGTTCGCCACGGCGAAGTTGGGCACTCGGCTGATGTTGTAGACATGGGTGGGATAGATGAACGAGCCGGCATCGAGGACCAGGATGCGGTGACTCTGGCCGAGCCGGTCCGCCAGGTCATCGGCGAGAATTCCGCCGCCCATCCCCGAGCCGACGATGATGACGTCGAAGTCCCGGTTGGCGCCGTCATAGTCCCTGATCAAACGGGTGTGGGCCTGCGATCGGTCCGCAACCAGGTTGGCGTAGTCGCCATCGAAGGGCACCGGAGGCCTCCCGCTCTCGTCGGATCGGAGAATGCCACACTACGACGGGTGTCCGGCTCCGCCCGGCCGGGACGCGACGAGCAGCGCCGGGTCGACGATGGCGGCGGTCAGGCCCGCCGTCACGGCCCGGGCCAGGAAGTCGGCCTCGACCACGGCCCGATGGGGCGAGCCGTAGCCGGCGTTGCCGATCCCGGCCACGGTGGCCACGCCGAGCTCACCGCTGAGGCGCCGCAGGGTTTCGAGGGCTCGTCGGCCCCCGCCGGGGGTCGTCGCCACCGGCTCGACCAGTGGATCGACGAGGACCTGATCGGGGCCGAGGCCGTGGTCGGCTGCCCGGTCGAGGAGACGGCGGGCCACCGCCAACCGGTCGGCGGGGTCGGGGGAGGGGCCCCGCTCGTCGAGCGGGGACAGGACGACGGCCGAGCCCCGCTCGGCGGTGGCGGCCAGCAGCCGGTCGCCGGCCGCCCGCCGCCACGACAGGGCGTTGACGGCGTTGATCAGCGGCCGCCCCGGACACGCCTCGAGGGCCGTCAGCAGCACGTCGGGATCGGCCGAGTCGAGCACGAGGGGGGCGTCGGTGGCGGCGCCGACGGCGGCCACCAGCCGGCACAACAGATCGGCCTCGTCGGTCCCGGGGAGCCAGCCGTTGACGTCGAGCGCCGCCGCCCCCGCCGCAACCTGGTCCCCGGCCTCCCATCCCACCCCCTCGAGATCCCCCCGGGCCAGGTCGCGGCCCAGCCCGGGCCGGCCCGTGGGGTTGATCCGCTGGCCGATGACCACGAGCGGCCGCCCGGGCCCGCCGACCGTCCGCCGGGTCGGGGAGCTGAGCACGACGGACGGCACGGTCGGCATGATCTCCTCGGTAGGGGCTGGCGGGCGGGGCCGCAAGAGGGCGAACGGGGGCTTTCCTGACGCCCTGACACCCTAGGGTGGGGGCCGTGTTGGCAGCGGACGTGACCGAGGTGTGCGGCGACGACCCGAGCGCCCTCTGCGAGTGGCTGGCGCCCCGGATCGGCTCCGACCTGCTGGCCGCGTTCATCGTGTGGGTCATCGACCGCCCCCTGCGGCTCATCCTGATCGTCGTCGTGGGCTGGTTCGTGGCCCGCCTGTTGCGGCGGTGGGTCCGCCGGGTGGGCGAGCGGGCGGCCCGCCGCTCGGAGCGAGATCTGCTCCAGGCCCAACGGGACCGGGCCCCCGGCACGGCCCTGACCCCGGTCAACGGGCGCTCCCATCAGCGGGCCAACACCCTGACCTCGGTCGGGGTATCGTTCGCCACCGCAGCGGTATGGACCGTGGTCGTGCTGCTTGTGCTGGGCGAGGTCGGCATCAGCCTGGCCCCCCTCCTGGCCGGCGCCGGGGTGGTGGGCGTCATCCTCGCCTTCGGGGCCCAGTCGGTGGTTGCCGACTTCCTGGCCGGGACGTTCATGCTGCTCGAGGACCAGTTCGGGGTGGGCGACGTCATCGATGTCGGCGAGGTCTCGGGCACCGTAGAGAAGGTCTCGTTGCGGGTGACGACCCTGCGCGACGTCCACGGCACGGTGTGGCACGTACCGAACTCGGAGATCCATCGGGTGGCCAACAAGTCGCAGCTGTGGTCGCGGGCCGTGCTCGACATCGACGTGGCCTACGACACCGACCTCCGCCAGGCCCAAGGGATCATGCAGCGGGTGGCCGACGAGCTGTGGCAGGACGAGACGTTCGACGTGGCCGACATCATCGATCCCCCGGAGGTGTGGGGCGTCGAGCGGCTCGGTACCGACGGCGTCACCCTTCGCCTTGTGGTCAAGACCGACCCGGCGGAGCAGTGGGTGGTGGCCCGTGAGCTGCGGCTGCGGATCAAGGAGGCGTTCGACGAGGCGGGCGTGGAGATGCCGTTCCCCCAGCGAACCCTGTGGATCCGTCATGCTGACGGCGACGCCCCCGACGAACGACCCGACGTCGGTCTCGCCCCCGTCCGCAAACCTCCCGTCAACGACGAGATGATGGAGAACCCCTGAGGGGGTCCCGCCGGCCCGGCCGATCAGCGGCGGCGTCCGCCCCGGGGGAGGAGCACGGTGGCCACGGCCGACGCCCGGGCCGGAAACGGGCGGTAGCGCAGCTGGGCCGAGAGCGGCAGCCCGTCGTGGCGCACGAGCCGATAGCCGAGGTAGACCACCTCCGCCCCGTGGGTGACGAGGAGGGCGACGAAGAACTGGGCGACGCCCAACGTGAACATCAGGATGGCGGCCACCACGGGCCCGATCATGGCCCCCACCCCGTTGACGGTGACGAGAGCGGCGCTCGCCCCCACCACCTGATCGGGGGTCAGCCAGTCGTTGGTGTAGGCGATGGCCAGGGAGTAGAGGGGGTAGCTCATGCCGCCGAGGACGAACATGAGGGCCGTGGCGGCGGCCGAGCCGGGGGTGGCGACGAGCAGGGTCGGCCACGTTGAGGAGGGGTTGGCCAGCGGCCAGGCCCCCCATCGACACCACCATGTACACGGCCAGCAGCCGGCCCCTGGTCCGGTTGGTGGCGAGGTCGTTGATCCACGATTCGGCCACGACGTAGATCCCCGCCATGCACATACCGGTGACGAAGCGCATCATGGCCCACGTCACCGGATGGACGGCGATGGTGTACATAAGCACGGCAGACGAGCAGATCGAGGCGAGGGCGGCGAAGACCCGGATGTGGCCGACGGAGCGCAGGGCCCGGGTCACCACCCGGCTGCCCGTCGGTCGTGACCCGGCTCGTAGCGCTGGGTCAGGAGCCGGCCGACGGCCGAGGTGTTCTTGCACAGATAGCGGAGCGAGGCGCCGACACCGAGTCGGGCCCCGGTCCGCAGCAGCTGGGCCGGATCGACCGACCCGGCGATGCCGAGGTGTACGGGGAGGATGAGACCCCGGTGGCGCCGCTCGGTGAGCCAGCGCAGTATGACGTCTGGCTGGAAGCAAAGCTGGGTGGTGGCATAGCCCAGGACCCCCGCAGCTGCCAGGAGGGTCTGCTTGGCGTCGAGGGCCGCATCGAGGCGGTCATCCGGCACCGACGGGTGGCCGTCGGGATAAGCGGCCACCCCCACGGTGACGAGGCCGGGTCCGGCGTCGAGCAGGGCGACGAGAAACGAGGCGGCATCGCGGTAGGGGCCTCGTGGGGTGGGGGCGTCGCCACCGATCACGAAGGCGTGGCCGACGGCCTCGGTCCGCAGCCAGCCGGCGAGACGGGCCACCTCCGCAGGCCCCTCGACCAGCCGGGCCGAGAGATGGGGAACCGGGTGGTGGCCGAGGGTGCGGAGACGATCGGTGAGGGCCATGGTGGCCCCGATGCCGCGCACTGGTGAGCAGGTGACCGAGACCGGTGAGCCGGGCGGGAGGGCGGCCAGGGCGTCGTCGATGCCGTCGAGGGGGATGAGCTCGAACCGCACGGCATCGAGCAGCCGACCGAGGCGGCACCGTCCACCGTCCGCCGGCGTGGTCACCGGAGACCCACGATGTGCCCGTCGTCGTCGATGTCGATGTCCCCGGCCGCCGGCGCCGACCCCAGGCCCGGCATGGTCTGCATGTCGCCGCAGATGGGGTAAATGAACCCGGCCCCGATGGAGGCCCTGACCTCGCGCACCGGCAGGGTCCACCCGGTGGGGGCGCCGGGGAGCGACGGATCGGACGACAGCGACAGGTGGGTCTTGGCGATGCAGACCGGCAGGCGGCCGAACCCGGACCGTTCGTAGCCCTCGAGCTGGCGCCGGGCCGCTGGCGTGTAGTCGACGCCGGCGGCGCCGTAGACCTCTGTCGCCACCGTCTCGATCTTGGTGGTCAGGGAGGCGTCGTCGGGGTAGAGGAAACGGAACCGGCCGGGCTCGGCGGCCGCATCGAGCACCGCCGCCGCCAGATCGGTGGCCCCCTTGCCACCCTCGGCGAAATGGCTGGCCACGGCCCAGCGCACGCCGAGCTCGTCGGCGATCTCACCGATGGCGGCTACGTCGGCCGGATGGTCGCCGGGGAAGGCGTTGATGGCGACGACGGGCGTCACCCCGTGGTGCACGACGTTGGCCACCTGCTTGCGCAGGTTGGCGCCACCCTCGAGGACCTCGTCGGGATTCTCGGCCAGCAGGGCGTCGGGCAGCGGCCGGCCAGCCACGAGGCGGTGACGACCGGAGTGGGCCTTGAGCCCCTGCACGGTGGCCACGACCACTGCGGCGTCGGGCACCAGGCCCGAGGTCCGGCACTTGATGTTGAAGAACCGCTCGGCCCCCATGTCGGCCCCGAAGCCGGCCTCGGTCAGCAGGACGTCGCCGGTGCGGATGCCGATCAGGTCGGCCACCACCGACGAGTTGCCGGTGGCGATGTTGGCGAACGGCCCGGCGTGGACCAGCACCGGGGTGTGCTCCAGGGTCTGCATCAGGTTGGGTTTGATGGCCTCCCGCAGCAGCACCGTCATGGCCCCGGCGGCGTCGATGTCGTCGGCCGTGATCGGGTCGCCGGCGGGGGAGTGACCGAGCACGATGCGACCCATGCGGGCCCGCAGGTCGGTCAACGACGTGGTGAGGGCCAGCGCCGCCATGACCTCGGAGGCGGCGGTGATGTCGAAACCGGTCTGGCGGGGAATCCCGTCGAGCCGTCCGCCGAGACCGACGACGATGTTGCGCAGGGCCCGGTCGTTGACGTCCAGTACCCGTCGCCAGGTGATGCCCAGGGGGTCGAAGCCCGCGGCGTTGCCGTGGAAGAGGTGGGCGTCGATCATGGCGGCGCACAGGTTGTGGGCCGCGGTGACGGCGTGCGCATCGCCCGTCAGGTGGAGGTTGAGCAGATCCATGGGAACGACCTGGCTGTACCCGCCCCCGGACGCCCCGCCCTTGATCCCGAACGTGGGGCCCATCGATGGCTGGCGGATCGTGATCGTGGCCCGCTTCCCCAGATGGGCGAACGCCTGGCCCAGACCGACCGTCGTGGTCGTCTTGCCCTCGCCCAGCGGCGTCGGCGTGATGGCGGTGACCACCACGTAGCGGGCCCGGGGCTGGTCGGCCAGGGCCTCGATAGCGTCCAGGGGGATCTTGGCCGCCCCCAGACCGTAGGGCTCCAGCAGGTCGGGATCGATGCCGGCGGACGCCGCCACCTCGGCCAGGGGGAGGAGGGTGGCGGCATCGGCGATCTCCAGATCGCTGGGAATGGCCATCGGTCGGGGCGCTCCTCTCGGCCGGCGGGTCGGCCGTCCATCGTCGGATCCGGTCGGATCGTTCGGCCGCGTGCCCGAAACGCAGTCCACGATAGCGAGCGGCCCCGGCCGACCAGTGGCCACCGCCGTCACCCCGGGCACGCGGTGGGGAGGGGTCAGCCGGCACCGAGAGCGGCCCGCACGCCGATGGTCAGGGCCGCCGCAACGGCCACCACCAGCACCGCCGCCCGCGTGTGACCCCCGTCGAGGAAGCGGTTGAGTCGCCCCGACAGCGCGAGCCCGATGAGCGAGGCCGGCATCAGCGACACCGCCACCGCCAGCTCCCGCCCGTGGAACTCGCCGACGATCGTCAGCACGGTCAGCGACATGAGCGCCCCGGTGGCGAAGAAGGCGGCGAGGGCGGAGCGGAGGGCGGGACCGGTGTCGTGCTGGTAGAGCAGGGCCATCGGGGGACCGCCCACCGACGTGGCGGTGCCCGTCACCCCCGACGCGAAGCCGGCGATGGTGACGGTGACGGGGGTGCGGGTCACCCGCAACCCACCGAGGCTGAGCCCCACGGCGGTCAGGATCGACAGGGAGAAACCGACGGCCAGGGCCCGTGTCCCGAGTGCCACCACCGCCCACGAACCGATGATCGACCCCGGGATGCGGCCCAGGACCGCCCACCGGATCTCCCGCACATCGACGGCGCGGCGTTCCCGCCAGGCCACGATCAGGGCGAGCGGAAGCCCCATCCCGATCACGACACCCGGAACGAGCGTGGGGTCGAGCAGCACGAGCACGGGCGCCGCCACCAGCCCCAGCCCGAAGCCCATGGCGCCCTGGAGGATCGACCCGGTCAGCACGATGACCATCGCCACGGCCCACGCCGCCAGGGTCAACCCGAGCCACTCCATCCGGCGGCGGAGCCTACACGGCGCTCCCGGGCCGGATGGGGTCGTCACCCCGGGCCGGACCGCGGCCCGCCCCCGGAGGGGTCACAGGCCCAGGTCGGGATCAACGCAGGTGTTGCGGTGGCCGCCACCGCCGATGTCCTGGTCACCGACCTGGTCCTCCACGAAACCGGAGCCGGTCTCTTCGGAGGCCAGGAACCGTTCGATGCTGTCGGCCAGCACGGCGGCCTCCAGCTCCACGAACGCCGGGTCGGCCAGGAGATCGGCCTCCACCGGGTTGGTCACATAGACCAGCTCGGCCAGGACCGCGGTCACGTCGCCGCTCCGGCGCAGGACCGAGAGGAGGTCCCGCCCGTCGTCGGCCAGCCACGCCCGGACCCCGCCGTAGCCGGTGCCGGCCCACCGGAACTCGGGGACCGGTCCGGCGGTGATCTCGGCCGGAGCCACGGGAATCGGGGTGGTGGCGGGCACCGGCACCGTCGCCATCCCCGCCGGGGCAGGGCCGGTGGTGGTCGTGACCGGCTGGCGGATGCTCGGCGTCTCGGTGCCGTCGACGACGGGAATGTCGGACGCCGGGAGGGTGGTGACGGTCGGGTCCAGCTGGCCGTTGGCCACCAGCGCAGCCTCCCGGGCCGCCACCGACCGGTCGTGGTCGAGTACCGACCGTTCGTGCTCGACGAAGGCCTGGCGGTACCGCTCGAAGGCCGCCTTCCTGTCGTGACCGATGGGCTCGAGGGCGGCGGTGAGCTCCTGGTGGAGGAGGCCGCCGAAGCGGGTGGCCTCCGGGTCGCCCCCCTTGGTGAACACGATCGACCCGGGACGATCGCCGTTGGCGGGGGCGCCCCCGTTGTGGTGGATCGACACGAACAGGGCCGGCCGGACCGCGCGGGCGATGAGGGCTCGGACCGAGGTCATCATGGTGATGTCGGTGGTGCGGGTCAGCACCACGGTGGCACCCCGACTCTCGAGCAGGCGGGCGGTTGCGAGGGCGACGGCCAGGTTGAGGTCCTTCTCCCGGAGGTCGTGATCGCCGGTGGCTCCCACCTCGAACCCGCCGTGTCCGGGATCGAGCACCACATGGGCCCGGCCCAGCTCGGTCAGGCCGCTGACGATGGTGACGTCGGCGCACGGCGTGGCCACCACCCACTCGTCGATCGGGCCGCCGTTGGGGAGACGGTCGACGGTCCGCGTGTCGATGACGGGGAGGACGACGCCGGAGGGAGTGACGACGGCGCTGGCCCGATCGGCCGGCGGCAGGGGAGCGAAGGGGCGGTCGGCGTCGCCGTGGGCCACGTCGACGAGGCTCGACGGGGTGGGTCTGGCTGCGGCGGTGGCGGTCGCGGTCGATCGGTTGCCGTGGTCGTCGCCGACTCCTGTCGGCGGCGGTCCGCCGTTCGCGGTGGACGTCGGCACCGTGTCGGCTGCTGCGGGGGGCCCGGCCGGTCCCGAACCGGCTGCCGGGCCCCGCCCCGCAACCTCCGGGCCGCAGGCGGTGGCGACGAGGGCCAGGGCCAGCGCCGTGGCCGCGGCCCGGCGCCGAGGAGAACGGGAGGGGGAGCCAGCCGGACGTGAGGGGGTGAGGGCGGCGATCACCCCGCCCCGGTCGGCGCCTCGCCGCCGGGATTGAGCCGCCTCGGGGCCCCGGTGGGTACGCGTCCTCACCGGTTCCCCGCACCGGCATGGGCGGCCCCCGAAGCCCGCCGGTTCCACCGGGGCGGCGGGCCCCGGTAGGATCGGGTGCCTACCGACAGCGCCGGCCCCGCCGGCGGCGGCGCCCCCGACCGGCGCCTCGACGGAAGGTGTCCCCTCATGCAGACCGTGCCGACCGCCCGGAACGGGCAGCCGAAGGCCCGCCTCACCACGCCCCTCGTCCGGGTCGACGGCGAGCTGCGACCCGCCACCTGGGACGAGGCC
Organism: Acidimicrobiales bacterium; assembly: GCA_050330635.1. Taxonomy (GTDB): domain Bacteria; phylum Actinomycetota; class Acidimicrobiia; order Acidimicrobiales; family SZUA-35; genus CADEDH01. The sequence continues at coordinate 169,092 of JBHJNQ010000007.1, read as the reverse complement.
CTGTCGCGGGTGGCCGACGACCTCCGACGGATCGGGGCCGACCACGGCCCCGGGGCCATCGGGATGTTCAGCTGCTCCAAGGCCACCAACGAGGTCAACTACGCGGCCCAGAAGATGGCCCGCACCGTGCTCCGCACCAACAACATCGACTCCTGCAACCGCACGTGACACGCCCCGTCCGTCGTCGGTCTGGCGACAGTGTTCGGAGCGGGGGGAGGCACCTCCTCCTACCAGGAGATCCACGACGCCGAGGTCATCGTGCTGTGGGGATCCAACGCCCGTGAGGCCCACCCCATCTTCTTCCACCACCTGCTGCGCGGCGTCGACAACGGGGCCCGGCTCTACTGCGTCGACCCCCGGCGGAGCTCGTCGGCCAAGTTCGCCGACGCCTGGCTCGGGCTGTCGGTTGGCACCGACATCGCCCTGGCCAACGCCGTGGGTCGCCACATCATCGCCAACGGGTGGCACGACACGGCCTTCATAGGGCGGGCCACCACCGGCTTCGACGCCTACGCCGCCGCCGTCGAGCCCTACACCCTGGGCCAGGCGGAGCGGATCACCGGCGTGCCGGCATCGGCCATCGCCGAGCTGGCCGAGGCCTACGCCACGGCCCAGCGGGCCCAGATCCTGTGGACGCTCGGGATCACCGAGCACCACAACGCCGTCGACAACGTGGTGGCGCTGTGCAATCTGGCCTTGCTCACCGGACACGTGGGCCGGTGGGGCTCGGGCCTCGTGCCCCTCCGGGGCCAGAACAACGTGCAGGGCGGCGGCGACATGGGCGCCCTGCCCGACAAGCTCCCCGGATTCCAAGCCGTCACCGACCCCGAGACCCGGGCCCGTTTCGCCGCCGTGTGGGGCGCCGACGTCCCACCCGACCCCGGCCTCCACCTCACGCTGATGTTCGAGGCGATGGAGGCGGGCGAGCTGCGGGCCGTGTACTGCATCGGCGAGAACCCGGCCGACTCCGAGGCCGACGTGGCCAAGGCCCGGCGGCTCCTGGAGGGCCTCGAACTGCTCGTCGTCCAAGACATCTTCCTGACCCGAACGGCCGAGCTGGCCGACGTCGTCCTCCCGGCGTCGGTGGCGTGGGCCGAGGCCGACGGGACCGTCACCTCCAGTGAGCGTCGGGTCCAGCGGGTCCGGGCCGCAGTGACCCCGCCCGGCGGGGCCCGTAGCGACATCGACATCATCGCCGACCTCGCCACCCGCCTCGGCGCCGACTGGGGCACCCCGACGGCCGAGGAGCTGTGGGACGAGCTCCGCTCGCTGTCGCCCATGCACCGGGGGATGAGCTGGTCCCGGCTGGAGTCCGCGGGCGGGTTGCAGTGGCCGTGCCCCGACGAGGACCATCCGGGGACTCCATTCCTCCACGCCTGGCTGTGGGCCGACGACCTCGGTGGGAGGGAGCCCGCCCCGTTCAGCGTGGTCGAGCACGCCGGCCCGGTCGAGGAGCTGACCGAGCGGTTCCCCCTCCGGCTCACGACGGGCCGGGCCCTCGACTCGTTCAACACCGGCGTCCAGTCGGGGGAGTACCGATCCCCGATCCGCTACGGCGACGCCCTCGACGTCAACCCCGGCGACGCCGCCGCCCTCGGCCTCGTCGACGGGGAACGGGTGCGGGTCAGCTCGCCCCGCGGAACGGTCGAGATGGCGATCCGGATCCAGCCCGATCTGCCCCGGGGACTGGTGTTCACCACCTTCCACTTCCCCGAGCTCGTCGACCTCAACCTGTTGACCAACGACGCCTGGGACGAGCGCTCCGGCACCTCCGAGTTCAAGGCCGCCTCGGTCCGGATCGACCGGCTGGCCCCGGTCCCGGCGACCACCGTGGTGTCGTGACCGACCTCCACCTCGGCCCCGACCGGGCCAGCGACGCCGAGCGGGCGGCGATCGACGCCGCCGTCGATCCCGCCCTCGGCCCCGCCCTGGTCGTCGTCGGGGAACGCCTCGTCCTCGGTGGGCGGGCCCGTCGCAACGAGCGTCGCCACCTGCTGCTTCCCGCCCTCCACGCCCTCCAGCGGGCGTCGGGCTGGATCAGCCCCGGCGGGGTGAACCACATTGCCGAGGTCCTCCAGGTCCCGCCGGCCGAGATCCATGGCGTGGCCACGTTCTACGACCTGTTCACCACCGATGCCCCCGCCCACGGTGGCGACGTGCTCCACGTCTGCGTCGACGGAGCGTGCCAGATCGCGGGGGCGGCCGAGGCGATGGCGGACGCCCGGGCAACGGGGCAGACCGTGCAACCCAGCCCCTGTCTCGGCCAGTGCGAGCGCCCGGTGGCCCGTTTCCTGCAACGGCGGGGGCGGCCCGACGAGATCCCGGTCGACCCGGCCCACGGGGCGGCGCCCCCACCCCCGGTGCCCCAGGCGGGCGACTCCCGCCTCCGCCTGCTCCGCCGGGTCGGCATCGTCGACCCGGCGAGCCTCGACAGCTATGTCGGCGCCGGCGGCTACACGGCCCTGGCCGACGCCCTCGACCGGGGCGCAGACGGGGTGATCGCCGAGATCACCGCGGCCCGGCTCATGGGACGGGGCGGCGCCGCCTTCCCCACCGGGGTGAAGTGGCGGGCCGTGGCCGACGAGGCCGGTCCGAAGCACGTGGTCGTGAACGCCGACGAGTCGGAGCCGGGCACGTTCAAGGATCGCATCCTGATGGAGCACGACCCGTTCGCCATCGTCGAGGCCGCCACCATCGCCGGTTTCGCCACCGGGGCGACCACCGGCTGGATCTACGTCCGGGGCGAGTACCCGGTGGCGGCGGCCCGCCTCGAGGCGGCCATCGACCAGGCTCGGGAGGCCGGCTTCCTCGGCCCCCGGATCGCCCGCTCCGAGGTCTCGTTCGACCTCGAGGTCCGTCGGGGGGCGGGGGCCTACATCTGCGGCGAGGAGACGGCACTGTTCAACTCGTTGGAGGGGTACCGGGGCGAGCCCCGGCAGAAGCCGCCGTTCCCCACCACCCACGGCCTGTTCGGCCGACCCACCGCCGTCAACAATCCCGAGACCCTCGTCAACGTGCTCGACATCGTGACCGGCGGGGGCGAGGCCTACGCCGCCATCGGGACCGACGGGTCGACGGGAACCAAGCTGTTCTGCCTCAGCGGCCGGGTGGCCCGCCCGGGTCTCTACGAGGTGCCGTTCGGGTCGACCCTGGCCGAGCTGCTCCGCCTGGCGGGAGGGGCCACCGGCTCCCTGCGGGCCGTCCTGCTCGGCGGCGCCGCCGGCACCTTCGTCGGGCCCGAACGGCTCGACCTGCCCCTCACCTTCGAGGCGACCCGCCAGGCCGGCCTCTCGCTGGGATCGGGAGTGGTCATGGCCTTCGCCGACGGCGACGACCTGGCCGCCGTGGTGCGACGGATCGCCGAGTTCTTCCGCCACGAGTCGTGCGGCCAGTGCGTACCGTGCCGGATCGGCACGGTACGCCAACACGAGCTGCTGGCGGCCCCCGGCGGCCCCGACCCCGACCTCCTCGACGACATCGACCGGGTCATGAAGGACGCCTCGATCTGCGGCCTGGGCCACACCGCCTCCACCGCCGTGCGCTCGGCCCTGGCCCTCGGATTGATCGGAACGCCATCGTGACCAGCACCCCCGACGCCGCCCCCGGCCGCCCCGCCGCCCCAGGTCGCGCCGCCATCCCGGACGAGGTCGGGACCTCCGTTCGGGTCAGCATCGACGGCTTCGACGTCGATGTGGCGGTCGGGGCATCGGTCCTCGATGCCTGCCGGGCCGCCGGAATCGACACCCCCACCCTGTGCTACGGGGAGAACTTGACTCCGGTCAACGCCTGCCGGGTGTGCGTGGTCGAGCTGGAGGGGTCCCGGACCCTGATCCCGTCGTGCTCCCGGGAGGCCGAGGACGGGATGGTCGTCACGACCGACAGCGAGCGGGTCGACCACAGCCGGCGCATGGTGCTCGAGTTCCTCGGCTCGAGTGTCGACCTCAGCCAGGCCGATGAGCTGGCGCCGTGGCTGGAGCGGTACGGGGCCCGGCCGGAACGCTACGGGCCGGCGGCGGCCACGATCGACGAGCCGATCCGTGACGGGGATGACCTCTTCATCCGCGACTACGACAAGTGTGTGCTCTGCTACAAGTGCGTCGAGGCCTGCGGCGACGACGCCCAGCACACCTTCGCCATCGCCGTCTCGGGCCGGGGGTTCGGGGCCCGCATCGCCACCGAGTTCGACGTCACCCTCCCCGAGTCGGCCTGCGTCTACTGCGGCAACTGCGTCGCCGTTTGCCCCACCAACGCCCTCCGGTTCGGGACCGAGCACGCCCTGCGGGAGGCCGGCGACTGGCGACCCGCCGACCAGACCGTGACCCGGACCGTGTGCTCGTACTGCGGGGTGGGCTGCAACCTGGATCTACACGTCCAGGACGACCGGATCGTCAAGGTCACCTCGCCGGCCGACCACGACGTGACCCTCGGCAACCTCTGCATCAAGGGCCGGTTCGGGTGGCGCTACGTCCAGGGCGAGCCCTGAGAGGCCGGGCTCGGGGCCGGGGTCGGATCGGGCGGCCCCTGCAGCGGGGACCGTCACGCCTCGTCGACGCGCAGCGCCCCTGCGGGCGCGGACGAACCGCAAGCCGCAGGGGCGCCAGTGGGTCGGGTCGAGAGCCACCACCGCCGATCGATGCAGCCGTACTGCGTCGTTCGCCGGTTCCACTGCCCGGCGGAGGTTCTCCGGCGGGCAGTCCCGTATATCGAACCCGAAGGTGGCGATCGCCGCCCCCGTGCTCGAGATCTCCGGTCACTTTCCAGCGACACCCGGAGGTGCCGCCGGCCGCCGCTACCGGAGATCGTTGTCTGGTGCTCTGTTCCCGCAACCGACGAGGCGCACGTTCTCTGTCGGATCCGTGGACGGTTGGATCGGCCGGAACCGATGCCTTCCGCCCTGTTCCTTCAGCTGACCGTTCGCCACTTGTCGGTCGTTGTCGACGATCATCGACTGGTAGTTTTCCCAGGTCAAGGCGTTTCTCGCAATCCCCAGGGTTGTCCGCAGGTTTTGCCCGTCGTCCCCAAGCGGTCACCCGCCGTCCACCGGTTGTCCACCTGGTCGCCCACAGGGTTGCCGGCGACTGCGACGATGACCCGGTCACCGGAATCCCGGGTGCCCCGGGGCCCACTAGGGTCGAGCCATGGCCCCGCTGGACGACGAGACCGACCTGTCCGGCGTGGCCCTCGTGGCCACGGACCTCGACGGTACCCTCCTGGGCCCGGCCGCCGCCCTGTCGGTGCGGACCGTGGCGGCGGTGGCGGCGCTGGCCGACGTCGGTGTCGAGGTGGTGGTGGCCACGGGCCGCGGCCACCGCAGCGCCGTCCCCCTGATCGAGCCGCTGACCACGGTGCGCTGGCTCATCGCCTCCAACGGCGCCACCCTCTACGACCTCCGCCGCAATGAGGTGGTCGAGCACCGCCCCCTCGCCGCCTCCTGCGTTGCCGATCTGGTCACGACGGCGGTGGGGCGGTTCGGTCCGGTCGGACTGTCGTGGGAGACCCCGGACGGCCAGTACCACGACAACTCGTGGATCGCCATCCGCCGGGCCCACGATCCCGACTACCGGCCGCTCTACTCCGATCTCCGACCCCGCCTCGACCCGGCGGTGGCCCCGGTGCTCAAGCTGATGGTGGCCCACGGCCGCCTCGGCGCCTACGGCTGGCTCGACGCCCTTCTACCCCACGTGCCCGACGGGGTGACGGCGGTGACCTCGGGGGCGCCCTTCGTGGAGGTCACGGCCGGCGAGGCCGACAAGGGGTTCGCGGTGGCCGAGCTGTGCCGCCGTCTCGGGATCGACCGGTCGGCCACGGCGGCCTTCGGTGACCAGGTCAACGACGTCGGCATGCTGAGCTGGGTCGAGCTCGGCTTCGCCATGGCCAACGCCGCCGACCGGGTGGCCGCCGTCACCACCTGGCGGGCACCCCACCATGCCGAGGACGGCGTGGCCCAGGTCCTCGAGCGGATCCGCCGCCATCGCCGGTCCTGAACCCCCCGTCGTTCGCGCTGCGTCAGATAAGGAGGCCGGCGGCTATGGCCGCCCCGAGCTCCCAGCAGCGCGACCGGGCGTTGTCGTCGACCGGGCCGAGGCTCGACACCGGGGCCTGGGCCAGCCTCCACCCGAGGCCGGTCGTGATCTTCTCCACCGCCAGGCGGGCTCCGTCGGTATCGGTCCGACCGTGGAGGTAGAGGCCGTAGGGGCGACCGGCCGTGCGATCGAGACACGGCTCATAGATCGTGTCGAAGAAGTGCTTGAGGGCCCCGCTCATGTAGCCGAGGTTGGCGGGGGTCCCGAGCACGTAGCCGTCGGCGCCGAGCACGTCGTCGGCGGTGGATTCGAGTGCCGGTCGGGCCACGACGTCGACGTCGTCGAGGCCGTCGGCCCCCGCCCCGTCGAGAACCGCCGCCAACAGCTGGCGGAGGCTCTCCGACGGGGAGTGGTGGACGACGAGCAGCCTGCTCAGTTGCGGCCGACGTCGGTGTGGTCGGCCGCCGCGCCCTCGGCGGCGTCGGCCAGGACCTGCTGGTAGCGGGCGATCTCGGCCCGCCCGACCACCATGTAGTGCACCTCGTCCGGACCGTCGGCCAGGCGGAGGGTGCGCTGGGCGGTGTAGAGGTCGGCCAGGGGGAACCACTGGGACACGCCGGCCGCGCCGTGCATCTGGATGGCCTGGTCGACGATGTCGCACACCCGCCTGGGAACCATGGCCTTGACGGCGCTGACCCACACCCGGGCTTCGGCGTTGCCCATCAGGTCCATGGCCTTGGCCGCCTTGAGCACCATCATCCGCATGGCTTCGATCTCGATCCGGGCCCGGGCGATGATCTCGGTGTTGCCCCCGAGGGCCACGAGCGGCTTGCCGAACGCCTCGCGGCTGAGGCCGCGGGTCACCATCAGCTCCAGCGCCTTCTCGGCTGCCCCGATCGACCGCATGCAGTGGTGGATGCGGCCCGGACCCAACCGGAGCTGCGAGATCTCGAAGCCCCGGCCCTCGCCGAGCAGCAGGTTCGACACCGGGACCCGCACGTCGTTGAAGCGGATGTGCATGTGGCCGTGGGGGGCGTCGTCACGACCGAAGACGTGCATGGGGCCCACGATCTCGACCCCCGGGGTGTCGATCGGGACGAGGATCTGCGACTGCTGCAGGTGGGGCGGTGCGTCGGGGTTGGTCCGCACCATCGTGATCATGATCTTGCAGCGGGGGTCGCCGGCGCCGGAGATGTAGAACTTCTCCCCGTTGATCAGGTACTCGTCGCCGTCGCGCACGGCGCTGGTCTGGACGTTCTTGGCGTCGGAGGAGGCGAAGTCGGGCTCGGTCATGGCGAACGCCGAGCGGATCTCGCCGGCCAGGAGGGGTTCGAGCCACTGCTTCTTCTGCTCCGGGGTGCCGACCCGCTCCAACACCTCCATGTTGCCGGTGTCGGGGGCGGCGCAGTTCAGGCACTCGGAGGCGTGCGGGTTCTTTCCCAGCTCGGTGGCGATGTAGGCGTAGTCGAGGTTGGTGAGGCCGCCGACCTCGGAGTCGGGCAGGAAGAAGTTCCAGAGGCCGTTGGCCTTGGCCTTGGCCTTCACCCCGTCGAGCAGCTCCAGCTGGCCGGGGGCGTAGGTCCAGGGATCGGGCTTCTGGGCGTCGAGCTTGTGGAACTCGACCGACATCGGCTCGACCTCTTCGGCGATGAAGGTCTTGACCCGCTCGAGCAGGGGCCGGGCCCCTTCGGACATGGCCAGGTTGTACAACTCGCCGTCGAAATCGTCGGTGTTCAGCGGCTTGACCGGCATGAAGGGGATCCCTTTCCTCTCCGGGCGGGCGCCCGGGTTCGTGCGTCTCGTTCGGGCGCGGCGCGCCGTCGAAGCTGTCGTGGCCCCGTTCCAGCAGGATGCTGCGGGTTCCATCCGATGATGGCACCTGGGGCCCGGAGGTGCCGCACTGGGGCCGGTTTCGCCCGGCGCCGATTGGATCGCGTTCCGGTCGGGAGGGGGTCCGAGCCTGCCGTCGGGGGGCGACCATGAGTCCCCTTGTCACTCCCGCCGTCTAGCTTTTGTCCCATGGCGGAGTTCGTGCTCACCCCGACCGTCGGTCCCGCGGTCGGTCCCGCGGTCGGTCCCGCGGTGGGGCGGGTCATCGGCATCGACGACGCCACCCCACTCGAGTTCTGGGTGGCGGTGGGCCCGGGCACGACGCTCCAGCTCGACGATGTCGTCGCCGTCGACCGCCGCCTCCCCGACGGCCAGATCGTGGCCATCTACGGCCTCGTCACCCAGCTCCGGGCCCGCCACGAGGGAGCCAAGTTCCAGAGCGACGTCTTCCTCATCGCCGAGGGTCTGCTGCCGGCCGAGGTCAGCGAGGCGGCCCTCATCCAGCCCACCCGGTTCGAGCCGGAGATCCTCGTCCCGCCCCTGCCGGGCGACGAGGTCCGCCTCGCCGTCGACCACGAGCGCGACCTGGCCCTCTCGTTCGACGACGTCGAACGCAAGCTCCCGGCCGGCGTGTCCCGCAGCGACGAGCCCGTCTTCCTCGACCTCGACTTCATCGACGGCACCAAGGGTGCGCACATCAACATCTCGGGCATCTCGGGCGTGGCGACCAAGACGAGCTACGCCACCTTCCTCCTGTACTCGATGTTCACCTCGGGGGTGCTCGGCGCCGAGGCGGCCAACACCAAGGCGCTGATCTTCAACGTCAAGGGCGAGGACCTCCTCTTCCTCGACCGCCGCAACGGCGCCCTCAGCGAAGACCGGGCCCGTCGCTACGAACCACTGGGCCTGCGTCCCGAGCCGTTCCGCGACGTCGGCATCCTCGCCCCACCTCGCCGGGGCGACCCCAACGCCACCCCCGCCACCGGCTCGCGCCATCTCGGGGTCAGCCCGTTCCTGTGGACGTTGGCCCAGTTCTGCCGCCAGCAGCTCCTGCCGTTCCTCTTCGCCGATGCCGAGGACGAGCGCCAGCAGTACACGATCGTGGTCCAGGCCGTCACCGCCCAGCTGGCGATGCTCGACGACGCCGGCGACGGGGCCGTCCGCCTCGACGGCCGCACCCTCCGCACCTTCGGTGACCTGGTCGACGCCATCGAGGACAGGCTTCTCCCCGCCGACCCCGACGACCAGCCCGACCAGCGATGGACGGGTCGGGCCGTCGGCAGCGGCACCATCAGCGCCTTCGTCCGCCGGTTGGCTTCGGCCCGCCGCCACGTCGAACACCTGATCCGGGCCGACGTGGCCCACGCCGGTCGCTACGGCCTCGACCTCGACGGGCACCAGGTCACCGTCGTCGACATCCACGGCCTCCACGACCGGGCCAAGCGGTTCGTCGTGGGCGTGGTGCTGCGCCAGGCGTTCGATGCCAAGGAGGCCAGCGGGGTGGCAAAACCCCTCCAGCTGGTGGTGCTCGACGAGCTCAACAAGTACGCCCCCCGGGATTCGTCGAGCCCGATCAAGGAGATCCTGCTCGACGTGGCCGAGCGGGGCCGGTCGCTCGGGATCATCCTCATCGGGGCCCAGCAGACGGCCAGCGAGGTCGAGCGCCGGGTGGTGGCCAACTGTGCCATACGGGTCGTCGGCCGTCTCGACCCGGCCGAGGCCCGACGCGACGAGTACGGCTTCCTACCTCTGGTGCAGCGACAGCGGGCCACGATCCTCAAGCCGGGGTCGATGTATGTCGCCCAGCCCCGACTCCCCGTGCCCCTGCTCGTCGAGTTCCCGTTCCCGGCGTGGGCCACCCGTTCGGCCGAGGCCCTCCCGACCGCTCTCGGCCCGGAGCGGGGCGGCTCGCCCGCCGCCGACCCGTTCGCCGGGCTGACCTCATGACCGCGGTCGCCCGGTGAAGATGCTCCACACCTCCGACTGGCATGTCGGCAAGGCCATCCGAGGTCACAGCCGGGCCGACGAGCACCGCGACGTCCTGGCCGAGATCGGGGCCGTTGCCGAGGCCGAGGACGTCGATCTGGTCGTCGTGGCCGGCGACCTGTTCGACTCCGCCGCCCCTACCGCCACCGCCGAGCGCCTCGTCTACGACGCCCTGCTGCGCCTGGCCGGGGTGGCTCCCGTCGTCGTCGTGTCCGGCAACCACGACAACGGCCGCCGCCTCGATGCCGTCGCCCCCCTCCTCGCCCTCGGCCGGGTGACCCTGGCCGTCGAGCCCCGATCCCCGGCCGACGGCGGTGTCGTCGCCCTCGCCGCCGCCGACGGGACCCCGGTGCAGGTCGCCCTCCTCCCCTTCGTGTCGCAGCGGGCGATCGTGCGGGCCGACGACCTGATGCGGGACGCCGCCTTCCAGAACGCCCAGTCCTACGCCGAACGACTCCGCACCGTCATCGCCGCCCTCAGCGCCGGCTTCGGCGGCGACGCCGTCAACGTGCTGGCCGCCCACCTGTTCGTGGCCGGCGGCGCCCTCGGCGGGGGTGAACGGCCCTCCCACCTGGTCGACGAGTACGCAGTGTCGGCCGTCGACTTCCCGGCCACCGCCTCCTACGTGGCCCTCGGCCACCTCCACCGGCCCCAGGTCATCGCCGGGGCCACGGCCATCCACTACTGCGGCTCGCCCCTCCAGCTCGACTTCGGTGAGGAACAGCAGCCGAAACAGGTGAACGTGGTCACGGTCGAGCCCGGTCTCCCGGCCAAGGTCCGCCCGGTGGCGCTCACCTCCGGTCGCCGCCTCGTCACGGTCACCGGCACCGTCGACGACCTGGGGGCCGTGGCGCCGACGGTCGACGGCGCCTGGATCCGGGCCCGGGTCACCGAGCCCCGCCGGGCCGGCCTGGCCGACGAGGTCCGTCGGGCGCTGGGCGACGGGGTGGTCGACATCCGCATCGAGCACGACGACCCGGCCCGGCCCCGCCGCCGGCGTCGGTCGCTCGAGGGCCGCTCGCCCGGTGAGCTGTTCGCCGCCTACCTGGTCGACCGGGAGGTCCACGACCCGCGCCTCCAAGCAGCCTTCGACGCCCTCCACGAAGAGATCACCGAACCGGCTGCCGCCACCGCCGACTCGGTCACCGCCGACTCGGTCACCGCCGACTCCGTCACCGCCGACTCCGGGACGGCGCCGGGGTGAGGCCGGTCCGGCTCGAGCTCGAGGGCTTCGGCGCCTTCCGGGAACGGACCGTCGTCGATTTCGCCGACCTCGATCTCGTAGCCTTCGTCGGGCCCACCGGGTCGGGCAAGTCGACCGTCATCGACGCCCTCACCTTCGCCCTCTACGGATCGGTGGCCCGCTACGACAACACCTCGCTCGTGGCGCCGGCAATCCACCAGTTGGCCACCGAGGCCAAGGTCCGGTTCGACTTCGAGCTCTCCGGCATCCGCTATGTGGCGGTGCGGGTGGTGCGGCGGACCAAATCGGCGTCGGCCAGCCAGCCCCGGGCCACCACCAGAGAGGCGCGTCTGGAGCGCGTCGACGACGAGACCACGACGGTCCTGGCGGGCAACGTCCGCGAGCTCGACCAGGAGGTGCGCCAGCTTCTCGGGCTCGACTTCGGTCAGTTCACCCGCACGATCGTCCTCCCCCAGGGTGACTTCGCCGAGTTCCTGACCGACGACCCCGGCAACCGCCAGAAGCTGCTGCGCCAGCTGCTCGACATCGACGTCTACGCCCGTATGGGCACGGTGGCCCGGGAACGGGCGGCCCGGGCCCGCCAACGGGCCGAGGTCTACCACCAGGAGTTGGAGCGCCTGGTCGATGTCACCCCCGAGACCGTGGGGCGGCTCGAGGGGCGCGTGACCGGTCTCGACGAGCTGGCCGACCGGTTGCGGGAACGGCTCGAGGAGCTGGCCGCCCTCGACGGCCGCCTCGACCGCCGCCGGGCCGAGGTGGTGGAGATCGACCGCCGGGTCGCCCTCCTCGGTTCCGTTGAACCCGACGCCGAGCTCGGTCGGTCGGGCGACAACATCGCCGGGGCCCGTGCCGCCGCCGAGGAGGCGGCTTCGGCGTTGACCGCGGCCCGCCGCCGTCGGGCGGAGGCGGCGGACGAGCGGGAGGCGGCGGGCGAGGTGGCGAGCTGGCGTCAGCTTCTCGACCTCCGGCGCCAGCTCCTCGAGATCGAAGCGGAGATCGTGCACCTGACCGAGGCCCACGCCGAGGCGGTGACGGCCCGAGCCGCCATCGCCGCCGCCACCGCCGAGGCCGACGGGCTGCTGGCCGACGCCACCCGGCAGTTGAGCGAGGCCCGGGCCGGCGCCGATGTGGCGGTGTGGACGGCCAAGCTGGTGGCCGGCGAGCCGTGCCCAGTCTGCGGGACGACCGTCACCGACATCCCCGACCACACCGACGCCGGGACCCTGGCCGAGCTGGAGCGGAGCGAGGAGCTGGCCCGCGACGCCGTCCGGGCCGCAACCGCGGCCGAGGCCCGGGCCGAGGCCCGGGTCGGCAGCCTGACCGTCGAGCTCTCCCGCCGGCGCGCCGCCGGCGACGACCTGGCCGGACGGTGCGAGGCGGCCCCCGCCGAGGCGGAGCTGGGGGCAGCGCTCGCCCGGGCCGAGGCCGCGGCGGTGGCCGAGCGGGCCGCCGCCGGCGAGCTCTCCCGCCTGGAGGAGGTGGCCGCCGCATCCGCCCGTCGCCTCGCCGCGGTCCAGGATGCCGAGGCCGACCTGCGGCGCCGGTTCTCGGCCCAACGCGATGTCGTGGCCGAGCTGGGCCCACCGCCGGCCGAAGGCACGACCCTCGGCGACGACTGGGCGGCGCTGGCCCGCTGGGCGGTCGGGGAGGCCGGGAGGTTGGCGGCGGCCAGGGTCGAGGCGGCGGCCGACGGACGGGAGCTGGCGGCGTCCAAGGCCGTCCTGGTCACGTCGATCACCGACGATGCCGCCGCCCTGGGGGTCGAGGCGGGACATGATGAGATGGCGTCGGCGGTGGCCGCGGCCCGGGCCACCGCGGCGGCCGAGGCCGCCCGCCAGCGGGAACGGCTCGAACATCGCAACGAGTTGACGGCCACGGCGGAGCAGCTCGACACCGAGCACCTGGTCAACGACACCCTCGGCCGCCAGCATCTGTCGGCCTCGGGGTTCGAGCGCTGGATCCTGGCCGAAGCCCTCGACGACATCGTCGAACGGGCCACGGTCCGCCTGCTCGAGCTGTCCAACGCCCGCTACTCGCTGGAGGCCGTCGACGGTTCCTTCTTCGTGCGGGATCACGCCAACGCCGACGAGCGGCGCGACGTGCGCACCCTGTCGGGGGGCGAGATCTTCCTCGCCTCCCTGGCCCTGGCCCTGGCCCTGGCCGAGTCGATCGCCGAGCTGGCCCCCGTCGACGGTCCCCGCCTGGAGTCGATCTTCCTCGACGAGGGCTTCGGCACCCTCGACGGCGAGACCCTCGACGTGCTGGCCTCGGCCATCGAGGAGCTCTCGGCTTCCGGGCGGCTCGTGGCCATCGTGACCCATGTGCGGGATCTGGCGGAGCGGATGCCGGTCCGCTTCGAGGTACGGAAGGGCCCGACCACGTCCACCATCGATAGGGTCGAACGATGACGGCGTCCCGTACCGGCAGGCTCCGGCCGTGAGGTTCGCCGTCGAGTCCTGGGATCCAGCCTACGGCGTGTCGGCCGACGAGGCGGCGCTCGAGCCGGCCGCCACCCCCGTCGATGCCGCCGTCGAGGTCCCCCTCGACCGGTGGGGCCCGGTGACCCCCGACCCCGACCTCGAGGCGGTGTCGATCTGTTTCGTCGACGGCGTCCGCCGTATCGACACCAGGGTCTGGATCGACGAGGACGACCTCGTCCACCCCGGCATCTGCGCCACCGTGGCCGCCGGTGTTGTGCACTGCGAGACGGGACGGGCCGCCGTCGGCGCCGTCCTGGTGGAGCGTGGCCTCTACACCGCGGCCGGTGGGGCCGAATCGATCGAGGCGGGCCTGGCCGGGCGCTACGAGTTGCAGAAGACCCGGGGCGACGACGACGCCCACCTCTACCTCGGGGTTCACGACCACATGACCGAGCTGGAGCGGGCCGTCTCGGACGAGCTGAGCGGCGAGCAGCTCGTGGTCTTCGACGGCCCGCTGCGGGGACGCGACGCCGCCACCGGGGTGGGGTTCATCAAGACCCAGCACCGCCAGTATCTCGAGTCGACCCAGCAGCGGGTCGTGTCCCGCCTGGCCGACGGCCAGCGCACACCACTGTTCTCGATCGCCAGCGGCGACCGGTTCGGGCGCTGGTCGTGGTATCTGCGCCTGCCCGGGCCCCGGAGTCATCCGATGAGCGGGATCGTCCGTCTGGAGCTGCCGGAGATGGGTGACGCCGAGTCGGCGGCGGCCAGGGCCGACGTGGTCAGCGCCGCCCTGCCCCGGTTCGCCAGCGAGGCCCACAAGGACGCCCGGGCCCCGCAGAACCTGTACCCGATCGCCGGACTCGAACGCCAGCTCCGGCGACGCCTCGGCGACCCCCACCTGCTCGAACGCGAGCTCCGGGTGGCCGCTAGCCGCCGCTGAGGCGGCGTCAGCGTCGCCGGTCGAGGCGGTCGTCGAAGCGGCGACTCGATCCACCGCCGAACAGGCGGGCCAACACGAGCAGGAGGACGGCGCCGATCACCGCCCCGAGGAAGCCGGAGGTGCGGATCTCGAGGCCGTTACCGGCGAGAGCGTTGAACAGGGTGCCGCCCACGAGCGAGCCGAGAACCCCGAGGGCGATCGTGCCGATACAGCCCAGGTTGTGGGGACCGCGCACGAGGAGGCGGGCGATCGCCCCGACGATCAATCCGGCGAGGAGCCACGAAAGGAGACCCATGGTCACCACCATGCCATGCCCGGCTCCGGGTGCGGCATCGGGGCATTTCCGGGCGTCGCGCCGTTCCGGCCCTGGGCGCTCCCGAAATCGGGAGCTCGGCCCGCCAGTGCGCCCGAAGGGGTGGGGAGCGGCGCAGCGGGGGTGGGGACACTAGGCTCGGTGAGGTCATGGAGAAGCCGGGAATCGACCGCCGCCGAGTCGGTTCGAGCCGTTACCGGGCGGCCGCCATCTGCACCCCCGGCCTCGAGCGGCTGTGTCGGGACGAGCTCACGGCCCTCGGGTGCCGGCCGAAGCCGGCGGGACGGGGTACGGTCGAGTTCGACGCCACCGCCCGTCAGCTCTACGCCGCCAACACCTGGTTGCGCACCGCCAGCCGGGTGGTGGTCCGGATCACGACGTTTCGATCGACGGATTTCGCCCACCTCCAACGCCGGGTGGCGGAGATCGACTGGACCCGGTGGCTGGCCGACGGGGTGGCCCCCGGGTTCCGGGTCAGCAGCAACGAGTCGAAGCTCTACCACACCCGGGCCGTGGCCCAGCGGCTCCACCAGGTGATCGGGCCGGCCTCGACCGGTGGGCTGGAACAGCTGTTCGTGGTCCGCATCGACCGCAACAACGTCACGATCAGCATCGACGCCTCCGGCGCCGCCCTCCACCGTCGCCCATGGCGGACCGAGCTCGGCGAGGCACCGCTGCGGTCGACGATGGCCGCCGCCATGTTGCTGGCCGTCGGCTGGGATGGGACGACCGCCCTCCTCGACCCGTTCTGCGGCAGCGGGACCATCCCCATCGAGGCCGCCCTGCTGGCCCGGCGGCTGCCCCCGGGGGGCGATCGGTCGTTCGCCTTCGAGCGTTGGCCCGACTTCGAGGCCGGCACCCTGGCCAGCGTGCGGGGCGAGGTGGCGGCCCGGGCCAGGGCGGAGGTGACGGTGTCGATCGCCGCCTCCGATCGCAGCGCCGAGATGACGGCCGCCACCGTCGCCAACGCCGCCCGGGCCGGGGTGGCCGACGACCTTCAGGTCGAGACCCTGGTCGTCTCCCACCTGCGGGCCCGCCCCGGGCCGGGCCTGGTGGCCACCAACCCGCCCTACGGCAAGCGGTTGGCCGACGGTGAGCTGATCGGCCTCTACCGCCGGTTCGGGGCCGTGGTGCGGGAACGGCTGCCGGGCCATGGTGTGGCCCTGGTGTGCCCCGATCGACGACTGGCGACGCGGGCCGACCGTGCCCTGCGCCCGGTCGTCCGCTTCCGCCACGGCGGGCTACCGGTCGAGCTGTTCCACCGGGACGCGGTCGCTCTCGCCGAGCCGGGGTCGGGGTCGTCGGTGGCACGGCAGCGCGCCACCGGTCCTCGGACCGACGAGACCTCCTCCACCGTCTGAGTGCACGCCCTGCCCGTCAGCGAGGGGAGTGAGGTGTAGCTGCGGCCAGCGGGCCAACGCGGTGCGCCAGGCCAGCCGACGCCGGTTCCACAACCGCTACGCCCCGGTGAGGGAGCAGAACACCGGGGTGTTCCCCCACGTGGCCACGACCTACCGGCTCACCGAGCACCACACGGCCGGCCCGGTCAGCGGCGCAGGACGAGGGTGGCGTCGCCCCCCTCGAGCCGGAGCTCGTCGCCGTCGCCATCCCACGCCTCGACGGTGGCCAGGTCGTCGACCAGCTCGTTCTGACGGCGGGCCAGGCCAGGTTCGCAGTCGGACACCGACCCACCCGCCACCGTGACCCCGGCCCGGCCGTCGGGGAGGAGTGAGAATGCCCCCAGGAGGGTGCCGCAGCCGGCGTCGATGCGAAGCGACCCGAACTCGTCGTCGAGCTCGACGATGACGGGATCGGGTGGCCCGGCGGCGTCGGCCGCCGGATCCACAAGGGTGTAGCGCCCACCGGGCTCCGGGGCCGTGAGCGGCCCGGCGCCGCCGGTGGGGGCGCATGCCGCCGACAGGGCGAGAGCGACGACGACGAGGGCCGGGAGGCGGAGGCGTCCGGTCACGCCGCCGTCATCTCGTCGAGACGGCGGCCCAATTCCCGGAGGTCGTCGGGACTGAGGTTGGCGAAGCTGAACCGGACCCAGCGCTCGTCGGTGGGGGTGAAGGCCGTCCCGGGGATGGCGAGCACGTCGTGGTCGAGGACGAGCCGCTTGATCACCTCGTCGGTGGCGAGGTCGGCGAACGGGTGGCGGACCCAACCGAAGTAGGCCCCGGCCGAGGCCAGCTCGAACCCGCCGGGGCGGGCGGCCATCACCGTCTCGAACACCCGCTGGGCTCCGGCGATGCGGGCGGCCTGCTCCCGGCGCCAGGGCCGGGCATGGCGCAGTCCGGCCACCACGGCCTCCTGGCCGATGCGGGGGGCGCTGATCTGGACGCAGTCGACGATCTTCATGACCTCGTAGATGACGGCCTCGCCGGCCACGACCGCTCCGACCCGGTAGCCGGGGATGGCCAGGTCCTTGGAGAAGCTGTGGAGGCTGATGAGGGTGTCCCACCACCGGGGACGGGAGAACAGGTCGTGCGGTGGATCGTCGGTGGCCCGGAAGTTGCGGTAGGTCTCGTCGACGACGAGGGCCAGGTCGTGCTCGGAGGCCAGGTCGTAGAAGGCGCCGAGGACGTCGGGTGGGATCGTGACCCCGGTCGGGTTGCCGGGGGTGACGAGGACGATGGCGGCGGTGCGGGGCGAGATCAGCGCCGCCGCCGCCGCCGGGCCGGCCGGTCGGCCCGGCTCGGTGTGGAGGTACACGGGGCGCACGCCGTCGAGCTTCAGCCACATGTCGTGGTTGAAGTAGTAGGGGACCGCCATTATGACCTCGTCACCGGGACGGGTGAGGGTGGAGGTCACGACACAGAACGCCTGGTTGCAGCCCCCGGTGGGCAGCACGTTGGCGGCCGCAAGATCCGCCCCGTAGTCGGTCGAGAGTTCCTCGGCGAACGCCCGGTCGAGCTCGGGCAACCCGGGCGGTGGGGCGTAGCGGCCGCCGTCGCTCTCGTGGGCCACCTCGGCGATGCGGGCCGCGATCTCGGGGGCCGTGGGATAGGCGGGAGCGGCCTGCGACATGTCGAGGAGGCGACGGTCGCTCGTCCGCTGGGCCAGCCAGGCGTGGGCCTCGGCGATGGGCGACGCCGTCAGTTGGAGGGTGCGATCGGTGAGCCGCATGCTCCGACACTACTTGGGCACTACTTGGACCGTCGGACGGCGACGCCGCCGAGGCCGCCGACGATCGGAGCGCCGGATCGGAGCGCCGACACCCCGCTGGTCACACGGCGGCGGCGAGGGCCCGGGCGGCGGCGGTGGCCGCCGCTGCCGCCACCACCACGACCACGAACGGTAGCCGTCGCCACAACGCCACCGCCGCCGCAGCCAGGCCCACCACGCGGGCGTCGAGCACCCACCGTTGGTCGTCGACGAGCGTGGCGCTGGCCACCAGGGCCGCCAGCAGGGGCGCCGGCAGCAGGAGGGCCAGGCGCTCGACCATCGGTGGCAGCTGGCGGTCGCCGCCCAGCGCCAGGGGACCGATCGCCTTGAGGGTGTAGGTGCCGGCCGCCAGGACGAGCAGGGTGATCGTGGCCGCCGTCACCGCTCGATCAGCCGCCCGACGTCGCGGTCGAGGGCCGCGGTGTAGGTCCGCTCGATCATCGTGTCGAGGCTACGGCGGATGGCGTCGGTCTCCGGCTCCAGGCGGGCCAGGTTGTTGGCGAACTGGCCCATCCACCACAGCAGGTTCTCGTCGTAGCTGCGGGCGAACCAGGCCTCGTCGACGACGATACCCCTGGACGCCAGGACCTCGAGGTAGCGGGCGATCAACCCGTCCTCGGAACGGCGTCGGGCCTCGACGGTGAGGCTGGTGGCCACGAAGCTGGTGAGATCCATGGCCCCCGGGCCCCGCAGGGCCGTCTGCCAGTCGATCATCGTGACCCGCCCGTCGGCGACGAGCAGGTTGTCGAGCCGGTAGTCGGCGTGGACGATCGTCAGAGGTTCCGTCGCCGAGCGGGCCGACCACCGGCCGAGGGTGGGGGCGAACGCCCGCAGCCACGCGCCGGTCGGGGCCGGCACGACATGGCCGAACCGCTCGAGGAACACCGGGATCGCCTCCAGCCACGACCCTTGCAGGCCGCCGACCCCGCCGGCCCGGTCGAACCCCGGCATCCAGGCGAACCGCCGTGGATCGTTCCACCAGGTGGCGTGGAACCGGGCCAGGGCCTCGACGGCGGCCATGGCCTGCTCCTCGGTGGCCCCCGCCGCCCCGTCGACGGGGTCGGACGGGACGTCCTCCAGCACCACCACCCACCGGCCCCGGTCGGGATCGGCGGCGGCGTGGTAGCAGCGGGGGACGTCGGCACCCGGTGAGGCGGGGGCCACCTCACGGTAGAACGCCACCTCACGGGCCCAGGCCCCCAGCATCGAGCCGACCCGGTGCCCGCCGGGGTTGGCGGTCGGCACCTTGACGATCATGGAGGGCGGACCGTGCCCGGTGCGGTACGAGACCCGGAGGCGGGCCAGGTCACCGAGGAGGCCGACGGCGGGCCCCAGCGGTGCGACGTCGACGGTGGCGACGGCGGCGGCCACGACGCCGCCCTCGGCCAGGGCGGCGTCGAGCCACCCGGCGGTGACCTCGTCGAGGGTGCCGGGGACCGGCGGCGACTTGTGCGGCCGGCCGGTCCCGCCCACGATGCGCATGATCAGCCGCCGTCGGCGGGACCGGCCACCGACAGTCCGTCGACCTGGTGGCGGTCGATGAGGTCGGCCACGAACCCGCTGGCCTTGGCCTCCTCGACGAAACCCTTCAGGAACTCGTAGCCTGCCCCGTGGCGGCCCGTCGGGGTGCCCATGGCCTGCTGCACGGCGCTGAACCGACCGTCGAGCACCCTGGCGCCCGGCAGCTTGTCCACGTCGGTGGTGAGCCGGGGCCGTAGCCCGGCCAGGGCGTCGAGCTTCTCATCGACGAAGAGCTCGAACGAGCCGTCGAGCCCGGAGGCGTGGACCAGTTCGGCGTGCTGGAGGTTGTTCTCCAGCCACAGGTCGTAGGCGGCCCGGGCGGCGCTGGCGATGCGGATGCCGGGACGGTCGACGTCGGCGATCGACGTCAGGGGCGACCCGGCGGGGACGAGGTAGGTGGCCTCGATCTCGCAGTAGGCGGCGCTGAAGTCGATGACGGCGGCCCGTTGGGGTTCGGCGCCGATGTTGCCCACGTCCCACACCCCGGAGGGGGCGTCGTCGGCCATCGCCGCCGGGGTCTTGTACCGCACCAGCTCGATCGGCACGCCGAGGTGGGCGGCCAGCTCCCGGGCCATGTCGGGCGACACCCCCTCGGGGTTGCCATCGGCGCCCCGTCCGGTGACGAGCAGGAAGTTGCTGAGGTTGATGGCGGCCCGGAGCGTGCCCGTCGGGGCCAGTGCCGCCACCGCCTCGGGCGACGGTGGGTCGAGGGCGAACGACGGCGATGGTGACGATGACATGGGTTTCCTCCCGATCGGTCGAGTGCGAGTCTGGCAAAGGGGATCAGCCGGAGCCAAAGGCCGGACGGCCGCCACGCCAGGGTCGGAGAGCGACGACGGCCGTGGCGGCCAGGATCGTCGGCAGGCCGGGCGGGAGCAGTGGCGTGGTGAGGAGGGCGATGGCGGCGCCGAGGCCGGCGATCAGCCGCTGCCGGCGCTCGAGCAGTCGGGGCCACACCAGGGCGAGGAAGGCGGCCGGGATGGTGGCGTCGATCCCGGCCCGGTCGATGAGGTCGTCGGCCCCGCTGAGGGCGAGGTACCCGACGAGCGTGGCGAGGTTCCAGACCACGAAGATGCCGATGCCGGCGGCGAGGAAGCCGGCCCGCCGCCACCGAGGATCGCCCTGGGCCGAACCGACGGCGGTCGACTCGTCGATCACCAGCTGGGACACGAGCGCACGCCACCACAGCGGCCCACGGAGGGCGGGGGCCATGACGATGCCGAAGGCCACCGACCGGAGGTTCAGCAGGAGGGCCGCCACCACCGCGGCCGCCACCGTGCCCCCCTCGCCCAGGACGGTGACGGCGGCGAACTGGGCGCTGCCGCTGAAGACGAGGGTCGAGAACCCCGCCGTCTCGGCCGGGGTCAGGCCGGCATCGTCGGCCACGACGCCGAACGCCACGCCGAAGGGGGCAACGGCCAACGAGATCGACACGACCTGGCGCACGATGGCGCGCCGCACGGCGAGGTCGGAGGGCCGGTCCGACGGGGGGCGGTCATCGGTCATGACCGGGGGCACGGTACTGGCCACGGGCGGGACCTGCTGGCAGTATCGGGCGATGGCCATTCCGACGGCCCTGGCCGGTATGACGGTCGATCCGCTGGTGCACGAGATCGACGAGCGTTGGCTGATGGCCTACGCCGCCGGCCTCGGCCTCGACGACCCCTGCTATCTCGACACCACCAGGGCCGGCGGGATCGTGGCCCATCCCCTGTTCCCCGTGTGCATCGAGTGGCCGGCCATCGTGGCCTCCCGGGCCCGCTCCGAGGAGGTGGGCGTCGATCCGGCCGAGGTCGTCACGTCGGTCCATGCCACCCACGACGTGACGCTCCACCGGCCGATCAGGCCCGGCGACCGCCTGACGACCACGCTCGAGGTGGTCGGCGTGGTGGCCAGGTCACCGGGTGCCCTGTCGCACACCCGGCTCCGCACGGTCGACGACCACGGCCGACCGGTGGCGACGACTACCCAGGCCGGCATCTATCTCGGCGTGGGAACCGAGGGCCCCGATCACCCGGACCCCGCGCCCCCGGGCCCGGTGGCGGGCATGGACCGGCGGGGCGAGCCGACCGAGACGGCGGTCCCGGTGTCGGCGGTGGCGGCGCACGTGTACACCGAGTGCGCCCGGATCTGGAATCCGATCCACACCGACCCGGTCGTGGCCCGGGCCGCCGGGTTGCCGGCCATCATCCTCCACGGCACGGCCAACCTGGCCCACGGCGTCGATGCTGTCGTCGCCGGCCCCGCCGGCGGTGCGCCCGAACGGGTCCGCCGCATCGTCGGCCGCTTCAGCGCCATGGTCCTGCTGCCGTCGACGCTGACCGTGCGGGTGTGGCCGGCCAACCCGGTGGCGGGCGACGATGGAGGGCCCGGCACCCTGGTGGTCCCGTTCGAGGTGGGCAACGGGGAGGGGGCGGTCGCCGTCTCCGACGGTGCGGTCGTGCTCGACGACACCAGGGCGTACGCTTCCCAATGACATCGATTCCTTGACATTCTGTTGAAGACATTCTGTTGAAGACATTCTGTTGAGCACCCTGTTGCACTCGTCCATCAAACCCCCGGTGATCCCGTCCATGTCGTCCGAGCACCCCGATCGTCATCCCGTCCCCGGGGCCGGCGTGGTCCCGTCCGGTGCCGCGCTCCGCGTCTCCGGGTCCCGCCTGGTCGACCGGCTCGACGCCCTCGCCGCCGTCGGCGCCATCAGCGGTACCCGCGGCTCGTCCCGCCTGGCCTTCACCGACGCCGACCGTGACGGCCGGGATCTCGTCGTGGCCTGGATGCAGGACCTCGGCCTCGACGTCACCGTCGACGTCATCGGCAACGCCGTCGGGGTGTGGTGGGCCGGTCACGACCCCGTGACCGCCCCGGCCCCGGCCATGACCGGGAGCCACATCGACACGGTGCGCACCGGGGGCCGCTACGACGGCAACCTCGGCGTGCTGGCGGGCCTCGAGGTCATCGAGACCCTGATCGGTGCCGGGGTGCGACCGGACCGCCCCCTGGCCGTCGCCTTCTTTTCCAACGAGGAGGGGTCACGCTTCGCCCCCGACATGATGGGCTCGCTGGTCTACGTCGGGGGCCTGGCGGTGGAGGACGCCCTCGACACGGTCGGCATCGACGGTGCGGTCGTCGGCGACGAGCTCGAGCGCATCGGCTATCGGGGCACCGTCCCGTGTCCCGGCCCGGTTCCCCACGCCTTCGTCGAGCTCCACATCGAACAGGGACCGGTGCTCGAGGAGGCCGGCATCGACATCGGCGTGGTCGAGGGCGTCCAGGGCATCTCGTGGACCGAGATCACCATCGAGGGCCAGTCCAACCACGCCGGGACGACCCCCATGAGGCTCCGCCACGACGCCGCCTACGTCGCCGCCCGCATCGCCACGTCGGTGCGGGAGCTGGCCGTCGAGTTCGGGCCGCCCCAGGTGGCGACGGTCGGCTCGCTCACGCTGCACCCCAATCTGGTCAACGTGGTCGCGGCCTCGGCCCTGCTGACCGTCGATCTGCGCAACACCGACGATGCGGTCCTGACCGAGGCCGAGCGCCGTCTGTCCGACCTGGTCGACGGACTGGCGGCGACCGAGGGGGTCAAGATCGAGTCACGCCGGCTGGCCCGCCTCGCTCCCGTCTCGTTCGATCCCGCCGTGGTCGAGCTCGTCGAGTCGACGGCCCGGCGCCTGGGCCACACCACGCTGCGGCTGCCGTCGGGTGCCGGCCACGACGCCCAGATGCTGGCCCGGGTGTGCCCGACGGCCATGATCTTCACGCCCAGCCACCTGGGGATCAGCCACAACCCGGCCGAGCACACACCGCCCGACCAGCTCGTGGCCGGCGCCGACGTCCTGATGGGTGTGATCGCCTCCCTGGTCGGCGTGGATGGCGGACCCGCCGGGCCCGGCCCGTCGGACGGCCAGGAGCGACCATGACCCGCAATCTGGTGATCGGGGCGGCCCAGCTCGGGCCGATCGCCAAGGCCGACAGCAGGGCGGATGTCGTCGACCGGCTGCTGGCCCTGCTGGAGCAGGCCGACGAGGAGGGCGTGGAGCTGGTCGTCTACCCCGAACTGGCCCTCACCACCTTCTTCCCCCGGTGGTATCTGGAGGACGAGGCCGAGATCGACGCCTACTACGAGACCGAGATGCCGGGCCCCGCCACCAAGCCGCTGTTCGACGAGGCCCGGCGGCGCGGCATCGGCTTCTGCCTCGGCTACGCCGAGCTCCACACCGACGGCGACGGGGTCGTCCACCGCTACAACGCCCAGATCCTGGTCGAGCGCGACGGCTCGACGGTGGCCGTCTTCCGCAAGATCCACATCCCCGGCCACGAGGAGCACGAGGAGTGGCGCCAGTTCCAGCACCTGGAGCGCCGCTACTTCGAACCGGGTCCCGACGGTTTCGGGGTGTGGCCGGCCTTCGGCGGGCTCGTCGGCATGATGATCTGCAACGACCGCCGCTGGCCCGAGACCTACCGGGTCATGGGCCTCCAGGGCGTCGAGCTGATCCTCTGTGGCTACAACACTCCCCTCCACTACGCCCCCGACCCCGGTCAGGACCGCCTCCAGGGCTTTCACAACCAGCTGGTGATGCAATCGGGCGCCTACCAGAACGGCACATGGGTGG
This sequence comes from Acidimicrobiales bacterium, assembly GCA_050330635.1. Lineage (GTDB taxonomy): Bacteria > Actinomycetota > Acidimicrobiia > Acidimicrobiales > SZUA-35 > CADEDH01. Next base: position 145,071 of record JBHJNQ010000007.1, on the reverse strand, counting down.
TCGGGGTGGCCAAGGGCGGCATCGAGGAGGGGGTCGACAGCCTGGCCGAGTCGGCCATCATCGCCCCGTCGGGCGAGATCATGGCCCGGGCGTCGACGAACGGCGACGAGCTCGTGGTCGCCACCTGCGACCTCGACTGGTGCAACGACTACAAGAGCACCCTGTTCGACTTCGACCACTACCGGATGCCCCGGTACTACGAGCGGATCACGGCGCAGCGGGGGGTCGTCCGGCCGCCGGGCGCCCCCACGACCCAGCACAGCGGCGAGGAGTGACATGACATCACCGATGGAGACCACGAGCGGCGACCCGACCCCCGACGACGGCCACCCGACCGTCGCCCTGACGGTGAACGGCAGCGAGGTCGCCGTGTCGGGTCGCCACCCCCACCTCCTGTCGGCGCTGCGGGAGGAGCTGGGGATCATCTCCCCCAAGGATGGCTGCGCCCCCTCCGGCCAGTGCGGCTGCTGCACCGTGCTGGTCGACGGCAAGGCCGTGGTGTCGTGCAACCTCTCGCTCGAGAAGGTGGCGGGCAAGACGGTCATCACCCTCGAGGGCATGGACGGCGAGGAGGTCGAGCGCTACGCCAAGACCTTCGCCGCCTGCGGCGCCCTCCAGTGCGGCTTCTGCACCCCCGGGATCGTGGTCAGGGCCAAGTCGCTGATCGACCGCAAGGGGCCGGGGCTCGGCCGCGATGACGCCAGCCGTCACCTGGGCGCCCACCTCTGCCGCTGCACGGGCTATGTCAAGATCCTCGACGCCATCGAGGCCCTGGCCGCCGGCAAGGAGCTGGAGCCGACGCCGCCGGGGGGCGTCGGCTCGTCCGGGGTCAAGTACGAGGCCCTCGAACTGGCCGTCGGGGCCCGCCCCTACATCGACGACATGACCGTGCCGGGCATGCTCCACGGCGCCCTCCGGTTGTCCGACCACGCCCGGGCCACCGTCGTCGCCATCGACGCCTCGGCCGCCCTGGCCATGCCGGGGGTCGAGGCGGTGCTCACCGGCGACGACGTCCCCGGCGAACTCAAGACCGGACTCATCCACCAGGACTGGCCGTGCTTCATCCCCCCCGGCGGCACCACCAGCCACCGGGGTGACGTGCTGGCCATCGTGGTGGCGGTCGACAAGATCACGGCCCACGCTGCGTCCGACGCCATCGAGATCGACTACGAGGTCCACGAGCCCCTCACCGACCCCGTGGCCGCCCTCGCCAGCGATGTCGACGCCGTGTGGGGCCTGGAGGGCAACGAGCTGTCCCGCTCCACCTACCAGCGGGGCGGCGACGTCGACGCCGCCCTCGCCGCCAGCGTCCACACGGTCCACGAGGTCTTCCAGACCCAGAGGATCGAGCAGGCCTTCCTGGAGCCCGAGTCGACGCTCGTCGAACCCCGGGACGACGGCTCTCTGATGGTGTGGTCGGGCGGCCAGGGCATCTGGGACGACCGTGATCAGATCGCCCGCATCCTCGCCATCGACCCCGCCCGCATCACGGTGGAGCTGGTCTCCAACGGGGGGGCCTTCGGGGGCAAGGAGGACCTGTCCAACCAGGCCCAGACGGCGCTGGCCGCCCACGTGCTGGGGCGCCCGGTGAAGTGCACCCTGACCCGCGACCAGTCGCTGCGGATCCATGCCAAGCGGCACCCGATCCGGATCGAGAGCTGGGCCGGCTGCGACGCCGACGGCCATCTCACGGCGTTGAAGTGCCGGATGATCGGCGACTCCGGCCCCTACGCCTCGGTGGGGATGAAGGTCCTCGAGCGGGCCGCCGGGCACGCCTCGGGTCCCTATGCGGTCCCCGTGATCGACGTGGACGCCGTGGCCGTGCGCACCAACAACCCGGTGTGCGGCGCCTTCCGGGGCTTCGGGGCCAACCAGGCCCAGTTCGCCATGGAGGGCGTGGTCGACCGGTTGGCCGAGCTGGCCGGCCTCGACGGATTCGAGATGCGCCGGCGCAACGTCGTCCGGCCGGGGGCGCTGTGGGGGCCGGGACAGATCATGGACGACGGCTGCCTGGGGGCCGAGGCGTGCCTCGACGCCATCAAGCCCCACTACGACGAGGCGCGGGCCGCCGGTCGGGCCGTCGGGCTCGGCCTGGGGCTGAAGAACTCGGGCCTGGGCAACGGGTTCGTCGAGATCGCCCGGGCCATCGTCCACCACCGGGCCGACGGCAAGGTCGAGGTTCGTCACTGCTGGACCGAGATGGGACAGGGCGTCCACTCGGTCGCCCTCCAGGTGGCGGTGGAGGAGCTCGGGATCGACCCGGAGCGGATCGAGGTCATCGTCGACACCACCCGGGAGCTGGGCGCCGGCCAGACGACCGGCAGTCGGGGCACGCTGATGGCCGCCGGCTCGGTGGCCGACGCCTGCCGGGCCGCGTTGGCCGACGGGTGCCGGGTCGGCGTCGACTACGAGGGCGAGTACCGGGTCGACTGGACGAACAAGCTCGACGACGACGTCGAGTTCCCCGTCATCCACTCGACCTTCGGTTATGCCGCCCAGCTCGTGATCGCCGACCCGGTGACGGGCTCCATCGACCGGGTGGTGGCGGCCCACGATGTCGGTCGGGCCGTCAACCCCCAGTTGTGCGAGGGTCAGGTCGAGGGGGCGGTCCACATGGGCCTCGGCTACGCCCTCAGCGAGGACCTCCCGACCGACGCCGACGGGGTGCTGCTCAACACCACCCTGCGATCGCTTGGCATCATCCGGCCCAAGGACATGCCGCCGGTGGAGACGATCCTGGTCGAGGCTCCCCAACCCAACGCCCCCTACGGCATCAAGGGGGTCGGCGAGATCGGGCTCGTCCCCACCGCGGGGGCGGTGGCAGCCATGCTGCGGTCGGTCGAGGGGCGGTGGCGCAACACCCTGCCCATGCGGACCGACGGCTGATCCCATGACCGACGACCCCGCTCCCCGGGGCACCACACCGGGCCTGGTGTGCGCCCATCACCATCTCTACTCCGCCCTGGCCCGGGGGATGCCGGCCCCGCCGCACACCCCCGGCTCGTTCACCGAGATCCTGGAGCAGGTGTGGTGGCGCCTCGACACCGCCCTCGATCTCGAGATGCTGGCCGCCGCCGCCCGGCTTGGCGCCCTCGAGGCGCTGCAGGCGGGGTGCACCGCCATCATCGATCACCACGAGTCGCCCAACGCCATCGAGGGCAGCCTCGACGTGATCGCCGCCGCCTGCGCCGAGGTGGGCGTGCGGGTGAGCTGCGCCTACGGCGTCACCGACCGCCACGGCCCCCAGGGGGCCCGGGCCGGGCTGGCCGAGAACGAGCGCTTCCTCCGGGCCGGTGGGCGGGGCCTGGTCGGCATCCACGCCGCCTTCACCTGTTCCGGAGACACCCTCGACGCCGCCGTGGGGCTGGCCGCCGACCTCGGCGTTGGTGTCCACGTCCACGTCGCCGAGGGCGAGGTCGACCGCGACCCGGGCCTGGCCCTCGCCCGACGGGCCACCGACGACTGGCTGCTCGTCCACGCCGTGCATCTGCCCGACGGGACCGACGTGGCGGGCACGGTGGTCCACAACCCCCGGTCGAACATGAACAACGCCGTCGGCTACGCCCACCCCCGTCGGTTCACCAACCCGGTCGCCCTCGGCACCGACGGCATCGGCGCCGACATGCTCGACGAGTTCCGTCTGGCCTTCGTCGCCCTGCGGGCCCACGACGTGACCGAGAGCCCCGACACGGCGTGGGCGTGGCTGGCCCGGGGGTGGGACCTCGTCCCCGAGGCGGCCGCCGACGTCGTCGCCTGGTCGTACCCCACACCCGAGCCCTGGCACCTGGCCTACACCACGGGGGTCCGGGCCGTCGACGTCGACGTCGACGGGCGGCCGGTCCTGCGTGGTGGGGCCCCCGTTCTCGTCGACGAGGCCGAGGTCAGGGCGAAGGCGGCGGAACAGGCGATCCGGTTGTTCGAGCGGCTGGCCTGATACTCCCGCCCCGTCCGGTCCACACCACCCAACCCACGGCCCCCAGCGCGATCGGCACGATCAGGGTCAGGAAGCGGAACAACAACACCCCGGCCACCACCGACGCCTCGTCGGCCCGACCGACGGCGGCGAGGGCACCGGTGAGGCCGACCTCCATGACCCCGAGCCCGCCCGGAGACAGTGGCACGGCGGTGATGAGGCGGCCGAAGGCGAAGGCGGCGAGGATGGCGGCCCAGCTGAGTTCCCGGGACTCGACGCCGACCGCCCGGAGGCAGAGGACGAACAGGATGTAGAGGTTGGCGTGACCGGCCACCGTCCACCACGTCAGGCTCAGCCATCGGGTGCGGAGCAGGGTGAGCGTGTCGCGGCGCAGCCCGTCGAGCCGGTCGGGCCAGCCATGACCGGCGAACCGGACCCGGTCGAGCAGACGGCCGAGGCCGGTGCCGACGGCCGGGCCGGCCAGCAGGACCAGCCCGAGGGCGACGACGACGGCGAACAGGAGCGCCCCCACCAGGGCCGCCTGGAGCAGGCCGGGCCCGATCGGGCGTTCCGTCGACAGCCACACGAGGGCCAGGAGCGGCGTGCCGAACTTGACGACGGTGTCCCACACCCCCGTGACCACGATGGAGCGGGCGATCGGCCCGTCCCCCAGACCGAACGACCGGTACATCGACCAGGTGGTGGCGATGGCCAGCGCGCTCCCGGCGGGGATGACGTTGGTGATGGCCGAGGTCGTCCAGTCGGTGAGGACGGCGTCGCCGAGGCGGAGTCCGGGCAGGGCCGCCTTCTGGGAGGCGGCGGGCGCGATCAGGTTCGCCGCTCCCACCACCGCCACGGCGGCGCCGATGGTCGGTCCGATCGAACGGAGGGCGGCCCACACCTGGCTGTAGGGGGAGATCCCGGGCAGCACCCACACGAAGGCCACGACGACGACGACGAGCCCGACCACGGCACGTAGCAGCCGGCTGCCGGGTCGCAGTGTCGGCCGGCCCCGCAGGGCCCGGTCGTCGTCGGTCATGTGGCCTTCTTCACATCCATCGGCTCGAGGGCTGGGCTGAAAAGCCCAAACCCGACAGTAGGTGTACCCGGACCATCGGATGAGTCGGTCGATGGTGGGTATCGTTGTCGTCGGATGTCCAGATATCTCGAACGAGCTGAGCGAATCTGGATGACGGGCGACCAGCAGGGCAGGCCAGTGGGGAGATGGATCGGGACAGGGCAGGTGCCGGGCCATCGCCTTCCGGCGCGTCCGTCGACCGGCACCCGGAGGTGCGATCGACCGAGCCGCACTTCCGAACTGGGCACGTCCGAACTGCGCACCTCCCGACCAGCACACCTACCACGACAGAAAGCGGAGCATCCATGAGAATGGCACTGGCCGACGCACGCGACATCGATGTGGGCAACGTCGACACCGAGGATGCCGTCATCGTGACCGGTGGGCTGGGCTTCATCGGCTCGTTCGTGGCCGATGCCTACCTCGATGCCGGCCGCAAGGTTGTGATCATCGACTCGATGGTGAGCTCGGTCATCTCGACCAAGCCCTACGACGAGCACCCGAACTGCACGGTGCTGCGCATGAAGGTCGAGGACTTCTTCCTCGCTGGGGGCACGGTGGCCGGGGCCGAGCGGGTGATCCACGCCGCCTCCCTCGTCGGCCCGGCCGGCATCCTCCGCTTCGCCGGCCGCCTGGGCCCCGAGATCGTGCGTTCGGCCGAGACCGTGATCGAGGAGTGCATCGACCACGACGTCCCGGTCTGTGTCTTCTCGTCGGCCGAGGTCTACGGCCGCTCCGGCCAGCTGGCCGAGTCCGACACGATCCTCGTGCCGTCCGACTACTCCGTGCGGGTCGAGTACGCCATCGCCAAGACCCTGACCGAGGCCATGGTGGCCAATAGCGCCCACCGGGGCCTGCGGGGCATCGTGATCCGGCCGTTCAACGTGACCGGACCCCGCCAGTCGGAGATGGGCGGTTTCGTGGTGCCGACCTTCGTCCAGCAGGCCCTCGTCGGCGACGACATCACCGTGTTCGCCACCGGCGAGCAGCTGCGCGCCTTCCTGTCGGTGTCCGACCTGACCCGCTTCATCACCGATCACATGGACGCGGCCCTCGACTCCGACCGCATGGTCTACAACGTCGGCAATCCCCACAACAAGATCACCGTCCGGGCCCTCGCCGATCTTGTGAAGGAGATGACGGGCTCCAGTTCGTCGATCGTGTACGCCGACGCCAAGAAGATCCACGGCGACCTCTACGTCGAGGCCCACTCGTTCGAGAAGACCCCGGTGCTCGATGCCGCCGGCGTAGTCGAGTGGACGCCGATCGTCGGTCTCGACGCTCTCATCCAGGAGACGATCGACTACTACCGTCCGTTGATGGCGGCGGCGGACGTTGCCTGACCTCAGCCGGCTGCGCCGGGTCCTCGTCATCGCCCCCCATGCCGACGACGAGGCCCTGGCATGCGGAGGGACGATGGCCCGACTGGCCGACCAGGGTGCCGAGGTCCGGGTGCTGTTCATGACGGTCGACGGGTTCCACCACTACGGTCACGAGGGCGGCACCACCTTCGCCCAGCGGGTGGCCGAGATCAAGGCGGTGGCGGGGATCCTCCGCTTCGACTGGGACATCGTCCACGGCGACCAGGACCTGATCGAGAAGCTCGACACGCTGCCCAAACGCGACCTGGTCGACCGCTTCGAGCGGGAGATCAACGACCTCGAACCCGACGTCGTGTTGATCCCGTCGGGCGATGACTACGACCAGGACCACGTGGCCACGTTCGAGACGGCGGTGGCGGCCCTGCGGCCGATCGCCCCCGTGTTCGGGAAGTGGCTCGTCCCCCACGTGCTGGTGTACGAGTCACCGAAGATCATGTGGTGGACCGACAAGATCCCGCGTCCCGAGGCCTTCGTCGACATCACCGACGTGGTCGACCGCAAGCTCGAGGCGCTGGCCGCCTACGTCACCCAGGCCCGGCCCTCGCCCCACGTCCGCTGCGAGGAGTCGGTGCGCGCCCTGTCGTGTCTGCGGGGCAAGGAGATCGGGGTCGAGCACGCCGAGGCCTTCCGGGTACTGCGCACCGTGCTCTGATCCGCTCCGGCATGATGGTGTCGCCATGAGCACCCCGTTCCCCGATCCCGACGCCAGCCGGGCCCGCGACCTGCGCCGGATGAAGGCCTTCGCCACCGGGATGCTGGTGGCGGCGGCCGTCGTGTTCCTCGTGGCCCGGGCCCTGGAGGAGTCCTACCCGGCGGTCGGCTACGTCCGGGCCACAGCCGAAGCGGCCATGGTGGGGGCGTTGGCCGACTGGTTCGCCGTGACCGCCCTGTTCCGCCATCCCCTCGGTCTTCCCATCCCCCACACCGCCATCGTCCAGACCCGCAAGGACCAGATCGGGGCCAGTCTGGGCGGCTTCGTGCGGGACAACTTCCTGACCTCCGAGGTGATCGTCGAGCGGTTGGAGGACGCCCACCTGGCGGCCCGGGTCGGTGGGTGGCTGGCCCAACCTCACAACGCCGCCACCGTGTCGGCCCAGAGCGCGGCCGTGGTCCGGGGAGTGACCGAGGTCCTCGAGGACGACCTCGTCCAGAGCGGCCTCGAACAGGTCGTCATGACCAGGGCCCGAAAGATGCCGGTGGCGCCGCTGGTCGGTCGGGCCGTGGAGGTGGCCATCGAGGGCGAGCACCACCGCGTCGTGTTCGATGCCGTTCTCGGCGGTCTCTCCTCGTTCATGGACGACAACCGCGACCCGTTCCGTCAGCGGTTGTACCAGGAGTCGCCGTGGTGGGTGCCAGAGCAGGTCGACGACGCCGTGCTCGAGAAAATCTACGAGGTCGTGCAGCGGTTCCTGGGGGAGCTGCGGGCCGATCCCGACCACGAGCTGCGACGCGAGGTCGACCGTCGTGCGGCCCGTTTCGCCGAGGAGCTGAAGTCGTCCCCCGAGCTGTTGGCCCGGGGCGAGCGGCTCAAGGAGGAGGTGCTGGCCCATCCCGAGGTCCGGGCCTGGTCGGCGTCGCTGTGGGACCGGATGAAGTCGGCCCTGCTCGAGGCGAGCGAGGACCCGACCTCCGAGCTCCGGGTGCGGCTCGACGAGGCCCTGGTCGAGGCCGGCCGGGCCCTGGAGCGGGATCCCGAGCTGCAGGCCAGGATCGACCGCTGGATCATCGAGGCCACCACGTACGTGGCCGGGCAGTTCAAGGGGGAGGTGGCCGACCTGATCGCCACCACCGTCCAGCGGTGGGACACCGACGAGACGGCGGAGCGGTTGGAGCTCCAGGTCGGCCGTGACCTCCAGTTCATCCGTATCAACGGCACCCTGGTCGGCGGCCTGGCCGGCCTGGTCATCTACACCCTGTCGGAGCTCGTGTTCTGACCCTCCCCGCCGAGGTCCGACCCCGTCACCACGAGCGGGCTGTGGGGTAGCCCGGCGGGGTCGAACCGGCCCACCAGGTCGGGGGCCCGGTCGCCGGGACGGGGGTGGAGACCGAGCGAGCGGGCCAGGTAGTGGAGCACGTCGGCGGTCGACCGGCCCCGGGCCAGGTGGTCGGCCAGCGTGACTGCGCCGTGGCGCTTGGCCAGCCGCTCGCCGTCGGGGCCGACGACGAGGGGAACGTGGGCATGGGCCGGAACCCGGAGACCGAGGAGTCGGCACAGCAGGATCTGCCGGCTCGTCGAGTCGAGCAGATCGTCGGCCCGCACCACCAGCTCGATATCGAGGGCGTCGTCGTCGACCACCGTCACCAGGTGGTAGGCGGGGGTGCCGTCGTTGCGGCACACGACGAAATCGTCGACGTCGAACCCGACCGGGCCGGCCACCCTGTCCACGAAGTCGACCGAGGCCTCGTCGACGCGGAGGCGGAGGGCCGGCCGGCGACCGGCCGCCTCCCGCTCGGCCCTGGTCCGCCGGTCGAGGTGGCGGCACGTGCCCGGGTAGGCGTGGCCAGCCAGGGGGCGGTTCGGGGCCTGGGCCGCTTCCCGGATCTCGCGTCGGGAGCAGTAGCAGGGATACACGGCATCGGCCGCCACCAGCCGGTCGAGGGCGGCCCGGTAGCGGTCGAGGCGGTCCGATTGTCGGACGGCCGGCCCGTCCCAGTCGAGGCCGAGGGCCGACAGGGCGGCGGCCTGGGTGTCGTAGTGCTCGGCCCGGACCGAGCCGGCGTCGAGGTCGTCGAAGCGGAGGCGGAACGCCGACCGGTCGGCCCGGGCGTACAACCAGGCGACGAGGGCGGTCCGCAGGTTCCCGAGGTGGAGCGGGCCGGTGGGACTGGGGGCGAAGCGGCCGGTCGGCACCGTCCCATCATGCCCTGGTAGCGTCGAGGTCAGGAGCGACCCCGACCCGCAACCGTGACCCCGCAACCGTGACCCTGCACCGTCGGCGCCAACGGATGGTCAACGACCTCTCCCGTCGAGGCATCGTCGATCGGCGGGTGCTGAACGCCATGGCCGAGGTGGCACGTCACCGTTTCGTCGAGGAGCGCGACCGCGGTCAGGCCTACAGCGATGGCCCGCTGCCGATCGGGTGCGGGCAGACCATCAGTCAGCCCTACATCGTGGCCCTCATGGCTCAGGCGGCCGAGATCGCCCCGGCCGACCGGGTGCTCGAGATCGGTACGGGCTCGGGCTACGGGGCGGCGGTGCTGTCCCGTCTGGCGGGGCGGGTGTGGACGGTCGAGCGGTGGCCGACCCTGGCCGCCCGGGCCGAGCGCCGGCTGGCGGCCGAGGGCCACGACACGGTCGTCGTGGTCGTCGGCGACGGTACCGACGGCCTGGAGGCCGAGGCCCCGTTCGACGCCATCGTCGTGACCGCCAGCCCCGCCGACATACCCCCGGCCCTCGTCGATCAGCTGCGGGCGCCCGGCCCCGACCGGCCCGGAGGCCGGCTCGTAATCCCCGTCGGCCCGGTGGGGGGGACCCAGCACCTGCTCCGCCTGCGGCGCACCCCGACCACGGTGGAGACCGAGGACCTGGGCCCGGTCCGGTTCGTGCCCCTGGTGCCCGAGGTGCCGACGGGTGACGACGACGACGCCGCCTACAGCTGAGCCGGCGATGGCACACTGGGACGGTGACGACCGCCCATTCCTCGACCGGGACCGACCCCGTCCCTGAGCCCGGGACCGACCCCGCTGCCGCTGCCGCCGCCGAGCGGGCTGACCGCGCCGAGCGGCTCGTCGCCCTCGAACCGGGCCAGGCCATCGTCTACGGCGGCGACCGCATCGCCCGGGTCGGGCCCGAGCTGGCGGCTGCCTTCCGTCCGGGCGACCGGCTCATCGTGGTCGCAGACTCCGGCGACCTGCTCCACATCCCGGATCGGGAGTGGACGGTGGCGATCGAGGCCGTGGCCCGGGCCCACCGGGCGTTCCTCGCCATGGGCTCGGTCGACGACGACACGATCGACGGGTTCTACCATCGTTTCGCCGAGCGGCTGGCCGACGACGACCGCTTCGCCCCCGTGGCCGAGGCCAACCGGGTCGACGTGGCGTCGGCCCGGGAGCGGGGTCGTTCGACCACGAGGCTCGAGTTGAGCGACACGATGCGGTCCGACATGGTGGCGGGCCTCCGGTTATGGCGTGACGCTCCGTCCCGGCGAGATGAGCTGGTCGAGGCCATCGACCACGAAGGGTGGCGCCTGGAGCAGCGGGTGGCCGGTCTCGGGGTCGTGGGCTTCGTGTTCGAGGGCCGGCCCAACGTCTTCGCCGACGCCTGCGGGGTACTGCGCAGCGGCAACACGGTCGTGTTCAGGATCGGATCTGACGCCCTCGGCACGGCCAGGGCCATCGTCGAGCACCTCCTCGACCCGGCGTTGGACGAGGCCGGGCTGCCGCCGGGCGCCGCCACCCTCCTCGACAGCCCGGCCCACGCCGCCGGGTGGGCGATGTTCGGCGATCCGACGTTGGCGCTGGCCGTGGCCCGGGGCAGCGGACCGGCGGTGGCCCAGCTCGGGGCGGTGGCCCGCCAGGCGGGGACGCCGGTGAGCCTCCACGGCACCGGTGGGGCGTGGATCGTCACCGGGCGCCACTGCGACCCCGACCGGCTGCGTTCCGTGGTCCGCCACTCGCTCGACCGAAAGGTCTGCAACACCCTCAACACGTGCTGCGTGCTGGCACCGGCCGCCGATCGGCTGGTCCCGGCGGTGCTCGACGGGCTGGCGGCGGCGGCCGCTGCCCGCGGGGCCGAACCCCGGGTCCACGTGACCCCTGCCGCGCTGCCGTTCGTGCCCGAGGGATGGCTCGATCGCGAGGTGGAGGTCGTCAGGCCCGATGGTCCGGTCAGGGAGCGGCGGGCGACCGAGATCGACGACGACCGTCTCGGGCACGAGTGGGAGTGGGAGGACTCACCGGAGATCACGGTGACCGTCGTCGACTCCGTCGACGAGGCGGTCGACCGGTTCAACCGGCAGTCGCCCCGGTTCGTGGCCAGTCTCGTCAGCGGCGACGAGGGTGAGCAGTCCCGGTTCTGGGCCGCCATCGACGCCCCCTTCGTCGGTGACGGCTTCACCCGCTGGGTCGACGGCCAGTACGCCTTCGGCCGTCCCGAGCTCGGTCTGTCCAACTGGCAGGGAGGGCGGTTGTTCGCCAGGGGCGGGGTGCTCTCGGGCGACAGCGTGTTCACCCTCAGGTCCCGGGCGGTCCGCACGGAGGCCGACGTCCACCGCTAGGCGGTCCCGGCCGGGGCGAAGCGCCGAGGTCGGCCCAGGTCGCGGGTGAGGATGGCCACCAGGCGGGGCCACTCCGGACAGCCTGCCCGGAGTCCTGGCGAAGAACCTCGTCCGGCCCGGTCCTCCCGACGTTGCCACCGGTCGGCCCAACCGACACCCTGTGGTGGTGCAACCAACGCTTGTCATCATGGCCGCCGGGCTGGGGAGCCGTTTCGGCGGAGTGAAGCAGCTGGCCCGGGTGGGTGGGAACGGCGAGGCCATCCTCGACTTCTCCATGTTCGACGCCGCCGCCGCCGGCTTCGCCGACACCGTGCTGATCGTCCGGAGCGGCATCGAGGACGACGTCCGCCACCACGTCGAGGGTTTCCACGGTGGGCGGACCGTGACGTACGTCCGCCAGGACGATCTCGGACCCCACCGCGACAAGCCGTGGGGCACTCTCCATGCCGTGCTCAGCGCCGCCGGGGTCGTCGTCGACCCGTTCGCCGTGATCAACGCCGACGACTACTACGGCCCTCGGTCGTTCGAGCTGGCGGCCTCGTGTCTGGCCACCCTCGATGCCGGGGAGGCGGGCAACGTCGCCTTCGAGCTCGGTCACACGGTTCCCCCGACGGGGACGGTGACCCGGGCGGTCACCGAGGTCGACGACGGATGGCTGACCGCCATCGTCGAGACCGACGGCTGCGAGCGCCGGGCCGACGGCTCGTTCTCGGCCGGCGGGCGGACCGTCCCCGCCGACACGCCGGTGTCGATGAACCTGTGGTGCTTCCACCCCACCGTTCTGGCCGACTTCGACGAGCGGTGGCGGGCCTTCCACAACGCCCACGGTGACGATCCCCGGGCCGAGTGCCAGCTCCCCACCGTGGTCGGCGAGCTGATGGCCGACGGGCGCCTTGCGGTGAAGGTCATCCCATCGCCGGAGCGGTGGATCGGGATCACCAACCCGGACGACTTCGAGCTGGCCAAGGCGGCGCTGGCCCGACGCTGAGCGGGGATGGGCGGCCGGGCCCGGCGACGGGCGCGGCGTAGGTCTCAAGACCCGGTCCGTCCGACCGACGGAGTGGTGAGCACCGTCCCGCCCGCAGGCGACGGTCTCTCCCACATCCCCGCCGAGAAGGACGAACCCATGTTTCGACCGATCGTCGAGCCGCCCGCCGCCTGTCGGCGGCGGCTCACCCCCACCCGCTCGGGCGCCTACGTCGCCCTCGCCGCCGGGGCCGCTGTCCTCGCATCCGTGGGCGCCCTCCCCGTGACGGCGGGAGCCCAGTCGGCGACCGGACCCGAGGAGGCCGAGGTCGCCATCCTCGGGGTCGACCTCGTCGCCGGCGGTGTCGCCCGGACGCAGGTGGCGCCCGCCGACGGCACGACCGACTGGTCGCACGAGCCGGTCGACCTGGTGTCGATCATGGTCGATCACGGGGGGCCGACCGCGCTCCGCCCCCTCGGCACCGCGATCGACGTGCGCAACGTGACGGTGCCGGGCGACGTGGTGGGGATGGCGGTCAGTGAGAACGGGGTCGCCACCGCCACCTCCGACGCCGCTTTCGAGGTGGCAGCCGAGCGGGCCTACAACTCCCCGGACCTGCGTGACTATGTCCGCTCCGACAACCTCAACCGTCCCGGCGACACCTGGGGCGCCGACTACGACGTCGTGTTCTCGACCCCGCTCGCCGCCGGCCAGTACCTGCTGGTGCAGGAGCGGGCCGGCAACGCCCCGTTCCGTCTCACCCCGCTCGGTGCCGACGGCACCCCGGTGGCCGGCGCCCCGACGCTGACCATCGGTCCCCCCTATGGGTGGAACACCGGCTACGCCCCGGCCGACTACCCCGATCCCCAACCGGTCCACCTGACCGCCCTCGACGTGGCTGATCTCGTGCCGGACGGTGGCGGCACGATCGCGGGCCTCCGGGTCGACAACGACGGTGAGGCCGACATCAAGCTCGTACCCATGGGCCGTTCGGGGGTGGCGGCCAGCGAGCCGTTCGAGGCCGCCGCCGTCGCCGCCGGGCCGAGCACCGTCGAGGGGCTGGGCTTCGCCAAGACCGTCTACCGGGGTCATGACGGCGGGGCCGGCTGCGCCACGGCCGCCACCTACGCCGAGGCGACCCAGTTCGAACAGGTCACCTACTGCTTCACCGTCACCAACACCGGGACGGCGGCGCTGGCCGACATCACCTTCGTCGACCCGTTCGTCGCCGGCGACCCCGTCCTGATGTCGGCCGATTCCACCCCCCTGGCTCCCGGCCATCGGGCGGTGTACGTCCTCGAGGGCGCTCCGCCCCTCGACGAGGCCGACGGCGCCGTCGATGACACCTACACCAACGTGGCGTCGGTGACGGCCCAACCCGTCGACGGGAACGGCGATCCGGCCGGGGGGCCACTGACAGCGACGGCCGAGGCCGTCGTCTACCCGGGCGAGGAGATCCCCGTGCCCGAGGTCGAGCTCTCGGTGTCGGTCTACGCCGGTCACGACGGTGGCGTCGGCTGCCCGGCGGCCGAGGTCACCACCGTCGAGGAGGGCGCCCCGATCACGTACTGCTTCGTGGTGACCAACGTCGGCAACACCCACCTCGACTCGATCGCCCTGACCGACCCCATCGTCGGCTTCGTCGATGACGCCGGGGTGGCCGGAGTGCCCGTGCTGATCCACGCCGGGTCAACCCCTCTGGCTCCCGGGGCGTCGGCCTCCTATCAGCTCGAGACCGCATCGCCCGCCGTGCCCGATGGCGGCCTGTTCACCACGGCGGCCGTGACCGCCAATGCCGTCGACCAGGGCGGTGCCGACCTGACCGGTCTGCCCGACGTGTTCGACAACGACTCGGCCCAGATCCTCAAGCCGGGCACGGCAGCCGCCTCCTCGGTCACCGCCGAAACCCCGGTGGCTCCGGCGGCGGGTCCTGCCGCTCCGTTGGCGTCGATCTCGGCGCCGACCCAGCTGGCCTTCACCGGTTGGGGGACGGGCATCTTGGTGATTTTCGGCGCCCTCCTCGTCGGCGGAGGAGGATGGTTGCTCGTCGCCACCGCCGACGCCCGGGCCGAGACGGCGGTTGTGCCGGCCCGCACCGCCCGCCCCCGGTCGGGGCAGGATGAACGGTCGACCCGGTGACGCCCTAGCCTGGCGACCCATGTCCCGGCGCCGTCAGATCGAGCTGATGATCTTGACGGCCTGGGCCATGACGGCCGGGACGTTCCAGCTCTTCGTCGGCGTCGTCCTGGCCGCCAACCTGATCGACGAGTTCGACATCAACCGGTGGGAGATCGGCGTCCTGGGCGCCGTCAACACCGGGGTAGGCGCTCTCGTGGCCCCCAGGCTCGGTCGGGTCGCCGACCGCCTGGGGGTTCGCCGTTCCATGGTGGCGGTCAACCTGGTCAGCGCCCTCGGCTTCCTCATGACCTCGCTCGCCTTCAGCTACTGGGTACTGCTGGCGGCTTCGGTGGTGGCCGGTGTGCCCCAGGGGGCCAGCAATTCGGTGACCAACAAGGTGATCGCCGACGAGGTCCCGCCCGGGATGCAGGGCTCGGTGACGGGGGTCAAGCAGTCGGGCGTGCAGTTCGCCGTGTTCCTCTCCGGTGCCATCCTCCCGCCGGCGGCGGCCACGATCGGTTGGCGGCCGGCCCTGGCCGCCATGGCCGTCGTCACGGCCGCCATCGCGGTGGTGACGCACTTCCGGTTCGCTCCGGACAGGATGACCGCCACCGGCGCCGATCGCGAGGTCGACCGGTCGGCCGCCGGGGTCACCCGCCTCGACCCCCTCGTCCGCCAGGTGGCCCTCTACGCCCTCCTCCTGGGCATGACGGCCGGTGGCATGACGCGCTTCTACCCCTTGTTCGCCCACGAGGTGCTCGGCTACTCGGAGACGACCGCCGGCCTGGCGGTGAGCATCGCCGGCCTGGTGGCCATCGCCGCCCGGGTCATCTGGGGCCGCCTCGTCGACGACGTCATCGCCGCCCGGCCCGCGCTGCTGCTCCTCGCCCTCGGCAGCGCCGTGTCGGCCGGGCTGCTGCTGGCGGCCCAGAGCGTGGGGGCGTGGTTGTTGTGGCCGACGGTGGTCATCATCGCCTTCACCGTCGTGGCCTGGAACGTGGTGGCCATGCTGACCGTGATCCGTCAGGTGCCGCGCACCATGTCGGGACGGGCGACGGGGGTCGTACTGCTCGGCTTCCTCGGCGGTTTGACCCTGTCGGCTCCGTTGGTCGGTTACAGCGTCGACCGCTTCGGGAGCTACCGCCCGGCGTGGACGAGCCTGCTCGTGCTGGCCCTGCTGGGGGCGGTCGTGGTGGCCCGCCGCCCGGAGCGGACGTCGGCCCGTCAGGTCGGGTCGGGCCGGGTCAGGAGGTCGCGACGGATCTTGCCCAGGGAGGTCCGGGGCAGGGCGGAGCGGAGCTCGAGCTGACGGGGAGCGCACCAGGCGGGGAACTCCTGCCGGGTGATGGCGCGCAGGTCGTCGAGCGTGGGCGGCTGTTCCGGGTCGGTCGGCACCACGACCGCCACGACCCGGTGGCCCCAGTCGGGGTCGGGCCGGCCGACGAGGGCGATCTCGGCCACGTCGGCTAGGTCGCCCAGGAGGGCCTCGATGCGGGTCGGCCACACCTTTTCGCCACCGGTGACGATGACGTCGCCCCGCCGGCCGTCGACGACGAGGCGCCCGTCCTCCCCCCACCGGCCCAGGTCGCCGGTGGGGAACCAGCCGCCGGGGGCGAAGGGGTCGGGGTCGTGGCGGTAGGCCCGGAACAGCATCGGGCCCCGTAGGCGGATCTCGCCGCCGTCGTCGATGTCGATCTCCACCCCGTCGAGGGCACGGCGCTCGTAGACGACGCCCGAGCCGGTCTCGGTCATGCCGTAGGTGGCGATCACGTTGGACGGTCTGTCGGGGGGCGGGGCGGCACCGCCGATGAGGACGGCGCGGAAGGCGTCGGCCGGGATCTGGTTGAGGGCTCGGGTCACGAGCGAGACGAGCGTGGCGCCCCGCCCGGCGGCATCGAGGACGGCGTCGGCGTCGAAGCCGTCGTGGACCTCGACCGGGGTGCCGGAGACGAGCGAGCGCATCACCACCGCCAGACCTCCGATGTGGGCCAGCGGAAGGCACGCCAGCCAGCGGTCGGTTGCGGGGTCGACCCCCAGCGCCGCGCTCGTTGCCAGGGCCGACGCCTCGATCGAGCGGTGGGTGTGGATCACCCCTTTCGGCAGACCCGTCGTGCCGCTGGTGGCCACCACGGCGGCGTCTCCCGGCTCCACCGGTGCACCGTCTGGCAGCGATCGGGGCTCGCCGTCGCCCTCGATCACGGCGGCCGGGGCCAGGGCGGCAAGCACCCGGGCCTGCTCGGCCCGGGGGAGGCGGAGATCGAGGGGGGCGATGGCGTCGCCGGCGTCCCACACCCGACGGAGGGCGTCGACGTAGCGGGGCCCGCCGGGGAGGGCGAGCGCGACCAATCGGGGCATCGTCCGACCCTACCGGCGACCGGCCGACGTACCCTTGACCCGGTGAGCGAGACGATATGGCGCAACGGACAGCTGATCCCGTCGGTCGAGGCCACGATCCACGTGTTGTCCCACGCCGCCCACCGGGGCTCCGAGGTATTCGACGTGCTGCGCGTCCTGCCCGGTGACGGGGGACCGGTGGCGGTGGGGTTGCGGGCCCACGTGGCCCGCTTCGACCGGTCGATGGAGCTGATGAGCATGGCCAGCCCCTATGACGTGGCCACGTTGGAGCGGGCGGTGGCGGAGACGGTCGCCGCCAACCCGGGGGCCACCACGGTGAAGCTGGTGGCGGCGTGGTCGGAGATCGCACCCACCAGCCGGCCCCTCTCGCTGGTGCCCAGCATCTACGTCGCCGCCCTCGTCGACCGCACCGATCCGATCAGCCCCCGGGAGCCGATCGATGTGGTCACCTCCGACATGCCGAAGATCCCGGCCGCCGTGCTGCCCCCTGGGCTCAAGGTGGCGGCGAGCTACACGCCGGGGCTGCGCCAGCAGCTGGCGGCCGACCGCGCGGGCCACGATGAGGTGATCTTCGGCACGATGGAAGGCACCCTGGCCGAGGCGACGACCCAGAGCCTGCTCGTCGTCCGCCACGGTCGCGTCCTCGCCCCCTCGCTCGACCATGTGCTCGACGGGATCACCCGGCGGATGCTGGTCGACCTGATCACCAGCGACGGGGTGGTGGTCGACGTCCGCGACGTCGGGTGGGACGACGTTGCGGCAGCCGACGAGCTGATCCTGACCTCGTCCAACCGGTTCCTGACACCGGTCGGTCGCCTCGATGGCCGCGTCCTCGACGCTCCCGGCCCGGTGTCCGAGCGGCTCGCCGCTCTCGTCGCCGACCTGGCCGCCGGGACCCACCCCCTGTCGGGCCGCTGGCTGACGCCGCTGGCCTCGCTCCTGGCCTGAGCTTCGACGGGGCCGGCGCCGGCTCACCCGCCCGGCGTCGCCCGTCGGTGACCGGTCGGCGCTCACCAGCCGGCGCTGACTAGCCGGTGGCCAACGACCTCAGGTTCTCGGTGGCCCTGGCCACCTGACGTTCGAGCACCCCGCCGAGCACCGGCGACCACAGCCGCCCGTCGTAGCGGAGCGTCATGGTGACCGACGAACCGTCGCCGGCGGCGCAGACCTCGGATTCGAGGATCCACGCCGAGTGGTCTCGCCCGTCGACCTCGGCCCGCTCGAAACGGACCCAGTGGGGGGCCTCGTCGGCGGTGCGCAACATGCGGAGCCGTTTGGACCGGGCGAAGGGTCCGACCACGGCCCGCAGCGTCACCCACCATGCCGCCGGGCCGTCGCCGGCAGCGGCACGCTCCACCTTGTGCACGAGGTCGAGCCACTCCGGATAGCGGTCGAGGTCGGCCACGAGCTCGAACACGGGCTCGGGGGCGGCCTCGACATCGACGGTGAAGCGCTGTTCCACCACCCCATCGTAGGGTGGCCGCCGTCGGGGCCAGCGATCTAGGGTCCGGTGATGGAACTCGACGACAAGGTCACGGTGATCACGGGGGCCGGTTCCGGCATCGGTCGGGCCCTGGCCGAGCGGTTCGCCGCCGGTGGGGCGCGGGCGGTCGTGTGCGCCGATCTCGATGGTGCGGCGGCCGAGGAGACGGTGGGCATGATCGGCGCCGCCGCTTCGGCGGTCCAGCTCGACGTGGGGGATGAGCGGGCCATCGAGCAGCTCGTGGTCGACACCGAGAACGCCCACGGTGGGATCGACATCTTCGTGTCCAACGCCGGCTATGGCCTGCGGGGTGGACTCGACCTGCCGACCGACGAGTGGGAACGGATGATGAACGTCCACACCTGGTCGCACCTGGCGGCGGCCCGGGCCGTCGTGCCGGGGATGGTGGAGCGGGGCGGCGGGTACATCCTGAACACGGCATCGGCCGCCGGTCTGCTGACCCAGATGGACTCCGGGCCCTATGCCGTGTCGAAGCATGCGGCCGTGGCGTTCGCCGAGTGGTTGTCGATCAACTACGGCGACCAGGGTGTCGGGGTGTCGGTGCTCTGCCCCCAGGCGGTGCGGACCAACATCCTGGGGCCTCGCCGCCGCCCGGCCGACGTGGATCGGGCGGCCGGGTCCGGGTCCGGGACGGGGTCAGGGTCAGGGTCGGGGTCGACGTCGGCCGATCCGAGCGCCCGACAGGCCGCCGGCGACGGGATCCTCGAGCCCGAGCAGGTGGCCGAGGCGTGCGTGGAGGCCATGCGGGAGGGACGGTTCCTGGTCCTGCCTCACCCCGAGGTGGCCACCTACTTCGAGCGCAAGGCCACCGACTACGACCGGTGGTTGCGGGGCATGCGCCGGTTCCGGGCCCGGCTCCAGGGGGCCTGAGCCTGTTCTCGAGGACCGGGAGGGCGGTCGGGGGTGCCCGGGTCCCCCGAGCGGTGGGGCCGGGCCGTACGGTGGGGTCATGAAGTCGCTCACGGTACGCATCGACGTCGACCTCGATCCGGTCCTGCTGGGAACGAGGACCGGCCTGCTGTGGCGACGGCCCGACGCTGGCGATGCCGTTCCGGCCGTGGCCGGTCTGGGGCAGGCTCTGCGCCTGCCGATCGAGCGGCCCGGGGGAGCTGCCGATGCTCAGCGCCGCCTCGCCGAGCTGGCGGGCCCCGACGACGTGCAGGCCCCCGGGTCGGGACCGGTGGCCTTCGCCGCCCTGGCCTTCGATCGCACCGCCCCCGGCGAGCTGATCGTTCCGGCCATCACGGTCGCCCGCGGCGTCGACGGGCGCCGCTGGCTGACGATCACCGGCGATGGGTCGCTCGGGGTCGACGAGGCGATCGACCGGGTGAGGGCCGAGACCGACCGCCCCTGGGCTCCGGTGCAGCCCACGGCGTTCGATCTGCGATCGGTGGTGGAGCCCGAGCGGTGGCGCGACGACATCGTCACCCCGGTGCGCGATCGGATCCGGGCCGGTCACCTCGACAAGGCCGTCCTGGCCCGGGAGCTGACGCTCCGCACCGACCATCCGCTCGATCCCGCCACCGTGGTGGAGCGGCTGGCGACGGCGTTCCCGGCCGCCATCGTGTTCGCCGTCGACGGCTTCGTCGGTGCCTCCCCCGAACTGCTCGTGTCCCGTCAGGGCGACATCGTGCGGGCCCATCCGCTCGCCGGCACGGCGCCACGCTCGTCCGATCCGGGCACCGACGGTCGCCTGGCCGCCAACCTGCTGGCCTCGACCAAGGATCGGTGGGAGCACCGGATCACGATCGACTGGCTCCTCGATGGACTCCTGCCATCCTGTTCCTACGTCGACGCCGAGCCGGAACCGACGATCGTGAGCCTGGCCAACGTCCACCACCTCGGCACCAGGGTCGAGGGGCGGCTCTCGTCGCCGGCGGTGTCGGTGCTCGAGCTGGTGGCCGCCCTCCATCCGACGCCGGCCGTCGGGGGCGATCCCCGCGACGTCGCCCTCACCCTGATCGCCGAGATGGAGCGGGCCGAGCGTGGACGTTACGCCGGGCCCGTCGGCTGGGTCGACGGCGCCGGCAATGGGGCCTTCGCCGTCGGTATCCGCTCGGCCGAGCTGAGTGCCGCCGGCGCCCGGCTCTTCGCCGGCGTCGGTGTGGTCGGCGACAGCGATCCCGAGGCCGAGCTGGCCGAGACCAGGTCGAAGTTCCGGGCCATGCTGGGGGCGTTGATCCAACCCTGAGCCCCCTCGGCTCCCGCAGCGGCGGCCCTCGGCTCCCGCGGCGGCGGCCCTGGCCCCGGGTCGCTGCTGGCGTTCGGTGCGCACGGTGCGCACAGCGCCGGGTGCCGGCCTCAGCTCGTCGACGGTGGCCGGCTGGAGGGAGCGGTGCGCCGCATCGGAGCGACAGCGGTGGCGAGTTCGGAGCGACAGTGGTCGTGGGTACGACGTCGGCCGCGTCGGAGCGACAGCGGTCGGTGGTGGGTGGTGGGGTGGTGGTGGGCGTGGTGCCGGGTGGGTCGCGTCGGAGCGACAGCGACCGTGCGGTTTCGGGTCCAGTTGCGAAGCGTTGTCGTGGAGCGTCGGGCTGCCAGGTCGGCGCTGCCGGGGTGCCCGGCAACCCTCTGCAACGATGGGCGGACCCCGACTCCGTTGTCACACGTCCGAACTAGTGTTCGATTCATGATCGACATCGCCCCACCCTTCCGTACCACGCACCATCCGTCCGCCTCGGCTCGTCCCGTCCCCGTCCCCTTCCCTGCCGGTGGCTGTGGCGGTGCTGGCGCTGGTTGCGGTGGCTGTGGCGGTGCTGGTGGTGGTGGCGGTGGCGGTGGCGGTGCTGGTCCTGGCGCTGGTCGCGGTGGCGGTGGCGGTGCTGGCGCTGGTGGTAGTGGCGGTGGCGGTGGCGGCGCCGCAAACGGTGCCCCCGACTCGGTGGCTGGCCCGGAGACAGTCCCACTCCGAGGTCGGGGGTTGCGCTTCGTCCTGGTGGCTGAGCTCATGGCCCGGCGCGAGGCCACGGTGGCCGAGCTGGCGGCGTTCCTGGCCGCTACCGGCTATCACCTGGCCGGCAGGGCGTCGAAGCTCATCTCCGACGCCCTCCGGTGGGAGGTCAGGCGTGGTCGGGTCCTCCGCCTCGGCCGGGGTCACTACGCCGCTGGGCGAGCGCCGCGCACCACCGCCCGCCGGATCAGGCGGTTCGCCGCCCGCTGTCAGGAATGGGTTGTCGCTGTGATGCGGGGCGATTCTCCGCTCCCCACACCGCCCGACCCTCGGTCCCCCCGGCCGCACCACGCCCACGCCCCCGAGGACCCACCGTGGTGGCATCTCGGTTGGTTGTGGGTCACGTGAAGACCCCGGGCGCCGAGGTTGTTGCCCAGCAACCGGGGCCAATAGCCGGGGGCCGGGAGCCGGGGCCCGAACCCGAGGGCCTAGAAGTGGTACGGATAGCGAGACCAGTCGGGGTCGCGCTTCTCGAGGAAGGCGTCGCGCCCCTCCTGGGCCTCGTCGGTGCCGTAGGCCAGGCGGGTGGCCTCCCCGGCGAAGACCTGCTGGCCGATCAGCCCGTCGTCGATCAGGTTGAGGGCAAACTTGGCCATCCGCTGGGCCGTCGGGCTCTTGGCGCAGATCTCCCGAGCCCACTGGAGCGCCTCCTTCTCCAGGTCGGCATGAGGTACAACGGCGTTCACCACGCCCTGGCGCTCGGCCTCCTCGGCGGTGTAGGTCCGTCCCAGGAAGAAGATCTCCCGGGCGATCTTCTGCCCCACCTGACGGGCCAGGTAGGCCGAACCGAACCCCCCGTCGAAGCTCGCCACGTCGGTGTCGGTCTGTTTGAACCGAGCGTGCTCCCGGCTGGCCAGAGTCAGATCGCAGGTGACGTGCAGGCTGTGCCCCCCACCGGCCGCCCACCCGGGAACCACGCAGATCACCACCTTGGGCATCATGCGGATGAGACGCTGACACTCGAGGATGTGCAACCGGCCACTGCGGGCCGGGTCGATCGAGGCTGCGGTGTCACCCTCGGCGTAGCGGTAGCCGTCTCGGCCCCTGATCCGCTGGTCGCCCCCGGAACAGAAGGCCCACCCCCCGTCGCGGGGCGACGGCCCGTTGCCGGTGAGGAGCACGGCGCCAACGTCGGTCGACTGGCGGGCATGGTCGAGCGCCCGGTAGAGCTCGTCGACCGTGTGGGGCCGGAAGGCGTTGCGGACCTCGGGACGGTCGAAGGCGATGCGGACCGCTCCCACCCCCACCGCCCGGTGGTAGGTGATGTCCGTGAAGTCGAAGCCCCCGACCTCGATCCAGGCGTCGGTGTCGAAGAGCTCGGAGACGGGCGATCCAGGTGTCATGCCTGCGTAGCGTACGTGGGCGGACCGGGGACGGGGCCACCGCTCACGGCTCTACCGCCGCAACGACGGCCCGGTTGACCCGGTCGTGGAGGGCGACGTTGGCGGTCCGGTCCGATGTCACGATGGTGACCCGGACCCCACCGTTGGCCACCGAGGTCGACGCTGCTCCCTCCGATCCTCCGCCCAGGCCTCCCAGGCTCCCCAGGCCTCCCAGGCCCGACCCCCCGACCAGATCGTCGGTACCGGTCGTGACGGGCAGCCCGTGCGCCCGCACCAGCGTCGCCAGGTCGGTGCCGTGGGGGGTGCCGAACAGCGCCTCGAACCGGTCGGCCCCGAGGAGGGAGGCCTGGGGCAGGAACGAGAAGATTCCGCCGCCGTCGTTGTCGACGACCACCAGATGGAGGTCGAGGGCCTGGCCATCGGGCCGCTGTCGACGACCGAGGGCGATCAGGGCGTTGCTGTCGTGGAGGAAGGCCACGTCGCCAATGAGCACCGTCGTCGGCCGCCCGGTCAGGGCCACCCCGATCGCGGTCGACACCACCCCGTCGATACCGTTGGCCCCCCGGTTGGCGTGGACCTCGACCCCGTCGGCCATCGCTCCCGGCCCCGCCGCCCCGTACCACTCCACGTCCCGCACCGGCATCGACGACGACGTCACCAGGACGGCCCCGGGCGGCAGTCCCGCGATCACGGCCCGAGCCACGGTGATCTCGTTCGTCGGGTCGGCGTCGGCCAGGACAGCCGCCACGGCCTTCGCCGCCGCCTCGTCGGCCGCCCGCCACCGTTCCAGGGCATCGGATCGGGACACGTCGACCGGCAGGGCCGCCAGCACCGCCGAGGTCACCTCCGGCCCCACGAGCGCTCGGCCGACCAGCCGTTCCGGGTCGCTCCACCGCACGGCCCCCCCCAGCCACAGCACCTCCGCTCCCGACGCCGACAGCCACTGCGAGACCACCTTGCTAGCCAGCGGCTCGCCGATCCTCACCACCACCTCGGGACGGACCGTGGCGGCGAACCGCTCGGATCGCAGGAGGGCATCGGCGTGGGCCACGGCGGCGCTGGCGGTACGACAGCCGGATCGATGGTCGGCCACGAGCGGCCACCCCAGGCGCTCCGCCAGCGCTGCCGCCGCCCACGGCTCATCGGTGCCGGATCCGGCCACGATCACCCCGGAACGGGCCCGCCCGTGAGGGCCGACGAGCCGGCCGGCCAGCTCCCGGGCCCCGGCGCTCACCCCGGCCGTCACCCCGGCCCTCACATAGGAGCCCAATCGGGCCACGGCCCTGTCGTCGGCGCCGGCCCCGGCCCCGACGTCGGCTCCACCGGCAGGGGGGGAGGCGAGCTCGTCCGGGCCCGGCGGCCGCAGCGCCTCCACCCGGTGCCACGGCCGGTCGTCGTGGCGGCCCGGGGGAAGCGGGCCGGGTCTGCCGACCAGCGGATCGCGGAAGGCCAGGTTGGCGTGGACCGGACCAGGGCGGGACGTCTGACCGAGGGCCTCCACCACCAGCCGCGACGCCAACGAACGCCAGCTGCCGGCCACGACGTCGTCGGGCACGCCGGGCTCGGCGAAGAAGCGGACGGCGTCGCCGTAGAGGTGGGTCTGGTCGATCGTCTGCGACGCCCCCACGTCCCACAGCTCCGGGGGCCGATCGGCGGTGCACACCACCATCGGCACGCTCGACAGGTCAGCCTCGACGACCGCGGCGTGGAAGTGGGTGGCGGCCGTCCCGCTGGTGCACACCACCACCGCCGGGCGGCCAGTGACCAGGCCGTGGCCCAGGGCGGCGAAGGCCGCCACCCGCTCGTCGTGACAGACATGGAGCCGGAGGCGGTCGTCGGCGGCCAGGGCGAGGGCCAGGGGGGTCGAGCGTGAACCGGGGGCGACGAAGGCATCCGTCACCCCGCCCCTGACCCACTCGTCGGCCAGGGTGGTGCAGAATGTCGCAGCGGCCGTGACGGGAAGCTCGGTCATCGTCGCCAAACCTACCGCCGACGGCGACGGCGACGGGGTGTCGGGCGACCCGGAGCGGGCAGACTGGAGCGGTGAGCCTCCACACCGAAACCTGGGGGCGGGGGACGCGCCTCGTGCTCGCCCACGGCTTCACCCAGAACGGGCGTTGCTGGGGTCCCTTCGCCGCCGACCTCGCCGCCGATCATCAGGTCGTCTTGGTCGATCTCCCCGGCCATGGCCGCACCCCGCCCGAGCACGACGACGCCGACCTCGACACCGCCGGCCGCCTCCTGGTCGACGCCGGGGGCGAGGCCGTCTACGTCGGCTATTCGATGGGTGGCCGGGTCGCCCTCCACGGCGCCCTGGCCCACCCCGATCTGGTCCGGGGCCTCGTGCTCATCGGGGCGACCGCCGGTATCGACGATCCCGATGCCCGCCGGGCCCGCCGCCAGGCCGACGAGGAGCTGGCCTTGCACCTGGCCGAGAGGGGCCTCCCCGAGTTCCTCGACCGGTGGTTGGCCGACCCCCTCTTCGCCGGTCTCGCCCCGTCGGCGGCCCGCCGGGAGGAGAGGTCGACCAATCGGGTCGAGGGCCTCGTGGCCAGCCTCCACTCGTGCGGCACCGGAACCCAGGAACCGTTGTGGTCCCACCTCGATCGGCTGACCGTTCCGGTGCTCGTGCTGGTCGGCGACGCCGACGTCAAGTTCACCGAGATCGGTCGACGCCTCGTCGACGGCCTCCCGAGGGCCCAATTCCGCGCCCTGCCGGGAACCCATGCCATCCATCTCGAGCTACCGACCACGGCGGCGGAAGCGGTGCGCCAGTTCGCCCACTCCGTCGGTCACCGGCCGGAGGCGTGACCGAAGTGCACGGGAAGGCACCGGCTAGCTGGCGGTGCCCACCTCAACGTCGCCGACGGCGGGCGGTGACGACGCTGCGCTTGACCGTGAGGCGATCGAGCTCGTCCGGGTCGGGACCGGGCGCAACCCCAGGCCCTCGGTGGACCGCCACCGCCCCGTCGGTCATGACCACATCGGGCCACGGGTCGGCGGCCAGCCACCGCCGGGCCGGCGAGATGTCGCCGGTGAGACCGAAGCCCGGCAGGGCGGCCATAGCCACCAGGGCATGGCGGCCCAGACCGGTCTCCACCATGCCACCGGCGGTCAGCGCCACCCCGGCCGCCACGGCCTCGTCGTACAGGCTCCGGGCCGCCAGCAGCCCCCCGAGACGGGCCGGCTTGACCGACACCCCCGACAACGCGCCGGCCCGGATCAGGCGCCGCACCTCGGCCGCCGAGGAGGCGGCCTCGTCGGCCACGATCGGGACGGGGCTCGCCGCCACCAGGCTGACCGCCGCCTCCAGCTCACCCGGCGGCAGCGGTTGCTCCACGGCCGACACGCCCGACGACGCCAGCTCGATCAGACGGTCGAGATGGCGCGGCCGGTACGAACCGTTGCCGTCGACGTGGAGATCGACCACCACCCCGGCGGCGGCCACTGCGTCGAGCACCGCCCCCACCGGCTCGAGGTCGCGGCCGGGCGCGATCTTCAGCTTCACCCGGCCGAACCCGGCGGCGGCCAGCGCCACCACCCGCTCGGCCGTTTCGGTCGCCGGGCCCAGACCGAGCGCCACGCCCGCCGGCACCCGGTCGGCGGTGGCCCCCAGCAGCTCGGCCAACGACCGGGACGCCGCTCGCAGCTCCACATCGAGGAGCGCCATCTCGAGGGCCGAGGTGGCCATCGGGTGGCCGGGGACCACCGCCAGGCGGGGAGCGACCTCCGCCGCCGCCAGATCGTGGCCGACGAGCCGGGGCCCCAACTCCTCGTCGATCATGGCCAGGGCCCCGGCGGCGAACTCGTCGCTGTAGGTGGGTTCGGGAAGGGCCGAGCACTCCCCCCAGCCCGACCCCCCGTCGGTCCCGATCCTCACCACGACCACGGTCCGCCGATCGATGGTCCCGTGGGCGGCGGCGAACGGCTCCACCAGGGGCAGGTCGAGGAGCCGCAGCTCGATGCGTTCGATCAACATCGGCTCCCACCCTAAGGTGGTGGCGATGGCCAACGACACCACGACGAGCCCCGGACTCACGTCGGAGCGGTTCGCTGTCGATCCGCTCGACTGCCAGGAGTTCTTCCACAGCCGGGGTTGGACCGACGGTCTGCCCGTCGTGCCGCCGACCCCGGCCGCCGTCCAAGCCGCCCTCGACTGGGTCGGCCTGCCCCCCGGGCATCTCGTCGGCGTCGAACCGGTACGGCAGCGGGCCATCACCGCCGAGAAGGTGGCGGTCAACGCCGTGCTGGCCGGGTGCCTGCCCATGCACCTGCCGGTGGTGGTGACGGCGATGACGGCCCTGCTGGCCGAGCCGTTCCTCGTCCACGGGGCCACCGCCAGCACCGGTGGCGCCGCCGTGCTCGTCATCGTCAACGGCCCCATCCGCAACGAGCTCGGGATGGACGGCACCTTCAGTGCCCTGGGGCCGACCGACCGGGCCTCGACCTGCATCGGCCGGGCCGTCCGCCTCCTGCTCCAGAACCTGCTCGACGTGCGGGCCGGCGGCATCGACCGCTCGACGCTCGGCCACCCGGGCAAGCTCAGCTACTGCGTCGCCGAAGACGAGGAACACACGACCTGGCCGTCGCTGTCGGCCGAGCGACTGGGCGATCCCCACGCCTCGGCCGTGACGGTCGTGGCCGCCCTCGGACCCCGCCAGCTGATGAACGAGTGGACGACCGAACCGACGGAGATCCTCGACACCTTCGTGGCCGAGATCAGGGCCAGCATGCGCCACTACTCGATCTGGCCCGGCAACTACACCATTGTGGTCCCGCCCCAGTTGCGGGCCCACTTCGAGGCGGCGGGGTGGACCAAGGGCGACATCCGCCGCTACGTCCACGACCACGCCTGGATCCACCGGCGGGAGTGGGCCGACGTGGGCAAGGGGTCGGTGGTGTCGACCAAGGGCGACCGCCGCTACCCCGCCCTCGAGTCGCCCGACGACCTGCTGGTGGTGGCGGCCGGGGGCCCCGCCGGCGGCTTCGGCGCCGTCATCCCACCCTGGCTCGGGCACAAGAGCCGGGCCGTGACCGTCCCCGTCGGGGCCTGCATCGACTGCGAATGACCGCGTGACCGACGAGTGCGAATCGAGGAGACGATGAACTACGAGGTGCTGGATCCCACCCACGGCGAGCGGGCGGCGGCCTTCGTCGCCGCCGATCGGCTGCCCACCCTCGAGGGGGCCGTTATCGGGATCGTGTCGAACGGCAAACAGGGCACCCGCCGGTTCTTCGACGCCCTGGCCGCCGAGCTGATCGGGGTCCACGGCGCGTCCGAGGTCATCCGGGAGACGAAGGCCAACTACAGCGCCCCCGCCGGCCCCGAGATCCTCGACCGGGCCAAGCGGTGGAACGCCCTGGTGGCCGGGGTCGGGGATTGAGGGAGCTGCTCGTCGTGCAGTCTGCACGACGCCGTGTCCGGTGAGCTGCTCGGCCTCCCGTCGGTCTCCATCATGACGGAAGCCTTCGTCGACGCCGCCACCCTGATGGCCCGGGTACTCGGCGCCGACGACCACCACTTCATCGCGATCGACCACCCGATCTCGAGCGCCACCACCGACGACCTCGTGGCCCGGGCCCGGGACGCCGCTCGCCAGGTCGTCGACCACCTTGTCCGGCCCGACGGCTGACGGTGACGACGACGACGGGCGGACATGCTGGGGATCGAGCCCGACGAGGTCGACGATCGGTCTCGGCGGGGCATCGTGTGAGAACGGGCGGGTGTCAGCCGGCCTGGAGCTCGGCCAGCAGGGCGGGCACGAGCTCGGTCCGGAGCGGCGCCAGGTCCTCGGACGCGGCCTGGGTGATGAGCGAGAGCGAGGTGCCCTCGTCGTCGCCGGGGGCGACGTGGAGGTCGATGGTCGTCCCGTCGGCAAGGGTGGCCTCGTTGCGGGTCCAGGTCCGTCCCCCAGCCTCGATCGTGCCCGCCTCCTGGAACTCGGTGCCGAGCTGGAGGCCCATGAGCTGCGCCAGCCCGTCGGGGGCGGCGGGAATGGCCTGCTGGACCAGGATGAGGGGACGGGCGATGTTGGTGTCCTGGCGGGAATAGGCCCCGATCCCCACCTCGAGCCAGTCGGCGGGCACGACCCCCGTCGTTCCCAGCGCCCGGTCCTCGAAGGGGACGAGCTCCACCTCGGTCAGGCTGGGCGGCACCCACGGTGGCTCGGTGACCTGCCCCACGCACGCGGTGTCGAGGGGCTCGAGGGGCTCGGCCAGGAAGCGGCGCAGCAGATCGTTGCCGCACTCGTCACCGACCACACCGTGGCCGACGTGGGGTACGACCACGAGCTCGCCTTTGCTGAAGCCGGGCAGGACGGCCTCGGCGAACGAGGGAGGGGTGATGGGGTCGTACTCACCCGCCAGCAGCAGACTGGGCACGTCGCTCGTGACCGGCTCGGTCACGTCGGCGTCGGCCGAGCCGGCGTCGAGCAGGGGGCAGACCTGGGTCACCTCCTCGATGCTGGCGGCCATCCGGTCGTCGATCCGGTCATCGCCGCTGCGGCCGGCGGTGAAGGCCTCCGTCGGCGTGAGGTCGACGAGGTAGTCGTGGCACATGACGGCTGAGTACTGGCCGACGGAGAACGCCTCGCTGTTCACCAGGTTCTGACCGAGCAGGGCCGACGGGACGCGGGTGTTGCCCTGTTCCAGGTCGGCCACCATCTGGGGCAGGGCGGCGAAGGCATCACGGCTGTAGAGGGCGCCGAAGGTCAGCTCCACCAGGGCGTCCCCGTCGATGACGGCGTCGTAGGTGTCGCCTTCGAGGGGATGCTGCACCTGGAGCTCCAGGGGGATGGCCTCGGCGGCGTCGACGACGGCCCAGTAACGGTTCTCGAGATCGGGGAAGGTGGCGGCGCAGACGTCGCTCGCCGCGCAACCCTCGAACAGGTGCTGGAGTGCCCGTTGGAAGGTGGTGGGCACCGCGGCCAGCGATCCCTGGGCCGGAGCGGTGGGTTGAACCGAGTCGAGGACGAGGCTCTCCAGGCCGTCGGGGTGGAGGCGGGCCACCTCCTGGCCGAGACGGGTGCCGTAGGAGATGCCGACCACGTGCCAGGTGTCGTGGCCGAGGGCGAGACGGACCGCCTCGACGTCATGGGCCGAGGCCACCGTGTGGTAGGCGCTGAAGTCGGCCCCCTCGGTGCGGAGCCGCTCGATGCAGGTCGTCGTCACCTCGAGCTCGGCGTCGCTCAGGTCCTCGTCGGGGTCGGTGGCGAGGTTCTCGATGCCGAACTCGGTGAGCTCCTCGCATTCCAGGTCGACCGTGGAGAGGGCCGATCCCCGCTGGCTGAACAGCACGACCGGTCGCTCGGCGACGATGTCGCCCCAGAGGATGTCGAACGAGAACTGGACGAGGCCGAGGGCATCACCGCCGGGACCGCCCTCCAGGTAGACGAGCGGGACGGCGTCGACCGGGGTGTCGTCGACCTCGAACGTGGCGACGTGGAGCTCGAGGGTGTCGGGATCGTCGGGGTCGTCCCAGTGCTGGGGCACGGTCAGCCAGCCGCAGGTGACGGTCACGTCGGCCGGGAGGTCGAACTCACATCGGGTCTCGGCGTACCCGATCCGGTCGGCGGTGACGACGGACCCGCCGGTGTCGCCCCCACCGTCACCGTCGTCGCCGGGTCCGGTGGCGGTGTCGTCGGGGACGGTGGTCTGGCCCCCGTCGGCATTCCCGGCCGGGGCGTCGTCGGTGCAGGCCGCCATCAGGAGGGCCAACACGGCCACGACGCCGGCGAGCGCCGGGTGCCGGAGCGATGAGGCCGGGGCGGTGGGGGCCGGATACCGCGGACGGGGGTGGGGGGAGGAGGGCACGGGGGTCACGGTAGACCGAGTCGCTCCAACCAAACGGTACCCGGCCGGGGGCATGGCCGACCCGGCCGGGGGCTTGGCCGACCCGGCCCTGCTCGGTCACACAGAGCGACCCGGTGGTGGTCGGTGGCCGCAGCTGGTGAGGATGGGACGGGTCTGGGCGAAACTACCGACCCTTTCGGATGGCCAACCGTGGCCAAACAGCGATAGGACCACTAGGTTCAGCCAGCGTGAGTGAGATCGATGTCGATGCGGTGCGGGCAGACACGCCGGGATGCAACGAGGTCATTCACCTCAACAACGCCGGGGCGGCGCTTCCGGCGCGTGCGGTGCTTTCGGCCTCGATCGACTATCTGGAGTCCGAGGCCCGGCTGGGCGGCTACGAGGTGGCGACCGCACGTTCCGAGGACGTCAACCGCGTCTATGACGCCGGCGCCGTTCTGTTGGGCTGCCAGGCCAACGAGCTGGCCTACATGCAGAGCGCGACCCAGGCATGGTGGACGGCGCTGTCGGCCGTCGGGTTGGAGCCCGGCGACCGCGTCCTCGCCACGTCGGCCGAGTACGTCTCCAACGTCTTCGGCCTGGCCCAGCTCCGGGAGCGGGGCGTCGACGTCGAGCTGATCCCCGACGACGAGACCGGGTGCGCCTCCATCGAGGCGTTGGAGAAGCTGCTCAACGATCCGGCCAGGTTGGTCTGTGCCACCCACATCCCCACCGCCGGCGGTCTGGTCAACCCGGTGGCCGAGATCGGTCGGTTGGCCAACGACGCCGGCGTGCTCTACCTGGTCGACGCCGCCCAGTCGGTCGGTCAGATGCCGTTGGCGGTCGACGAGATCGGCTGCGACTTCCTCGCCACGACGGGACGGAAGTTCCTACGGGGGCCCCGCGGCACCGGGTTGCTGTACGTCCGCTCCGAGCTCGAGGGCCTGCGCGACCCGATGATGCTCGACGCCCGCTCGGCGACCTGGACCGACGACTGGGGTTACGAGCTGAGCGACGGGGCCCGCCGCTACGAGACGTTCGAGGTCAACATGGGGGCCAAGGTCGGGTTCGGGGCCGCCATCGAGTACGCCTTGCGGATCGGGCTCGACTCGATCGCCAAGCGGATCGACGAGCTGAGCACATCGCTCCGGGCCCGCCTGGCGGCCCAGCCCCTGGTGCGGGTCGACGAGAACCCCGGGCCCCAGAGCGGCATCGTCACCTTCCATGTCGAGGGCCGGTCGAGCGAGGCCGTGGTGGCGGCGCTGCGGGCGTGGGGCGTCAACACCTCGATGGTCAACCCCGTCCCAGAGGCGTTCGATCCCACCGGGCGACTGCGCAAGAGCCTGGTCCGGGCCTCGGTTCACTACTACAACACCGAAGAGGAGCTGGTCGACGCCGTCGCCGCCCTCTGACCGGCGTCGGAGCCGCGCCCTCCGGTGCCCCGGTCGGCCAGGAGGGTGGCGCTGAGCCACAGGGTGCCGAACACGACGATCGGGCCCCAGAACTCAGGGCTCCATCGCGCCAGCAGCTCGTAGCCGAGCCCCCGCCCGAAGGCCACGGCAGCGACCAGGGTGGTGGCGACCTGCCATCGGGCGTCGTAGCGGAACCAGCCCAGGGCCTCACCAACATAGGCAACGGTGGCCGGGATCGACAGCAGCCAGATGGGCCACGGGTCGAGCGACGGCGGCCAGGGGGC
The DNA here is from genome assembly GCA_050330635.1 of Acidimicrobiales bacterium. Classification (GTDB taxonomy): domain Bacteria; phylum Actinomycetota; class Acidimicrobiia; order Acidimicrobiales; family SZUA-35; genus CADEDH01. The sequence continues at coordinate 112,758 of JBHJNQ010000007.1, read as the reverse complement.
GTAGCCGGCGGCGGAGACGACGGCGACGAGGAAGCCGAGGGGGTAGAGGGCGGCGCACCGGCGACAGACGGGACGGGAGCCGATGTGGACGCACCGCGGCCCGTAGTCGGCCGGCCAGTGGTGGGCCAACCACAGGTTGCGCCACCCGATCCGCGCCGTCTCCCGGGCCCCGAGCTGGTGGAGTCGGTGCTCGAAGAGGGCGAGGGCGATCGCCTGCCGACCGGTGGACCCGTCGTCCGGCTCCGAGCCGATTCCGGGAACGGGCGGTGGTCGATCGTCGGCCGGGCCGGTCATGCCCACTCCTGTCGACCCCGATGGGTCCGCCCTGAGAGGTTGCCGGCCGGCCACCATCCCCGGGACGCGCCGGACTAGCCCTCCCCGTCGTAGTCGTCGTCGTAGCCGAGCGCCAGCCGGCGACGGGCGGCGAGGCTCCGGGCCGCGGTGGCGGCCACCCCGACCCCGGCAGCGGCGACGCCCCCGACCAGCAGCGTCCGATCCGAGACACCTCCTGCGTCCCGCCCGCCATCGGGCCCGGCCGCGGCCTCGGTGCCGATCCCGTCGCTCACCGTCGTGGCGGTGGTGGCCGGGGCGGCCGGTGGGGAGGTCGTGGTGGACTCGAGGGCGGGGTCGCCGTCAGCGGCCGAGGTGGCCGGCACGGCCCGCTCGTCACCGGCCCCGTCGTCGACGGTGCCCGCGGTGTCGCTCGGGATCGTCGCTCCAACCGAGGCCCGCAGCGCGGTCACCTCCATGGGGAGCTGCTCGGCCAGTAGGGGGTAGGCGTAGTCGCCGGGGCACGTGGTCATCGACAAGTCGCGGTGCCCGGAGATCGTGGCCGCCGTGACCTCGGTACCGGCCGGCCACCGGTTCGAGCCCCGCGACGTGAACCCGACCGTCGCCCCGGGATGGGTGTCGACGCCGTAGCTCTCGCCCAGCCAGGCCAGCAGCTGCACCAGCGAGGCGTGCTGGACGTCGGTCATGGGGGCGGCCTGGAAGTCGCCGATCAGGCTGCACAGGAGGGCGAATCCCTGGGAGCCTCCGGTGGCGTCACCCCGCACAGGACCCTCGAGGCTGCCCTGGCGGCCCTCCCAGATGCCGCCGTGACGGTCGACGAAGAAGTTGTAGGCCACGTCGGGCCACTTCTTCTCGGGACCGGTGTGGAACTCGTAGAACCCCCGGATCTGATCGGCCACCTCGTCTGGGCCGTAGTCGTTGGTCGACGCCGTGTGGTGCACCAACAGGAAGCGGACGTCGTCCTCGGGGGTCAGCGGACCGGTCGGTTCCAGGTCGCCGGCCCAGTCGGCTCGGGGCCGGATCGTGGGTCGGAGGTCGGCCGAGGCCACCCGGGGCCCCACCGGCATCGGCGGAGCCGCCCCCGCAGGCCGAGGGGGCCCGGCCAGCGCCACCCCCGGGGCCAGGGCGGCCGAGGCCACCGCCGCCGCTCCGAGCCCGAGGGCATGGCGGCGGCTGACCCGCCTGGCGTCTCGTCCACTGGTCACGTCCTCCAGGGTAGTGACCACGGCCTCCCGACCGGATGGCGGCCGAATCTGACCCCGCGTCGGCCACCCCCTACGATCGGGGCGGCCGAGAGAGGAGCCAGCCGTGACCGAGCACCGGCGCACCCACCGATCCCACGTCAGCTACATCGACAAGTCGCGGGAGTACTACGCCGCCCATGGCTACACCAAGCCGTACTCCTGGGCCGCCAACGATGACGCCCCGTTCACACCGCTGCCCAAGCCGCTGGCGGACTGCAGGATCGGCGTGATCACCACCTCGTACTTCCTCCCCGAGGCCTTCGTCTACACCATGCCGGCCGACCTGCCCCGCGACCCCGCCGTGGCCGAGCGACACCAGATCCCACAGCTCGACGCCCGCTACCTGTCGTGGGCCAAGGAAGAGACCCACGCCGACGACCCCGAGAGCTTCCTCCCCCTGGGACGCCTCGACGAGCTCGTGGCCGAGGGCCGCATCGGGTCGGTGTCCGAGCGCTTCTACTGCCTGCCCACCCAGTTCAGCCAGCGCACCACCGTCGAGCGGGACACCCCCCAGATCCTCGAGTGGCTCGGCGAGGACGAGGTCGACGTGGTCCTGCTCGTCCCGTTCTGACCCGTCTGCCACCAGTCCGTGAGCCTGGGAGCACGTCAGATCGAAGAGGCCGGGATCCCCACCGTGGTGATCGGCTCGGCCCGCGACATCGTCGAGGAGTGCGGGGTGCCCCGCTTCGTCTTCGTCGATTACCCGCTCGGCAACTCGGCCGGCAAGCCCTACGACCGGGCCGATCAGCGGACGATCGTCGACCTCGCCGTCGACGTCCTGGAACGGGCCTTCGCCCCCCGCACGACGGTGCAGGCCCCCGTGGTGTGGGACGACGCCGACGACGACGGCTGGCGAGCGCGGTTCATGCACGTCGGCGACGACAACCGGGCCCAGCTGGCGGCGGCGGGGGCGGAGCGGCGCAGACTCCAGGAGGCGGGCCGAACGGCCGGAGAGGACAGCTGATGACCGGGACCGGCGATCGGACCCAACGGGGGGTGCGCCTGCCGGGCGCACCCGACCCCGATCTCATGATCGAGGCCTCGGGTGGGCTGCGGGTGGCGGCCGACGTCTACGGCGAACGCGGTCCCCTCGTGCTGCTCCAACACGGCGGCGGTCAGACCCGTCACGCCTGGAAGGGGGCGGGAGCGGCGCTGGCCGAACGGGGCTACCGGGCGGTCAGCCTCGACGCCCGGGGCCACGGTGACAGCGACTGGGATCCCGACGGTGACTACAGCACCGAGGCAATGGTGGCCGACCTGGCCGCCGTCATCGAGCACTTCGGTGATCTCCCGGTCCTCGTCGGGGCATCGATGGGGGGCGGGATCTCCCTCACCGCGCTCGGCGAGGGCGCCGTCGAGGCCCGGGCCCTGGTCCTGGTGGACACCGCCCCCCGGGTGGAGGCCGCCGGCGTGGCCAAGATCCGCGACTTCATGGCCCAGGCCCCCGACGGATTCGCCACCCTCGACGAGGTGGCCGAGGCCATCGCCAACTACCAACCCCACCGGGCCCGCCCCCGCAACCTCGACGGCCTGGCCAAGAACGTCCGGCTCTGGCCCGACGGTCGCTACCGGTGGCACTGGGACCCGGCCTTCATGCAACGCACGAGGGACCTGGCCGACCGGATCCCCCGCCAGGAGGCCGCCGCCGACCACCTGACCGTGCCCACCCTGCTGGTGCGGGGCGGTCTGAGCGACGTGCTGTCCGAGGAGGGGGCCCGGGCGTTCCTCGACCAGGTCCCCCACGCCCGCTACGCCAACGTGGGCGACGCCGCCCACATGGTGGCCGGCGACCGCAACGACATCTTCGTCTCCGCCGTCCTCGACTTCCTGGCCGACGAGGTCCCGTCCCACTGAGGGCGCCAGATCGTCGCTCACCGTCCCATAGCGGCCCGATTTCGGGCACGCTGGAGGGATGGGATTCGCCGAACACCTCCGCTCCTGGTCCGCCGAGGACCTGGCGGGCCTGTTCACGGCCCGTCCCGATCTCCTCCCCGCCTCCGACCGTGGTTTCGGTGCCGTGGCCCGCAAGGCCGCCACCCCCCTGTCGCTCGGGCGCTGCCTCGTCAGGGCCGACGTGGGGATGCTCGTGGTGGCCGAGGCCCTCGCCGTGGCCGAGGTGGCGTCGGCCGACGAGCTCGACGAGCTGCTCGGCACCCGGGACGTCGCCGGGGTGATCGACGCCCTGCGTCGGCTGGAACGACAGGGCGTCGTGGTCATCGAGGAGGGGGTGGCACGACCGGTCGGGGCCCTCGGCGATCTCCTCCACCGCCCCCTCGGGCTCGGCCCGTCGTTCGTCGAGCTGGCCGTCCACACCCCGCCCTCCGTGCTCGACGGGCTGGCCGACGCCGTCGGCGTCGACGGCGCCAGCAGCCCGTCGGCCACCGCCCGGGCCGTGGCCCGCCGGCTGCGCGACCCGTCGGTCGTGGCCCGCCTCCTCGAGGGGGCGGCGCCCACCACCGGGGACCTCCTCGACGCCCTCGTCGGGCAGCGCTCGCCCGCCGTCGGGCTGCCCACCGGCCACCTGTACCGCGCCGTCGACCGGAGCGACCCGCTGGCCTGGCTCCTCGCCACCGGGCTGCTGGTGGCCGTCAACGACGGCCTGGCCGAGCTGCCCCGGGAGGTCGTCATCGCCTCCCGTCCCGGGGGCCTGGCCCCTGGTGCCGCCCTGCGGCCGATCGGGGTGGTGGCCGTCGACGGGGTGGCGGCCGACGAGGTGACGGCGGTGGCGGCGGAGCGGGCGGCCCGAACCCTTGAGGGGGCCGAGGCCGTCCTGCGACGGGTGGAGCGGGGCGAGGTCGACCTGCGCAAGAGCGGGGGGGTGGGGGTCAGGGAGCTGCGCCGGGTCGGACGCGAGGTCGACCTCGACCCGGCCGACGTGGGCCGGCTGCTGGAGCTGCTCCACGACGCCCGACTGATCAACCCCGTGGGGGCCGCCGTGGTGGCAACCGAGCTCGCGCCCCGGTGGTGGGGCCTGGCCCGACCCATCCGGTGGGCGGTGCTGGTCCGAGCCTGGCACGCCTCGCCCAGCTTCGCCTCCCGGGTCCTCAGCACCGAGGTCGACGGTTCGCCTCTACCCGCCCTCGGCCAGGCCGAGCCGGTGGCGGCGGCCCATGCCGGCCGGTTGGCCGTGCTCGATGCCATCGCCTCCCTCCCACCGGGTGCGGCGTACGACCCCCACCAACTGACCGAGGCCGTCGTGTGGCGCAGCCCGAACCTGTGGGGAACGGGGGAGCCGCCGCCGGAGACCCTCGTCGGTTGGACGCTCGACGAGTCGACGCTGCTCGGGCTGACCGCCTGCGACGCCCCCACCCCCATCCTGCGGGCCCTGGCCTCCGGCCGGCACGCCGACCTGGAACATCTGGCCGAGGGGGTCCTCGGTCACGATCAGGCCCAGGTGGTGCTCCAGACCGACCTGACGGCGGTGGCCCTCGGCCCGCTCGACCCGACGGTGGCCGGATCGCTCGGCGATCTGGCCGACCGGCAGTCGGGATCGTCGGTGCCGACGTACCGGTTCAGCGACGTGACGATCCGCCGTGCCTTCGACCGGGGCTGGACGGCCGAGACGGCCCGTCGCTTCCTGACGACCCACGCCCTGTCCGGGGTGCCCCAGCCCCTCGACTACCTCATCGACGACGTGGCCCGCCGCTACGGGTCGGTGCGGGTGTTGGCCGCCACCGCCGTGATCGTCGCCGATGACGAGGCGACGGCGGTCGAGATCGCCTCGACGGTCCGGGCCGCCCGCCTCGGGCTGCGTCTGGTGGCCCCGACCGTCCTGATCGGCCCGGCCGAGCCGCACCGTCTCGTCGACGAGCTCCGGGCGGAGGGCCTGTTCCCCGTCCTCGACGGCGAGACGGTCGTCCTTCGGGGCGGGTCCACCGCCGGCGACGACGAGTTGGGCGACAACCGGCCCCCGCTGCCGGCCGACTGGACCGGGCCCGCCCTGACCGAGGCCGCCCTGGCCGGCGAGGTGGCCGACGCCGTCGACGCCCTCCGGGCCGACGACACCCCACCGGTCGACGTGCCGGTCGTCGACCGTCGCCTCCACCTCCTGTGGAACCGGCCGGCGGTCATCCGTTCCCTCCGCAACGGTGAGCTGGTCGAGGCCCGGGGCATCGTCGTCGGGGTGGGGGAGACGGTGACCCTGCTCAACGAGGCCGGGATCGAGGAGGTGCCGGCGTCGGACGTGGTGTCGGTGGAGGACCCCACCCGGTGACGGACGGGCCGCTGCTGTTCCCGGCCGCCGACACCGTCCTGCTCCCCCTGTCGCACCCGGGGGCGGAGGCGGCCCGATCCGAGCTGGCCGCCTTTGCCCAGCTCGACACCGCCCCCGACCAGATCCACACCTACCGCCTGACCGACCTGGCGTTGTGGAACGCCAGGGCCGCCGGACTGCGAGCGGAGCGGGCGGTCGACGTCCTCACCCGTCACGGCGCGGGGCCGGTGCCCCACGCCATGGTCAGGGCCGTCGCCGACGGCATGGATCGCTTCGGACGGGTCACCATCGAGGGCCACGGAGCGGAGCTGGTGGTGCGGGTCGACGAGCCGGCCCTGCTGGCGGAGCTACTGGCCGACGACGCCGTGGCCCGCCTCGTCGGCCCCGTGCTCGACGAGACGACGGTGGCGGTCGAACCGGCGGCCCGGGGGCGGCTGAAGCAGGTCCTGGTGGAGCGGCGGTGGCCGGCCGACGACCGGGCCGCCCTCAGCCCCGGACTGCCGTTCCCCATCCGTCTCGACCCGTCGCTCGAGCTGCGACCCTACCAGCGTCACGCCGTCGACTCCTGGTTGCCGTCTGGCAGCGGCGTGATCGTCCTGCCGTGCGGAGCGGGCAAGACCGTGACGGCCCTGGCGGCGGCGGCCGCGGTGGGGGCCCGCACCCTGGTCCTCGTCACCGGGGAGGCGGCGATGGAGCAGTGGCGTCACGAGATCGCCCGCTTCACCGACGTCGCCGACGCCGACGTCGGGAGCTACTCGGCCCGGCGCAAGGAGATCCGGCCGGTGACCATCGCCACCTACCACGTGGTCGCCACCCGCCGCCACGGCGAGCTCCGCCACCTCGACCTCATCCAGAGCGGTGACTGGGGTCTCGTCGTCTACGACGAGGTCCACCTCCTGCCGTCCGCCGTGTTCCAGCTGACGGCCGGGATCCAGAGCCGCCGACGGCTCGGTCTGACCGCCACCCTGATCCGGGAGGACGGTCGCCATGGCGACGTGTTCAGCCTGGTCGGACCCAAGCGGTTCGACGTGGCCTGGCGGGAGCTTGAGCTCCAGGGCTGGCTAGCCCCCGCCACCTGCACCGAGGTCCGGGTGGTTCCCACCGGGGCCGAACGACTGGCCCACGCCAGGGCCGGGGCCCGCCACAAAGCGGCGACCGTCGCCGCCATCGCAGCCAAGCTCGACATCGTGGCCCGCATCCTGGCCCGTCACCCCGGTGAGCCGGCCCTGGTCATCGGCACCTACCTGGCGGGCCTCGACACCCTGGCCGAGCGCCTGGGGGCGCCCCTGGTCACGGGGGCGACGCCGGCGGCGGAGCGGCTGGCCCGCTTCGACGACCTCCGGGCCGGGCGGCTGCCGGTGCTCGTGGTGTCGAAGGTGGCCAACGTCAGCCTCGACCTGCCCGAGGTGTCGGTGGCGGTCCAGGTGTCGGGCACGTTCGGGAGCCGCCAGGAGGAGGCCCAGCGGCTCGGTCGTATCCTCCGACCCAAGGCCGACGGGCGACAGGCCCATTTCTACACGCTGGTCGCACGCGACACCGTCGAGCAGGACTACGCCGCCCGCCGCCAGCTGTTCCTGTCCGAGCAGGGCTACGGCTACCGGATCGTCGACGCCGACGAGCTGTGAAGAGAATCAGCTCCGGACCGGCTCGTCCTCGACCGGGCCAGGGCCCGTGGGTACGATCGCGACAGGGGCCGGCCTCCACCGGCCGCTATCTGCTGGCGAAGGGGACCTCCATGGCCGTGCCGAAACTGCTCCATCCGTACGCTGTCCCGGGCCGCGAGGACTACATCACGCTCGTCTCGGGCGAGGGGGCCACCGTCACCGACGCCGACGGACGGTCCTACATCGATGCCCTGGCCAGCCTGTGGTACGTGCAGGTCGGCCACGGTTGCCGTCCCATCATCGAGGCCGTCCACGACCAGATGGGCAGGCTGGCCACGTTCCACACGTTCGAGAAGTTCGCCAACGAGCCGTCGGAGATCCTGGCCGGACGTCTGGCCGAGCTCGCCCCGTTCCCCGACGCCCGGATCTTCCTCGGCAACTCGGGCAGCGAGGCCATCGACACGGCGATGAAGCTCGCTCGGGCGTCGCACGCTCGCAACGGCCAGCCCGACCGCACGCTCATCATCAGCCGTGATCGGGGTTACCACGGGGTCAACTACGGTGGGCTGACGGCTCAGGGCCTCCCGGCCAACAAGGAGGGCTTCGGTCCGCTCCTGCCCGATGTCGTCCAGGCCCCGGCCGACGACCTCGAGGCCATGGCCACCCTGTTCGCCGAGCACGGCGACCGGATCGCCGCCGTCATCACCGAGCCGGTCCAGGGGGCGGGCGGCGTCCACCCGCCCCCCGACGGCTATCTCGAGGGTCTGCGACGGTTGTGCGACCAGCACGGCACCTTCCTCGTGTTCGACGAGGTGATCTGCGGCTTCGGTCGCATGGGCACGTGGCTGGCCGCCGACTTCTTCGGCGTGACCCCCGACATGATCACGTTTGCCAAAGGGGTGTCGTCCGGCTATCTACCGGTGTCCGGGGTCATGCTGTCGCGCCCGGTCCTCGACCCGTTGGAGGCCGACGCCGGCTGGGTGCTCCGCCACGGCTACACCTACTCGGGGCACCCGACGGCGGCGGCTGCCGCCATCGCCAACCTCGACGTGCTGGCCGACGGCCTCATCGAACGGGCGGCCAAGGTCGGAGCCCGGCTCGGCGAGGGGCTGCGGAGCCTGGCCGCCGACGGGATCGTGGCCGAGGCCCGCGGCGCCGGAGCGGTGTGGGCCGTCGATCTCGGCGAGGGCCGTGACGCGGTGGCGGTGCGCGACGCCATGGTCGAGCGGGGCGTCCTCCCCCGACCCATCGGCACCTCCATTGCCTTCTGCCCGCCCCTGGTGATCACCGACGAGCAGATCGACACCTGCGTCGACGTCCTGGCCTCCGTCGTCTCTGGCTAGACATCCCAGTGGGAACCCGCACCACGGCTCCCGGGAGAACGGGGCCGCTCGGCCCGGTTCCCGGGACGGCGGTGGGCGCTCAGGTGTTGGTGCAGGCCCGGACCGCGCCGGTGAAGAAGTCGTCGAAGCCCTCGACGCCGTCGGTGCCGGAAAGGTCCTTGTAGGAGCCGGCGCCGGAGATCCGGCCCAGGGCGCCCTCGTCTTCGCCGTACTCGTCGAACACCGCGGCGGCGATGCACTCGGCCTCGGCCTCGGTGAAGGCGTCGTCGAGGAGGAGAGCAGTCACCAGATCGTCCTGGTTGCCGGGGCCCCCGCCGGTGCAGCCGGTGGCGACGACGACGAGCACAGCGGCGGCGGCGAGGAGGGTCCGGGGCCGACGCCGGGCCGACCGATCGGGTCGCCCGGCGGGGGCGGGGAGACGAGGAAGCGTGAGGTGTCGCATGGCCCCTTCTTTGTAGCCGCCTGCGGGCCCGGACCGTCGCCCCGGCCCCACTATGTGGGGCGGGTCCCACGGCTGTGGGGTCAGCGGCGACGGCTGGAGATGACGCCGGTGTTGAACCCGGCGAGGTGGAGGCCGCCGGCGAAACGGGCGTGCTCGATCTTCACGCAGCGGTTCATCACCACCTCCAGCCCGGCGTCGAGGGCGATGCGGGCCGCCTCGTCGCTGACGATGCCGAGCTGGAGCCATAGGGTGCTGGCCCCGGCCGCCACCACCTCGGTGGCGATGGCGGGGCAGTCATCGGCCCTGCGGAACACGCTGACCAGGTCCGGGGTCACGGGGAGGTCTTCCAGCGACGGGTACACGTCGAGCCCGAGGATCTCGCTCTCCCGAGGGTTGACCGGGTAGAGGTCGAAGTCGCACACCGACGACTTCAGGTAGGTGATCACGAAGTTCGACGCCCGGGCCGGGTTGGACGAGGCCCCGACGATGGCGATCGAGCGGGTCGAGTCGAGGATCCGTCGCCGGTCGGTGGCCGAGGGCGGGGTCCAGTCGGTGGCGGTGTCGGTTGTGGTCATGGTCGCCTCCCGGCGTAGGTCCGGTTCAGGCCTCGGCGACGGCGCGGGCCGCGGTCAGCGCCTGGTCGAGGTCCCACAGGATGTCGTCGAGGTCTTCGAGGCCGACCGACAGTCGCACCATGTCGGGGCCCACGCCGGCGGTGGTGAGCTGCTCGTCGGTCAACTGCTGGTGGGTGGTGGAGGCGGGGTGGATGACGAGGGTCTTGGCGTCTCCCACGTTGGCCAGGTGGCTGACCAGCTGGAGGCTCTCGATGAAACACTGGCCCGCCTTGCGTCCCCCGACCAGGCCGAAGGTGAAGATGGCCCCCGCCCCGTTCGGCAGGTAGCGGGCGGCCAGGTCGCGGTAGGGCGAGTGGGGGAGGTCGGCGTGGGCCACCCACGACACCCGCTCGTCGGCGTCGAGCCAGGCGGCCACGGCCCGGGCGTTGGCCACGTGGGCCTCCATGCGCTGGGGGAGGGTCTCGATGCCTTGGAGGAGGAGGAAGGCGTTGAAGGGGGAGAGGCAGGCCCCAACGTCGCGGAGCTGCTCCGATCGCAGGGCGGTGCAGAAGGCGTACTCCCCGAAGTTGTCGTGCCACTGGAGGCCGTTGTAGGTGGTCACCGGTTCGGTGAATCGGGGGAAACGGCCCGATGCCGTCCAGTCGAACGTTCCGGCCTCGATCACGACGCCGCCGATGCTGGTGCCGTGGCCGCCCAGGAACTTGGTGGCGGAGTGGAGGACGATGTCGGCCCCGTGCTCGATGGGCCGGCACAGGTAGGGGGTGGCGAAGGTGGCGTCGACCACCAGGGGCAGGCCGTGGTCGTGGGCCACCTCGGCCAGGGCGGCCAGGTCGGCCACCGCGCCCGACGGGTTGCCGATCACCTCGGTGTACAGGCACTTGGTGCGGTCGGTGATGGCGGCGGCGAAGGCCCCGACCGACGAGTTGTCGACGAAGGTGGTCTCGATCCCGAGGCGGGCCAGGGTGGTGTCCATCAGGGTGTAGGTGCCCCCGTAGAGGCCAGCCGCCGCCACCAGGTGGTCCCCGGCCCCGGCCAGGGTGGTCAGGGTGAGGAACTCGGCGGCCTGCCCGCTGGCGGTGGCGACGGCGCCGATCCCGCCCTCGAGACTGGCCATCCGCTCCTCGAAGGCCGCCGTGGTCGGGTTGGAGATGCGGGAGTAGATCGAGCCGTACTTCTGGAGGGCGAAGAGGTCGGCGGCGTCGGCGGTGTCCTCGAACACGAAGCTCGTCGACTGGTAGATCGGCACCGCCCGGGCCCCGGTCGTCGGATCGGGTTGCCCGCCGGCGTGCAGCGCCCTGGTCCTGAATCCCCACTGCCGGTCCTGTGCCATCGGCCCATTGTGGCCATCGGGTCTGCGGGCCACAAGCGCTGGACCCGTCGGTCGGGCGTGAGGTTCGTGTCCTAGGACCCGGGACATGCGTGTCGTCGCAGCTCTAGGTTCGGGGGTATGGGGCATCGACGGTGGCGAGTACTGGGGGCCTGCGTCGTCGTGTCGGCGCTGCTGGCCGGAGGATTGGCGAACAGCGAGGGGCCGGCGGCGGCGCAGGCCAAGCCGGTCGTCTACCTGACCTTCGACGGGGGACCGGGGCCGAGCACGCCGGCCTTTCTCGCCCTCCTGGCCCGGCACCGCGTGCCGGCGACCTTCTTCGTCGTCGGCAACCGGATCGCCGGTCGGGAGGAGTCCGTCCGTCAGATGATCCGGCGGGGTCACTCGATCGGCAATCACAGCTGGGATCATCCCCACCTCCCCACGCTCACGACCTCCGGCATCATCGGGCAGTTCACGTCGGGCACCACGACCATCCTCTCCACGACGAGAGTGCGGGTCGCCTGCTACCGGCCCCCCTATGGCGACACGAACGCCCGGGTCCACGACGCTGCGGTAAGCGTCGGTCTGCCCAACAGCCAGTGGGTGACGGCTGGCAACCACTGGGGCCTGTGGGATGTCGACACCCGCGACTGGCAGCTCGACGATCCCGAGTCGGGCCGAACCGAGGCCGACGTGCTGCAGCGGCTGAACCAGGTCGGCGACGGCGACACCGTCCTGCTGCACGACGGGCCGATCGACCGCAGCCGGGGCCTGGCCGTCCTCGACCGGTGGCTTACCGCCAACCGCGACCGGTTCGAGTTCAGGGTCCTCCCCGGCTGTGGGGGGGTCCTCCACGAGCAGGCGTTCGACAACAGCCGGCCGCAGTACTGGCACCGGTTCCAGATCGCCCGGCTCTACCGGGCCTACTTCGATCGCCAGCCCGACGCCGGGGGCTGGGACTACTGGAACCGCGTCTACTCGTCGTGGGTCCCCCTGACCGACATCAGCTGGTCGTTCGCCGCCAGCGCCGAGTTCAACCTCGCCGGGGGCCGGGACGACGCCGAGTTCGTCAGCTTCATCTACCGGGAGGTCCTCGACCGGGAACCCGACCCCGGCGGGTTCCAGTATTGGCGCGACCAGCTGTCGCGGGGACTCAGCCGGGGGGCCATGGTGCTCTACTTCTCCGAGAGCCTCGAGTTCATCGAGCGCACCGTCCAGGCCGTCACCGGCGGCTGCTACCTCGGCGACGTCGAGACCAGCTACCGCTGCCTGGCGGCCAACCTGCCACCGCGGCAGCAGTGGCAACGCTGATCCGGGGCCGGCGCCACCGGCGTCACCAGCGTTCTGGCTGAGCTGCTTCCCGGAAACGGGAGCTCCCGCCACGGAGGTCGGGGTCAGGGCGGCCGGGGCGGGGACGTGCGGGGCGGCGCGACCGGGGGACGGCGGCTGTCAGGTGAAGGCGACGACGGCCAGCGCCAGGAGGACGCCGTTGCGGGCCAGGGTCCGAGGGGAGACCGGCTCCCCGGTGGCGCCACCGAAGCAGCTGCAGGTCACGACCCGGCCGGAGCGGACCACGGTGGCCAGGACCACGGTGAAGGCGACCAGGAGGGCGAAGGCGACCGTGGCCCCCCATGGGCGGGCCACCACCAGGGCGAGGGCGGTGGCGACCTCGACCGCCGGCACCAGGCGGGCCAGGACCTTGGAGTGGCGCAACCCGAGGGAGGCGAAGTCGTCGGCCGTGGCCGCCGGGCGGCGCAGCTTGGCCGCCGCCGCCACCACGAGCACGGCCGCCAGCGCGAGTGCAGCCACCGCCCCGACGCTCAGCCCGGCCCCCGGCGGCGGAGGAGACGGTCGGCCCCGGCGTCGAAGCCGGGGAGCTGGGGTTGGAACGCCAGCTTGGCCGCGGCCAGTTCCGACACCAGCTCCTCCACCTCGTCCCAGTCGTGGGCCCGGAGCCCCGGCAGGCCCTCGTTGTAGGGCTGGTCGAAGATGATCACCTCGTGGCCGGCGTCCTGCAGGGCGGTCACGTTGTGGGGTGCGTCGTCGATGTAGACGTCGGCCCCCACCTCCGGCTTGGCCCCCAGGAAGCAGAGGTCGCGGTAGGGCACCCTCGTTGCGTCGAGCCACTCCACGGTGTCGGACACCACCGCAGCGTGGCCCCAGTTGACATAGAGGCGGTGGGTGATGATCCGGATCCACACCCCGGCGTCCGACAGCCGCCACAGGGCGTCGGCGCACCCCTCGAAGGCGGGTAGCGTCCGCAGCATCCGGCGCTCGTTGACGGCCAGGCGATGCAGGCGCTCGAAGTCGTCCGGCCCGATGCCCCACTCCTCGAATCCCCACGACCGCCCCATTGGCAGCTCGTCGGGCCCGATGCCCCGGTCCTCGGCCACCACGGCCCGGAAGCCGGTCGTGTAGTCGGCGCACACCCCGTCGAGGTCGACCCCGAGCACGAACGTTGAGCTCACGATCAGACGCTATCGGGGCGGTCCGCCGGGTCCGGCGGTCGGTCGACCGGGTCCGGCAGTCGCCAAATCGGCCGGGTGGCACCGCACCGGGCCCATCTTCGGACATCCTGGGGCGGTGACGATGTCCGATGCCTCCCGTGCCAGACCGGCGGCCCCGCCGACCCACGCCATCGTGGTCGGCCCCGGGGTCGTCGACACGTCGGCCAACGGGCCGGTGGCCCAGGCCCGCCTGTTCGGTTTCGACGTCGAGCGGATCGAGGTGTACCGCCTCGTCCACGTGGCCGGCGACCTCGACGACGACGCCCTGTCCGACCTGGCGGAGCGGCTCCTGATCGACCCGGTCGGTCAGTGGTGGCGCCCCGCCGTCGACCATCTCGACGACCTGGTCGCCGCCGGCGCCCGTGTGGTCGAGGTCGGCCTGCGGCCGGGGGTGACCGACCGGGAGGGGGCGGAGCTGCTCCGAGCGGCGACGGTGATGGGCATCAACCTCGAGGGCGCCTCGATCGGTCGGCGTTTCGCCGTCACCGGCGACCTCGGCGACGACGCCCTGACCCGGCTCAGCCACGACGTCCTCCACAACGAGGTCATCGAACGGTGGGCGGAGGGGCTCCTGGAGCCGGCGTTCACCGACCCGTCGGCCAAGGCCCCCGGGGTGGACGTGTTGTCGATCCGTCCCCTCGACGAGGCCGAGCTCGTCGAGCTCAGCCGCACCCGTCGCCTGGGCCTGAGCGGCCCCGAGATGGTGGCCATCCGAGACCACTTCACCATCGTCGACCGCGATCCGACCGACGCCGAGCTCGAGACGCTGGCCCAGACGTGGAGCGAGCACTGCTCCCACAAGACGTTCCGAGGCCGGATCATCACCCCCGACGGTCCGATCGACGGCCTGCTCGCGACCTACCTACGCTCCGCCACCGACCTCATCGACGCCCCCTGGGTCCGCAGTGCCTTCGTCGACAACGCCGGCATCGTCGCCTTCGACGACGACCACGATCTGGCCATCAAGGCCGAGACCCACAACCACCCGTCGGCCCTCGAGCCCTTCGGTGGGGCCAACACCGGCGTGGGGGGCGTGGTGCGCGACATCCTCGGGGTGTCGGCCAGGCCGATCGCCATCACCGACGTCCTCTGCTTCGGCCCCGAGGCCATGGCGGTCGCCGACCTTCCCGAGGGGGTGCTCCACCCCCGCCGGGTCCGCGACGGGGTCATCGCCGGGGTCGGCGACTACGGCAACAAGATCGGGGTGCCAACGGTGGCGGGGGCCATCGTCCACGACCGCTCGTACACCACCACGCCGCTCGTCTTCGCCGGCTGCGTCGGCATCCTCCCCGCCGCCTCCCATCGCACGGCCCCCGAGGTGGGCGACGCCGTCGTCGTCCTCGGCGGGGCCGTGGGGCGTGACGGGGTCGGCGGCGCCACCTTCTCCTCCCAGACGATGGGGGCGGAGACGGCCGAGGTGGCCGGCTCGTCGGTCCAGATCGGTGACCCGATCGTGGAGAAGGGCCTGATCGACGTGGTCGTCGCCGCCCGCGACCAGGGGCTCTACCACGCCATCACCGACTGTGGCGCCGGGGGCCTGTCGTCCGCCGTCGGCGAGATGGCCGAGCACCTCGGGGCCGAGGTCGACCTGGCCACGGTGCCCCGCAAGTATCCCGGCCTGGCCCCGTGGGAGGTCTGGCTGTCGGAGGCCCAGGAGCGGATGGTCATGGCCACGGCCGACCCCGACGCCCTGATCGCCCTGGCCGAGCGGTGGCAGGTCGAGGCGACCGTCATCGGCCAGCTCACGGGCACCGGCAGGTTGGTGGTGGTCGACGGAGGCCAGGCCGTCGTCGACCTCGACACCTCGTTCCTCCACCACGGCCGGCCCGGACTCCAGCTGGAGGCGGCCGAGCTCGACACCGTCCGGCCCGGGCGCATCGCCCCCACCATCGATCCCCAACAGGCGCTGCTGGCCCTGCTGGCCCACCCGTCGATCCGGTCGAACGAGGGGGTGGTCCGCACCTACGATCACGAGGTGCTGGGGGGGACCCTCGTCCGGCCCTATGGCGGGGTGGCGGGCGACGGTCCGGCCGACGGCACCGTCATCGTCCCCCCCGGCACCAACGGGGAGCGGGGGGCGGCGATCGGTATCGGCGTCAACGTCGTCGTCGGTCGCTACGACACCGAGGCCATGGCCTGGGTGGCGGTCGACGAGGCCATCCGCAACGCCGTCGTGGCCGGCGCCGACCCCGACCACCTCTGCCTGCTCGACAACTTCGCCTGGGGCAACCCCACCGATCCGGAGGCCCTGGCCCGGCTGGTGGCCGCCTGTCGGGGCTGCCACGACGCCGCCCTGGCCCACCGGGCGCCGTTCGTGTCCGGCAAGGACTCCCTCTACAACGAGTTCGTGGGACCGGACGGTCGCCCCGATCCCGTCACCCCGACTCTGGTCATCACCGCCCTCGGGGTGGTGCCCGATCTCGACACCGTGCCCCTCACCGGGGTGGTGAGCGCCGGCGACGACGTGTGGTTGGTCGGCCCCGCCGCCGGCGCCCTCGGGGGCAGCCACCTCGACGACGCCCTGGGCCAGGACCACGGCGGACCGATCATCGCTCCCGACCCGTCGGCGGCCGGGCGCCACCGCCAGCTCCACCGGGCCATCACGGCCGGCCTGGTGCGCAGCGCCCACGACCTGGCCGAGGGGGGACTGGCGGTGGCGGCCGCCGAGTGGGCCCTCGGCGGGCGGCTCGGCCTCGATCTCAGCCCCGCCGGTGACGCCGACGGCGGCGCCGACCTCGCGCCCGACGACGCCTTCGGGGTGGTGGCCACCGAGGTCCTGTTCGGGGAGGGGGCGGGACGCTACCTGGTCGAGGTCGAGCCCCGGGCCCGGGACCGCTTCGCCGAGCTGGTGCCCGGAGCGATGCGGATCGGGGCGGTCGTCGATGAGCCGGTGGTCCGGATCGGCACGAATCTCATGGTGTCGCTCGACGACATCGAGCGGGCGTTCGTCCCCCCGTCGCCCGAACGCCCCGTCGGGGGCGCCGGGCCACTCGACCATCCACTCGACCATCCACTCGACCGCCCGCACGGCCACGAGGTCGCCCGATGACCGGCACGGCGTCGACCGTTCCCCCCGCCCGTCCCTCCGTCCTGATCCCGGTGGCACCCGGCACCAACCGCGACCGTGAGCTGGCCGACGCCTTCGAGCTGGCCGGTGCGGCCGCCGTCGCCGCCCCCCTCCACGACCTGCGCAACGGCGACGTGAAGCTGGCCGACCACCAGATCCTGGCCCTGCCCGGCGGCTTCTCCTACGGCGACGCGCTGGGCGCCGGCCGACTGCTCGGCCTCGACCTCGTCGGTTGGTTCGGCGATCAGCTCCGGGAGGCACAGGCCCGACAGATGCCGATCATCGGCATCTGCAACGGCTTCCAGGCCCTCGTGCGGGCCGGCCTCCTGCCCGGGAGCGACGTGCGGGCGGCGCTCGTGGCCAACGCGTCGGGCCGATTCGAGTGCCGCTGGGTCACCCTGGCCCCGTCGCCCGTCCGCTCCGTGTGGCTCGACGGGCTTGACGGCACCCTCCGCTGCCCGGTGGCCCACGGCGAAGGGCGACTCGTGGTCGACGATCCGGGTGCGGTGGGCGGTACCGTCGCCCTCCGCTACGTCGACGAGCACGGCTTGGGGGTGGCTGGACGGTATCCCGAGAACCCGAACGGGTCGGTCCTCGACGCCGCCGGCCTGGTCGACGGGACCGGCCTGGTCCTGGGCCTGATGCCGCATCCCGAGGATCACGTGACCTCCCGCCAGGACCCTCTCCGGGGCCGGTCGACCGGGGGTCGGTGCCTCGCCCTGTTCCGGGCCGGCGTGGCCGCCGTCGGCGGCTGATCGGGCTCGATCGGCCCCCGCCGGCGGATGGCGCCGCGGCACCCGGGCACATTTTCTTCGATGAATTTCAGCCCATACCCGCATTTCCGGGGCGGGAGTGACCATCATGGTCGGATGGCCTCCGGAGCTACGCTTTCGACCCTGGAGCTGGACCTGCCCGGCCACACCTCGGGCAAGGTGCGGGAGGCGTGGCGGCTTCCCGACGGACGACGGCTGCTGATCACGACCGACCGCATCAGCGCCTTCGACCGGGTCGTCGGCACCGTGCCCCACAAGGGCCAGGTGCTGAACCAGCTGTCGGCCTGGTGGTTCGCCCGCACGGCTGACATCGTGGCCAACCATGTGCTGGAGGTGCCCGACCCCAACGCCCTGGTGGCGGTGGATGCCGAGCCGCTCCCGGTCGAGGTGGTGGTCCGGGGCCGGCTGACGGGCAGCACGTCGACTTCGCTGTTGCCCCGCTACGAGCGGGGCGAGCGCCTCATGTACGGGTACGAGCTCCCCGAGGGCCTGGCCGCCCACGGCCCCCTGCCCGAGCCCCTGATCACGCCCACCACCAAGGCCACCGATGGCGACCACGATCAGCCGGTCACCTGCGACGAGGTGGTCGAGCTCGGCCTGGTGGGCGAGGGCTTGTGGGCCCAGATCCAGAAGGCGGCCCTCGAGCTGTTCGAGCGGGGGGAGCGCCTCGCCGCCGACGCCGGCTTCGTCCTGGCCGACACCAAGTACGAGTTCGGGCTGGGTCCCGGTGGCGACCTGCTCCTGATCGACGAGGTTCACACGCCGGACTCGTCCCGCTTCTGGGCCATCGACACGATCGAGGACCGCCTCCGGGCCGGCCTGGCACCGGAGAGCTTCGACAAGGAACCGGTCCGCCTGGCCATGAAGGCGGCGGGGTACGCCGGCGACGGTCCGCCCCCCACGCTGGCGCCGAACGTGGTGGCTGACACCACCCGTCGCTACGTTGAACTCTACGAACGGCTCACCGGTCTCACGTTCGAGCCCGGCGACGAACCGATCGAAGGGCGCCTGGTGGCCAACCTCGACGCTGTCCTACACCACCACCCACGGTAGGGGGTACTCCACGTGCAGGTTGTCATTCTGTCCGGCTCACCGCGCGACGCAGCATGGGTCGACCAGATCGCCGTGGTGCTCGATCGGTTGAGTGTCCCGGTGGTCCGCCGTGTCGGTTCGGCCCACCGCGTGCCGGAGCACGTGCTCGAGCTCCTCCGAGCCCACGACACCGACCCCGAACCCACCGTGTTCATCACCGTGGCCGGTATGAGCGATGCCCTGTCCGGCCTGACCGACGCCAACGTCGTCAGTCCGGTGATCGCCTGCCCGCCCCGTTCCGAGGCCTTCGCCGGCCTCGACGTGCTCTCCAGCCTGCGCACCCCTCCGGGGGTGGCCCCGATGGTGGCACTCGAACCGGCGAACGCAGCGGTGGCGGCGGCCAAGGTATTGGCCCTCGGCGACGCCGAGCTCCGAACCCGGATCTCGTCCTACCAGGCGGAGGCGGCGGCCCGGGTCCTCGATGCAGACGCCGAGCTCGCCGGTCCCGCCGACGCCTCGGTCGGAGCGCCCCGGTGACCACCATCGGCACCGACCTCGACCGTCCCCGCGAGGAGTGCGGGGTGATCGCCATCTCCTCGTCGACCGACGACGCCGCCCGCCTCGCCTTCTTCGGCCTCTACGCCCTGCAACACCGCGGCCAGGAGGCAGCCGGCATCGCCGTGGCCGACGGTCGCGCCGTCAGGGTCCACAAGGACCAGGGCCTCGTCGGCCAGGTCTTCGAGGCGGGCGCCCTTGATCCGCTGGTGGGCAAGCTCGCCATCGGCCATACCCGCTACTCGACCACCGGTGCCAGCTCCGACCGCAACGTCCAGCCCTACGTGGTCGAGACGCTCCACGGCCCCCTCGGCGTGGCCCACAACGGCAACCTGGTCAACGCCGACCAGCTACGGTCCGATCTGTTGGCCCGTGGTGCCGGGCTGCAGTCGTCGTCCGATTCCGAGGTCCTGGCCCTGATGCTCACCGCCGCCTCCGGCGACACGTGGGAGGCCCGTCTGGCCACGGTCATGCCCCGGTGGGAGGGGGCGTTCTCGCTCGTCGTGATCGCCGGGACCAAGGTCATCGCCGCCCGCGACCCGTGGGGGTTCCGGCCCCTGTCGATCGGGCGGCTGCCGAGCGGTGGCCACGTCGTGGCGTCGGAGACCGGCGCCCTCAAGACGCTGGGCTGCGACGCGATCAGCGAGGTCGAGCCGGGCGAGATCATCGTCCTCCAAGGGGACGTGGCCCGCCGCCACCAGGCCATGCCGGCCAAGTCATCGTTGGCCCGCTGCACCTTCGAACACATCTACTTCTCCCGTCCCGACGCCAACTGGGACGGGCTGTCGGTGCACCAGGCCCGCCAGAACCTGGGCGAGGAGTTGGCCCGCCAGCACCCGGCGGCCGCCGATGTCGTCATCCCCGTTCCCGATTCCTCCACCCCGGCCGCCATCGGCTACGCCAGCGTGTCCGGGATCACCTACAACGAGGGGTTCGTCAAGAACCGCTACATCGGCCGGACGTTCATCGAGCCGACCGACGAGCTGCGACGCCAGGGTGTGGCCCTCAAGTTCAACACCCTCCCGGAGAACCTGAAGGGCAAGCGGGTCGTCATGGTCGACGACTCGATCGTGCGGGGCACCACCTCCGGGCCCCTGGTCCGCCTCGTGCGCGAGGCCGGCGCCACCGAGGTCCACCTCCGGGTCACGTCGCCCCCCATCGCCCACCCCTGCTTCTTCGGGGTCGACATGGGCTCCTACGAGCAGCTGATCGCCCACCATCTCGGCATTCCCGAGATCGCCGAGCACGTCGGGGCCGACAGCCTGGGCTTCCTGTCGGTGGAACGAATGATGAAGGCCCTCGGCCGTGACGACGGCTACTGCAACGCCTGTTTCACCGGCCAGTATCCCGTGCCGGTCCAGCTGTCGATGCTGAGTACCAAGCAACGCTTCGACGGAGTGCTGGGATGAGTCGGGCCACGGGAGGCAACGGCGATGGCCTCACGGTCCTACTCCTCGGCTCCGGCGGTCGGGAGCACGCCATCGCCGACGGGCTGCAGCGTTCGCCCCGACTCCGTCGGCTCCACATCGCCCCCGGGAATGCCGGCACGGGTCGCTTCAACGTCGACATCGACGTCGCCAGCAACCTGAAGGTGGTCGACTTCTGCGTCCGCAACGATGTCGACCTCGTCGTCGTCGGCCCCGAGGCCCCCCTGGTGGCCGGAATCGCCGACGATCTGAACCTGGCCGGCATCGCCTGTTTCGGACCTTCGGCCGAGGCGGCCCAGCTCGAGGGTTCCAAGTCGTTCGCCCGGGAGTTCGCCGCCCGTCACGGCATACCCGGGCCGCATTGCAAGACCTTCACCGACGTCGATTCGGCGCTCGCATGGCTCGATCAGGCCGACTTCGACATCGTGGTCAAGGCCGACGGGTTGGCCGCCGGCAAGGGCGTGATCGTGCCCGAGAACCGGGTCGAGGCGGAGCGGGCGATCTACGCCTTCCTGGCCGAGGGGGCGATGGGGGCGGCGGGCGAGACCGTCGTGTTGGAGGAGCGCCTCCGGGGCGAGGAGCTGTCGCTGTTCGGTATCGCCGACGGGGTAACGGTCGTACCCCTCGTCACCGCCCAGGATCACAAGCGGGTGGGGGAGGGCAACACCGGTCTCAACACCGGGGGGATGGGAGCCTTCGCCCCCGTGCCCGGTATCTCGCCCGAGGTCGAGGCCGAGCTGGCCGAGCAGTTCCTCACCGCCGCCGTCGACGGGATGGCGGCCGAAGGCCACCCGTACGTCGGGGTGCTGTACGCCGGTATCATGATGACCGACGACGGTCCCCGCCTCATCGAGTACAACTGCCGGCTCGGCGATCCCGAGGCCCAGGTCATCCTCCCGCTGATCGAGACCGACCTGCTCGACGTGCTCCAGTCGGCGGCCAACGGTGAGCTGGCCACCACCAAGATCGCGGTGAGCAGCGCCACGGCTGCCGCCATCGTGGTGGCGGCCGATGGCTACCCCACCGATCCCCGCCAGGGGGTGCCGATCCCCGAGGTCGAGGTGGGCGAGGGCGTGCAGGTCCTCCACGCCGGCACGGCCGTGGTCGACGGCCGGCTGGTCAGCAGCGGGGGCCGGGTCCTCAGTGTCGTCGGCATCGGCGACGACCTCCATCAGGCCCTCGATCGGGCCTACCCGGTCGTCGAGCGGCTGGTCGGCGACGGCCTGTTCGCCCGCTTCGACATCGGTTGGCGTCACGCTCCCCGCCCGCCCGACAGGGGCGCGGCGGCCGCCGCCACCGGCCGGGTCACCTACGACGACGCCGGTGTGTCGTTCGACGCCGGTGCGGCGTCGGGGGCCCGCATCGCCGCCGCCGTCCGCAGCACCCACGACGACCGGGTCGTCGCCGGCCACGGCTCCTTCGGCGGGGTGTTCGACATCTCGGCGCTGGCCGGACTCACCGACCCTCTGCTGGTGGCCAGCACCGACGGGGTCGGAACGAAGACCCTCGTGGCCCGCCAGCTCGACCGGTGGGAGGGCTGCGGGGCCGACATCGTCAACCACGGGGTCAACGACGTCCTCGTCCAGGGCGCCCGTCCCCTGTTCTTCCTCGACACCGTGGCCGCCGCCGAGCTCGAGCCGGAAGTGGTGGGCCGGATCGTCGACGGGATGGCCGCCGCCTGCCGCGACGCCGACTGCGTGCTCCTCGGCGGGGAGACGGCCGAGATGCCCGACGTCCTCGCCGCCGGCTCGGTCGACATCGCCGGCACGATGGTCGGGGTGGTGGAGCGGCACCGGCTGCTGCCGAACGACGAGATCGCCCCCCGCCACCTCCTCGTGGGTCTGGCCTCCTCGGGGCTCCACACCAACGGCTATTCGCTGGCCCGCAAGGTCTTCTCGGGGATGGACCTCGACGGCGACCTCCCCGGCGCCGGGGTGACGATCGGCGATGCCCTCCTCGCCGTCCACCGCAGCTACCTCAAGCCCCTGGCGGCGGCGCTCGACGCCGGCCTGGTCGACGGGCTGGTCCATCTCACCGGCGGGGGCTTCGTCGACAACATCCCCCGCATCCTGCCCGCCGGCTGCGGGGCCAGGATCGACACCTCGAGCTGGACCCGACCCGTCCTGTTCAACTACCTCATCGCCAGGGCCGGGCTGACCGAGATCGAGGCCCACCGGGTGTTCAACTGCGGCATCGGGATGGTGGCGGTCGTCGCCCCCGACCGGGTCGACGAGTTCCGATCGGCGGTCGACGAGCCGACCTGGGTCGTCGGCGAGGTCACGATCGGCATGGAGGTCACGATCGCGTGACCGCCGGCTCGCCGGCTCGCCTGGCCGTGCTGGTGTCCGGCAACGGCTCGAATCTCCAGGCGGTCCTCGACGCCTGCGCCACCGGGATGCTGGACGCCGACGTCGTGCTCGTGCTGGCCAACCAGCCCGACGCCTACGCCCTGACCCGGGCGGCCGCCGCCGGGGTACCGACCGAGGTCCGACCTCACCAGGGACGAGACCGCAGGGCCTACGACGCCGAGTTGGCCGATCTGGTCGATGCCCACGGTGCCGACCTCGTCGTCCTGGCCGGGTGGAACCGGCTGCTGACCAGCGAGTTCGTCGCCCGCCACACCACCATCAACCTCCACCCGGCCAAGCCGGGCACCTTCGTCGGCCTGGGAGCGATCGAGACCGCCTACGAGGCGTGGCGGGCGGGGAGGATCGACGAGGGCGGGGTCATGGTCCACTTCGTGCCCGACGAGGGGGTCGACGACGGCCCCACCATCGGCTGGGCCGCGGTGCCGTTCGAACCCGGCGACACCCTCGAGACCTACGAGGCCCGGGTCCACGCCGCCGAGCACACCCTTCTGGTCGAATCGATCGCTACCGTGTTGGCACGGGCCGAAGCTACCGGAGGTCGATGATGATCGAGGTGTCGCAGCCGAACCGTGAGCTGTTCTCGGGCGCCGAGTCCCTGACGTTCGACGACGTGCTGGTGGTACCCGGGTGGAGCGACGTCCTGCCGGCCGACGTCTCCACGGCCACCACCCTGGCCGGCATCGACCTGGCCCTCCCGTTGCTGTCGGCGGCCATGGACACCGTGACCGAGGCACCGCTGGCCATCGCCCTGGCTCGTGAGGGTGGTATCGGGATCATCCATCGCAACCTCTCGATCCTCGAGCAGGCCGAGCAGGTCGACCGGGTCAAGCGGTCACAGGCGGGGATGATCACCGACCCGGTGAGCCTGGCCCCCACGGCCACGCTGGCCGATGCCGAGGCTCTCATGTCCCGCCACAGCATCTCCGGCGTGCCCATCACCGACGACGGCGGTCGCCTGGTGGGGATCCTGACCAACCGCGATATCCGTTTCTGCACCGAGGGCGAGTACGACCGGCCGGTCACCGCCTTCATGACCGCCCGCAACCTCGTGACGGCGCCCGTGGGCACGTCGCTCGACGAGGCGGTCGCCATCCTCCACCGTCACCGTATCGAGAAGCTGCCCCTCGTCGACGATCAGGGCCGGCTGAAGGGCCTGATCACGGTCAAGGACATCCGCAAGCGGATCGAGAAGCCCGATGCCACCCTCGACGCCGGTGAGCGGCTCCGGGTGGGGGCCGCCATCGGGGTGGCCGACGCCGTCGAGCGGGCCGAGGCCCTGGCCGATGCCGGCGTCGACCTGCTGGTGGTCGACACGGCCCACGGTCACACCCGGGGGGTGGTCGACACGGTGGCCAACGTCAAGCAGAAGTGGCCCCACGTGATCGTCGTCGGGGGCAACGTCGTGACCGGCGAGGGCGTTGACGCCCTCGCCGCCGCCGGGGCCGACGTGATCAAGGTCGGGGTCGGAGCCGGTTCCATCTGTACCACCCGCATCGTGGCCGGGGCCGGCATGCCCCAGGTATCGGCCATCTACGAGTGCGCCACCGCCGCCGCCCCCCACGGCATCCCCATCATCGCCGACGGGGGGATCGTGACGTCGGGCGACATCGTCAAGGCCTTCGCCGCCGGGGCCGACGCCGTCATGCTCGGCAACGCCCTCGCCGGCGTCGACGAGGCCCCGGGGGCGCTGGAGCTCGTCGACGGGTCGATGTGGAAGACCTACCGGGGTATGGGTTCACCCGGTGCCATGCGGGGCCGGGCCGCCGACCGTTACGGCAGCGGCCAGTCGGGGCCCACCGGCGGGAAGCACGTCCCCGAGGGGGTCGAGGCCCGGGTCCGCTACGCCGGCACCCTGGCCGAGCTCGTGGGTCAGCTCATCGGCGGACTGCGCTCGGGCATGGGCTACGCCGGTGCGGCAACGCTCACCGAGCTGCGGACCACTACCCGCCTCACCCGGATCACGGGTGCCGGCCTGCGGGAGAGCCACCCCCACGACGTGGTCGTCCATCCCACCGACGACCTCCGCCAGTTCCGAACCCCGTAGAGAAGGCCGGCGCCACCATGTCGACCCTCGTCTGCTTCCATGCCCACCCCGACGACGAAGTGCTGTCGACGGGCGGGCTGATGGCAAAGGCCGCAGCCGCCGGTCATCGGGTCTTCGTCGTGACCGCCACCCGGGGTGAGCGGGGCGAGATCGTGCCCGGGGTGCTGGCCGACGGCGAGCCGTTGGCCGAGCGTCGGGTGGCGGAGCTGACGGCGGCGGCGCAGATCCTGGGGGCCGAGCCGCCCCGGTTCCTCGGCTACGAGGACTCGGGCATGATGGGGGAGCCATCGAACGACGATCCGCAGTGCTTCTGGCAGGCCGACGTCGACGAGGCGGCCGACCGGCTGGGATCGGTGCTGTCCGAGGTGGGAGCCGACGTGCTCACCGTCTACGACGATCACGGTCTCTACGGTCATCCCGACCACATCCAGGTGCACCGGGTCGGTCTCGCCGCCGCCCGACGGGTCGGGCTCGAGGCGGTGTACGAGTCGACCGTCAACCGTGACCGGGTGCTGCGGTCGTTCGCCGACATGGAGGCCGGCGGGGTCGACGGTCCCTCGATCGACGACGCCGAGAACTTCGGGGTGGCCGAGGCCGATCTGGCGTTCTGCGTCGACGTCACGGCCCACCTCGAGGCCAAGCGGGCGGCCATGGTCGTCCACCGGAGCCAGATCCCCGACGACAGCTTCTTCCTCCAGCTTCCGCCGGACCGCTTCGCCGCCGCCTTCGCCGTCGAGTGGTTCGCCATCCCCGGGCGGACCGGCACCGGCGGCCCCCGCCCCGTGGAGCTCCTCCCGGGTCTGTGACCGGACCCGACGGGCTTCAGCGTTCGACGGCGAGGAGGGCGGCGAAGGCGGCCACACCCAGCGCGGTGGTGACGACCAGGGCCGTGGCGTAGCCGGCACCGTCGATGATCAGTCCCATGGCCGGCGGCCCGATGAGGCCCCCGATCCCGGCTGCGGTGTAGAGGGCGCCGAGGATGGCGCCCAGGCCCACCGGGCCGAACAGCTCGGCCGTGACGGCCGGGGCGAGGGCGATGAAGCCGCCGTAGGCCACCCCGGCGACCACGACGAAGACGACAAGGGCGGCATAGGTGTCGCCGAACACGAGCCAGATCAGGAAGCTCAAACCCAGCACCAGGTTCGAGCCGCGGAACAACGCCATCGACGACATTCGGGAGGCCAGGGTGCCGAGCCCGAGGCGCCCCACCACCGAGGAGATGCCGATGAGACCGATGAGCCAGCCGGCCGATCCCTCGATCCCCTTGGTCTCCACATAGTCGGGGAGGAACACGAAGGGGACGAACAGGGCGGTGCTCATGAGGCCCATCGACCCGTAGAGCACCCAGAACGTGCGGCTGGTGCGGACGATCTGACGCAGCGACGTCGTCGGCCCGGTGGTCGTGGCCACGACGGGCCGGCGGGCGCCGATGGCGGCCAACGCCAGCAGGACGGCGGCCCCCACGGCCAGGATGACGTAGCTGCGGCGCCACCCCTCCGACTCGATGAGCCGCTCCGACAGGGGCGACACGGTGAGGGTGCCGACCCCGATGCCGGCGACCGCCACGCCCAGCGCCGTGGTCCGGTAACGGTCGAACCACGCCCCGACCGACGCCACCATGGGGACGTAGGCACAGGCCACCCCGATCCCAACGCCGAAGCCGTAGGTCAGGTAGCCGGCCCAGATCGACGTGACCCGCGACGTGGCGATGAGGCCGACGACGAGACACACTGCCCCGAAGATCAGCACGGGGCGGGGTCCCCGCACGTCGGCGACGTGGCCGGTGATCACCCCGAGGGCGAAGTAGAGGAAGGTGGTGATGGCGAAGAACAGGGCGGTGGCGCCGCGGTCGCTGCCGAACTCGTCGGCCATGGGGCCGAAGAACGAGCCGAAGCTGTAGGCGACGCCGAACACGGTGAACGTGGCGAGGAACGTGGCGGCGGCCGCCACCCAGCCCGCCGGGCCATCGATCACGGACTCGGGACTAGCGGTGGCGGCCATGTCATCGTCGTGCACGGTCATCCCACCGGACACTACGACCGCTACCGGCCGGCCGCACGCTACCGGCCGGTCCGTGCCGGGCTGTATGGCGGGGAGCCGGTCCCGGCGAAGACGGGCTCCCCATCGAGTACGGCCGGATCGAGTCCCTCGATCCCTGAGGATGCCGTCACCCGACCGGGCCGCGGCCTCAGAGCGTCTCGTCGAGCCAGGCCACGATGGCGGCCACGACGGTGTCGGCGGCCCGCCGGTCGACGAAGAGATGACCGCCGTCGTCGATAGCCACCAGGCGCCGGGGCTCGGCGGCGGCGGCGTGGAGGCGTTCCCCGTCGGCGAAGGGCACCACGTCGTCGTCGCGGGCGTGGATGACGCAGTAGGGCCGGTCGAGGGCGGCCACCGCCGCCAGCACGTCGTGGCGGTGGAGATCGTGGACGAACCCGGCGTCGAGCTCGAACGACCGTCCGCCGATCGTGACGGGCGCCCGGCCCCGGCTGACGATGTCGTCGAGTTCGTCGGCGAAGAGGCGGGTGACATGGCCCGTGGAAGCGGGGGCGGCGAGGGTGACGAGGGAGCGGACGGTCTTGAGCCGGTGGGCGGCGAGGATGGCGGCCGCGCCGCCGAGGCTGTGGCCGACGAGGGCGCAGGGCCCGTACCCTCGCTCGATCAGGGTGGTGGCAGCCCGGGTGAGGTCGGACACGTTGGCGCTCACCGTCGTCTCGGCGAACGTCCCACCCGACTCGCCGAGGCCCGTGAAGTCGAAGCGGAGCGTGGCGTAGCCGGCGTCGACGAGGCCCGATGCCACCCGGGTCAACGTGTGGAGGTCCTTGGAGCAGGTGAAGCAGTGGGCCAGCAGCACCGCCCCGACGGCCGGTCCGGCGGGGCGTTGGAGCACGGCGGCGAGCCGGTGACCCTGGCTGCCGACGAAGGTCAGCTCCTCGTTTCCCGGCCGTTCCGCCGATGGCGACATGGCGTCAGTCGACGGAGGCGGGTGCCTTGGCGGCGCTGAGCGTGAATCCCTCGTAGCCGGCCGCCGTGACCTCGTCGCATTTCTCGCGGTACAGCCCGACACCCCCGGGATAGGGCATGAACACCCGGGGCTTGCCCGGGATGTTGGCCCCGAGGTACCAGGAGTCGGCCAGCATGAACATCGTCATCGAGGCCACCTCGTTGACGTGGTCGACCCAGGCCCGTTCGGCGTCGGCGTCGGCCTCGATCACATCGAGGTCGTTCTGGCGCAGGTGCTCGATGGCGGTCGTGATCCACTCGACGTGCTGCTCGATCGACACCGGCATGTTGGACAGCACCGACGGCGAGCCGGGGCCGGTGATCATGAACAGGTTGGGGAACCCGGCGCTGGCCAGGCCGAGGTAGGTGAGGGGTCCATCCTCCCACTTGTCGCGCAGCGTCTCGCCGCCCCGACCCTGGATGTCGATCTTGTTGAAGGTGCCGGTCATGGCGTCGAACCCGGTGGCGAACACGATGATGTCGAGGTCGTGGTGCTCGCCCCCCTCGAGCCGGATGCCGGCGGGGTTGATCTCGGCGATCGGGTCGTGGCGGATGTCGACGAGGGTGACGTTGTGGCGGTTGTAGGTCTCGAAATACTCGGTGTCGATCAGTGGACGCTTCGACGAGAACGGGTGGTCGACCGGGACCAGCTTCTCGGCCACCTCGGGGTCGTGGACGATCTGGCGGATCTTGCTGCGGATGAACTCCGACGCCGTGTCGTTGGCCCGACGGTCGAGCCCGATGTCGGCGAACGAGGCGAACAGGAACTTGAACCCTCCCTGGTTCCAGGCGTCCTCGTAGACGGCGAGCCGCTCCTCCTCGGTGACCTCGAGGGCCGAGCGCTCGACCACGTCGTAGGGGAGGCCGCCGTTCGAGCGGCGGGCCTTCTCGTAGATCTCGTCGTAGTTCTTCTTCACCTCGTCGAGGAACGCCTTGTCGACGTTGCCGTGGCGGGCCGGGATCGTGTACTGCGGGGTGCGCTGGAACACGTGGAGGTGGCCGGCGGTCCGGGCGATCACCGGGATCGACTGGATGCCGCTCGAGCCGGTGCCGATGACGCCGACCCGCTTGCCGGCGAAGTCGACGCCCTCGTGGGGCCACGAGCCGGTGTGGTAGGCCTCCCCGGCGAAGGTGTCACGACCGGGGATGTCGGGGACGTTGCCCGCCGACAGGCAACCGATGCCGGTGACGAGGAACCGTGCCGTCACCTGGTCGCCCCGGTCGGTTTCGATCTCCCACCGGGACGTGATCTCGTTCCAGTGGGCCGCCGTCACCCTCGTCTCGAACTGGATGTTGCGGCGGAGGTCGAACCGGTCGGCCACGTGGTTGAGGTAGCGGAGGATCTCCGGCTGTTCGGGGTACTTGCCGCTCCACTCCCACTCCTGCATCAGGTCGTGGTCGAAGGAGAAGCAGTACATGTACGACTCGGAGTCGCACCGGGCCCCGGGGTACCGGTTCCAGTACCATGTGCCGCCCACGCCGTCGCCGGCTTCGTAGACCTGGACGTCGAGTCCCATCCGGTCGCGGAGGCTGTAGTTCATGTAGAGGCCGGCGAACCCGGCGCCGAGTACGACGGCGTCGAGGTCACGGGTGGCGGTGAAGGCCATGGCTGGCTCGCTTTCGTTCCGGTTCGGTGGCTCTCAACTGGCGCCCAGGACCGGTCGGTCCCGAGCGTGGCGGATGACGCAGGCCTTGACGGCCTTCACCACCTGCTGGAAGCCCCGCTCGCTGCCGGGCAGCATGAGCAGGCTGAAGAAGCCGTGGGTCTGGCCCTCGTGGCGCCGGGCGTCGACCGTGACACCGGCCGCCGCCAGCGCCTCGGCGTAGGCCTCGCCCTCGTCGCGCAGCACATCGTGCTCGGCGGTGAGCACCACGGCCGGGGCCAGGCCGGTGAGGTCGCCGGCCCGCAGGGGCGAGGCGTCACTCTCAAGCCGTCGATCGGGGTCGGGCACATAGTGGTCCCAGAACCACATCATCGCCTCCCTGGTCAGGATGAGCTGGTTCTCGGCGTCGGTGTAGGACGGGCGGTCGAAGTCGGCGTCGGCCACCGGGTAGACGAGGACCTGGAGGGCGATCTCGGGACCGTTGCGGTCGCGGACCCGCTGGGCCATGACCGCCGCCAGGTTCCCGCCGGCCGAGTCGCCGGCCACGATCAGCGGGGCGTCGGGGCGTCCCACGATCATCTCGAGGTTGTCGGCCGTCCATTCGAGGCCGGCGTAGGCGTCGTCGACGGCCACCGGGTAGCGGTGCTCGGGGGCCAGGCGGTAGTCGACGAGCACCACGGCGCACGAGGTCCGCTCGGCCAGCTTGCGGGCCAGCGTGTCGTACTCGTCGATCGTGCCGATGACCCACCCACCCCCGTGGAGGTAGACGATCACCCCGCGGGCACCTTGGGGCGGCACCAGCACCCGGACGGCGATCTCGCCCCCTTCGACGGGTATGCGGTGGTCGTCGGCCCGGGCCATCGCCGGTGCGGGACCGGCCATGGCGGCCACGGCCTCGCCGAAGGCCCGGGCCTCCTCCGGCGTGCACTCGTGAAGCGGCTTACCGCCGGCTTCCGCCATCTGCTCCAGCAGCGTGGCGGTGGCGACGTCCAGTGTCATCGGTTCCCCCGTAGGCGTAGGCGCTCACCCGCGAGCGGGTGCGCTCCAGATCTAGTCACTCGACTCGGTCGAAGGCAAAACGGACGCCCTGGCGAGGCTCGGGTGGGCGAGGGAGCGTCGGGGTAGCGTGACTGCCCGATGGCTCACGAGACCACGATCGATGTCCGCTTCGCCGAGCTCGACCCCTACGGCCACGTCAACCACGCCGTGTACGTGTCGTACCTGGAGGTGGCCAGGACCGAGGCCCTGGCCTCCTGCGGGATTCCCCTGCAGGAGATGACACAGCGCGGGGTGCAGCTCGTCGTCACCCACCTCGACGCCCGATACCGCCGCCCGGCCATCGCCGGCGACCGGCTCCGCGTCGTCACCCGCATCGCCGGGCTGCGCCGGGCCAGCGGGGTCTGGGCCCAGGAGATCCACCGCGGTGACGACCTGTTGGTGGTCGCCGCAGTGACCGCCGGGGTGACCGACACCGCCGGTCGGCCGACCCGACCGCCCGACTGGCTGTTCCCCGCCCTCCAACCCCTGCTTGACTAGGGACCGATGAGTTTCATCGGGACGGGGGGAGAGGACTGGGTCGAGCTCGACATGGACCTGTTCGAGCGCAGCCGCTCCCGCCAACTCGAGATCCTGCTCGTCGACGGTTCCGATGTGGTCGCCTCGGCCCTCGGTACCGCGTTCGAGATCGAGACCGACGGGGATGGCGAGGTGTACCTGGTGGTGGGCGGACGGCGTCGCTACCGGGCCGAGGTCACCCACGACGACCGTCTCGTGCTCACCGGCATCCTCGACCCCGACGGACCCCTCTAGCCCGAACGGAGCATTGCTTCCATGGCCATCGCCTTCAACAAGGACTTCACCCCCGACTACGGCAACGTCCACGAGCTGTCGCCCCTGATCCGGCGGGTGGTGGCGGAGAATCCCAACCCGTTCACCTTCACCGGTACCGGGGTCTATCTGGTGGGGCGGGGTGACGTGGCGGTCATCGATCCGGGCCCCACCCTGACCGAGCACGTCGACGCCATCCAGGCCGCCATCGGGCCGGACGAGCAGATCACCCGGATCCTCGTGACCCACACCCACACCGACCACACGGCGGCGGTGCCGGCGCTGGTCGAGCGGACCGGGGCCACCACCTACGGGTTCGGTCCCCACGGCCCCGTTCCCGACCACGACCCGCTCGACACGGTCACGTTCGACGAGTACTTCACCGCCGAGGAGAAGGCCGAGTTCGACAAGGCCTGGGCGGAGACGCCGGACGAGCTCAAGCGGGAGGGGCCCGATCAGGGATTCCTCCCCGACGTGACCGTCGGCGACGGCGACGAGGTGGCCGGCGACGGTTGGACCATCGAGACGGTCCACACCCCGGGGCATACGTCGAACCATGTCTGCTTCGCTCTGCGCGACGAGAAGGTGCTCTTCACCGGCGACCACGTGATGGGGTGGGCCACGTCGGTCATCTCCCCGCCCGACGGCGACCTGTTCGACTACCTCGGCAGCCTGCGCAAGCTGCTCGATCGCGACGACGCCCGTTTCTGGCCGACCCACGGTCCCGCCATCGACGATCCCCGGAGCTATGTCCGCAGCTTCCTCGACCATCGTCTCCACCGGGAACGCCAGATCGTGGCCGCCCTCGAGGGCGGGCCGTCGACCATCAAGGCCATCGTCCCCGGGATGTACGCCGACGTCGACAAGCGCCTGTGGCGGGCGGCCGCCAACTCGGTGTACTCCCACCTCCTGGCGCTCCACCACCAGGGTCGGGTCACGGTCGACGACGAGCCGTCGCTCACCACCACGTGGACGCTCGACCGAGCCGCATGACCCTCCGGCTGGCGTGGTCCGGATCGCCGGGCTCGCCGTTACCGTGTCCGGCGGGGTGAAATAACGATCCGTTCGCTCGACGGGCGGTCGCTTCCTTCGTCACGAGCGGTGGCCGATGTCAGCATCCGATGGTTCCCAAACCGACACGACGGTGCTGCAGCGCCACCTTCTCGGCGACCTCGAACGCTACGTGAAGCTGACCAAGCCGGCGTCGTTGCGGGCGTTCCAGGGCGACGCGCTGGGCGGGGTGGCCGGTGAGCTGGCCCGGGGCGTCGGACCGCTCATCGAGGACGCCGTCGAGCGGATCGCCGATCGGCGGTACCGCCGGGCGGCATGGCTGTTGCTCGTCGATCCCGAGCACCGGACCTCCAACCTGACCACCCGTTCGTCGCTGGCAGCCGCCGAGTTCGGTCTGGCCCCGGACACGTTCCGCAAGCGGACCGACGGCGCCAGCCCCCGCACCGAGGTGCTCGACGAGGTGGCGAGCGAGCTCGCCCAGCTGGCGACGGCCCCGACGCCGGAGTCGGACCCGTCGTCGGCCGTGGCCCCGTCGGCCGTGGCCCCGTCGGTTGTGGCCCCGGCGGCCCGGCCGGTGGCTCCGGCCACCGATCCCGGGAGGACCGTGAACGCGGCCGGCCCCCTGGGCTTTCGTCGTCGTCGCCTGGTCGCCGTCGCCGTCGCCCTGCTCGTCGGGGTGGTGGTGGGGTCGCTGACCCGGTTCGTCGGCCCCGATGCTGACGGGTCGGAGGCCGCCGGTGAGCAGGACGGGGCGGTGGCCGGGCCCGCCACCGGTCCGGGTGGCGGGGAGGAGCTGATGGGTGAGGTCGACGTCTCGCTGCACTGTGAGACGACGAACGGGGCTGGGTGGGTGGCGGCGCCCGATCCGGCCTCGTCGAGCGGCTGGCTCTGCCGTCGGGGTGCCGGCGGACCCACCGTCGCCGCCGACATCGCCGCCGCCTGCCATGAGCAGTACGGCGATGCCGCCTCGGCCCGGGTCGGTGACGGGCCGTCGACGTGGCGTTGTGTCATGGTGGCCGAGCCCTCGGCCGCCGACGGGGACTGTGCCGTGGCGGCTGGGTCCTACGATCCGAGCCTGTCGGGCGAGTACGCGCCGTACGCCGCGTCGTTCCGTCGCCGGTTCGACGAGAGCGCCGCCGCCACCACGGCCTGCCCACTCACGGTGATGCACCGGTGGGCCACGGGCATCCTCCAGGAGCTCGGCACCGACGGGGTGTCGACCGGGGCCCTGGTGGCCACCGAGCCGGACGCCGTCCTCCTCCTCGACGGGTCGGCGTGGCAGGCCTTCAACCGGATCAAGGGTATCTACGGCGAGTTCGTCGGGTACCCCGAGAACGAACCGGAGCGACGGGGCGACGTGGTCGTGGTGGCGCTGTCGGCGGGGGGAGCGCTCGTGGCCGAGCGGCTCGACGGGCCCTTCTACTGGTTGCCCCCGGTCATCTTCCCCTACTGGAAGGGGCGGGGCGGCCCCACCGGCTGCCTCGGTCTGGCCATCTCCGATCCCTACGCCTCGGGCGACAGCTTCAAGCAGGACTTCGAGCACGGGCGTCTCGTCCTCGATCCGCTCGCCGGCTCCTTCGGTCCGGAGGGCGACACGTGCCCCTGACACTGCACGCCTGCCGGCCCCCGTCCGCCAGCGGATCGCTCTCCCCCCGTTCTTCGCCCAGTGGAATCCCAGTCCGGAATGCCCCGGTCGAGGCATGCTGGGTCCCGTCCGACCGGCCGGACGGTGGCGGACCCCGTCCCGTCCGATCCGCAACCGGTCGACCGGTTCCGGGCCGGTGCGTGTGGTCGTTCGCGATCGCGCCTGGTGGGCGAGTACCACCCGGGATCCGTCGTCGGGCCCCTGGCCAGCACCCTGGCCAGGGGCTCAGCCCGGCTCGATCTCGCGCCGGATCTCGTCGTCGTGTTCGCCCTTGATCGGTGCCCGGCGGTACACCCCGGTGGGGGTGGCGGTGAACTTCATGGGGGTGTTGACCTGCACGATGGGTCGTCCGGCGGGCTGGTCGACCGCAACCAGCATCTGGCGGGAGGCGACGTGGTCGTCGGTGAACAGGTCGCCCGGCTTGTTGACCACCCCCACCGGGACGCTGCCCCCGAGGGCCGCCATGACCTCGTCGTTGGTGTGGGCCGCCACCCACTCGGTCATGCTTCCTCGGTGGCGCCAGCGGGTCGAGGACCGCTTCGGCTCGGTCGACTGGGCATCGGGACGGGTCACGGCTCGACGGCGATCCCGGTGAGCTCGGTCGATCGGGCGAACAGCCGGGCCGCCACCTCGGGGTCGGCGGCGCCGGCCGGGGGCGTCACCGGCACCGGACGGCCCCGGTACTGACGCCATCCGGCGGGCCCGTAGTAGCGGCCCCCCGCCCCGTCCTCCGTGGCGGCCCGCAGGATGGGGGTGACGCCGGCCTCGACGGGCTGGGTCGTGAACCACGACATCGCCCGGATGAACGGGGCCAGGGCGGTCATGCCGATCCCGTGGCTGAGGTTGGTGTGGGTGACGCCGGGGTGGGCGGCGGCGGCCGACGCCCCCGCCCCGGCGCGCCGGAAACGACGGTCGAGCTCCAGGGCGAAGACCAGGTTGGCCAGCTTGGAGTTGGCGTAGGCCTGGAACCGCTGGTGACCCCGCAACGTCGTGGGGTCGTAGCCGTCGAGCTGGCCCGTGGCGGCGGCCACGCTCGACACCGTCACCACCCGGCTGGCTCCGGTGGCGATGAGGATCGGCAGCAGTCGACCGGTGAGGGCGTGATGGCCGAGGTGGTTCGTCGCCCACTGGAGCTCGACCGGTACCGGATCGCCGGCCTCGTCGACCGGGGGGAGGTCGACGAGGGTCGGGGGCGGCATCATGACCCCGGCGTTGTTGACCAACAGGTCGAGTCGATCGTGGCCTTCGAGAAAGCGGTGGGCGAAGGCCGCCACCGAGTTGAGGTCGGAGAGGTCGACCAGGCCCAGCTCCGCCCGTTCGGTGTCGGGGCCCAGCGACCGGCGGGCCCTCTCCCCCTTGGTCTCGTTTCGGCAGGCCAGCATCACCGTGGCCCCGGCCCCGTGCAGGGCCTGGGCGGCGGCGAGGCCGAGGCCGTCGCTGGCCCCGGTCACGATCGCCACCCGGCCTTCGAGCGGGCCGATATCGGCGATGGTCCAGCGGGCTGCGGCGGATCCCATGATCTCCTCTCCCGGGGGGGTGACCCCGGAGCGTCTCCCCCTGAGGGGGTCAGCAGGGTTGGTCGAGCGGCGGTGAGGCCATGGCGTCGGCGTCCTCGATTTCCTCGCGCCGCATGCCGAGCACGAACAGCACGGCGTCGAGGTAGGGGACGTTCACCGAGGTGTCGGCGGCCTGGCGGACGACCGCCTTGGCGTTGAAGGCGATCCCCAGCCCGGCGGTGCTGAGCATGTCGAGGTCGTTGGCCCCGTCACCCACCGCCACCACCTGATCGAGGGGGATGGCGTCGGCGGCGGCGATGCGTTCGACGAAGGCGGCCTTGGCCGCCCGGTCGACGACCGGACCGGTGGTGCGTCCGGTGAGCCGCCCGTCGACGATCTCCAGCGTGTTGGCCAGGGCGTGGTCGATTCCCAGCTCGGTCTGCAGGTGGTCGGTTACCGACGTGAACCCGCCCGACACGATGGCCGTCCGGAAGCCGAGGCGGCGCAGGGTCCGGATGAACGTCCTCGCCCCCGGTGAGAGCCGCAGCCGTTCGTTGACCCGGTCGAGCACGGCGGCGTCGAGACCGGCCAGGGTGGCGACCCGGCGTTCGAGGGACGGGGCGAAGTCGATCTCGCCGGCCATGGCCCGCTCGGTCAGCGCCGCCACCTCGGCCAAGCTGCCGGCCTCTCCCGCCAGGAGCTCGATGGCCTCGTCCTGGATGAGGGTGGAGTCGACATCCATCACCACCAGGCGCTTGGCTCGGCGCGACAGGCCGAAGCGGTGGACGGCGATGTCGCAGCTCAGATCGTGGGCCCGTTCGAGCAGCCCGGCCCGGATGCCCTCCCGGTCGTCACCGCTGATCGTCAGCTCGTAGGCCATGACCGGGTACTTGGCCAGACGGATGATGCGGTCGATGTTGCCGCCGGCCTTGGCCACGGCGGAGGCCACGGCCCCCAGCTCGGCCGGCTGCACCGTCACCCCCAGCAGGGTGGCCACCAGCGCCGGCGGCTGGCCGCTCGACTGCGACGACACCTCCTCGAAGTCGATCTCGACCCGCTGCTCGTAGCCGAACAGGAGCAGCTCGGCCCTGGCGTCCCGCTCGAGGTCGAGGGTGACGACGAGGCTCAGGTTGAGCCGGCCCCGGATAACGATCTGCTCGACGTCCTCGATGTGGGTGTCGAAGCGGCTGAGCAGCTCCATCAGGGCGGCGGTGATCCCCGGATGGTCGGGGCCGGAGATGCGTATCAGGATCGATTTTTCGGCCACGTCACACCACCTCGCCGGCCCGGCGTCGGGCCTTCGCACCGTGTAGCACGGGTGCCGCCGGGTAAGGTGCAGGGCCGCAAACCATCATGCTCCGTTCACCGTCCATTCACCCGTTCAGTCGACCGGGGCCAGCTCGGCGGTCACCGCCAGCTCGCCGCCGACGGCGGTGAGCAGCTCGGCGGCCACGCTGGCGTCCCGGAGGTCGGCCAGCGCCGGGGCCAGCAGGGCCAACCGCTCGGCGGTGTCGGTGATGGTGGCGGTGGTGATCGGCGTCCGCAGCGACAGCTTGGCTTCGGTCTTGGTTCGCCGCAGCTCCGACAGGACCTGCCCGGCGAGGGGGAGGAGGGTGTCGGGGGCGGTGCCGGCGGCGGCCCGCAGCGCCCCCGAGTCGGGCCACGGGGCGCGATGGATCGAGCCGGTCCGCCACCACGACCAGATCTCCTCGGTCACGAACGGCATGATCGGGGCGAAGAGGCGGAGCAGGGTGTCGAGGGCGCGGGCCAGGGCGGCGTGGGCCGAGGCCGCCAGCTCGTCGCCCCGGCTGGCGTACGACCGGTTCTTGACCAGCTCGATGTAGTCGTCGGTGAAGGCCCAGAAGAAGGTCTCGGTCCGCTCCAGGGCCCGCGCGTAGTCGAACTCGTCGAAGGCGGCCGTGCACTCGTCGACCAGGGCCGCCAGCTGGGC
Organism: Acidimicrobiales bacterium; assembly: GCA_050330635.1. GTDB lineage: Bacteria > Actinomycetota > Acidimicrobiia > Acidimicrobiales > SZUA-35 > CADEDH01. The sequence goes on along the minus strand of JBHJNQ010000007.1, from coordinate 75,426 downwards.
CAGCATGGCCTGGTCGACCGGTTCGGTCACGGGCCGGTCGAGGGCGGCGACGAGATCGCCCATGCCGAGCGAGAACTTCGAGGCGTTGAGGAGCTTGATGGCGAGCCGTCGCCCGATCTTCATCTGGCCCTCGTCGAAGGCCGTGTCGGTGCCGGGCCGGGCCGATGCCGCCCAGTAGCGGACGGCGTCGGACCCGTACTGCTCGAGCAGGTCGGTGGGGACGACGACGTTGCCCTTCGACTTCGACATCTTCTTGCGGTCGGGGTCGAGGATCCAGCCCGACAGGCAGGCGTTGTACCAGGGGACGCTGTCCTCTTCGAAGTGGGCACGGACCACCGTCGAGAAGAGCCAGGTGCGGATGATGTCGTGGCCCTGGGGTCGCATGTCGTAGGGGAAGACCCGGGCCCAGAGTTCGTCGTCCTCGCCCCACCGACCGGCGATCTGGGGGGTCAGCGACGAGGTGGCCCACGTGTCCATGACGTCGGGGTCGGCCATGAACCCGCCCGGTCGACCCCGCTGGGACGGGTCGTAGCCGGCGGGGACGTCGGTCGAGGGATCGACGGGGAGGGTGTCGACGGCGGGCAGGAGCGGGGCGTCGTAGATGGGCTCGCCGGCGTCGTCGAGCGGATACCACAGGGGGATCGGCACCCCGAAGAAACGCTGGCGGGAGATGAGCCAGTCGCCGTGGAGGCCCTCGATCCAGTTGCGGTAGCGGCCCCGCATGTAGTCGGGATGGAAGGCGATCTGTTCGCCCCGCTCGATGAGGGCCCGGGCCAGGTCGGGGTCGCGGCCGCCGTTGCAGATGTACCACTGGCGGGTGGTGATGATCTCCAGGGGCTTGTCGCCCTTCTCGTAGAACTTGACCGGGTGGACGATCGGGTCGGGCTCGCCGACCAGGTCGCCGGTCTGGCGGAGCTGGTCGACGACGATCTCCCGGCCGGTGTGGACCGTCTTGCCGGCGATGGCGTCGTAGCGCTCGGCCCCGGCCCCGGTGATGACGTCGGGCCGGTCGTCGACGAAGCGGCCGTTGCGCCCGATGACGGGCCGGGCCGGCAGGTCGAGCTCGCGCCACCACGTCACGTCGGTCAGGTCGCCGAACGTGCAGATCATGGCCACGCCGGTGCCCTTAGTGGGGTCGGCCAGCTCGTGGAGCACGAGCGGGACCTCGACTCCGTAGAGGGGGGTGGTGATCGTCTCGCCCGCCCGGGCGCTGAACCGTTCGTCGCCGGGGTTGGCGACGACGGCGACGCAGGCCGCCAGCAGCTCGGGGCGCGTGGTGTCGATCAGCAGGTCGGCGCCATCGGCGCCGCGGAACCGGACCCTGTGGTAGGCGCTCGGTCGGTCGCGGTCCTCGAGCTCGGCCTGGGCCACCGCCGTCTGGAACGTGACGTCCCACAGGCTCGGGGCCTGGAGCTGGTAGGCCTGACCGGCGGCCAGGTGATCGAGGAACGCCCGCTGGGACGCCCGCCGGCTCCGCTCGTCGATCGTCGCGTAGAGGTGGCTCCAGTCGACCGACAGGCCGAGGCGGCGGAACAGGTCCTCGAAGACCTTCTCGTCCTCCTCGACCAGCTGGTCGCACAGCTCGATGAAGTTGGGGCGGCTGATCGCCACCTCCCGCTTGTCCTTGGAGGCGAACTGGCCGCCCACGGCCGGGGGCTCGAAGTCGGGGTCGTAGGGCAGGGAGGGATCACAGCGGACCCCGTAGTAGTTCTGGACCCGGCGTTCGGTGGGCAGCCCGTTGTCGTCCCAACCCATGGGGTAGAAGACCGACCGGCCCCGCATCCGCTGGTAGCGGGCCACGGTGTCGGTGTGGGTGTAGCTGAAGACGTGGCCCACGTGGAGCGAACCCGACACGGTGGGGGGAGGAGTATCGATCGAGAACACACCGGACCGGTCGGTGGTGCGGTCGAAGGCGTAGGTGTCGTCGTCACGCCACCGCGCCACCCAGGCGGCCTCGATGCCGTCGAGTGTCGGCCTCTCGGGGATCGTGCCACCGTTGTCGCTGGGATTCGGGCCTGTCATAGCGCCCAAGCGTACGGCCTCGGGCCGTCCGCTCCCGACCGAATTGACCAGCGCCGGCCGCTGGAGCGTCCATACGCCGGTTCAGGGCTCAGCGGTGACGCTCGACGGCCCGCAGCGCCGCTTTGCGGTGGCGGTTCACGGTGCGCAGCACCGGCGTGGTCCGGCCCTCGTCGTCGACGTCGGCGCGGATCGAGGCCCGCACACCCTTCGCCTTGAGGGCGGCGACGATCTCGGTGGCCTGGGTGTCGTCGAGATCGTCGATGGTGATCCCGATCGGGACCTTGCGCCACGCCATCGTGTCGATGGCGAGAGCCAGGGCCCACGACATCACCGCCCCCACCACCATCACCGGCACGAGCGACGCCCCCACCATCAACGCCACCAGCGCGCCGGTGCCGATGCCCGGCCCCACGACGGCGAGCCACCCGGCCGGGCTGAGCTGCGAGGAGCGGAACCCGCCGTTGGTCACGAGGCGCCGCCACCAGCGACGCCCACCGTCCGATCGGCCGCCGTACTCGAACCAGCCGCTCATCGGTCCGCTCCCTGCCCGTCGCCGGCTCCGGCCCGACCTCGGTCGAGGTGGGCCCGGCCGGTGAGAGGGTAGTGGTCGCTCACGTGGAAGCGGCGGCCGTCGTGGACCACCGGGTCGGTCGCCACCCCCACCTCGTCGACGATGATCCGCTCGGTGGCGAGCCACCGGGTGAAGTAGGCGACGAACTCGGGGCCCGACGGGTTGAACCGGTTGCGGCGGCTGTCCCAGGTGGGGTGGGGCGGCGGCGCTCCCACCAGTCCGGCTGCGGCGATGGTGTCGATCTCGTCGACCCTGGTGTTGGTATCGCCGACGACGAGGAGGTCGGGGGTCGGCGACAACTCGACGATGCGGGCCAGCTGCTCGAACCGTTCGGCGGTGGCGGCCGGGCCGGGGGCGAGGTGGACGTTGGCCACGGTCAAGCCGGAGGTGAACGTGGCCAGCACCGCGCAGCCCTCGACGACGGCGACGAGCGGCCCGTCGGCGTGGACCTCCCGTTCGGTCGTCAGGACCTCGTTGCTGACCAGCACCGCCAGGTTCCCCTGGTGGGTGGCGGGGTTGGCCCGGAGCATGTCGTGGGTCTCGACGTAGGGGACGAGCCGGGGCAGCTCCTGGAACAGGACGAGGTCGGGTTCGGCCGCCAGAACCCGTTCCCGGACCGCCAGCTGGGAGTGTTCCTGGGTCCACCACGGCGGCGCTTGGGCCGAGCGGGCCAGCATGGCCAGGTTCCAGGTGAGGAACGTCAGCGTCGACGACACCGTTCGACCCTACTGCGACCCGGCGCGACCCCGCGCCGCCCGGCTGCGACCCCACGACGGGAAAGCCGGATCGGCGCCCCGGGACCCGTCGCTACATTGGGGGCCGTGACCGACGCCGTGATCAACCTCTACGACACCGCCCGTCAGCAGGTGGCGCCCCTTGCCCAGCGCGACCGGGGGAAGGTCTCGATCTATGTGTGTGGTCCCACGGTCTACGGGCCCCCGCACATCGGCCACGGTCGCAGCATGCTGGTCTACGACGTGCTCCGCCGCTACCTGCGGTGGCGGGGGGTGGAGGTCACGTTCGTCTCCAACATCACCGACATCGACGACAACATCATCAACCGGGCCAACCGCGAGGGGCGCGACTCCACCGAGATCGCCGTCAGGTGCGAGGCGGTGTGGTGGGACGCCGTCGACCGGCTGGGGGTCGAGCGGCCCGACCACATCCCCCACGCCACCGACTACGTCGACGGGATGATCGAGCTGATCGGCGACCTTCTGGCCAAGGGCCGGGCCTACGAGACGGCCCACGGGGTCTACCTTTCGGTGGCCGACGTCGAGGGCTACGGGCTCCTGGCCCACCAGAGCCTCGACGCGCTCCAGGAGGGCGGTGGCGACCGCGATCTGGTCGGGGGCGACAAGCGCCACCCCGCCGATTTCGTACTGTGGAAACCGGCCAAGGAGGGGGAGCCCTCGTGGCCCTCACCGTGGGGCCCCGGTCGGCCCGGCTGGCACACCGAGTGCGTGGTGATGAGCCTCGACCTGCTGGGGGAGGGCTTCGACCTCCACACCGGAGGGCTCGACCTGCGGTTCCCCCACCACGAGAACGAGCGGGCCCAGGCGGTGGCCCTCGGCCGGTGCTTCGCCAACCACTGGATGCACCACGGGTTCGTGGAGTTCGAGGGCGAGAAGATGTCGAAGTCGTTGGGCAACGTCACCAACCTGCTCGACCTCCTCGACGCCTACGACCCCCGGGCCTACCGGCTCCTCATCCTCCGCTCGCACTACCGGTCGCCCATCGAGGTGACCGATGCCACGATGGTGGACGCCGAGGCTGCGCTGGAGCGGCTCGACGCCTTCGCCCGCCGCACCGCCGCCCTCGACGGCCGGCCCGACGAGGCCGTGCTCGACGCCTTCCGGGCGGTCATGGCCGACGACCTCGACACCCCAGGTGGGGTCGACCTGCTGTTCCGTCAGGTCCGGGAGGCGAACACGGCCCTCGACCGGGGCGACCAGGCGGCGGCCACCGCCGCCGCCGGGGCGGCCCGGGAGATCGCCACCGCCCTCGGGCTGGAGCTGCGGTCGTCGACCTCGGAGGTGCCGGCCGGAATCCAGGCCCTCGTCGACGAGCGGCAGGTGGCCCGAGCGGCCCGGGACTTCGCCACCGCCGACCGCCTGCGCGACGAGCTGACGGCCGCCGGGTGGACGGTGGAGGACTCGGCCGACGGTCCGGTGGCCCGGCCCCTGCCGTAGCCCCCCGCGGCTCCGCCGCTCCCCGGCCATGCCAGAGCACCGGGGCCATGCCGTGGCCCCGTACCACGCGCCCACGCGCCCATGCGCACGTTCCTCCTGACCCTGCACCTCGTCGGCGTCGCCGCCTGGCCGGGTGCCAACCTGACCCAGATGACGGTGATGCCGATGCTCGAACGGGCGGGGCAGGCCCGGCGTCGCGCCGCGCCACGGAGCCCACCTGTCCGGCGACGCCCCCCGGGCGGCGCAGGTCCGGCGGCGGATCACCTTCGGCGCCGTCGCCGATACCGGGCTCGTGCTGGTCGCCCTCTACGCCATGGCGGCCAAGCTCGGGGTGTGAGCGGCGGCGCCGACCGACGCCACGACCCCACCCCCAGCTCTTGCGTTCACGACCGCTGGCCGCTCACTTGTGGAGGGCGTTGGCGAAGCCGGAGATGTCGCGGATCGTGGCCAGGTAGACGTCGGCCAGGGCGGTGCGGAAGATGCAGTCGCCGGCGTGGCAGGTGCCGTTGACGGTGCGGCTCACCGAGCTGACGCCCGCCGCCAGCAGCTTGCGGTGGTAGGCCAGACCCTCGTCGCGGAGAGGGTCGAGCTCGTTGACGGAGATCACGTGCGGGGGCAGACCCGACAGGTCGCTCTCGGTGGCGTGGTACGGCCACGCCAGCGGGTTCGTGGCGTTGGCGCCCTCGGGGTCATAGGCCTTGGCCAGGGCACCCATGTTGTCGCAGGCCAGGAAGTACTCGTCGTTCTCGTGGAGCGAGGTCAGCTCCGGGGGCTTGGTGGCGTAGAGACCCGAGATGTAGGGGCACTGGCCGTAGACCCCGTCGATGGCGTCGAGCCAACCCTCGGCGTTCGCCTTGAGGGCGGTGGCGAGGGCCAGGTTGCCGCCGCCCGACTCGCCGGAGACGACGATGGTGGAGATGCCGAGAGTGTCGCTATTGTCGGCCGCCCACCGGACGCCGGCGGCGCAGTCGTTCAATCCGGCGGGGAAGGGGTGGTTGCCGAGGACCCCGCCGGCGTTGCGGAACTCGACGCCGATGACGACCAGCCCGGTGGCGGCCAGCTCGTCGCGCCAGCGGACGTAGCCGGCGTCGGCGGCCCGGAGCAGGGTCATGCCGCCGCCGTGGGTGTGGACGATGCAGGGCAGTGGCCCGGCGGTGTCGATGGGGCGGTGGATGTAGAGGGGGATCTCGTTGCCGTCGACGCCGTCGATCGAGGCGGTCTCGCTCGTCACACCCTCGACCGGGGGCGCCCCCGCCGCCATCATGCCGCCGAGGGCCCCGAAGGCCTGCTCGGCGGCGAGGGTGTGGGCCAGGATGTCGTCGATCGACGACTCGACGGTGACGGGCGTAGCCGGCGGACGGTCGCCGAGCCCGAACGGGGCGACGGCCGCCAGCATGCGGGGATCGGCCCGGGGGTCGGTGCCGAGTGTGGACTCGGGTCGGCCGAGACGGCCGGGAAGCAGGGGTGATGGTGCCATGGGGGTGTGCCTTTCGGGGCCGCAGGTTGGTTCGTCCCCATCATCGTGCAGAGCGGTGACAGCCGCCATGGCCACGACCGCTCCGCCCGGCCGACCGGGCCTGGCGGATCTGGGCGTCACGACCTCAGCGGGTCTCGACCCTGGTCTCGAACGTGAGCTCCGGATCGGGGAGGCGGGCCGGGGCCGGGAGCTCGGCCCGCACCGAGGCGCACCAGGCCCGGCTGGCGGCGAGCGACGGTTGCCCGACGAGGTCGCCGTCCTGGATGAGGGGAACCTGGAGGCGGCGTCCCGGTCCGGGCACCTCGTCGAGGGGGGTGGCGTTGTCGGAGATCAGCAGGTCGTGGTCGATGCTGCCGTCGGGACCGGTCAGGCGGAACGCCGCCTTGCGGCCCCCGACTGTTCCCTTGCCGAGCGATGCTTTGGCCACCGACGTCAGGTGGCCGTCGTCGTCCTCCACGGCCACCAGCTTGTAGACCATCGACGAGGTCGGGTGCCCGGACCCGGTGATCAGGTTCGTGCCCACGAGGTAGGCGTCGATGGGGGCGCTAGCCAGCTCCAGGATCGACCACTCGTCGAGGTCGCCGGAGACGATGATGCGGGTCCCGCTCGCACCGAGGTCGTCGAGGAGGCCCCGGGCCTGCTTGGCCTCCAGGGCCAGGTCGCCCGAGTCGATGCGGATGCCGCCGAGGTCGGGCCCGGCCACGGCGACCGCGGTGCGGACGCCGTGGGCGATGTCGTAGGTGTCGACCAGGTAGACCGTGTCGGCCCCCAGGGCGCGGTACTGGGCCTCGAAGGCCTCCCGCTCGGTGCGGTGGGCGAGGACGAAGGCGTGGGCGATCGTGCCGACGGTGGGGATCCCGTGGCTGCGGCCCGCCTCGAGGTTGGACGTGCCGGCCGCCCCGGCCAGGAAGGCGGCCCGGGCCGCCGACACCCCGGCCCGTTCGTGGACCCGACGCGAGCCGCCCTCGATGATGGCCCGGTTGCCGGCGGCGTCGGCCATGCGGGCCATGGCCGAGGCGATGGCCGAGTCGTGGTTGAACACCGACAGCAGCACGGTCTCGAGCACGACCGCTTCGGCGAAGGTCGACTCGACGGTGAGCACCGGCGAGTTCCCGAAGTAGAGCTCGCCCTCGAGGAACCCCCAGGCGTTGCCGCTGAAGCGGTAGTCGGCTAGGTAGTCGAGGGTGGCCGGTCCCACCACGCCGTTGGCCTCCAGCCACCGGAGCTCGTCGTCGCCGAACCGGAACCGGGTGACGGCGTCGAGGGCCCGGGCGGTGCCGGCCACCACCCCGTAGCTGCGGCCGGCCGGTAGGGCCCGGGTGAAGATCTCGAACACCGCCCGCCGCGAGGCCACGCCGTTGGCCAGGGCGACGTCGACCATGGTCAGCTCGTAGCGATCGGTGAGAAGCGACGTCGGCCGATCCATGGGCCAACACTACGAGCCGGGCCGTTGCAGGATCAAAGGCCGGTCGGCGGCGCCGATCGGCCGGTGGGCGCGGTCCGCAACGGCCGGATAGTGTTGGCGGCAACTGCACACCGGGGAGCTCGGGACAACGCCGGGCTGAGAGGACAGTCGTTCGCACTGTCGACCCGCGAACCTGATCTGGGTAATGCCAGCGCTAGGGAGGTAACGCCATGAACAAGATCACGTCAGCTCTGCTCGTCGCCCTGCTGCTCGTCCTCGGGGCCTGCGGCGATGACGGTGGTGACATGGCCGCCGAGGACGTCGACGACGCGACGACCGGGGGCGGCGATGGCGGCGACACGGTGTCGACGACCGCCGGCGATGATGGGACCGCCGCCGACGACAGGGCCGATGGGGCCACCGACCCGGACCGCGAGGAGGTCACGATCCGACTCCTGACCCACGACTCGTTCACCCTCAGCGACGGCATCTTCGACCAGTTCGCCGACGACACCGGGATCACGGTCGACGTGGTGGCCGGAGGCGACGCCGGCGAGATCGTGGCCAGGGCCATCCTCACCGCCGGTGCCCCCGAGGCCGACGTCCTGTTCGGGATCGACAACACGTTCCTCCAGCGGGGCCTCGACGCCGAGCTGTTCGAACCCTACGAGTCGCCCGGCCTCGAGAGTGTGCCCGGCGAGCTGGTGCTCGACGATCAGCACCGGGTCACCCCGATCGACTACGGCGACGTCTGCCTCAACTACTGGACCGACGCCGTGCCCGGCGGGACCCCGCCGGGCTCGATGGACGACCTGACCCGTCCCGAGTACGCCGCCACCTTCGTGACCCAGGACCCGGAGACGTCGTCGCCGGGCTTCGCCTTCTTCCTCGCCACCGTGGCCGCCTATGGGCCCGACGGGTGGGAGGGCTACTGGCAGCAGCTGGCCGACGGTGGCGTCACCGTGACCTCCGGCTGGGAGGACGCCTACTACGGTGAGTTCGTGGCCGGCGGGGGCGACAAGTCGATCGTCACCTCCTATGCCTCCAGCCCGGTGGCCGAGGTGGTCTTCGCCGACCCGCCGGTCGATGCCGCCCCCACCGGGGTCGTGCTCGACAGCTGCTTCCGCCAGATCGAGTTCGCCGGGATCCTCGCCGGGACCGAGCACCCGGAAGCGGCGGCCCAGCTGATCGACTTCATGCTGTCGGAGACCTTCCAGGAGGACATCCCCCTCAACATGTTCGTGGCCCCCGCCAACGCCGAGGCGGAGATCCCCGCCGTCTACACCGACAACGCCCCCGTCCCCACCCGGACCCTGAGCCTGACCCCGGAGGAGATCGAGGCCAACCGGGCCGACTGGACCGAGCGGTGGGCCGAGATCGTCCTGCGCTGACCTCCGGGCCGGGCCGTGCCGGGCGGTGGGCGAGGAGGTGGCGGCCACCGGCGGCCCTGGTGCCGGCGCTGGCCCCCGCCGCCTTCCTCGCCGTGTTCGTCGTGTGGCCCCTGGTGGCGGTGGTGCGCCGGACCCTGGGCGGGGTGGGCCCGGGCCGGGTGGCCGAGATCCTCGGCCGGTCGTCGGTGCACAGCGTGATCGGTTTCACCGTCGTCCAGGCCGTCCTGTCGACCGTGTTGACCCTGGCCATCGGCCTGGTGGTTGCCCATGTCCTGGCCCGCTACCGGTTCCCCGGACGACGGGTGGTGCGGGCCGCCGTCGTCGTGCCGTTCGTGCTGCCCACGGTGGTGGTGGCCACCGCCTTCGTCGCCCTGTTCGAGCGGGTGGGGGTGGTGTCACCCCGATCGCTGACCGCCATCGTGTCCGCCCACGTGTTCTTCAACGTGGCGGTCGTGGTGCGGGTGGTGGGGGGGTTCTGGGCCGCCGCCGACCGGCGGGTGGAGGAGTCGGCCCGGGTGCTGGGGGCCAGCCGGCTGCGGGCCTTCACGTCGGTCACGCTGCCCACCCTGGCCCCCGTCATCATCGGATCGGCCATGCTCGTGTTCCTGTTCTCCTTCACCAGCTTCGGCGTCATCCAGATCCTCGGCGGCCCCGGTAGGGCCACCCTGGAGACCGAGATCTACCGCTACGCCATCCGGCGTACCGAGTTCGACGTCGCCGCCGTCCTCGCCGCCCTCCAGCTCCTGGTGGTGGCGGGCCTGGCCGTGGCCTCGGCCTGGTTCCAGCGACGGCTCAGCCGGGCCCGCCGCGGCCGGTCCCGTCCCCTGGCGGTTCCCGTCGCGACCTGGGGCCAACGGCTCCACGTGGCGGCGGCTCTCGGCCTGGCCGCGGTGGTCATCGCCGGCCCGGTGGCGGTGCTGGTCGAGGGTTCGTTGTCGACCGGCGACGGCTACGGGTTGGCCAACTACGAGCGCCTGTTCACCGCCGGCGACCTGTTGCCGGTGCCGGCCATCGACGCCATCGTTACCTCGCTGTGGTTCGCCGTGGTGGCGGCCGGGGTGGCCGTGGCCATCGGGTTGTCGGCGGCGGCGGCCGTGGCGGCCGGCGGCAGGATCGGGCGGGCCCTGGAGGCCGCCACCCTGATCCCGCTCGGCGTATCGGCGGTGACCCTCGGGTTCGGCTACCTGGTCGGCTTCGTCGTGTTCGACCTGCGGCGCTCGGTGTGGCTCGTGCCCCTGTCGCACGCCGTCATCGGCCTGCCGTTCGTGTTGGCGGCGGTGGTGCCGGCCCTGCGGGCCATCGATCCCCGGGTCCGGGAGGCGGCCGCCACCCTGGGGGCGGGCCCGGCTGCGGTGCGACTGCTCGTCGACTGGCCCCTGATCCGCCGAGCCGCGGCGTCGGGGGCCGGTTTCGCCGCCGCCGTCAGCATCGGCGAGTTCGGAGCCACATCGTTCCTGGCCCGGGGCGACGACTCGTTCACCGCCCCCCTCGCCATCGCCCGCCTCGTCTCCCAGCCGGGGGTCGCGCTGCGTGGTCAGGCCCTGGCCCTCAGCGTGGTGGTCGGAGCGCTGGTGGCCGCCAACGCCGCCATCATCGAGTGGCGCCGCGGCGACGAGGTGACCCTACTGTGACCGGGCCCGCACGGTGACCGGGCCCGTTCACCCCGGGGGGACGGTGCGGTGACCGGGCTGGTCCTCGACGGGGTGACGGTGGCCTACGGCGACCTGGTGGCCGTCGACGACGTGTCGCTGACGGTGGCCTCGGGGGAGACGGTGGCGCTGGTCGGACCGAGCGGGAGCGGCAAGAGCACCCTGCTGCGGGCCGTGGCCGGGCTGGAGCCGCTGGTGGCCGGCGACGTCACCGCCGGGGGACGGTCGCTGGTGGGCGTGCCGATCCACGAGCGGGATCTGGGTCTGATGTTCCAGGACCACGCCCTGTTCCCCCACCTCGACGTGGCCGCCAACGTGGCGTTCGGGTTGCGGATGCAGGGCTGGCCGGCGGCCCGGCGGCGCCAGCGGGCCGGGGAGCTGCTCGACCTCGTTGGCCTGGCCGGCTACGGGGGGCGGGCCGTGCACGAGTTGTCGGGCGGGGAGGCCCAGCGGGTGGCGCTGGCCCGGGCGTTGGCTCCCGAGCCGGCGCTGCTCATGCTCGACGAGCCGTTCGGCTCGCTCGACCGGGTGCTGCGGGAGGAGCTGACCGTCGAGGTGAAGGGGCTGCTCGACCGGCTGGGTCAGACGGCGCTGCACGTCACCCACGACCAGGACGAGGCCTTCGCCATCGCCGATCGGGTGGCGGTCATGGGGGACGGTCGGCTGCAGCAGATCGGCACACCGGCCGAGCTGTGGGCGGCGCCGGCGTCGGCGTTCGTGGCCCGCTTCGTCGGTCATCCCAACGTGGTCGAGGCCGAGATCACGGGCGACGGTCGCCTGATCCTGGTCGGGATGGACGCCGGCCCGGCCACGGCGCTGCCCGGCCCCGCCCTCGATGCGGGACGGCATCGCATCGTGGTTCCCACCGCCGCCCTGAGCGTCGTCGGCTCCCGGGACGGCAATGGCAACGGCACACCCCTCGATGTCGGCCGCCGCCGGGGTGGGACCGTGCCGGCGGTGCCAGCCGTGCTGGCGATGCGGGTGGTGGGGGTGGAGTTCCGCGACGGTCGCCACCGCCTCCACACCGAGCCCGTCGGCGGGGGAGCCGACGGGGGCGTTGGGGAGGGCGATCGGGGTCGCGGTCTGGTCGTCGAGACCGACCGGAGCCACGACGTGGGCGAGGCGGTGACCTTGGCGCTCGATCCTGCATCCGTGCACCCCATCGACAATCATCATGTATCAGGGGTTCGCCAGCGAGATCATCTGGGGTAGGAGAGAAGAGGGCGAGACAGACCACGCGGCCGGGGGGCAGTGGACGGGGCCGGGGGCCGCGGGAGGCGGGGACGCAGCGATGGTGGGACGATCATGACGCCGTACCAGATCGGGCGGTACCGGGTGCTCGACACCCTAGGCGTCGGTGGGTTCGCCACCGTCTTCCTCGCCGATGACCCGACCCGCCTCGCCCCGGTGGCGCTGAAGATCCTGGCCGCTGACCTTGCCGCCGATCCGGGTCTCCGTCGCCGATTCGTTGCGGAGGCCCGGGTAATGCAGCGGCTGGCCGATCCCGGGCTGGTCACCGTGCACGACGTCGGCGAGCACGACGGCCGACCCTTCTTCGTGATGGAGTACTGCGAGCGCGGAACGCTCTCCCAGCGGGTGGCGTCGATGCCTCGCACGGCGTCGATCGATGAGGCGGTGCAGTTGGCCGGGGTCATGACCGGTGCCATCTCCACCGTCCACCGGGCCGGGATCGTCCATCGCGACATCAAGCCCGGCAACTTCATGATCCGCCGTACCGACGGTCGGACCCGGACCATGATCGGCGGCGTGCTCGGACCCGACGAGGAGCTCGTGCTGGGCGACTTCGGGCTGGCCAAGGTCATCGACGTCCAGGCCCTCGGGCGGACCCTGGCCGCCGGGACCCCCGGCTACAGCGCCCCCGAGCAGTTCCTGGGCGACGGGACGGTCGACGTCACCGCCGACGTGTACGCGGCGTCGGCCACGCTCGTGGCCATGATCACGGGCATCGCGCCACGGCCCGCGGTCTCCGACCGTGATCTGGCCTTCGAGGCCCCGGTCATCGCCGCCACCGGCGCCCTCCAGGTCGAGCTGACCCGGGGGCTCGCCGTCGACCGGTCCCGACGTCACCGGTCGATCGACGAGTGGCACCAGGGCCTGGTCCAGGCGGTCAACTACGGCCGTCGGACGCCGAGGTCCACCGTCGTCGACGCCGCCCGGCTCGGCCCGGTCGCCACGTCGCCGGCATCGGGGGCGTCGCTGTCCGGTTCGTCGGGATCGCCGGTGTCCTCGTCGGGGCCGTCGGCTTCTCCCGTGCCCGGTTCGCAACCGGCGGCCGGCTCGCCGGTGTCCGGGGCGCCATCGCCGGTGTCGGCGCCCGGCGACGAGCTCGGGATCGATCATCTGGCCGACGTCCGCATCATCGGGCGCGGCGGATTCAGCACCGTCTACGCCGCCCGCCACACCCTGCTCAATCAGATGGTGGCGGTGAAGGTGCTGTCCCGCCAGCTCAACGAGACCGATCGCCGGCACTTCGAGCGGGAGTGCCAGGTGATGGGGCGGATGTCCGACCATCCCAACGTGGTGACGGTCTACAACGCCGGCTACAGCCGCCACGACACCCCCTACGTCACGATGGAGCTGGTCGAGGGCGGCACCCTGGCCGACCTGCTGGTCGAGCGGACCCGCCTCCCGTGGCACGAGGCGGTGGAGCTGGTGGCTCCGATCGCCGACGCGCTCGGTCACGCCCACCGTCAGGGCATCCTCCACCGCGACGTGAAACCGGAGAACATCCTCCTCCAGGACGGTGTCCCCAAGCTGACCGACTTCGGCATCGCCGTCGTGCGCGACGCTGCCGGTGCGACGTCGACCCATGTGACGGCCAGTTGGCTCCACACCGCGCCCGAGACGTTCGACAATGAGCGCGACGAGCGCTCCGACGTCTACTCGCTCGCCTCGACCCTCTATCACCTGGTGGCGGGGCGGGCCCCGTTCTGGCGGGCCGGAGACGACTCCCTCAGCCCGCTCATGAAGCGGCTGATCAGCGACCCGGCGCCGCCCTTCGACCCGGATCTCGTGCCGGTCGGGGTCAACGGCTTCTTCGCCTCGGCGTTGGCCAAGAACCCCGATCACCGTCCCCAGACCACCGATGCGTTCACGGCCGCCCTGCGGGCCGTCGGCACCGGCGCAGCGACGACCGGGCGGATCCTGCCCCTGGCTGCGCCCCTTGGTTTCCGGGCCGATACCGGGGTGCCGACGGCGGCGGACGTGACGGGCCCGACCGTCCACCTGTCGGGGGTGGAGTCCGGTCCGCCGGTCGGCTTTCGACGCCAGCTCCCGCCGGACCGTCGGGGTCCGTCGAAACGGCTGCTGGCCTCGGCCGCCACCACCGTGGCCGTGATCGTCCTCGCCCTTGCGGGCCTCACCGCCCTGGTGGCCGCCACGGGCCGGGGGACGGCCATCGGGTTCGCCTCCCAGGACTCGTCCGATGACGAGTCGACCGACGAGACGACGCCGCCCGACGACAACCTTCGGGCGGTCTCGACGACGGTGACGCCGGCCGCGGCCGGCACCGGGGCGTCCGGGGCCGGCGGACCCGACGTCGACGGCGACGGCGTGGCCAACAGCGCCGACGCCTGCCCCGGGACGGCGGCAGGGGCCACGGTCGACGACGATGGCTGCTCGGCCGCCCAACGTCTCGCGCCGGCGACCTCGGCGACCACGCGGCGAGCGGCCACGACGGCGCTGCGTGAGTCGCTCACGACCGAGACCCCGGAGCCGACCGACCCGCCGACGACCGCAGCCACGACCCGTCCTCCGAGCACGGCGTCGACCACGACCAGCCGGCCGACCACGACGCCCACAACGGCGACCACCACACCCTCGACGCCGACGACGGAGCCCTCGACGACGCACCCGACCACAACGACCAGCTCGTCGATCACGCGGCCCACCGTGAGCATCACGTCGCTCACCATCCCCAAGATCACGCCGACGATCATCGGCCCGCTCGAGCCGGCGGGGACGTGACGGCCGATGACTGCGGCAACCCGATGCCTGCGGCAACCCGATGACTGCGGCACGGGTTGGCCCGAGAAGTTACCCTCGGGTAACATAGTCTCACGCTTGACCGGTGACCGGCCGATGAACTCCAGGGATCACCGGATTCCACGGCAACGCCGGAACTACAGGAGGCCGCCCGATGTCCGAGTTCTCGCTCCAGCTCAGCGAAGACCAGCTCCAGCTCCAGAAGTGGGTCCACGATTTCGCCGAGGATGTCATCCGCCCCGCCGCCCACGAGTGGGACAAGCGGGAGGAGACGCCGTGGCCCATCCTCGAACAGGCTGCGGCCATAGGGCTGTATGGCTGGGAATTCCTGGCCGAGATCATGATGAACGACAAGACGGGGCTGTCGTCGCCGGTGGCCATGGAGGAGCTCTTCTGGGGTGACGCCGGGATCGGGATGGCCATCATGGGCTCCGGTCTGGCGGCGGCCGGCATCTCGGCCTCGGGGACCCGGGAGCAGGTCATGGAGTGGGTGCCCCAGTGCTACGGCACCGCCGACGACGTGAAGCTGGGGGCGTTCGCCGCCAGCGAGCCCGACGCCGGCTCCGACGTCGCCGCCTACCGGACCCGTGCCGTCTACGACGAGGCCACCGACGAGTGGGTCCTCAACGGGACCAAGACGTGGATCACCAACGGCGGTATCGCCGACGTGCACGTGGTGGTGGCCGTCGTCGACTCGTCGCTGGGCGCCGCCGGCCAGGCCAGCTTCGTGGTCCCGCCCGGCACCCGCGGCCTCTCCCAGGGCCAGAAGTTCTCCAAGCATGGCATCCGGGCGAGCCATACCGCCGAGGTCGTCCTCGACGACGTCCGCATCCCCGGCCGCTGCCTCCTCGGTACCAAGGAGGGGCTCGACGAGCGCCTGGCCCGGGTCCGGGAGGGCAAGCCCAACGACCGCCAGGCCGCCATGCAGACCTTCGAAGCCACCCGCCCCATCGTGGCCGCCCAGGCCATCGGCATCGCCCGGGCCGCCTACGAGTACGCCCTGGCCTACGCCAAGGAGCGCCAGGCGTTCGGCAAGCCGATCATCATGAACCAGGCCATCGCCTTCATGCTGGCCGACATGGTCACCGAGATCGACGCCGCCCGCCTCCTCACCCACCGGGCGGCCTGGCTCGGCAAGCAGCGCAAGTTCGCCAACGCCGAGGGCTCGATGGCCAAGCTCAAGGCCGGCCGGGTCGCCACCTGGGCCACCGAGCGGGCCATCCAGATCCTCGGCGGCTACGGCTACGTCGACGATCACCCCGTCGAGCGCTGGCACCGCGATGCCAAGATCTACGACATCTTCGAGGGTACGGAGCAGATCCAGCAGTTGGTGATCAGCCGAGCCATCTCGGGCCTGCGAATCGAATAGCGCTGAACTGGGGTTGCTCCGGCTCTGCGGCCGTCGACATCGCTCGGTCAGCCCGAGCGATCGGGCTGTGCGAGCTCGGCCAGGAATCGGCTCATCATATGGCGTGTCGTGAGTTCGACGACCGTGAGATAAGAGTGTCGTTTGATCGCATCATCGAGTAGTGGGACGACTGTCTCGCGGGTAGTTCCAAATCCAGCGAAAGAACGAGAGCTGTAAACGCTCCGGGCAACCGTCGGCTTGGACGGCCTTGCCGTCATTCCGGGTCGAGCGCCACACCGCCGACGCGACGCACTTGATCCGATGACGGGCGATCACGATGACGGTGTCGGCGCGCGAGAAGCGCTCGTCGAGGGTTCCGCCGTAGTTCCCATCAACGATCCAGCGATCGCCGGCGAGCAGGGCGGCTTGCTCTTGGCGCCAAGCATCGCGTTCGGTCTCGACCCAGCCCGGTTTCCAGAAGTGGCGGTCGAGGTGGATGACGGGCAGACCGGTGCGGTCTGCGAGTGCGCGTGCGAACGTTGACTTCCCTGCCCCTCCGGGCCCCACGATGGCGACTCGCTCCACGCCACGATCCTGCCCGACCTCCGCCGAGAGGTCCACACATGTCAACCCGAGCCCGGCAGGGACCAGAGCCGAGCAAAATCCCGGTGATCCGCCCGCTTCGGGATCGAGGACGATGGCAGATCGAGTCGACTACGATTAGACCGATGGAGACCACCACCCAGGCTGACCAGATCACCGCCCTACGGGTCGCACTGGGGGCTGGCCCGCACCCCGACGCTCCTAGCCCGGCCGACCTGGAGCCCTACGGGCCAGACGACGAGCTCCCTGACGGGGCTGCTCTAGCATTGGAGGCCCGGGCCCCGGAACTGGTTGAACGGGCCCGTCGCCTGGGCCTTACCTGACACCTTACCTGACGGGGTGAGTGGCCGTTCGTCGGTCGAAGTGACCGACGAAGCTCTGGGCGACGTCGCACGCCAGCTCGACCCCGACACGGCGTGGTCGTTCACCAGGTTGGACATGATGCCGGCGTTGGAAGCCATGGCGGCCCGGTGGCCTGACCTCCCCGAGGTCCAGGGTGCCCCAGGGCGCCGATACACCGCCGACGGGCTGACCGTCCCGCTGTTCCACCTTCTGGCCGTCGGTCCAGACAACGGACCAATCACCGTCTACGCAGTCGACATCTGGGGCCCGGAACCTGACCAGGAAGACTGACTAGCGTCGGATCGGACCGTCCGGCAGGCACAACTCAACCGCGGCTGAGGCCGCCGGAACGTTCGATCGCGTCCACCACGTCATGACCAGCGAACGTGGTGGACGAGCCGAGCCTCGGGGCAAGCGATGGCGCGGGGGGTCGTGGCGACGGTGAATCGGTCCGCCGGGCGCCGTGATGGAGGCGCAACGTAGGCTCGGGCCATGGGAGTGAAGATCATCATCGCCAACGGGGCCAACGACACCGTGACCCCGGCCCAGCTACTCGACCACTGGCGGGGCCACCACGCCGGCCTCGTGAAGGAACATCTCGCCCCGGAGCGCTACACCGTCACCGAGCTCGTCAAGGCCAACCGCGGCTATCACGGCATCGCCGTCCTCCATCTGGGCGCCGAACGGGCCGGGGCCCTCGACCAGCCCCCGCCCGAGATCCAGGCCGACCCGTTCTACGCCATGATCGGCACCCGCACCGTCATGCGGGTCACCGAGCACGTCATCGTCGACGGCGACCCGGCACCCGACGGGTTCAAGGTGACGGCCTTCGTCCGGCGGGCCCCCGACGTCACCGCCGCCCGCTTCTTCGACCACTGGCTCGACGCCCACGCACCCAACGTGGCCGAGCATCTCGAGGCCACCGATGGGGCGCTGCGCTACGTCGTCAACCACGACCTCGACGCCCCCGACGACGCCCTATTCCACGGGGTGGCCGAGCTCTGGTATCGCGATGCCGACGCCTCGAAGGCCCATCTGGGAGCGGTGCCCGATGATGGCTTCAACGCCTTGACCAGCGACGGCCTGTTCCTCCGCGGCAACGAACAGGTGCTCATCGGTTGACCCGACCCCCGCGAACGTGACCATGACCGGGACCGGGACCGGGACCGAACAGCCGTCGTCGGACACGGACACGATGGCGAAGCGTTCCGAGTCGGCGGACCCGACCCGGTAGTGTCGCCCCATGGATGGGACGGGGACCGCTCAGCCGCTGGAGAGGGTGCGCGTGGTGGAGTTCACCGATGGCGTGGCCGGTGCCTACGCCGGGCGGCTGATGGCCGTTCTCGGAGCCGACGTGGTGAAGATCGAACCGCCGGGCGGTGACGTGGTCCGCCGGTGGGGTCCCTTCCCCGGCGAGGACGCGGGCGAGGAGATGGCCGAGCAGAGCGCCCTGCACCTCCACCTGAACGCCGACAAGCGCTCGATCGTCGCCGACCTCACCGACCCGGGTGATCGAGCGCTCGCCGCCCGTCTCGCCGCCGACGCCGACATCGTGCTCGAGTCGTTCCCCCCGAGCGTCGCCGCCGGCCTCGGCCTCGACGCCGTCACCCTCCAGGCCGCCAACCCTGCCCTGGTGGTCACCAGCATCACCCCGTTCGGCCTAAACGGACCCTACGCCGAGGTCGGGTATCGGGGCGCCGAGATCGTCCACTACGCTATGGGCGGCCCCATGCACGCCACCGGCGTTGCCGAGCGCGAGCCACTCAAGTTGGCCGGCCACCTGGTGGCCCACCAGTGCGGGGCCGTGGCCGCGGTGGCGACGATGGCGGCCCTGCTGGTGGCCGAGGGCAGTGGCCGGGGGGTCCATGTCGACGTCGCCAACTTCGAGACCCAGGCGGGCTCCATCGACCGTCGCATGGTGTTCCTCCAGCAGCACATCTACAACGGTCGTGTCGCGGGACGTGACCCCGCCGGCGCCCGGGGCCTGCTGCCAACGGGCATCTACCCGGCCGCCGACGGCTGGGTGCAGGTGGCCACGCCACCACCCTACGCATCGCGCCTCCTCGCCGCCATGGGCGACCCGGATCTGGCCGAGCTGTTGAGCGATCCCGACTGGGTGACCAACCCCGAGGCGCCCGACCTCGTCGAGGCGGCGCTGTACGCCTGGCTGGCCGACCGCACCGCTGAAGAGGCCATGGCCGAGGCCCAGCCCCACCACTGGCCGGTGACCGCGGTGCGCACCCCGGTCGACGTGCTCGGCGACGAGCACTTTCGGGGACGGCAGGTGTTCGTCGAGGTCGACCATCCGGTGGCCGGTCGGCTACTGCAACCGTCGGCCCCGTTCCGTCTCGCCGGGTCCCGGCCCCTGCGACGGGCGGCCCCGCTGCTCGACCAGCACGGCGCCGAACTGCGGGCCGAACTCGACGCCACGCCGCCAGCTCCTCCTCCGGCCCGGCCGGCGCCGGCATCCCGCTCCGATGACCGGCGGCTGCCGCTCGACGGCATCCGGGTGCTCGACCTCACCATGGTGTGGGCCGGTCCCTACACGACCATGCTGCTCGGCGATCTCGGTGCCGATGTGATCCGGGTCGAGGACGCCCGCCTCTACAACGGCACCCGGGGAGCGGTGGCCCGCCCGGCCACGAATCAGCTCGATGCCCTGGGATGGCTGTGCGCCTACCCCGACGACGAACCGGGCGACCGCCCATGGAACCGCAACGCCTTCTTCACCATCCACGCCCGCAACAAGCGGTCGGTCACCGTGAACCTCCTGCGGCCCGAGGGGCGGGAGGCGTTCTTCCGGCTTGTCGAGTCTGCCGACCTGCTGGTGGAGAACAACGCCGCCGGCGTCATGGACAAGCTCGGCCTCGGCTGGGACCAGCTCCACGGCCGCAACGAACGCCTGGTGGTGCTGCGCATGCCGGCGCTCGGTCTGACCGGCCCCCGGTCGTCCTACGTGGGGTTCGGTTCCAACTTCGAGGCACTGTGCGGGTTGACGTCGCTACGGGGCTACCCCGACGGTGACCCGTCGCTCACTGGATCGGTCTACTACATGGACGCCGCCAGCGGGGCGGCCGGCGCCTTCGCCGCGCTGGTGGCGCTCCGTCGCCGTGATCGGACCGGTGTCGGCGAGCAGGTCGAGCTGGCCCAGGGGGAGAACATGCTCAACCTCATCGGTGAGCACATCATCGACGCTGCCCGCACTGGGCGGACCCTCGGCCCGAACGGCAACCGGCATCTCACCGACGCTCCCCAAGGGGCCTATCCGTGCGTTGGCGACGATCGCTGGGCCGTCCTGACGGTCGACGGGGATGCCGCCTGGGCCGGCCTGCGACGGGCCATGGGTTCGCCGTCATGGGCCGCCGACGAGCGTTTCGCCGTCGCCGCCGGCCGCCGCCGCCACCACGACGAGCTCGACGCGCGCCTGGCGGCCTGGACGTCCCCCCTCGACCGATGGGAGGTGACCCGCCGCTGCCAGGCCGAGGGGGTGGCCGCCGGGCCCGTGCTCGACGACGCCGACGCCGTCACCGACCCTCACCTCCGGGCCCGGGGGTTCTTCCGCCGAAACGGCTCCGATGAGGTCGGGTGGCACGACTACCCCAGTCACCTCTGGCGGTGGGACGGGCCGGCGCTGCGCCACGAGGGCCTGTGCCCGTTCGGCGCCGCCAACGACGAGGTGTGGCGCTCGATCGCCGGCCTGGATGACGCGGCGATGGCCGCCCTCCGGGAGGGGGGCCACCTTGTCGACCACTTCGTCGACGCCGCCGGCGATCCGCTCTGATCGGGCCGCACGGCCGGCGGGGTCGAGCCGCTCACGGGCGGTCGAGCTGCCGGATCTCCGAGCGGATCGAGTCGCCGTCGATCTCGATCCAACCGTAGGAACACCGGGGTTGGCGGCGTCGTTGGACGGCCGAGCCCGGATTGAAGAGGCGCTGCCCGTCCACCCCGAGCCCATCGAGGGGCTCGTGGCCGTGGCCGAACACCACCAGCTCGGCCTCGGGGAACCACCGCCGCACCCGCCGCTCCCGCCCCGCCCTGGCCCCGGTGTGAACCCTCCACCGGGTCGTGGAGCTCCACATAGTGTCCAGTGGGATTGCGGATGATGCTGGTCACGTCGGCCGGGTGGCTCTCCACACAACCCGAACTCGGGCCGTCCATGAAACCGAAGTCGACGATGATCCCACCCGAGCCACCGGCCGGCCCCACGTGGATGTGGCCGGGGAACGGCTCGGCCAGGCCGGCCACCTCGAACTCGTAGCACACCTCACCGGCCTCGACGTCGAGGTCCAGCAACGCCGTGCCGTCGGCGTCGGTCCGCCCCCGGGGATCGGCCAAGGCGACCTGCACCGTCACAGGCCCCCGTCGGTGCCCACGAGTGCCAGCGTCGACGACGACGGTGCCGTGGTCGACAGGGACACGACAGATGACGGCGACGTGTTCACCTCGTCCTCGGCGGCCGACGGGCCCTCGGGCTCCACATCGTCACCGCCGTCGACGGCGGCGCCACCATCACCACCGGCCAACTGGACGGCGAGGAACACCGCGCCGATGACGACGATCAGCGCCAGGATCCCGGCCACGACCCGGGCCCGGCGCCCCTGGAACTCCGGCTCCTCCTCCACGGTCGCCCCCGCCAGGGTGTCCCGCCAGCGGTCCCAGCCCTCGGCCCGGAGCCGGTCGGCTTCGGCCTGCAGGGCGGCGGGTCCACCAGGTGGTGCCGTGGCCGGACCGATCAGGTGGGCGACGGTGACCCAGGTCGTGACGGCCAGCAGGTCGGCGGCGACGTCGTCGTCGAGGTGGGCCTCCTGCCCGACGAGGGCGGCCACTCCCGTGGTGCGCCGACCCCACAGCCCCCTCGCCTGGGCGGCACCGCGACGTCGGGCTTCGGCGGCGGGGGCCATCAGTGACGGTGGAGACTGTTCCGGTCCGTCGGAACCGAGGCCGGTCAACCAGCCGTCGCCGCCCTCCGCCGGAACCCTCGGCGCCAGATCGAACACCACGGCAACGGCGGCCAGCACGGCGCCGATCCGGACGGCGTCGTGGTCGACCGGTCGGCCGTCGGCGACGAACCGATCGATGACCTCGTCGGTGGTCAGGTAGCCGACGATCTGGTCGAAGAAGCCTGCCATGCCCTCGCGCTTTCGGATCTACCGCCGTCGCCGCCGCGACAACCACTCGTAGCCGGTGCGGTCCTCGAAACCGGCGTTGAACGCCGTCAGGCCGACCGGTCCCTCCGCCTCGGCCAGATTGGCTCCGAGGACGTCGAGCGCCGTCGAGCCCGAGAGCACGACACCGGCGTAGTGGTCGGCGTCGTCCACGACGACGGTCTGGGCGGCGAACGACCCCATCGAATGGCCGAACAGGAACAGGGGCAGGTCGGGATGCTCACCGGCCACTCGTCGGCCGTAGTCGGCCACGTCGGCCACCAACCCACCGAAGCCGGCCGCCCCGAAGTCGCCGAGTCGATCGCCCGCCGTTCGGCCGTGGCCCCGATGGTCGGTGGCGAACACGAGGAAACCCGCCCCCAGCAGCGCCCGGGCGAACCGGTCGTAGCGGGCGGCGTGCTCGGCCAGGCCGTGGGCGATCTGGACCACGCCCCGAGGCTCTCCCTCGGTGTCGATCCACGCCGACGTGGCGATCTCGGTGCCGTCGGCCGAGGAGGTGAACGAGGACTCGGTTGCGACCATGGCCCGATCATGCCACGGCCGGTCGCTCGAGCCCGCTCATGGCACACGGCCGGGCGCCGTCGTCGGCTGTCCCGTCGGGCCTCAGGGGGTCGGCGTCTGCTGGTACCAGACGACACGGCGATCCTCGCCGGTGCGGCCGGCGCTACCAGTACCCGGCCATCAGCTCGCCGATCCACGCTGGCTGGCGTACCGGCGACCGGGGACCGAACTCGATCACGTGGGGCTTGACGTCGAGCACGGGGGATCCCTCGATGGCGTCGAGACCCCGAACCCGGAGCCGGAGGCCGTCGACGGCGACGAGCTCGCACGTGGTCACCCCCAGGCGGTTGGGCCGGGCCTTGGCCCGTTGGGCGAAGATGCCGACCAGCGGCCAGTCCCCCCGGTTGCGGGGATGACGGGCCCCGAGGTTGATCGTCGTCGGGTCGACCCGGTCGAACACGAACACCACGTCGAGATGGGAGAACTCGTCGAGCCCGGCCACCACCTCCGGACCGAACTGCGCCCCGTCGAGCACGATGTCGCTCTCGACGGCGCCCCAGTCGTCGTCGATCGCGTCGATCCGTCCCCCCTCGACGACGCCGACCGGGACAACCTCGAAGCTGCGCACCCCACCCTCCTCCATCGATCCACCTTCGGTACGAAGTGTGCCCCAGGCGGGCGGCGGCTGGGGTTTCCGGCGATGATGAGATGATGGAGTTCACCCATCCCGAGTACCTCGTGACCACCGCCTGGCTGGCCGACCACCTCGACGACCCCGACGTGGTCGTGCTCGACGTCACGGCCAAGTTGACCTCCCGTCTCGACAACGGCCCCGGTCGTCAGCTGTGGGCCGACGCCCACATCCCCGGCTCCCGATGTTTCGACGTCGCCTCGGCGAAGGGCGCCCTGTCCGACCCCGACGCCACCCTGCCCTGGATGTGGCCGTCGCCCGAGCGGTTCGAGGCCACGATGGCCGGCCACGGCATCGGGGCCGGCACCCGGGCGATCCTCGTCGCCCGCACCCCCCGCCCCGGTATCGACTCGGGCACCATGTGGTGCACCAGGGCGTGGTGGACGATGCACCACTACGGCGTGGACTGTGCCATCCTCCTCGGCGGCATCGAACGGTGGGAGGCCGAGGGGCGTCCCTTGACGGCGGAGCCGGCCCCGACGTCGTCGGCCCCGGCGTCACCGTTGCGGGCGGCGCCCGGCTGGGAGGCCGCCCGCGCCACCAGCGACGACGTCCTGGCCGCGGTGGAGGCGGGCGACGGGCCGACCTGCGTGGTCGATGCGCTGTCGGCGGAGTCGTTCCGGGGGGAGGAGCCGGGCTACGGCCGCCCCGGCCACATCCTCGGCGCCGTCAACGTTCCCTTCCGCGGCCTGATCGAGGGCGAGACCTCCGCCTTCGTCGATGCCGACACCATGCGATCGACGCTGAGCGAGGCCGGTGTCCTCGATGCCCCGTCGGTCATCACCTACTGCGGGGGCGCCATCGCCGCCACCGTCGACGCCTTCTGTCTCGCCCTCGTCGGCCACGAGCGGGTGTCGGTCTACGACGGGAGTCTGATGGAGTGGGCGGCCGACCCCGAGCTCCCGATGGTCGGGCCGGACCACTAGGAACCCCCCCGAACTCATGGGCCCTCAGGCTGCCAGCGGCCGCCACGGGTCGGCGGCCACGATCTGTGCCGCCCGCTCGACCACCGTGGGGATCTCGCCCGGGTCGAGGCCCAACGCCCGCAGTATCAGCGACGCCACCGCGGTCTGCTCCGACGAGACCGACTCGCCGAGGGTGCGCGACCGCATCGACTGAAGGCTCGTGCCCAGGACGGCGTTCACCGGCGCCTCGCCCGGTTCGACGGTGAAGCGCCCGGCCCGCACCCCGTCCTCGATGGCGCGGCGGACGACGCTGCGCACCCGGGCCCGGAAGTCGGGGAGCACGGCCGCGAGGGTGACGAAGGCGGCCGAGGCCACACGGTCGTCCTCGGCCAGGCGGAGCAGCTGGAGGGTACCGATGGCGACTCGGGCCGCGGGGTCGTGCTCCACCGCCTCGAGGGCGTCCGTTGCGATCTCCACGCCCTGCCCGAGATGATCGGCGGCCTCGGCCACGAGCTCCGGGATCGACCCGAAGTGATTATAGAAGGTGCCCTGCGATGTGCCGGCCAGGACGCTCAGCTGGCCGACGGTCAGACCATCGGGGCCGGACGAGCCGAGGGCCTCCAGCCCCGCCCGCAGCAGGCGCTGGCGGGTGCGGGCCCGTTTCTTCGGGTAGCCGGTGGGTGTGGGTTCGACCTCGGACATGGACACCTGCGGCTCTGGGGGTCGGTGGACCGACGGCTATCCCGTCGACCGATGCCACGTAGAATTTACAGAGATTTCTCTAAAATTGGTCTTTACATATCAATTTTGATCATCATACTGCAAGAATGCCTGCAGCAACCACGACCACGCCCACCGCCCGGTCTGCCAAGAAGACCCGCCGCCGCGGCGCCCAGCAGACGTCCGCTCCCGGCCCCACCACATCCGGCGCCACCACATCCGGCGCCAACGGCGACGGCATCGGCCCCACCGACGATGAGCGCCATCAGTCGGACGCCGAGCTCATCGACGCCACGCTCGATGCCGTCATGTCCGGGCTCCCGCTCGGGCCCGACGCCGAGCAGACCGCTGCCGCCGCCGCCCGCCTCGGGCGGGCCGCGTCCCGCCAACCCGCCGCCGCCCTCCGCCGCTCGCTGCGCTTCGCCGCCGAGCAGGGCCGCATCCTCACCGGAACCTCCACGGTCACCCCGGCGAGCGATCGGCGCTTCGCCGACGACACATGGTCGACCAACCCCCTGTTCAAGGGGATGGCCCAGTCGTACCTTGCGTGGCGCAACGAGGTCCACGGCTTCATCGACGACCTCGACCTCGACGACAAGAGCAAGGTCCGCTCCGAGTTCCTGGCCAACCTCGTCACGGAAGCCGTCGCCCCCACCAACAACCTCCTCACCAACCCGGCCGCCCTCAAGGAATCGGCCCGCACCGGGGGCCGGAGCCTGTCCGACGGCTTCCGCCACTTCGTCCACGACATGGTCGAGAACGGTGGCATGCCCTCCACCGTCGACACCCGACCCTTCATCCCCGGCGAGACGGTCGCCGCCACGCCCGGAAATGTCGTGTTCACCAACCCGATCCTCGAGCTGATCCAGTACCGGCCGACGACGGCCAAGGTGTTCGCCCGCCCCCTCGTCGTCCTCCCGCCCCAGATCAACAAGTACTACATCCTCGATCTCGCTCCCGGTCGGAGCCTCGTCGAGCACGCCGTGGCTCACGGCCACCAGGTGTTCATGGTCTCGTGGCGCAACCCCGGACCGGAGCACCGGGCGTGGGGCCTCGACGACTATGTGGCCGCCGTCATCGAGGCCACGGACGCCGTGCTCGAGATCACCGACAGCGAGGATCTCAACGTCCTTGGCGTCTGCGCCGGCGGCATGACCGCCGCCGCCCTCCTCGGCCACCTGGCCGCCATCGACGACCATCGGGTCAACGCCGTGAGCTTCCTCGTCACGGTCCTCGACTGGGAGTACCCGTCGACCATGGGCACGATGATGTCACGGCCTGTCGTCGAGGCCTCGACCAGGCGCAGCCAGCAGAAGGGCATCCTGGCGGGCGAGGACCTGAGCCGGATCTTCGCCTGGCTCCGGCCCAACGACCTGGTCTGGAACTACTGGACCAACAACTACCTCATGGGCAAGAACCCGCCGGCGTTCGACGTGCTGGCGTGGAACGCCGACTCCACCAACCTGCCGGCCGCCCTCCACGCCGACTTCATGGACGTCGCCTCCCGCAACGCCTTCACCATCCCCGGCGAGGTCGACGTGTGCGACACACCGGTCGACCTCGGCCAGATCGACGTGCCGGCCTACGTCGTCGGGGCCGTCACCGACCACATCACCCCATGGCAGGCGTGCTACGAGACGGTCAACCTTCTCGGCGGCGACACGACGTTCGTCCTGAGCAGCCAGGGCCACATCCAGGCGCTTGTCAACCCCTCCGGCAACCCCAAGGGGACCTACCACACCAACCCCGCCACCCCGGAGGGACCCGACGACTGGCTGGCCGAGGCCGAGGCCCACCCCGGCAGCTGGTGGGACGATTGGGTCGTGTGGCTGACGCCCCACGGCGGCCGCAAGGTGGCGGCGCCGACCGAGCTCGGCAGCGAGCAGTACCCGGCCGGCGTGGCCGCTCCCGGAACCTACGTGGTGGCGTGACGGTCGCCATCCCGGCTCCCCACTCCCGGTACGTCTTCGTCGGCCCCCAGCGCCTCCGGGTGACGGTGGCCGGGGAGGGGAGCGACGGCATCCCGCTCGTCCTGGTCAACGGGATCGGCGCCACCGCCGATCTCTACGACACACTGCGCTCCCACCTCGACTCCTGCGTGACCGTCGCCTTCGACGCCCCCGGCGTCAACCGCAGCCCGGCCCCGGCCGTGCCGGTGACGATGGGCTGGTACGCCGACATGGTGGCCGGCATGGCCGCCTCTCTCGGCCACGACCGCATCGACGTGATCGGGGTCTCGTGGGGTGGGGCGCTGGTGCAGGAGCTGGCGTGGCGCCACCCCCGGTTGGTGCGCCGCGTCATCCTGGCCGCCACCACCCCCGGGCTGCTCGGCTACCCCGGCCGTCCGGCCGCCATGGCCCTCCTGTTGACCCCGGCCCGCTACTACTCCCCGACCTATCTGCGCCGCATCGCCCCCACCCTGTACGGCGGCGACATCCTCGACCACCCCGGCCTCCTGGCCGAGCACGCCTACCAGCGGGTCCATCACGCACCGTCGATCATCGGCTACGCCTACCAGCTGGGGGCCATCATGGGCTTCACCAGCCACCGCTACCTCCGTCGGTTGTCGCAGCCGACCCTCGTCCTGGCCGGCGACGACGACCCGATCATCCCGTTGGCCAACGGTCGTCTCCTCGCCGCCCTGATCCCCGATGCCAACCTCCATGTGGTGGAGGGCGGCGGCCACCTCTTCCTCTTCACCAGGGCCAAGGAGATGGCGGGACTGATCGAGGAGTTCCTCGACCACTGATCGCCGGACGCTGATCGCCGGTCGCTGATCGCCGTCCGGCTCGAGATGCTGGAGGAATCCGTGACCATCGTCCGCCGCCTCCTCGACGGCGGGACCGTGACCCACCGTGGCGCTCGACCCGATCGTCCTCGTCTCGTCGGCCGGGTTCGTCGGCGCCGGCATCGCCATCGGCGGCCAGACCGTCATCAAGGTCCCGATTCCGATCGACGTGTGGGCCCAACTCGACGAGACGATGATCGCCTGGTAGGGCCGCCGCCTGGGCACACCCTGCCGTGGACGTGCTACATCTGTGCCATGGTTCGACTTCTCGACGGGATACGTGTCTTCGAGCTGGGGATCGCCATCGCGTCACCGAACGCAGGCCGACACCTGGCCCACCATGGGGCCGAGGTGTTCAAGGTCGAGTCGCCCACCAGTCCCGACATCGTGCGGCTCATCGGCAGCGCCTGGCTCCACGACGACGAGGACCTGGCCCCGGCCTGGCCCGACTCGAGCCCCTACGTGCCGGAGATGAACGCCAACAAACGCAGCGTCGCCCTCGATCTCAAGCATCCGGAGGGCCGGGAGGCGGCCCGACGGCTGCTGGCCGGCTGCGACGTGTTCCTGGCCAACTACGCGGCCCGGGCCCTGGCCGAGCTCGGCCTCGACTACGAGTCGGTCAGCGCCCTCCATCCCGACATCGTCTACGTGCAGCTCCCGGCGTTCGGCTCGGACGCCGCCCACCCCTACTACCCGTTCGTGGCCTGGGGACCCAACCAGGCGCCGCTCGTCGGTATCGACGACCTGACCGGCCACGCCGGGCGCGAACCGGCCGGTATCGCCACCATCGCCCCTCCCGACTACCTCAGCTCCCTCCACGGCGTGTTCGCCGTGGTGGCCGGACTCGAGCACCGGGACCGCACGGGCGAGGGGATCCACATCGACATCTCCCAGTTCGAGACGACGATCTCCCTGCTCCTCGGGCCCTTCGCCATGGACCACGCCCTGTCGGGGCGGGCCCAGTCCCGGATCGGCAACCGTTCCCTGTGGTATGCCCCGGAGGGCGTCTACCCCTGCGAGGGCGAGGAACGGTGGATCGCCATCAGCGTGGCCGACGACATCGCCTGGGCGGGGCTGGCCTCCCTCCTGCCGGCCGAGATCGC
The DNA here is from genome assembly GCA_050330635.1 of Acidimicrobiales bacterium. Taxonomy (GTDB): domain Bacteria; phylum Actinomycetota; class Acidimicrobiia; order Acidimicrobiales; family SZUA-35; genus CADEDH01. Next base: position 46,548 of record JBHJNQ010000007.1, on the reverse strand, counting down.
CGGCGACGAGCGCTTCGCCACCAACGAGGGCCGGATGGCCGCCCTCGACGACCTCGACGCCGCCCTCGCCGGATGGACGGCGGGATTCGACAACGTCGATCTCGCCGCCCGCCTCCAGGGCGTCGGGGTGGCGGCCCACGAGGTCGCCACGAACGAGGATCTCCTCCACGACGCCCACATCATGACCAGCGGCATCTACCAGGCCCTGCCGAGCGGTCGCTTCACCCGCGACCTGTTCACCAACTCGGCCATCAGGATGTCGGCCAACCCGGGGGAGTGGGAGCTGGCCGCCCCGAGCAGCGGCCAGCACACGGTCGAGGTCTTGACCAAGGTGGTCGGGATGAGCGAGGACGAGGTGCAGCACCTCGTCGACACCGGCGCCGCCTACACCATGGACCATCCCGAGCTCAGGGTCGACCGGCCCTACGAGCAGTGGCTCCACGTCCTGTTTCCCCGTGATGCCCCCGATTCGAGAGACCTGTGATGAACCGACCCTACGAAGGAACCACCGTCGTCGATCTCACCGGTCTGGCCGGCGCCTACGCCGCCCGCCTGTTCGCCGGCCTCGGCGCCGACGTGATCAAGGTCGAGCCGCCCGGGGGTTCGCCCCTGCGCCGTCTCGCTCCCTTCGCCCCGGACGCCCCCGATGGCGAGGCCTCGCTGTGGTGGGCCTACCTGGCCATGGGATCCCGTAGCGCCGTCGTCGATCTCGACGTCGACGGCGGCGCCGACCGGCTCCGCTCCCTGCTCGAGCGGGCCGACCTCGTCCTCGACGACCACGGGCCCGACGTGCTCGACGGCCTCGGCGTCGGCTACGAGACGGTGGCCGCCGCCAATCCCGGCGTGGTGTGGGTCGAGATCACGCCGTTCGGGTCGCAGGGTCCCAAACGGGGCTGGCGGTCGTCCAACCTGGTGGCGTGGGCCGCCTCCGGCGTGCTGTACACGGTCGGCTTCGACGACGAACCCCCGGTCGTGCCTGGGGGGCCGGCCCAGATGGGGATGCAGGCGGCGGCCATGCATGCCGCCGCCGGCGCCGCTCTCGGGCTGCGAGGCCGACGCCTGCTCGGCCACGGTCAGAAGGTCGAGGTGTCGATGGCGGAGGCCTGCATCGCCCTTGCCCCCGAGACCGGTGTGCCGGTGTTCCTCGACGATCGGGTCCACCGGACCCGCTCCGGCAACCGCCGGACGTTGAGCCGCCCCTTCGGACTCTACCCCTGCAGCGACGGCTATGCCGCCATCCTGGTGCTGATGCCCCGCCATTGGGAGGCAATGGCCACGTGGATCCACGAGGTGTGCGGCAACGAGTCGGTCACCGATCCGGTCTTCGCCGACATCGCGGTGCGGGCCCAGACCATGGAGCTGATCGACGAGTGGGTCGAGGAGCTGACCACCTCGTTGACCGTGCTCGAGTTCTTCCAGCAGGGCCAGCGGCGGGGCATCCCGATCTCCCCGGTCAACACCGTGGCCTCGCTCAGAGCCGACCCCCACCTCGAGGCCACGTCCTTCTGGACCGAGACCGAGCTGCCGGCCGGGGGGGTCTCCGCCATTCCGGGCGCTCCGTTCCGAACCAACGCCGACTGGTGGAAGTTCGGGCCGGCTCCCCGCCTCGGGGCTCACACCGACGAGATCCTGGGCGGGGCGTGATCCGACCCGCCCGCCAGGCGGCTGCTGCATGGACAAGGATGTCACTCAATGTGGTGTAGTTGTCACGTGGAGTAGTGAACGCTAGGGTGGCAGTGGCGGTTACCCGTGGCGTGGAGCGGGATCGAACTCAGGGTGGTCCCCTCATGCTGTCCCAGCACTCCGATCTGCTGACCTACGCCCATCCCATCGTCATCAACCTCCCGGAACGGGAAGACGCCCTCCGGCGCACCGTGCACGCGCTGACGACGATCAGCGGTCGCCGTCTGGCCCGCGGCGCCGACGTCGAGGTGGTGCGTCCCCGCCGGTTCAACCATGCGGGCGGCTTCGCCGACGTCGCCGTTCGGAGCCGGCTCGACGCCCACCTCCAGGCCGCGCTGTGGGCCGAGCGCCATGACATGGACCGCGTCCTCGTCCTCGAGGACGACGTGGTGTTCTCCCACCGGTGGGCCGAGATCGGCCCGGAGGTGCTGAGCGACCTCGTGGCCATGGACTGGGACCTGGCCAGCCTCGGCCCGGACCTACCGGTGGATGCGCTGCCGGGCCGCGAGGACGACGCTGAACGAGGGGGCCGCTGGACCCGGGTGGGCGCCATCACCGGGGACGGAAGCCATGCGTACCTGCTGAGCCGGCAGTTCCTCGACCCCTGGATCGATCATCTCGCCGCCGTCACGGTCGGCCGTCCCGGCGACGAGATCCAGGGCCCCATGGGCCCCGGCGAGGCCATGTCCACCATCACCAGGATCTCGCCGTGGACCAAGCGGTACGTGGCCACGCCGCCGGTCGTCGCCCGCTCGGCTCCACCAGCACCGCGGCCGTCGTTGGTGTCCCGACTGCCCCTCATCGGGCGTCACCGGGGTGTCGGGTCGCGGGCCTGACTCAGGCCACGACGAGGGCGACCATGGCGAAGTGGCTGACCCCGGCCATGACCGTGAACAGGTGCCACACCTCGTGGTACCCGAACACCAGCGGGTGGGGATCGGGGCGCCGGAGGAAGAACAGCGCGGCTCCCACCGTGTAGAGCAGGCCGCCGGCCACAAGGAGGCCGAAGGCGGCCGGGGTGAGCTCGCGGAACAGGGAGGGGGCGGCGATCAGGCCGACCCAGCCCATGGCCAGGTACAGGCCGTTGCTGGCCCGCACCACCCGCTCGTCACCCCGTGCCTTGGCCCCGATACCGAACAGGGCGAGCGTCCAGACAGCGCCGAGGAGGGGGAGTCGCCACCCGGCGTCGAGCGCCACCAGGCACACCGGGGTGTAGGTGCCGGCGATGAGCACGAAGATCATGCTGTGGTCGAGGCGGCGCATCAGCCGCTGGGTGGTGGGGGAATGGGCCAGACGGTGGTAGGCGGCCGACACCCCGTAGACGGCGAGGAGGCTGGCGGCGTACACGGCCGCCGCCACCCGTCCCAAGGGGTGGCCGGCCCCCACGACCAGCACCCCGGCCAGGGGGATGCTGAACCAGAAGGCGTAGGTGTGGATCAGGCCGCGCCAGCGGGGACGGGGCAGCCCGGTGATGACGGAGATGGCGGGAGGAGGCTTCGTCACGCCCCCCGAGCGTACCGTCCGGCGGGGGCGGGCAGGGGGCCCGGTCACCTCGGCGGCCGGGCCGGCCGGGGGGACGCGCCAGTGGCGCCGGCCGGGACCGACGCCACTGGGTTTGGTCGTGGTTCGTTCGCTCAGGCCGTCAGATGACCCGCACGTTGCGTGCTTCGTCCCCCTTGCGGCCGGGGCCGATGTCGAATTCGACGGCCTGGCCCTCGTCCAGGGACTTGTACCCCTCGCCCACGATGTTGGAGAAGTGGACGAACACGTCCTCTCCTCCGTCGCGGGAGATGAAGCCGAAGCCCTTCTCACTGTTGAAAAACTTTACGGTGCCTTGCATCTTCTGCTCTTTCGTTCGGAACGAGCCCTGTTGGCGAGTCCCAACGCACACCCTAGGTTCCCTGATGGGCAACTCCTCCCGTATCGGCCTTTGGTTTTTCCGGACGGGGTGGGGGGTGGGGTTTGCGGCCCCCACCCCGCACTGGTCCACACTGTGGCCATGCGCATCGGTCTCATCTCCGACACCCACATCCCCGAGGCCATGCCGGAGCTGTGGCCCCACGTTTACGAGGTCTTCGAGGGGTGCGAGGCCATCCTCCACGCCGGGGACATCTACGATCTCGGGGTCATCGAGGGCCTGAGCACGGTGGCCCCCACCTTCGCCGCCCGGGGCAATGGCGACGACGGTTCCAGCCAGCGAGACGTCCAGCCCGACGACCACCGCCTCCGTCCCTCGTGGATCCTGGAGCGGGTCGGGGTGCGCATCGGGCTGACCCACCATCTGCCCATCCCCGAGGTCGGGGCCTACACCGTGGCCAAGGCGGTGGAACGCCACTTCGAGGGGGCCGCGCTCGACGTCATCGTGTACGGCGACACCCACGTCGAGCACATCGCCACCGTCGACGGCATCCTCTGCGTCAATCCGGGGTCGGCCACGTTCCCCCACAATCTGAACGTCCAGTTCGGGACCGTCGGTTTCCTCGACCTGACCGACGGCCGGATCGAGGCGTCGATCTGGCGGCTCAACGAGTCGGGTGTCGAGCCCTTCGACTGGGACACGTGGGGTCGCCCGTGGTGAGCGGGCGACCTCAACCGGCCGCTGCTGCCTTGTCGACCAGCAGCAGGGTGCCGCCCCGCTCCCGCTCCAACTCCACCGAGAGCACGCTGGCCCCGGTGTCGAGGGAGATCACCTCGGTCCGTTCCGTGCCCAGGACGGCCAGCCACCGCCCGTCGGGTGACACCGCCAGAACTCGGTCGCGCTGGTTCAGGGCGACGGAGTCGGCCCCGTCATCGTTCGGCGTCAGGTCCACGAGGAGACGCCGGTCGGCCCCGATGAGGTCGAGCCACCGGCCCCCGCCCACGATCTCGGCGTAGCGCAGGCCGGGGACGGCGGGCGCCGGCAGGTCGAGGGGGGCCCAGGTGGTCCGGTCGTGCCACGCCAGGGCGCAGTCGTCGAGGCGGTCCCCGCACCGCTCGACCAGGACCCGGGTGGTGTCGTAGGTCAGGATGCGGCCGCTGCCCACCCTGACGGACGTTCCGTCGCCCTCGACCCGGTAGATGCCGTTGGCCGTATCGACGAGCTCGGGGCCGGGCACGATGACCCCGGTCCGACCAGCGAGGCCGGTCTCCAGGACGTCGCCGTCGACCCGCCGGTTGCGTTCCAGGACCGTGCCGGTCGACGGCTCGAGCCCGATCCACGCGGCCCCCTCGTCGAGGCGCTGGAGCCACAGGGCGCCGGGCTCGCCGCCGGGGGCCAGCTTCGCCCGCGACCAGCCGCCGGCCTGGCCGCCGGGGTCGGCCAGGTCGACCCAACCGATCTCCCCGCCGTCGGTGGCCAGCACGAGCTGGTCGCCCACCGTCAGCACCGGGTGGGCCCGCACGCCGTAGCGGTCGACGACCCCGGTGTCGAGGTCGAGGCGTTGAAGGCCGTCGGCCCCGCCGTAGAAGAGCCAGAGCCCGGCCGGCCCATCCGGGTCGACCTCCTCGGGGACGAACAGCGTGGTCGGCGGTGGCAGGGCCCTGACCGCTGTCGTCCGAGGCGTCGCCGTCGACGTGGTCGACGCCGGGTCGGCGGGGTCGTCGGAGACGTCATCACCGTCGGGCGAGCGGGCCAGGAGCCACACGAGCAGGGCCACCACGACCAGACCTCCGGCGAGGGCCAGCACCCGGTGTCGGGGGTCGGTGCTGGTGGTGGCCACCGTGGACTCGACGGTTGCGGCGCCGAAGAGCTCTGGTTCCGGGTCCGACGACGGCATCGTCTCCCTCGCGATCGTTTCCTTCACCGTAGTGGAGGCGGCGCATCGACCGCCCGGTCGGCGATCGCTAGGGTGGCGGGCGGTCACGGCCCGAGGGGCCGGTCGAAGCGAGGTGGCACGGTGAGCGACGAGGGGTTCCGGGGACGGCGCGAGGATCCGCCGCTGCTGCAGGGAAGGGGCACCTACATCGACGGCCTCCGCCACCCGGCGCTCGACGGGGCCCTCCACGCCGTCTTCGTCCGCTCGATCGAGCCCCATGCCCGCCTGGCCGCGGTCGACGTGTCGGCGGCCCTCGAGGCCGACGGGGTGGTGGCGGCGTTCACCGGGCCCGAGGTCGACGGCTGGCCCCTGCCGCCCCGGCTGCCCACCATGAACCGGGAGATGTGGCGGCCCCTCCTCGCCGTCGACGTGGTCCGGTTCGTGGGCGAGCCGGTGGTGATGGTGGTGGCCGGGACGAGGGCGGCGGCCGTCGACGCCGCCGAGTTGGTCGTCATCGACTACGAGGCGCTGCCGGTGGTCACCGACCTCGAGGCGAGCCGCAGCGACGAGGTGCTGCTCCATCCCGCCGCCGGTACCAACGTGGCCCTGGGCTGGGCCGACGTCCCGTTACCGGCCGCGGTGTGGGCCGGGTGTGCCGTCGTCGACGAGTTCGTGCTCCGCCACCCCCGGCTCAACCCCGCACCCATCGAGCCGCTGGCCGGGGCGGCGGCGTGGGTCGACGGCCGCTGCCTGTCGTGGGTCTGCTCCCAGCGGCCCGCCGGGGCCAAGTACGTCATCGAGACCCTCCTCGGCCTGGAGGACGGCACCGTTCGGGCCATCGCCCCCGACGTCGGCGGCGGCTTCGGGGCCAAGGGCGGGTGGGGCTGCTACCCGGAGGACGTGGTCACGGCCTGGGCCGCCCGGGAGCTCGGCCGGCCCATCCGTTGGGCCCAGACCCGCAGCGAGGCGGCGGTGGCCATGGGTCACGGCCGGGCGTCCCAGCATCGGGTCCGCATCGGCGGCGACGGCGATGGGACGATCCTGGCCTACGAGGTCCATGCCCTCCAGGACTCCGGGGCCTACCCGGCGATGGGCACCAACGTCACCGGCAACCTGCGCAACTCCGGCACCGGTGTGTACACCATCGGCGCGGCATCGGTGGCCGGCACCTCCGTCGTGACCAACACCACCCCCACGGTGGCGTTCCGGGGGGCCGGCCGCCCCGAGGCGGCGGCCGATATCGAACGGGCCGTCGACCGCTACGCCCGGGCCATCGGGGCCGATCCCCTCGAGGTCCGCCGCCGCAACCTGGTGCCGGCCGACGCCTTTCCCTACACCACCGCCCTCGGCGCCACCTACGACTCGGGTGACTATCGGCGGGCGCTCGACCTGGCGGCCGAGGCGGCCGACTACGACGGCGTCCGGGCCGAGCAGACCCGGCGCCGAGCCGACGGCACCGGCCCGCTGCTCGGCGTCGGGGTGTCGTGCACGGTGGAGATCACCGGCGGGGGTGAGGGGGAGACGGCCACCGCCTCGCTGTCCGACGACGGGCGGGTCGCCGTCGTCGTCGGTACCTCGCCCCACGGGCAAGGTCACGAGACGACCTTCGCCGCCGTGGTCGCCGACCAGCTGGGGATCGACGCCGACCGCATCGACGTCCTCCACAGCGACACCGATCTGGCGCCCCGGGGCGGGGGCACGATCGGGTCCCGTTCGGCCCAGCTCGGCGGGTCGGCCGCCCACGGCGCCGCCGTCGATCTCGTGGCCGCGGCCCGGGACCGGGCGGCCGAACTGCTCGAGGCCAACGTCGAAGATGTCGTCCTGGACCGGGAGCGGGGCGCCTTCCACGTCGTCGGCTCGCCCGCCGTGTCCCTCGACTGGGCCCAACTGGGCCAGCTGGCGGTCGAGCACGTCTTCACCCCCGAAGGTCGGGCCGGGTCGTTCGCCTTCGGCGCCTGTGTCGCAGTGGTGGAGATCGACCCCGACACCGGAGCGGTCGAGCTCCGCTCGATCGTCAGCGTCGACGACGCCGGCACGATCCTCCAGCCGGTCCTGGCCCATGGCCAGATCCACGGTGGTGTGGGGCTGGCGGTCGGAGCCGCCCTCCACGAGGAGATGGTCTACACCCCGCAGGGCATCCCGTTGACGGTGACCTTCGCCGACTACGGCATCTGCTCGGCCGCCGAGCTGCTGTCGTTCGAGTGTCACGAGACGATCACCCCGTCGCCCCTCAACCCGTTGGGGGTGAAGGGGATCGGCGAGTCGGGCACGGTGGTCGCCACGCCCGCCATCCACGGGGCCGTCCTCGACGCCCTGGCCCCCTTCGGCGTCGACCACATCGATCTGCCGCTGACCCCGGAGAAGGTGTGGCGGGCCATGGCCGCCCCCATCCCCGCCGGTTGAACCCGAACACGGGCGGCGGTCGTCAGTATCTCCCCCCGAGCGGCCGTCGGGTACGCTCGCGGCCATGGCCCCACCGCCCTCGACGACGAGGTCGTCGAAGCGGGAGCTGTTGATCGACACCGCTCTCGATCTGTTCCGCTCCGGCGGCTACCACGCCACCGGAGTCGAGCAGATCGTCGAGCGGGCCGGCACGGCCCGTATGACCCTCTACGCCCACTTCGGCTCGAAGGACGAGCTCCTCCTGGCGGCGCTGGCCCGACTCGACCAGCGGTTTCAGGACGAGCTGGCCGAGCGGATGGCGATGGTGACCGAGGGCCGGGCCCGTCTACTCACGCTGTTCGACGTGCTCGAGGACCTGGTGGCATCGCCGACGTTCAGCGGGTGCTTCTTCGTCAACATCGCCAACGAGTTCACCGACCGCCAGCATCCGGTCCACCGCGCTGCGACGGCCCACAAGCTGGCGGTAGCGACCCTGGTGGCCAACGCCGCGACCGAGGTCGGGGTGGCTGACGGTGCGGCGCTGGCCCAGCAGCTCCTCGTGCTGTTCGACGGCGCCATCGTCGGGGCCCGCCTCAACGGGTCGGGCGACGTCAGCGCCGGTCGCCGGGCCGCCGAACAACTGGTCGACGCCGCCCTGGCCGCACCGGTGGCCTGACCCGTCCGACTCTGACCGTTCGGATCCCTGACCGCTCCGACTCCGACCAGGTGACGGCCCCGGTGACGGCCCCCGGTGGCTCAGCCCCGGTGGCGGCCCACGTGAGCCAGGAGCTCGGTCGTGACCCGATCCGAGTTGCCGTCGTCGGTGAGGAAGTGCCCCCCTCCGCCGAGCACGACGAAACGGTAGGGCCCGGTGACGTGGTCGGCGGTGGCCTCGGCCGCCGACCGACCGACCGACTGGTCGTGGTCGCCCCACAGATAGAGGGTGGGCACGATCACCGGCGGGGTGTCGGCGGCCCGGAGGCCCGGGCCCCGGGCCGCTCGATACCAGCCGAGGGCGGCCTCGAGGGCCTCCCGCCGCCCGAGGACCGACAGGTAGTGTTCGACCCCCTCCGGGGGCACGCCGGCGTCGGCCAGGAGGCGCCGGAGCCGGCGGGCATCATCGGCTAGGAGCCGATCGGCGGTCGCCGGGTCGTCGAACGCCCGGTGGTGGCGCGACCGATCGGCCTGGCCCGGGTCGGCGGCGAACGAGGCGGCGAAGGCCGCCGGGTGGGGCCGGGAGAGCACGGTGAGCGACCGGAGCCGTTCGGGGTGACGGGCGGCGGTGAGCCAGGCCACCTGGCCGCCCCAGTCGTGGCCGACGAGGTGGGCCGTGCCGCCCAGCAGTTCGACGACGGCGAGGACGTCGGCCACGAGGTGGTCGACCCCGTACTCCTCGATGGCCGCCGGCCGGAGGCCGTCGGAGTAGCCCCGTTGGTCGGGCGCCACGGCCCGGTGGCCGGTGGCGGCCAGGGCCGGGAGCTGTTGGCGCCACGTGTGACGGGTCTGGGGGAAGCCGTGGAGGAGCACGACCGGCTCCGCTCCCTGGTCGCCGGCGACGTCGGCGGTCAGCGTCCCCGGCCCGATGTCGAGCCCGATGGTGGTCACCCGCCGCCCTGTCCCGCCGGCCCCGGTGGTCGGAGGGTGATCTCGTCGCCGACCGCCGGTCACCGGGTGCCCTGACCGTCGTCGACCTTGACCACGGTGCCGGTGACGAACTCCGACGCCGGGGAGCACAGGAAGAGCAGGGTGCTGTCCAGCTGGGCCGGATCGCCGAGGCGCTGTCGGGGGAAGTGGCGCGTGATGTCGCCCATCCGTTCGAGCATCCCGTCCATCATCTCGGAGGCGAAGGCGCCGGGGGCGATCCCGTTGACGTTGATGTCGAACCGGGCCCACTCCACGGCCAACGCCTCGGTCATGCGGTTGATGCCGGCCTTGGTGATCGAGTACAACGCCGCTCCCTGACCCCCGTAGGAGAAGGCTCCCATCGACGAGATGTTCACCATCCGGCCCGGCAGCTCGGCCTCCATGAGGCGGCGGGCCACCTCGCACGACAGGATGTAGGGGCCGCGTAGGTTGGTGTCGAACACGGCGTCGATCAGCTCCAACGGCATCCTGACGGCCCGCTGGGCGTCGGGGATGCCGGCGTTGTTCACGAGGATCTGCACCGTGCCCAGCTCCTGTTCCGCCCGATCGACCATGGCCACGATCGATTCGGCGTCGGTCACATCGACCGGGATGGGCGCGGCGGTTCCCCCATCGGCCGCGATCTCGGCCGCCAGCTGGTCGAGCCGGTCGGCCCGCCGGCCGGTGACGGCGACCGCCGCACCGGCCGCCGCCAGGGTCTTGGCGAAGCGCCGGCCCAGACCCGACGTCGTGCCGGTCACGATGGCAGCCTGCCCGCTGAGGTCGGTGGCGTTGTTGGGAAGGGGGAACGAGGCGTCGGTCATCGTCGACGTTTCTAGTCGACGAGCGGTCCGTCGCGCCCCCCGGCCCCGCCGTTCGCCGGTCGGTCCGCCGGCTCGGTCCGCCGGCTCGGTCCGCCGGCCCGCCCCGCTGGCGGACCGCCGTCAGCGTCCGGGAGCGTCCTCGTCGAGGTAGACCCGGATGATCTCGTCGTAGGTGGTCTCGCACCGGAAGCCGAGCTCGGTGGCCCGGGTGGCGGCGACGGCCCGGGGCCAGCCCCCGATCATCGACGCCACCGCCTCGTCCGGTTCGTCGCTGACGAGGGCGACGGCGTCGGGCCCGGCCACCCGGCCGAGGGCGGCGATCTGCTCCTCCACCGAGACGGAGATGCCCGGCATCATCAGGTTGCGTCGGGGGCCGAGACGGGCGGTGTCGAGGGCAGCGGCGTGGAGAAGGTACCCGACGGCGGCCCGGGGGCTGGCGTGGGGGTGGCGGGTCGAACGGGGGACGGGCACGGTGGCCGGAAGGCCGGCCAGCGGTTCCCGGATGATGCTGGAGAAGAATCCGGAGGCGGCCCGATTCGGGGCCCCCGGTCGCACGGTGATGGTGGGCAGGCGGATGCCGACCCCGTCTATCAGCGCTCGACGGGAGTAGTCGGCCAGGAGGGCTTCGCCCATCAGCTTCTGGGTCCCGTAGGAGGTGAGGGGGGTGAGGTGGAAGTCGTCGGGGATCGGATCGGGGACGGGGGCGCCGTAGACGGCCAACGACGACGTGAACACGACGCGGGGCCGACCCGGCACCGCAGCCAGGGCGTCGAGGAGGTGGCGGGTCCCGTCGAGGTTGACCCGATAGCCCTTGGCCATGTCGGCCTCGGCCTCGCCCGACACCACGCCGGCCAGGTGGAACACGACGTCGGGTCGGGTGGCGGCGAGCCGAGGGGCCACGGCAGGATCGCCGAGGTCGAGGGCCGCCGCCGCCTCCCCGTCACCGAGCGCTGTCGGCTCGACCACGTCGACGAGGTCGAGGTGGGCGACGGCGCGCCCACCGATGGTCGGATCCCGCCGCAACCGCTCGGTCAGCTTCCGTCCGAGCATCCCGGCGGCCCCGGTGACGAGAACACGCACGGGCTGAGTCTGGCACGGGTCCGCCAGGGGTGGAAGCCCGAGCCGACGGCGATCAGCCGTCGTAGCTCATGCGGAGCACCACGCGCCGATTGGCGGCCCGGTTGACCTCGGAGTCGTTGGGCACGGCCGGCTCACTCTCACCTCGGCCCACGACGACGAGGCGGGATTCCTCGATGCCCCGGGCGATGAGGAAGTCGGCCACCGACCGGGCCCGGGCCTCGCTCAACACGAGGTTCACGTCGTCCGGTCCGACGTCGTCGGTGTGGCCCTCGACGTCGATCTGGAAGGTCGAGCGGTCCATGATGGCGGCGAAGTCACCGAGGAGGCCCGTCGCCTCCGGTGCCAGCTCGGCCGAGCCGTTGCGGAACGTGATCCCCGAGTCGAGCACGCCGAAGAACGAGTCGCCGCTCACCCCCACGTCGAAGGTGGCGGCCGACTGGAACAGGGCCAGCCACGTCCCGAAGCGGGAGAGGTTGAATCGGGCCCCGGTGCCCGGGTCGACGGTGATGTCGTCGACGACGTTGCCGTCGCCGTACAGCTCGATGGCGGCCGTGACCAGGTTGCGGCGCAGGGCGTCGCTCGGAACGACTCCGCCCAGCTCCAGGATCCCGTCCCGGGCGGCGGCGGTGATCTCGGCCGGCGGTAGGTCGACCACGACGAGATCGTCGGCGTCGAGTGGGGGAAAGCCGTTGGTGGGGGCGAGGGTGTCGACCACGGCCTGGCGGGTGGCCTCGTCGGGGGCTCGACCGGTGATCGTGGTGGCGTCGACCGACACGACGAGCTCACCGTCGATGAGGCCGGTGAACTGTGAGAGGACGGGTGCCAGGGCGGCGGCCCATGGGGTCGGGGGCGCCTCCGGGTCGAGTGCCAGCGAGCTGGTGCCGAGCGTCCCGTACTCGGCGGCCAGAGTGGCGACCACGGCGTCGATGGCGGCCTCGTCGTCCACCGTCCCCTGGATCACGAGGGCGTAGTCGTCGAGGCGGGCCGCAACCACCGGCTCGGACACACCGAGGACCGGCGTCTCCCCGTCGCCCGGTGCCGTCGTCGCCCCGACCGTGGCGGAGACGACCGTCGTGGCCTCGTCGACGGCGGGGATGGTGGTCACACCGATCGTGGTGGCCGAGGTGTCGCCCCCAGAGCTCCCGCCGTCGGTGGCGATCACGGCGCCGATGGCGGCACCGGCCGCCACGACGGCGATGCCGGCGAGCAGCACGAGGCGGGAGCGCGGCGACGATCCGCCTCCGTCGCCCGACGGGTCGGGATCGGGATCGGTGGACTGACGCCCTGCCCATGCGGGGAGGGTCTCGAGATCGGTCATCGGCTCCTACTCCGGTCGACGAGGACGCGTGCCGGTCGGGCCCTCGAGCCCGGCGGGGCACGGTCCACCCATCCCTTTCGGTCGTCGGGCCGAAAACTTGAACACGACCGGCTCGGGTGCCGTGTCGGTCCAGAGCGCCGGGTCGGTCCCGAGGGGCGGACCGGCACCCCGGGTTTGTGTCGTGTCCCTATCGCAGTCATCATGCCCCGATGGGAGAAGTGATCGACGATGGAACGACCCCCGCCCCGGCCCGGCTGCTGGCTCGCCGGTCCGAGGGCCTCCACGCCATCACCTACTACAGCCGGGAGATGGGCGACCCGACCGTCGACGGCTACCGGGGTTGGTGGCACGCCTACTTCGGCTGTCGGCCCGCACCCCTCGGACCGGTGCCGGCCGCCGTCGTGACCGCGGTGTTCTACAACTTCGCCCCCCGCATGGTGGCGAGGGCGGTGCCGGGGGTGTGGTCGATACAGTCGCCGGAGGAGGCACTGGCCCTGCGTCAGCGACGGGTGGAGGCGGCCCTGACCCGCATCTTCGGTCCCGGTCCCGGCGCCACCCTGGCCGACCACACCCTCGATGTCGGTCCGGCGGCGGTCGCCCTGCGGCGGGCGATCGAGGACTGCCCGGCGGCGGGTCGGCCCCTCTACGCCGCCTACACGGCGCTGCCATGGCCCGACGACGACCTCCAGGCCCTGTGGCACGGGTCCACGCTCGTGCGGGAGCATCGTTTCGACGGGCACACCCTGGCGCTGGGTTCGGCCGGGGTCGACGGGGTGGCCTGTCACGTCCTGATGTCGGGCATGGGCCGGGGCAACCGGCCCACCATCCAGGCCATCAGGGGCTGGAACGACGACGAGTGGGACGGGGCCGAGGACGAGCTGCGGTCCCGGGGTTGGCTCGACGCCGACGGTGAGCTGACGGAGCGCGGCCGCCAGGCCCGCCTCGACATCGAGACCCGAACCGATGAGCTGGGCCGGGAACCGGTGCGCCGTCTCGGCGATGAGGGGCTCCGCATCGTGTTCGACACCCTCGACCCGCTGGTCGACCACCTCCGAACCACCGGCGAGGTCAGCGGCAGCTGGCCCCCTCCCCACCTGATGAGGCCGGCCAGGGGCTGAGGCCCCACGAACCGACGGCGCGATGCCTCCCTGCCGGGCGACCGTCTGGTCCTTCGGCTAGCGTCACCCTCCTCCCCCCGTCGCCACCACCCCTTCCGGTCCACCGGCATGCAGTTCGACACCCTCCACGAGACCGCCACCGGCGGGCGGCCATCCGTCACCGTCTGGGTCGACGGCCAGGCCCACGTCGGCCTCGACGGCCACACCCTAGGGCGGGACGCCAGCGCCACCATCCGCGTCGACCACGCCCAGGTCTCGCGGCGCCACGCCGCCCTCCGCTTCGACGGTCTCACGTGGGTGCTCGACGACATGGGCAGCACCAACGGGCTCCACGACGGGTACGGGCCCCGGCCCTCCGTCGTCCTGGCCCCGGGCCGGACCCAGGTGTGGCTCGGCCCCCCCGACTCCTCTCCGTCGGTCCTGGTCGACGTCGTGGCCCTGACACCGGCGGCTACCCCCGCCCCGCCGTCGGCCTGGGCGCCGCCGGCGGCGGCGTCGCCCCAGCCGGCCACGGTTCTCACCACGGCCGGACTCGAGGGCAGCCTGGGACAGCTCAGCCAGGTGATCCGCCCCCAGGGAGGCGAGCTGGTGCTTGGCCGGGCCGACGAGTGCGACATCTCGATTCCCGATCCGCTGGTGTCGCGGCGCCACGCCCGCTTCATCCTCGGCCCGACGGGCGGCCGGATCGTCGACCTTGGCAGCGACAACGGCACCTACGTCAACGGTCAGCGGGTCAGGGAGAGCACGGTCGGTGAGGGCGACCTGGTCGAGGTGGGGAAGGCCCAGTTCGTACTCACCGATGGGCAGCTCCGCCAGCACGTGGCCCACGGACTACCCCTGCAGGCCGAGGATCTGACCGTCACGGTCGACGGGGGGCTCGTGCTGCTGCGCGACGTCAGCTTCCTCCTCCCCGCCGGTTCGATGACGGCCGTGATCGGACCGTCCGGGTCGGGCAAGAGCACCCTGTTGAATGCCCTCACCGGCCGGCGGCCGGCCGATGCCGGTCGCGTCTATCTGGGCGGCCGCGACCTCTACACCTCCGACGACGGCCTCGGTCGGCGCATCGGTTTCGTCCCCCAGAACGACCCGGTCCACGAGACGCTGACCGTCCGTCATGCCCTGGTGGCGGCGGCCCGGCTCCGCCTCCCGGCGGACACCTCGATGGCGGAGATCGCCGACGACGTGAACCGCATCGCCGCCCAGCTCGGTCTCGATGAACGGCTCGACACCCGGGTCCAGTCCCTCTCGGGTGGTCAACGCAAGCGGGTCAGCGTGGGCTACGAGCTGGTGGGGGAGCCGCAGGCCCTGATCCTCGACGAGCCGACGTCGGGGCTCGATCCCGGTATGGAGCGGGACCTGATGTCGAGCCTGCGTCAACTGGCCGACCGGGGCACGACCACGATCGTCGTCACCCACAGCGTGCAGAGCGTCGAGCTGTGCGACTTGGTGCTCGTCCTGGCGCCCGGTGGTCGACTGGCCTTCATCGGTCCGCCGGCCAAGGTGGCGGACCACTTCGGCTGTTCCGACCTGGCCAGCGTCTTCACCCTCCTCGGCACCCGACGCGACGCCGACTGGGAGCTCGAGTTCGCCCGCACGACCTCGTATCTCCGCTTCGGCGGCCAGCAGCCGCCGGCGCCGCCGCCGTCGGCCGCTCCCCTCCCGCCCCGATCGTTCGGCCACGATCTGCGCATCATGGTGGTGCGCTACCTCCGGTCGTTGCTCGGCGACCGGCGGCGGTCGGTGTTGCTCCTGCTCCAGGCCCCGATCCTGGGCCTGGTGCTGTCGCTTCTGCTGTTCCGGGACGCCTTCGGGGGTGAGCCGGGCTCGCCGGCCCGCCAGTACCTGTTGGCCACCGTCCTGGCCATGACGTGGCTCGGAGGCTCGAACAGCGTGCGGGAGGTGGTCCAGGACCGAGACGTGTTCCGCCGCGAGATGGCGGTAGGTGTGTCGGCGTTCGGGTTCGTCCTGAGCCGCTGGATCGTGCTCGGCGCGGCCACCATCCTCCAGGCCATCGTCCTCCACGTCGTCGCCTCGAGCCGTCAGGTCGACGACCTGGGGCCCGGGCTCCTGTTCGGTTCCGGACAGCTCGAGTTGATCCTCGCCCTGGCCGGGGTGGGCGTCGTCAGCGTGGGCATCGGCCTTCTCATCTCCGCTGTCGTCACCGACACCTCGAAGGCACTGACCGCCCTCCCGCTGGTCGTGATTCCCGCCCTGCTGCTCAGCGGGCTCCTGGTGCCGACGGCCGGCCGGGCCGGCGTGGAGCAGGTCACGTGGCTCAATCCGATCCAGTGGGGAGGTTCTATGGCGGCCGTCGCCGTCGACCTCCAGGGGGCCGAGGGCTGCTCGGTGCCCGGCGCCGAGGTGGAGACGCCGGGGACGGGGGCGATGCCAGGTGTCGACGCCTGCCAGAACGGGCGGTGGGAGCGGAGGGTCACCGCCCAGTTGACGAACGCAGTCATGGTCGTGGTCTGGGCCGCCGTTCTCCTGGTCGCCTCCGGCCTCGTGGCCGGCTGGAACCTCCGCCGGCCACTGCGGCGAGGGTGACGAGCCGCCGGTGTGACTGCGGCGAGGGTGACGAGCCGCCGGGCCGGTGGAGCTAGAGGGCGCCGAGACCGATGGCGGCGATGGCGGCTATCCCGATGGCGATGCGGTACCAACCGAAGATGCCGAACCCCCGCTGCTGGAGCCAGGCCACCATCCACCGAACCGAGGCCACGGCGGCGAGGAAGGCCACCACCAGCCCGATGAGGGGGGTGACCACGCCGAAGGTGTCGAACAGGAGCTCGCCGTCGGACAGCGCCGTCAGCACCGTGGCGGCGCCAAGGGTGATCAGGCCGAGGAGGAAGCTGAACTCTACCGCCGCTCGCAGCGACAGGCCGACCAGCACGGCGGCCACGATCGTGACCAGGCTGCGGCTGACCCCGGGCCACAGGGCGACGGTCTGGCCCAGGCCGATCAACCCGGCCTGGGTGAACGAGATCCGCTCGAGCTCGATCCCGGCCCGTTGCAGAACGCCGCTGCGGACGAGGGCCAGGATGGCGATCCCCCCCACCAGCCAGGCGGCGGCGACGGGACCGGCGCCGAACAGGCGGTCGCGCACGATGTCCTTCAGCGCCAAGCCGATGAGGGCGGTGGGGATGAAGGCGACGATGACTGCCGTCATCACCGCCCGACCATCGGGGCTGCGGCCCAGCAGGCCGTCGAACATCTGGCGGATCCGCTCCCGGTAGAGGACCAGCACGGCGAGGATGGCGCCGGCCTGGATGCAGATGGCGTAGGCATCGAGCGCCTGGTCCTCGGCCGCCGTGCCCCCGAGCCCGAGGACCTCGTTGGTCACGAGGAGGTGGCCGGTCGAGCTGACCGGGAGATACTCGGTGAGGCCCTCGACCAGCCCGAGGACGATGGCCGCCGCCACCGACAGGCCGGTGGCTTCCGGGGTGGCGTCTCTCGGGGCCTGCCCCCAGGCGGGGGCGGCCACGACGATGGTGGCCAGGGCGGCGGCCAGTAGGGCCGTGATGGCCACGGCGCGGTGGCCGGTGCTGCGGTGAGCGGCGGGGGAATGCGGGTCGGGCGAGATCACCAGCCGGTGATGGTGCCACGGCGCGACCTCCCTTCCCCCTCCGGGGGTCAACTTTTCCCGCCCCGGCCGCTGCCCCGACTGGTCGATCGAACGTGTGTTCGGCTACCGTCGAGGCATGACGACGTCTCCTCGATGCCGCCGACCGACGTCGGGTGACGACCTCATCGAAGGGTGGGAGCAGGTCCGTCGCTCCGTCTCGCTCCTCGGCCCCGGTGCCTGGGCCTTCAAACGGGAGCAGGCCCTCCAGCTCCTCGACGCCCTGGTGGCCGAGCTCCGCCGTCGCCGAGCCGATTGAACGACCTGCCCCACCGTCCGGCCCCGGGTCAGACCGGTCGGGCCGTGGCGTCGCCCTCGGTCGCCCGCTCCACGGTGGCCCGGAGGCCCTGCGCCACCAGGTCGACGAGCGGCTCGAGCTCGGAGAGCGACATCGGTTCGTCCGACTTCAGCAGGCGGGCCACGAACGGCCCGTCGATGAGGAGCAGGGCGTGCTCGGCTGCGATCTCCCCGATCTCGCCCCGGGCCCGGGCCCGGTCGAGGATCGTGCGCAACGGCCGGAGACGCTGCTGCTGCAGGGCCCGGTGCAGCTCGGCCAGCTCGTCGTCGGCGCACGCCGGCACCGGCATCAGAATGTGCCTTTCGACGCTGGTTGTTGCGCGATGGAGCCGATCGCTCTAGACGGCTACAGGTACGTAGCGATATCGCCTCCTGCGGCCTCGTGGCCGCCGGTCTCGTGTCGATCGCCCTGTTCTCGGCCGGCATCGGCGCCCCGCCCGTCGCCCTCGTGGCCTTCGCCCTGGCCGCCGCCGTTCTGGTGCTCGGCTTCTTCGTTCCCGGCCTCAAGCGACGGATCCCGCCCCGGACGCCGCGCCCGCTGCGCCAGACCCTGCCCTACCGGTGGAGCCGAATGATCCAGAGGCACCCGTGGGCGGCCCTGCTCGTGGGTAGCACCATCCTGCTCGCGCTGGCCGCTCCGGTGCTCGGCCTCCGCCTCGGCTTCTCCGACGAGGGCAACTTCCCGGAGAACACCTCGACCCGTCGGGCCTACGACCTGATCGCCGAGGGCTTCGGCCCCGGTTACAACGGGCCGCTTCTCGTCACGGCCGTGCTCGATCAGCCGGCGGCGATGGCCCAGGTCCAGGTCCTGCAGGCCGAGATCGCCGCCACCCCCGGGGTGGCCGTGGCCTCACCTCCCATCCCCAACGACCCGGAGAACCCGGAGGCGGTCCTCATCCGGATCGTGCCCACCACATCGCCCCAGGACCTGGCCACGGAGGAGCTCGTGACCACCCTGCGGGAGGACGTGATCCCCGCCGCCGACGAGGGCCTCGCCGTGTCGGTCACCGGTGGCGTGCCCGCCAGCATCGACTTCACCTCCTTCCTCGGTGCCAGGATCCTCGTGTTCTTCGGGGTGGTCCTCGCCCTCAGCTTCCTGCTGCTGATGGCGGTGTTCCGGTCGCTGGTCGTGCCGGTCAAGGCCGTGATCATGAACGTGCTGTCGATCGCAGCGTCGTACGGCATCGTGGTGGCGATCTTCCAGTGGGGCTGGTTCGGCGACGTCCTCGGCATCGCCGGCGCTCCGATCGAGCCGTTCATCCCGATGATGCTGGTCGCCATCGTCTTCGGGCTGTCCATGGACTACGAGGTCTTCCTTCTCTCCCGCATCAAGGAGGAGTACGAGCGCAGCGGCGATTCCCAGTCGTCGGTCGCCGATGGCCTGGCCAGCACGGCCCGCGTCATCAGCGCCGCCGCCATCATGATGGTCGTGTTCGGGCGCCGACCAACCACGGGTAGTCTCGGGACGTGGAGCAACCGCGAGGGGATCACAAGGACTGGACCTGGGTGCTGGAGCGTCCGTGCGACGAGTGCGGGTTCGACGCCTCCGCCGTGGATCGGGAGGAGCTTGGGGCCCGGTTCCGGGTCAACGCCGCAACCTGGCGGGCTGCCCTCGGTCGGGGCGACCTCGTCACCGAGCGCCCTCCCGGCCCGCCGGGCGAGGGGCCGGTGTGGTCGGCCCTCGAGTACGGGGCCCACGTGCGCGACGTCTACGAGTTGTTCCGCGACCGGCTGGCCGAGATGGTGAAGAAGGACGACCCCCGCTTCGCCGACTGGAATCCCGACCAGGCCGCCGTCGCCGCCCGCTACCACGAACAAGACGCCGGTCCGGTCAGCTACGCCCTGGCCTCGGCCGCCGGCCGGGTGGCCGACATGTTCGACCGGGTCGGCGGGACGGGCTGGGCCCGCACGGGGCGACGTTCCGACGGCTTCACGTTCACCATCGAGTCGCTCGGCCGCTACCTCCTCCACGACGTCACCCACCACCTGCACGACGTCGAGCGGGGCTACGAGGCCCTGACCGACGACGCCGTCGAGGACTGAGAGCGACGGACATGACCACGTTCGACATCGAGCCGCATCTCGACGCGGTCACCGACCTGGTGCGCCGGTCGAGCCGTCGCGCCCTCGACTGGTTCCGCCGGCCGCTCGAGGTCGACAACAAGGCGAGCAGCGGTTTCGATCCGGTCACCGCCGCCGACCGGGCCGTCGAGGACGAGATCAGGGCGGGCCTGGCCGGGCTGTTCGGCGGCCATGCCGTGCTGGGTGAGGAGCGGGGCGAAACCGGCTCCGGTCCGATCCGGTGGGTCATCGACCCGATCGACGGCACCCGGGCCTTCATCACCGGCCAGCCGCTGTGGGGCACGCTCCTCGGGCTCCAGGTCGACGGTCGGCCGGTGGCCGGCTGGATGCACCTGCCGGTGCTCGACGAGACCCAGGTGGCGACCGCCACCGGGGGCCGGCTGTTGCGCCCCGGCGGCAGCGAGCCGCTGGCAGCGTCGTCCACCACCCGCCTCGACGAGGCGATCGTCCTCTGCACCCATCCCGAGATGTTCGCCCCCGGGCCCGAGGCCGACGGCTTCGCTCGCCTCGCCGCCGTCAGCCGCATGACCCGCTACTCGGGCGACTGCGCCAACTACGGCTATCTCGCCGCCGGGTTGGCCGATCTCGTGGTGGAGAACGGCCTCGCCCCCTACGACATCGTGCCCCTGATCCCGATCGTCGAAGCGGCGGGGGCGGTCGTCACCGACCTCGAGGGCCGGTCCCCGGTGGACGGAGGGTACGTGGTGGCGGCGGCCACGGCGGAGCTCCACGGCGCGGCCCTGGCCCAGCTGCGGCCCCGTTGACGTCGACCGGCCCGGGGTTTCGGCCCCGGGCGGTGGGGGTCGCGGCCCGCTGGCGCGCCGGCTCGTACTCAGGCCCGCAGGCCGCGCAGACCGCCCCAGGCCAGGGCGATCAGAGCGTCGAGCAGGTCGTCGCGAGCGAGGTCGCCGGCCCGGCCCGACTGCCAGTACCGCATCATGCCCTCGGCCATGCCCATGACCCCATGGGCCAGGGCCTGGCGTTGGATGTGGCTCATCTCGGGTACGTCGATGAGGTCGGCGATGCCCTGGGCGATCGAGTGTTCGACCTCGCGGGTGATCGACGCCCATTCACCGTCCTGGCGTGACGTGCCGCTGAACAGGAGCCGAAAGCCCTCGCGGTCCTCGTCGACGAAACGGACGTAGGCCCGGAAGCCGGCGTTGGCCTGCATACGGGGACCGTCGGCGGCGGCGGCCGCCGCCGCCTGGACCACGGCCGTCCGCAACCGGGTGCCGACGTCGCCGAGGACTGCGGTGTAGAGATCGCGCTTGGACTGGAAGTGCTGATAGAGGACCGGCTTCGTCACCCCGGCGGAGTCGGCGATCTCGGCCATCGTCGTCTGGTAGAAGCCCTGACGGGCGAGTACCTGGCGGGCCACGCCGAGCAGCTGCTCCCGTCGCTCGGCCGCCGGGAGCCTCGTCGAGCCCTCCGGCTCGTTGCCGGCCGGGGTGACCCCGTCTGAGGCGAACCGACCCGGATGCTGAGCTACCACGTCCCGTCCCTGTCTGCTCGGTTCGCCGCCTTGACTGCATAGTTGAAAACGATGGAAGGGGCCAGAATAGCCGAGCCGACGAGGAGGCAGAAGGTGATCGCTCCCGTCAGCAGCCCGGTGAAGCCGCCGACGAGGGCGACGAGGAAGAGAACGATGGCCAGTCCGAACAGGCCGTAGCCGATGCGTAGACCCTTCGAGACGAGGGAGGCGACGCGAGCGCGGGTCTCGAGCACGGGATCGGCCGGATCGGTCATGGGCTCAAGCCTGCCCGTTCGAGCAGCGAGTTGACACGTCGACACATCCCGTCGATCGACAGGTGATCGGCCACCAGACGGCGGTTGTGCTCCATGTCGGCGACGGGGGGTCGGATCACGGCTCGGCGGATGGCGGCCTGGTCGCCCGGGTCGAGCCAACGGAACCCCAGCTCCCGGAGCTCGTCGCTGGCCGGGTAGTGGCCGACCACGACGGGACGGCGGTGGATGGCGGCCTCGATCGGCGGATTGCCGAAGCCCTCCCACGTCGACGGGAAGGCGACGAGGTCGGCGGCGGCGTAGAGGTCGGGCATGGTCAGGCCGGGCCCCAGCTCGCCCGGCGTCGTCCGTACGACGTCGCACCGGGCCGCCGCCACGATCCGCTCCAGCTCGTCGGCGTAGTCCTCCTCCGCCGGCCCCGGCAACCAGTACACGCCGTCGACCATCTCGGCCACGGCCACGGCGGCCGGTACGTTCTTGCGGGCGATGGCGCGCACCGGATGGAGCACGAGGGGGGTGGCGGGATCGAGGCCCAGCATGGTCCGGACACCGGTTCGGTCGCCGGGTGGCTCGTCGGGATCGAAGCCGTTGTAAATCGGGGTTGCGGCCAGGCCCCGGTCCGCCATCTCGGCCGCCGTGAAGCGGTTGATCGTGACGTGCAGCCAGGCTGCGTCGTCGGGGGGGAGCTCCGTGACGTGGGCGAACCGGGCCCGCTGCCACGGCGGGTCGTGATGGTGGAGCACCGCCGGCCGGCCCCGCAGGGCGGCGGCCACGGCGCGACTGGCACCGAGGTTGAGCGGGATGCTGAGAAGGTTCTCGACCACGACCAGGTCGGCGGCGGCGAGGGCGGCGGCCACGGCGTCGGCGGCGGGGGGGTGGGGGGCGTCGATGGCGAGACCCTCGACCGTCACGTCGACCGGCCCCTCCCCGGCGACGGTGTAGGTGTACCAACCCGAGCGCTCGAAGCAGCGGCGCCACGCCCCGGTCACGATCGATACACCGTCGGTCAGGCCGAGCCGGAACGAGACGAAGGCACAGGTGCTCATCGGGACCCGCCGCTACCCTCGCCGCCATGGTCCAGCCGCCACCGTCGACCCGCCGGGCGTCGATCGACCCCACACGGCTCCGGGCCGAGGTTGCGGCCATGATGGAGGCGGCCTGGCGGGCCCCCGGGTACTGCGTCCCCAATCCCGTCACCTACCCCCATCAGTGGTTGTGGGACTCGTGCTTCCACGTAGCGATATGGCTGGCCCTCGGCGATGCCAGGGCGGGCGTTGAGCTGGCCAACGCGTTGGCCAACCAGGACCCCGACACCGGTTTCGTGCCCCACATGACGTACTGGAGCGAGCCGGCTGCCGCCGTCGGGTTGTGGGGTCGGCCCCTGACCTCCAACCTGACCCAGCCGCCCATGTACGGGCATGCCGCGGCATGCCTCATCGAGGCCGGTCACCGGCCCGACGACGCCGTGCTCGACGCCTGCCGCCGGGGGCTGTTGCACCTGCTGGTGGGGCGAGGGCGCACATCCGCTGGACTCATACCTATCGTTCATCCCTGGGAGAGTGGCTGCGACGATAGTCCGCGATGGGACGACCATGGTCGGCCGGACCGCACGTGGGCGGAGGTGAAGAGCGAGCTGGTCGCCGAGCTCGTGGCCGATCCGGGCGGTCCCCGGTTCGTCGTCGGCTCGATCGGCTTCAACTCGCTCGTCGTGTGGAACACCCGTCGGCTGACCGCCGCCTCGACGGCCGTCGGTGTCGACGTCGACGCCGACCGGACCTTGGCGTTGGCCGCCGACGAGGTGGCGGCGGCGCTGGCCCGCCGCTGGGATCCCACCATCGCCACCTGGGTCGACGACGGGGCACCGTCGGGACGGACCCGGACGCTCGACGCGCTCCTGGCCCTGCTCGTCGATCCCCGACCGGAGGGTTTCGACCAGCTGGTCGACCACGAGGCCTTCGGGGCGCCCTTCGGGCCGTGCGGCGTCCACCGGGCCGAACCGAGCTACCGGCCCGACCGGTACTGGCGGGGACCGGCGTGGCCCCAGTTGAGCTACCTGCTGGTCCTGGCTGCGGTGGCCGACGGACGCCACCGGCTGGCCGGCAGCCTGGCCCGGTCGCTGCTGGGCGGAGCCGCCGTCTCCGGACTGGCCGAGTACTGGCATCCGGACACGGGGACGGCCGGTGGAGCCAGACCCCAGACCTGGACCGGCCTGGCCCTGGCCGTGTCGACCCACGCCTCACCGCCCTGACCGCGGCGGGCCGGCGCCGCCGCTGGCGGGTGTGTGGCGTCGTCCGCCGGCCGCCGTGGTGGCGGGGCTCCGCCTCCGGTGAGGTGGCGTGGCGGTCAGAACGCCGGGAGCAGCCGGTCGAGGTGGACGAAGTACGCGAACAGGGGCGCCACCAGGGACACGGCGGTGATGACCCGGGCCGGACGACGGCGCCAGAGTCGACCGAGGGCCCAGCCGGCGAAGGCCATGAGCGCCGACATGGTGGCCCACAGCACCGTGGGCTCCAGCTCGTGGTGCTGCCAACCGAGTGATTCGGTCAGGGCATCCTCGCCGGAGTGGAGCGTGGCGCCCGGATCGACCGCCTCGCCCGGGGTGCCGCCGAATACACGTCGGATCACTGGTTCGGGCACCGACGGCCGAGCTGACCCTGGTTCGGGGTCCCAACCGACGGGGGATGGGAGTGGCAGGGCCTGCTCGGTCGGGACCGGGCCGGGGGCGGTGGTGTCGGCCGCGGTGGGGGGACCGGGTCGGGCGCGCACCGGTCGGGCCGGATCGACCGGGGGCGTGAGCGCCGCGACGACGTCGTCGACCGGGGCGCCGACGAGGACGGCGGTGACGATGATGCGCTGCCGGGCCGAGTACTTCGGGTGGCAGGCGGTGAGGGTCAGCCGATTGTCGCCCCGGTCGCCTATCACCTCGACGGCCGACGGGTCGACGAGACGGTGACCGCTGACCCCCCCGGCCCCGTCGGGCTGGGCCTCCACCCGATACGTGAACCGACCGTCGACGGTCTCCACCATGATCTCGTCGCCCGGGCGCAGCAGGTCGAGGTCGAGAAAGGGGGCCCCGTGTGTCGTCCGGTGCCCGGCGATGGCGGCGTTGCCACGATGACCCGGGAGGGGTGTCGTCGGGTAGTGGCCGGGGCCGTTGCGCAACGTCGGGCGCGACACGCCCTCCACGATCGTCTTCACCACCCCGATGGCCGGGATCTCCATCCGCCCGATGGCCTCCCCCTCGATCGGCGCCGTCGCCCGTGTCGGTGGGGGCGCCTGGACCGGCGGGCCGGCCACGACGTCGACCCCGATGTCCGCAGCGGCGGGCGACGCCAGCTCGACCGATCCGCGGCCGTCGACGGCCAGCCCACCGGCCGTGGCCACGAGGCGCCCCCGACGGTCGGTGGCCACCACGTCGGCGACGGCGCGGCGGACGTCGTGGTCGATCATCGCCGCCTCGAACCGGGCATCGAGCGCGCTCTGGGCCCGCCATTCCAGCAGGCCGCTGCCCCACAGCTGATAGAGGGCGAACAGCATCATCACGGTCCCGAGGCCGACGAGGAGACGACCGATCCCACCGAGCAGGTCCGGGGCGGTCAGCATCGGGAGCTGGTCCTCGTCGACCCGGCGGGAGCCCGGCCCCTCTGAACCACCGACCAGGATGGGCGAGGACGTCTCCCAGGCGGTCACCCAGCGGTCGACCGGGGTTGTTTCTGAGCGCGGCGCTGACATCGCTGGCCCCATCGGCCGCGCCCGGCCCCGTTCGAGTGCTCTGGGTACGGTTGCCCGTGGCGTCGGCCCGTCCGGTCGCCGGCCATGATCGGGGGGTGCCGGGCCGGCCGGCGCCGTATCGTGGAGGCCGTGAGCATCGGCGACGAGAGCCCCCCGGCGCCCAGCCGCCCCGTGATCGACGCGTCCCCGTCGCCCACACGGAGTCGCTACGCCCTCGGCGGGGCCGAGGTGATAGCCACCCTCCGTGGTGCCATCAGTCTGATCAACCGATTTCCGGCTCTCGCCGGTGTCGATCTGACCGTCACGGAGGGTGAGATCGTGCTGTTGCGGGGACCGAACGGCGCCGGCAAGAGCACGCTGCTGCGACTCTTCGCCGGTCTTGCCCCGCTCAACGAGGGCGAAGGCCACGTGCTGGGCTTCGACCTCTCCGACCGGAGCCAGCGGCGTGAGCTGCGCCGCCAGACCGGCCTGCTGGCCCATCAGACGTTCCTCTACGACGAGCTGACGGTCGAGGAGAACGTGCTCTTCTGGGCCAGGGCCAACCGGCTCGACGAGGCCTCGGTCGAACCCGTCCTCGACCGATTGGCCCTGAGCAATCGGCTCCGCACGGTCCGGGTGGCCCACCTCTCGGCCGGCCAGCGCCGCCGGGCATCCCTCGCCGTCCTCGTGTGCCGGCGCCCTCGCCTGTGGCTCCTCGACGAGCCCCACGCCGGTCTCGACGTCAACGGGCGCGACTTCGTCGACGGTCTGATCCGCCACGCCGTGGCCTTCGGGGCCACGGTCATGTTGGCCTCCCACGACTACGACCGGGCGTCCGGGATCGCCACCCGGACGGTGGTGATCGCCGGCGGTCAGGTCCAGGACGACGACGAGCCGTCGCCCCTCTCCGTCAATGGCGGCGCACGGGCCGCCGCCCGCGAGGAGGCCTGAGATGTTGCGCGACACGTGGCTGGTGGCGGTCAAGGATCTCCGCATCGAGCTGACGTCACGGGTGGTGACGGCCCAGATCCTGCCCTTCGGGGTCCTCGTTCTGATCCTCTTCGGTTTCGCCATCCAGCCCAACCTCCGGGTCGTGGGCGAGCCCCAGCGGGCCGTCATCCAGGAGGTCGCCCCCGGGCTGTTCTGGCTGGCGGTGCTCCTGTCGGCCCTGATGGCCCTCAGCCGCGCCTTCGCCGTCGAGGCCACCGATGGCAACCTCGACGCCCTGCGGATGGCGGGCATCGATCCCGCCGGCGTGTTCCTGGGCAAGGCCCTGGCGGTGTCGGCCCAGCTCGTGGTCATCGAACTGGTGCTCGGTGCCGGGTCGTTCATCGTGTTCGATGCTCCCCTGGTCAACCCGGTCCTGCTCGTCGTCACGGTCATCCTCGCCACCCTCGGGGTCACGTTCGCCGGTACCCTCTACGCCGCCGTCGCCTCGGGCCTTCGGACGAGGGACAGCCTGGTTCCCCTGCTCGTCCTGCCCGTGCTGGCTCCCGTCCTGCTGGCGGCCACGCTCGCCACCCGCGATGCGCTGTTCGCCGACCCCGCCGTGCCCGGCTGGTCGTGGGCGGCCCTGCTCGGCGTTTTCGCCGTGCTTTACCTGGGAGTTGGGATGCTCGCCTTCGGGCCCCTACTGGAGGAATCGTGACCACACCGGAGTCGAGCTCGTCATCGTCGACTGACGCGTCTGCGCCCGAGGTCCCCGGCGTCGCCCTCGACGACGGCGTGGCCCAGGAGCCGACACCGGCTCCTGTCCACACCGGCTCGGTCGCCACTCGCCGGCTGGGGGTGGCGGCCCTGCTCCTCATGGGCATGACCCTGCTGTTCGGGCTCGTGATCTCCGGCCCGGAGCTGAACCAACGAGACGCCGCCCGCCTTCTCTACGTCCACCTCCCGACGGTCGCCGTGATGTACGTCGCTTTTTTCATCACCCTGATCGGCAGCGCAATCCACCTCCGCAACGGCTCGACCTTCTGGGATCTCCTGGCCGGGGCCTCGGCCGAGATCGGCGTCCTGTTCTGTGCCTTCGTGCTCTTCGGCGGCGCCGTCTGGGGCAAGCCGACGTGGGGTGTCTACTGGCAGTGGGATCCTCGGCTGACGAGCACCGTCGTCATGTTCGTCATGTACATCGGCTACCTGGCGGTGCGCCGCCTCGAACTGCCGCCCGACGTCCGGTCCCGGCGGGCCGCCGTCCTCGGCATCATCAGCTTCGCCAACGTCTTCATCGTCCGCTACTCGGTGCAGTGGTGGCGGGGCCTGCACCAGGGTCAGACCATCGGCGTCGACACCAAGCTCGACGGGATGATGCTCTTCTCCCTCTTCGTCGGCCTGGTCGCCTTCATGACGGTGTTCGCCTGGCTGCTGATCCATCGGTTCCGGGTGGCCTGGTTGTCCCGCCAGGTCGAGGAGCTGGGTCTGGCCCGGGCACTGGCCGAGCGCCGGGCCGAGACCGACGCCACCGGACTGCTGGGGAGGGCCACCTGATGTACTGGAGCTACGTGATCGTCGGCTACGCCGTGATCCTGGCGTCGATCGTCCTCTACGCCTGGCTCGTGGTTCGCAAGGGCCGCCAGCTCTCGGAGAAGGTGTCGGCAGAACGGAGGCGGTTCCTTGACTGAGCTCGATCTCACCCCCCGCCCACCGGCGGACGACGGACGTCCGGCACGGCGGTCGCGCTCGTACCGCAACATCGTCATCGTCGGCCTGGTCGGGTTGGCCCTCGTCGCCGTGCTGTATCAGGCCCTGACCAGCGCCCGGGTCTATTTCTACAACGTCGACGAGGCGGTGGCCCAGCGCGACGACCTCGGCGACCGCCGGTTCCGGATGCAGGGCACGGTCGTGGCCGACAACGGCCTGGCCGGCGACGGGTCCCTGCTGTTCACCCTCGCCTTCGCCGATGCGACGGCCGACGTGCGCCACATCGGGGACGAGCCGTCCAACCTGTTCGCCGAGGGCGAGCAGGTCGTGGTCGAGGGCCTTTGGGAGGGCGAGGTGTTCCGCTCCCACCAGGTGCTGGTCAAGCACTCGGAGGAGTACATCGAGGACAACCCCGAGCGTGTCGACTACGAGCTCGACCCGTCGGTAGGGTAGGGACGCCCGAACCGTGAACGCCATCCTCGGTTTCGGCTTCGTCGTCCTCGGTCTGACGGCGTCGGTGTTCGGTGCCGTCGGCGTCGCCTACGCCCTCATCAGCGGCCAGCTCCGCCTACTGCGCCCCGTACGCCAGTGGGTGTGGCTGGTTATCGCGGCGGCCGTCGGCGCGTTCACGGTGATGGAGGTGGCGCTGGCCCAGCGGGACTACACGATCCGCTACGTGAGCGAGGTCGGCAGCGACAGCACCCCGGCCCTCTACAACTTCGCCGCCCTCTGGTCGGCGCTCGAGGGCTCGATCCTGCTGTGGGTGCTGGCCCTCGCCGCGTATCTGACGGCGATGATGGTCAAGTTCCGCAAGCAGGCCGCCGACCCCCTCTTCGGCTGGGCCCTGCTGGTGATGCTCGTCGTCACCGGCTTCTTCTTCGCCCTGATGGTGGGCCCCGCCAACCCCTTCGTCACCGTCGAGGTCCCCGCCGGCTTCGACGGCCCCGGACCCAACCCGCTCCTCCAGAACCACCTGCTCGTCGCCTTCCACCCGCCGATGCTCTACCTCGGCTACGTGGGCTTCACGGTGCCGTTCGCCTTCGCCGTGGCCGCCCTCGTCACCGGTCGCCTGGGCGAGGGGTGGTTGATCGAGACCCGTCGATGGACGGTGGCGGCCTGGGGTTTCCTGACCGCCGGGATCATGCTCGGCGCCTGGTGGAGCTACGAGGTGTTGGGGTGGGGCGGGTACTGGGCGTGGGATCCGGTGGAGAACGCCTCCCTGCTCCCGTGGCTGACCGGCACCGCCTACCTCCACTCGGTCATGGTGCAGGAACGGCGGGGAATGCTCCGGGTGTGGAATCTGTCGCTGCTGTGCGCCACCTTCGCCCTCACCATCCTCGGCACGTTCCTCACCCGTTCCGGGGTGGTGTCGTCGGTCCACGCCTTCGCCGACGGGGCCGTCGGCCCGTGGCTGCTCGCCTTCTTCACCGTGATCGCCGTGGTGTCGGTCGGACTGATCGGCTGGCGGGGCGACTCTCTCCGCTCGCCCGGTGTGATCGAGCACCCGGTGTCGCGCGAGGCCTCGTTCCTGGCCAACAACCTCCTGTTCGGCGCCCTGGCCTTCGTCGTCCTCCTGGGGACGGTGTTCCCCCTCATGGCCGAGGCGTGGAACGGTGATCGGCTGACGATCGGCCGGCCCTACTTCGACTCGTTGGGTCGCCCGATCGGGCTCGTCCTGCTCTTCCTCATGGCGGCCGCCCCCGCCCTGCCGTGGAGTAGGGGGTCGGTCGAAACCCTGGCCGACCGGCTGCTGTGGCCGGCGGTCGCCGGGGTGGGGGCCATGGCCACCGCCCTGGTCATCGGCGGGCGGGGGGTTGCCCCCCTGCTGGCCTTCGGCTTGGGTGGGTTCGCCGCCGGGGCCGCCGTCCGCCAAATCGTCCTCGCCGTTCGCCGTCAGCGTTGGCGGGGTGTGGTGGGACGGACCAACGGCGGGATGATCGTCCACATCGGCGTGGTACTGATCGCTGTCGGGCTGACCGCCAGCGAGTCCTACAAGAGCGACCGGACGGTGCTGCTCGACGTCGGCGAGAGCGTGACGGTGGAAGGCCACCGTTTCACCTACCTCGAGCCCGGTGCCGACGCCAACGAACGGCGCCTCCGCACCTACGCCCTGATCGAGATCGACGGCGACGACGTGTACGCCCCCTCCATCACCACCTTCCGCCAGGCCGGCGGCGTGGTGCCCACCCCCTCGGTCCGATCGGGCCTGCGGGAGGATGTGTTCCTCGTGCTCGACGAGCTGCCCCAGCGGGCCGACGATGCCATCCGCCTCCGCATCGTCATCCGGCCCATGGTCTCGTGGATCTGGACCGGGGGTGGTCTGATGGCCGTCGGCACCATCCTCGCCCTCGTGCCCACGAGGCGCCGCCACCGGGCCCGATCGGCGGCCGACCCGGCGCCGGCGGGTGACGACACGACTCCGGCCACCGGTGATGGCCGGCGCCAGCCGGAGCTCGTCGGTGACTGAGCGCCGTCCCGCCACCCCCGTCCGGTGGTTCGCCGTCGGC
The DNA here is from genome assembly GCA_050330635.1 of Acidimicrobiales bacterium. Classification (GTDB taxonomy): domain Bacteria; phylum Actinomycetota; class Acidimicrobiia; order Acidimicrobiales; family SZUA-35; genus CADEDH01. Next base: position 16,193 of record JBHJNQ010000007.1, on the reverse strand, counting down.
ACCGGCGTGCTCATCGTGGGCCTCATCGGGATCCTGGCCTTCGGTTCCGACGACCGGCTCGATCCCGCCAGCAGGGTGCTCGGGCAGCGGGTGCCCGAGATCGCCGGACCAACCCTTGACGGCGGGCACTACGACGTCGACGACGCCCGGGGGCGGTGGGTCGTCGTCAACTTCTTCGCCACCTGGTGCCCGGGCTGCGTCAACGAGCACCCGGAGCTCGTCGAGTTCGACCGGTGGGCCCGCCGGACCGGGGAGGCCGAGGTGGTGGCCGTCGTGTTCAACGATCCTCCCGAACGGGTGGCCGCGTTCTTCGACGAGCACGGCGGCGACTGGCCCCTCCTCGACGACTCCACCATCCCGCTGGAGTTCCAGGTGTCGCAGATACCGGAGACGTTCGTCGTGGCGCCGTCGGGCCTCGTGGTGCAGCACATCGCCGGCGAGGTCGATGCCGACACGCTGATCGCCCTCATCGAGGACAACAGCTGATGCGGCGTGTCGCCTGGGTCGCCGTCTTCGCCGCCACGTTCGCCCTGCTGGCCGTGGCTGCCCTCGACGGCGGCGGGGTGGAGACCGATGGCGAGCGCATCGAGCGACTGTCGGAATCGTTGGCCTGCCCCCAGTGCCAGGGGGAGAGCGTGGCTGAGTCGAACGCTGCGGTGGCGGTCACGATCCGCGACTACATCCGCGGTGAGGTCGGCGACGGGGCCACCGACCAGGAGATCCGCGACGACCTGATCCGGGCCTATGGGGCCAGCGTCCTGTTGACCCCGCCGGCCGAGGGTCTGGCGGCCCTGCTGTGGGTTCTCCCGGTGGTGCTGGTCGTCGCCGGGGCGGCAGCGGTGGCGGCGGTCATCGGTCGCTCGAGCCGGTCCAGCCCGGTGACGGAGGCCGACCGGGCCCTCGTGGCCGCCGCCCGGGAGGAGCGGGGGAGCGACCGGTCGTGAGCGGTCCCCGACACCCCCTGGAGGAGGAGCGGGACCGGTGGCTGCGGGCCCTCGATGCCCTCGACGCCGAGTACGAGGCCGGCGAGATCGACGATCTCGACTACACCGCACTACGCGACGACTACACCGCCAGGGCGGCCGACACCCTCCGCCGGCTCGATGAACCGGGGCCCGACGGCGTCGGGGGCGGGCGTGCCGGGCCCTCGCGCCCCGTCCGGTGGTTCCTCGTGGCGGCCGGCCTCCTCGTGTTCTCGGTGGCCGCCGGACTCGTCCTGGCCCAGACCCTGGGCGAGCGCGGGGTCAACGACCAGCTGACCGGCGGCATCGATGAGAGCCCGCGCGACAAGGTGCTGCGGTGCCAGCAGTTGGGGGCCGGTGGCGGGGATCTCGTGGGATCGCTCCAGTGCTTCGATGAGGTGCTGGACGACGACCCCGACAACGCCGAGGCGCTGGCCTATCGGGGGTGGTACCTGGTCCTCGCCGGCGGCGCCCTCCAACGCAGCGTCGGCATCGAGGACGAGGATGCCCTCGAGTTGTTGGCCAGTGGGCTGCGCTACCTCGACCGGGCCATCGACGCCGATCCGACGTACCCCGATCCGCTGGCGTTCCGGGCCACGATCAACGATCGGCTCGGGGAGGCCGATCGGGCCTGCGCCGACGTGGCGGCCCTGCTCGCTCTCGATCCGCCCGAGTTCTTCGTGGAGCAGACGGCGGCGATCGTCGAGCGCAACGCCTGCTGACGCCGGCCGTTCGTCCGCCGCGGCCGACCTCGGGCCCGGTGCGCCCGGTTCACCATGCTCAAGGCCCGCCCGGGCGGCGTCGACACTCCGGCTGTGAGCGCCGCAGGCAGCGTGGAGCTGGACAGCCGGATCATCGATGCCACACACGCCCTCGAGCGCGCCATCGGCTCCGCTCTCCTCGGTAAGGGCGAGCAGGTCCGGTTGGCCACGGCGGCGCTGGCGGCGGGTGAGCATCTGTTGCTCAACGACCGGCCCGGCATGGGCAAGACGACGCTTGGTGCCGCCATCGCCAGGGTCATCGACGGCGCCTTCGGCCGCATCCAGGGAACCCCCGATCTTCTTCCTACCGATCTGACGGGGGCCTCCGTCTACCAGCAGTCGAGCGAGACCTGGGTCTTCCGGCCCGGTCCCCTCCTGGCCAACGTCGTGTTGATCGACGAGGTGAACCGGATCACCCCCCGAACCCAGTCCGCCCTCCTCCAGGCCATGGCCGAGGACCATGTCACCGTCGACGGCGTGACCCGCCCCATGCCGATGCCGTTCCTCGTCGTGGCCACCATGAATCCGATCGGCTCGGTCGGCACCTTCGCTCTCACCTCCGGTCAGCTCGACCGGTTCGGGGCCATGCTCGGCCTGGGACCGGTCGAGCGGTCCGTCGAACGCCGACTCCTGCGGGGGGAGGGCGGGGCGGCGGCGGTGGAGCGCATCGAACCCGTCATCCCGGCCGACCTGGTGCCGGAGCTCCAGGCCTGGGTGGCGCAGGTCCACTGCGCCGACGCCGTCCTCGACTACCTGCTCGATCTGTGCGAGGCCCTGCGGACCCTCGGGCACCTCAGCACCCGGGCCTCCCATTCGCTCCTGGCCATGGCCCGGGCCCTAGCCGTGCTCGAGGGGCGGAGCTACGTCGTCCCCGACGACGTCCGCACCCTGGCGGTGCCGTGCCTGTCGCACCGCCTGGCCGCCGAGGGGGAACCCGTCGACCGCCATGGGCCCCAGATCCGATCGATCGTCGAGGAGTTCCCGGTACCCGACGTTCCCGGGACATGACCGGTCGCGACCGCTACCGGCTGGTCCTGACCCCGGCCGGCGCGGGGGTGCTCAGCCTGTTCTTCCCCGGCCTGCTCATCGCCGGGGTGACCCGCCAGCGTCTCCTGGTGGCGATCAGCGTGGGCGCCGGGCTGATCCTCGTCCTCAACGCCATCATCGCCCGCCTGGCCCTGCGCCGCGTCGGCGTCACCGTCGACGCCCCCGATCGGGCCACCGCAGGCCAGGAACTGACGGTCGTGGTGGCCGTCGACGGTCCGGCCGGGCTCGAGTGCGTCGTCGGCATCGAGCGTTCCACCCGGCCCTGGGTGGCGGCCGTGGTTCCCTGTCGGGGTCCGGTCGACGTGGCGTGGACCCAGCGGGGAACCGTGACCCACCTCACGATCCGGCTGCAGACGGCCGTCCCCTTCGGCCTTGCCGCCTTCGTCCGCCTCCACCACGCCCCCCTGGCCGAGCCCCTCCTGGTCGGGCCGGCCCCGATCGCCGTCGCCGTCCCTCTCGACCCGGGGGCGGCCGCCGACCAGGCGTGGGGCACCGGCGATCCGGTCGGCGTCCGTGACTACGCCCCCGGCGACCGCCGACGCGACGTCCACTGGCCGACGGTGGCCAGGACCGGTCGGCTGATGGTGGTCGAGCGCGGCGGCGAGGCGACGACCGATGAGATGACCATCGTCGTCGACGCCGCCCCGGGCGACGACCTCGACGATGTGCTCGGCCGGGCCCGGGCCGCCGTCGAGGCCCTCCTGGCCTCCGGCCGCCGGGTCGACCTGACCACCTGCGAAACCCGACCGGCACCGGGTCCGGGTCGGCGTCGTCCGGCGGTGACCGGGACCGACGCCGTTGCGGTCACGGGCCCGGTCGCCGACCGTCGGGAACTGATCGCCCGCCTGGCCGTCGCCGACGCCGGACCGGTGCCGACACCGGTGCCGGGCCTGGCCCGTCCCACCCTCGTCGTCTCCCCCGAAGGGCTGCGGTGGGCGTCGCCCAGCTGAGCTTCCGCCTGGCCGGGATGACGGCGCTGTGCCTCGCCGTGCTCGTCGCCCCCCTCGACGCCGTCGACCGGGCCCTGGTCCTGACCGCCTTCGGCCTCGGTATCGGGTTCGCCGCCGTCCGGCCCGGCTTCGACCGCCAGGCGGTCCGCATCGTCGGACCCGCCGTCCTCGTCCTGGCCCTGGTCCCCGGTGGCACCCTGTGGTCCCTCGTCGACCTGCTGGCCCTCGCCGTCCTCGGCTTCGCCAGCTTCAACCAGGCGGGGATGAGCAGGGCCGTCCCGGCCCTCGGGCTCCCCGTCGCCACCCTCGCCTTCCGCACGGGCGAGACCCTGTCACCACCGCTGCTGCTGTCCTGGTTGGTGACGGTGGTCGTGGCGGTCGCCCTCGGCAACCGGGCGATCGCCATCGACAACGGGGAAACCCTGGGGGGCGGGGGCCGGCGGGGCCTCGTGCTCGGGTGGGGTCGCTTCGCCCAGACGATCGCCGCCGTGGTGGCGCTGGCGCCGCTGTCGCTCGTCCTGGCCGGTGCCGTCGACCGCCTCCTGCCCGACCTGGTGTCGGCCTCGCCGCGACTCGGAACGCTCGACGGTCAGCCCCTCACGGCCCACCCGGGCCTGACCGGAGGGCTCGACACCGGTGTACCGGTGTCGCTGAGCGACGAGGTGGTATTGCGGGTCCGGGCCGACCGACCCCTCTACTGGCGGGGCACGACCTACGACCAGTGGGACGGGCGGCGGTGGACGACCTCGGCCGCCGCCGCCCACATCTCCTGGGCGGGGGAGGGGGTGGAGATCCCCCCTCCCGGCGACACCGTCGGTGCCCCGGCCGCGACCGGACTGCCGTCCCCGATCATGGTGCGTCAGCACTTCGAGGTCGAGCGCTCGGGCCTCGACACCGTGCTCGGTGGATGGCGGATCGAGTCGCTGTGGACGACGGCCGGGAGGGCGTCGCTCGCCGACGACGGCACGATCGTGGTCGACGAGCCGTTCCGTTCCGGGGCGACATGGACGGTCGACAGCTCGATCGTGCCCGCCACCGATGACGATCTCCGCCGCGCCGACCCCCTTCTCCTACCCCCCACCACCCCACTGGTTGCCCGCTTCGGTCGGGAGGACGACATCACCCCCGAGGTGGCGGAGCTGGCCGCCGCCGTCACCGCCGACGCCCCGACCACCTACGACAAGGTCGTGGCCCTCGAGGAGTGGATCGAGGACAATATCGAGTACAGCCGCGACATCACACCGCTCCCTGCCGGCTCCGACGCCGTCCACCACCTCCTGTTCGAGTCCCGCCTCGGCTACTGCGAGCAGATAGGCTCAGCGCTGGTGGTGATGCTGCGCTCGCTCGGCATCCCCGCCCGGCTGGTGGTCGGCTACGTCCCGGGCGAGTACGACGGCGCCACGGGCCACTGGCTCAGCCGGGGAACCGACGCCCACGCCTGGGCCGAGGTGTGGTTCCCGGGCGTGGGCTGGCACGGGTTCGACCCGACGGCCGGGGTGCCCTCGGCCGCCGACCCTCCCTCGGTGATCGATGACCACGTGGCGACGACCATGAGATGGACCCTGGTGGCGTTGGCCCTCGTCGGGACGGCATCGATCGTCGCTGCCGTCCACCGGCGCCGGCGGGGACGGCCCCGCGATGGGGCGGCGCGTCTGGTGGCCGTCCAGCGTCGATTCGACCGGTGTGGGCTCGCCGTGGGCTGCGGCTGGGGATCGTCGATGACGCTGCGGGACAAGGGCCACGACCTGGTGCTCGCCGGTCTCGATCCGGGACCGGTCCTGGCCGCCGTCGGTGCCCTGGAGCGGTTGTGGTACGTCGAGCTGGAGCGTCGGGGACCGGACGGGGTCGACCTCGGACCGGTCAACGACGCGGTGGCGGTCGTGGAGGCCCTGGCGTCCACTCAGGAGATCGGGGGTGGGACCTCGGTGGCCGAGCGATCGAGGTAGCGGGCGCTCGACCAGCGGCCGGGCTTCCCGTCGACGACCCAGATCGATCCCTTGGCACAGCCCCGACCCCGTATGGTGGCGCCACTGTGGGCGACGGTCTCGATGATCTCGGGGATCAGGTCGCCGTGGCTGCAGGCGACCACCGTGCGATGACCGGCGACGACGACGGCGGCGAGGGCGGACTCGACCGCCGAGCCCTCCCACAGCGCGTCGTCCTCGGCGACGGTGAGGCCCAGCCGAACGGCGAGGGGATCGACGGTCTGGACGCAGCGCGTCGCCGGGCTGGAGAGGATGGCCCCGATCCCCGTCGCCGCCAGCAGGTCGGCGATGCCACGGGCCCGTTCGTGCCCCGACGGCGACAGGGGACGGTAGCGGTCACGGGTCCCGGCTCGGCGGTCGCCGGCCTGGGCGTGACGGATGAGGAAGAGACGCATGACCCCGCGTACGGTAGCGGTCGGGCCTCCGGGCCGGGAACCTCGGTCAGCGTCGAGGCGCCTGGCTTCCCGACCCCCGCCGGGACTGCTTGTGGCTCTTGGCCCGGGGTCGACCCGAGCGCTTGGACGACTGGGTCGCCTTCGCCTTGCCGCCCCTCGACGTGGAGGAACCCGCCATGGTTCCCGCCCCCGTTGCCGGTGCCGGCCTCTGCCCACCGCCGCCGCCGTCATCGCGCCGCTCCTGCGCCGATCGGTCCTGGCGGGGCCGGTCCTGGCGGGAGCGGTCCTGGCGGGGCCCATCCTGGCGGGAGCGGTGACCGGAGGGCCCGTCGCCGCTCCGGCCCCGGTCGGCACCGCCGGTGTCTGCCGGCCGACGGTCGTTTCGATCATCGCCCTCGACCCGGGTCCGTTGACGGTCGCTCCGGTCTCGGCCGCCCCGTCCGCCCCCCTCGGGAGAGGTCGCCCTGGCGCCGCCGTTCGGGCGCGACCGGCCGGCGACACTCCGGTTGGGTTTGCGCGATCCCGACTCGGGGCGCTCGTCCACCCACGCCGCCACCTCCCGTTTCCGCAACGGTGGTGCGTCCTCGGGGTGGGTGGCGGGGAGACCGACGTCGCGCTGTAGGCGGGTGATGGCCTTGCGCTGGTCGTCGTTGACCATCGACACCACCACCCCGCCGGCGCCGGCCCGGGCGGTGCGGCCCGAGCGGTGGACGTAGTCCTTGTGGTCGGCCGGGGGATCGTAGTGGATGACGCAGGCCACGCCGTCGACATGGATACCCCGCGCCGCCACGTCCGTGGCCACCAGGGCCGACACCCGACCCGAGGTGAAGGCCGAGAGGGCGGCGTCGCGCTGCGACTGGGTCCGCCCCCCGTGGATCCAACCGGCCTTGACCCCGGCCCGCTTCAACTGTCGAGCCACCCGGTCGACCCCGTGGCGGGTGCGGCAGAACACCATCGTCGGTCCGGCGTCGTCGATGAGGTCGGCGGCGAGGCCGATCTTCATGTCCTTCGTGGTGGTGATGAAGCGATGGGTCACCAGGGAGAGATCGGGCTCGGCCGCCCCCACCTGGTGCCGCACCGGATTCCGCTGGTAGCCGTCGACCAGCACCTTGACCTCTCGGTCGAGGGTGGCGGAGAACAGCACCGTCTGACGATCCCGCGGGGTCAGGTCGAGCAGGGCGCGGACGGCAGGCAGGAAGCCCATGTCGGCCATCCGATCGGCCTCGTCGACCACCACGTGGTCGACCCGGTCGAGGCTCACCATGCGGTTGTCGAGCAGGTCCTGGAGCCGGCCGGGGCAAGCGACGAGGATCTCGACCCCCCGGGACAGGGCCTTGGCCTGGGGTCCGATCCCGACCCCGCCGTAGACCGATAGCACTCGGATGCCGCGGGCGTCGGCCAAGGGCTCGAGCTCGCGCCGGATCTGTTCCGCCAGTTCCCGCGTGGGGGAGAGGATGAGGGCCCGGGGCCGCCGTTGTTCCGCCTTGCCGACACGGGCGATGAGGGGCAACCCGAACGCCAGCGTCTTGCCCGATCCGGTCGGGGCCTGTCCGAGGACGTCTCGCCCGGCCAGTGTGTCGGGCAGGGTGGCGCGTTGGATGTCGAAGGGTTCGGTGATGCGGTTGCGGGCGAGGACCTCGACGAGGTCCGCCGGCACGCCGAGCAGGCCGAAATCGGCAACGGGGGATGGCATGAGCCAGGCTCCTTGTATGTGCCCAGACCCCGGGATGGGCACGAGCAAGAACGACCAGCTTACCGGCCGGTACACCGGTTCGGTGGTGCCGCCCGGCACACTGCCGAGGTGGCGCATCGAACCCATCGATCCCGTTCCCGACCGATGCTGCGAAATCGTCGCCGCCGGGCGACGGCGTCGCTGGTGGCGGTCGGAATCGTCCTGCTCGTCCTCGCCTCACCGGCGGCTGCGACCTGGTCGATCGTGGCCACCGACGCCGACACCGGACAGGTCGGGGTGGCAATCGCCTCCTGTGTGCCCGGGGAGGCCCTGGGTGATCCCGACACCCCCCTGTTTCCCGTCGTGCTCGTCCCCGGCACGGCCGCCGCCGTGACCCAGGCCCAACTCGATGTCGAGGCCCCGGCCCGCATCGGCGAGCTCATCCGGGCGGGGGAGTCCCCGGCCGACGTCATCGCCGCCGTCACCGAGCTCGGGGTCGATCCCCTGGCCGCCCTCCGCCAACACGCCGTCGTCGACGTCGACGGGCGGGCCGCCGCCAGCACCGGGGCCGAGGCGTCGCCCGAGGCGCTCGACGCCCAGGGCGGTGGGGTGTCGGCCCAGGGCAACCTGCTGGCCTCCCGGGCCGTCGTCGAGGACGCCCTGGCCCACTACACCGACGCCCGCCGCGGCGGGGCCGATCTCGGCACGGCCCTGGTGGCGGCCCTGGCCGCCGGTTCCGACGCCGGCGGCGACCGCCGCTGCGGGGACCGAACCGCCCTGTTCGCCCAGGTCATGGTGGCCGATCCGGGGGACGACCCGGCCGCTCCCACCATTCTCCTCACCGTGTTCAGCGGCGAGGACGGCGACGAGAACCCCGTCGACGTGCTGTCGCAGGCGTGGGCCGACGGGGAACGGGGGGTGATCGATCTCCGCGTCAGGGAGCGGACGGCGGCCCCCATCCTCCGCATCGCCGTCCTGGTGCTGGCCGTGGTGGCCGCCGTCGTCGCCGTCATCGTCTTCCGGCGCGGGTTGGGCTCGCCCGCCGCACGGCGTTCCTGACCGCTGCGTCGTCGCCGTGCCGGACCTCGCCAGCTCGGGTCACACGAGCTGGGATCGGCGTCGCCCGACCTTCGCCCAGCCCGGAACCGGCGTCGTCGTCGATCGCGGTGGTGCGATCTTGCGGTGCCGACCCCCGGCACGCTAGACAGCCGTCCAACGGCGGCGCGACGGGCGTCACCGTCGAAGGGGGACAACATGGCGGGGTTCGGCGAAAGGGTTGCAGCCCTGCATCGTCGACCGCTTCGAAGCTTGACGGGCGGTGGGCCAACGGGGGCCACACCATCGCCGACGCCGGTGACGGGTGCCGAACGGTTCGGTCACGTCGTCCGGTGGGGCACCGCCCATCTCGAGGGTCGGACCTGCCGGAACGCCATCCGACCCGTCTGAAGACAGAAGGCCTTCGCTCACCGCGGGCGGACACACAACGACAGAGGAGAAACGAAACAGTGGGCAACTCACATGCCGGGCAACGCGCGCCCGGACGAACGGGCCCGGGCCACCGGTACCGCTATCTGGCGCTGCTGGCGGCCCTGTTCCTGGTGGCTGCCGCCTGCGGCAGCGACGATGGAGACGACAGCGCCACCGACAGTGGATCGGAGACCGGCTCCGAGACGGGCGGCGATGCGCCGACGGGCGAGCCGATAAAGGTCATGGTGGAGGCTCCGATCGACAGCCAGATCCTGCCGTACCCGAACATCCCGGAGACGGCCCGGGTCTATGCCGAGTGGATCAACGATCAGGGAGGCATCCAGGGCCGCCCGCTCGAGATCATCGTGTGCGACGACCGGGCCGATGCCGGCGAGGCGGCCAACTGCGCCCGCACCGCGGTGTCGGAGGGCGTGGTGGCCAACGTCGGCGGCTTCACCCTCGACGTCGGTCAGGCCATCCCGATCTACGAGGAGAACAGCATCGCCTGGTTCGGCGCGTGCTGCCCCCTCCGCGACCAGGAGTTCAAGAGCCCGATCTCGTTCCCGTTGGGGTTCGTCAACTCCTTCAACCCGGCGGCCGCCATCCGCATGATCGAGGACGGCTGCGAGAGCATCGTCGGCGTCTTCGGCGACGACACCGCCAACGTGCCTCAGATCGAGTCGTACACCAACGGCTTCAAGTCGATCGGAGCCGACGTGTCCGACCTGAGGATCGTGCTGGTACCGGTCGCACCGGGCGACTACAGCGCCCAGGCGGCCCAGATCAACGACCCGCCGGCCGACTGCGTCTTCGGCCAGCTCGGTCAGGTCAACTGGCCCCCGCTGATCAGCGCCATGGAGGGCGTGGGGGCGACGCCCCGCTACTACGGGCCGCAGGGCAACCTCGACTCCACGATCGTGGAGCAGTTCCCGGAGTCGACCGAGGGCGCCGTCGTCATCGGCGTCTACCCCAACATCGGGGCCCCGGTGTGGGACGACTTCCGGGCCGCCCTCGAGACCTACGAGGCCGATCCCGAGCTGAACTACAACAGTCTCGCCGGCCTCGGGACGTGGACGGCGTTCACCGTGTTCACCATCGTGGTGGACACGATCGACGGGGAGATCGACAACGAGACGTTCCTCGCGGCCGCCAACCAGATGGACAGCATCGACACCGGCGGCATGGTCGGGATCATCGACTTCACCAGCGAGTACACCGGCGGTGGCGGTGAGCTACCCCGGATCTTCAACCGGACCGTGTTCTTCGACCATGTGGTCGACGGCGAGCTCGTGCCCCTCGACGACGGCCAGGCCTACGACATGTCCGACTCCTACGACGGCAAGCCGTCGTCGTGATGTCCGGGGTCGGGTGTCGGCGCTCCCTGCGGGCCCGGCACCCGACCCTCCACCCCGACCTCCGAGAGGAAGTGGTACCCGTGCAAGAGGTTCTCCGGTTCGCACTCCTGGGCCTCGGCCTCGGCGCCCTGTACTCGCTGGCCTCACAGGGGCTCATGGTGATCTACCGGGGGTCGGGCGTCCTGAGCTTCGCCCACGGTGCCATCGGCATGGTCGGCGCCTACCTCCACTGGGAGGTGAAGGTCGAGCACGGCCAGCCGGCCTGGCTGGCGTGGCTCGTCGGCCTCGGCGGCTGCGCCCTCATCGGCGCCCTGGCCCACCTGCTCGTCATGCGTCAGCTGCGTCGAGCCGCCCCCCTGGCCCGGATCGTGGCCACCCTCGGGCTGTTGGTCGTGCTCCAGTCGGCGGCGGTGCTCCGCTACGGGGCCCGCGGTGAGGCGGTCAAGTCCGAGCTGCCCCGTACCCTCATCCACCCCTTCGGCTCCGCCGTGTCGATCGACCGGTTCATCCTGTTCGGTATCGCCGTGGTCATGAGCGCCGCCCTCTGGGCCTTCTACCGGTACACCCGCTTCGGCCTCGCCACCACGGCGGTGGCCGAGAACCAACGGGCGGCGGCCTCGCTCGGCCTGTCGCCCGACCGGGTGGCCACGGTCAACTGGGCCCTCGGCTCGGCCCTGGCCGGCATGGCGGCCATCCTGATCGCACCAATCGTCCAGCTCCAGGTGGCCACCATGACCAATCTGGTCCTGGCCGCCATGGCGGCGGCGCTGGTGGCCGGGTTCCGCTCCTTTCCCATCGCCCTCGTGGCCGGCACGCTCATCGGCATCGGCCAGAGCGAGCTGACCCGGTTCGTGGCCAACCCAGGGGTGTCGTCGTCGCTGCCGTTCGTGGTCATCATCGTGTGGATGGTCGTCCGCGGTCAGGCGCTCCCGTTGCGCGACTTCTTCCTCCAGCGGCTGCCCGCCGTCGGCAGTGGTCGGGTCCGGCCTCGCGTGCTCGCCGTGGTGCTGCCCCTGACCGCCATCGGGATCCTCCTCGTGCCACTGAACTGGCAGGACGCCTTCGTCGTCACCTTCGCCATGGGACTGGTCCTGCTGTCGGTCGTCGTCGTCACCGGCTACGCCGGTCAGTTGTCGTTGGCCCAGTTCGCCCTCGCCGGGTTCGGGGCACTGGTCGCCGGTCGCCTCGTCGACTCGGCCGGGTGGCCGTTCGCCCTCGCCATCGTCGCCGCCGTGGTGGCCACCGCCCCGCTCGGGGCGTTGTTCGCCCTGCCGGCCGTCCGGGCCCGGGGCATCAACCTCGCCATCGTCACCCTCGGCCTCGGCACCGCCCTCGAGTTCATGGTCTTCAACAACGCCCGCCTCGTCGGTGGCTTCTCCGGGGTGAACGTGGGCAAACCCCACCTGTTCGGGGTGGACGTCAACGCCATCGTCTACCCGGGCCGGTACGCCATCGTCTGCATGGTCCTGTTCACCGGGGTCGCCCTGATGGTGGCCAGCGTCCGCCGCGGTCGGACCGGGCGACGGCTGCTGGCCGTGCGGACCAACGAACGGGCGGCGGCCGCCCTCGGCATCAGCGTGCCCGGGGCCAAGGTCTACGCTTTCGCCCTCTCGGCCGGCATCGCCGCCATCGGCGGCGTACTGCTCGCCTTCCGTAAGGACGTGATCATCTACAAGTCGGAGTTCCTCAGCTTCAACTCGATCCTCGTGGTGGGCTGGTCGTTCATCGGCGGGATCGGGTACCTGTTCGGTCCGATCACCGGTTCGACGCTGGCCTCCGGTTCGCTGGGGGCCCAGCTGTCGAACGTGATCTTCTCCGGGTTGACCAAGTACATCCAGCTGATCGGCGGCATGATCCTCGTCCTGCTGGTGCTCCAGAACCAGGACGGCCTGGCCCGGGAGCAGATCAAATCGCTGCAGGCCCTGGCCCGGAAGTTCGGGCATCTGGTGCCGTGGCGGTCGAGCGCGGAGCCGGAGCGCTACGAGCTTCCGCCCGACGATCCGGAGGCCCCGACCCAGGGGGGCGACCCGGCGACCCTCGAGGTCCGCAACCTGACCGTCCGCTACGGCGGGGTGGTGGCGGTCGACGACGTGAGCCTCGACGTGCGGCCGGGCCAGATCGTGGGACTCATCGGCCCCAACGGGGCGGGCAAGACCTCGGCCATCGACGCCATCACCGGATTCACCCGGCAGGCCACGGGCACCGTCCATCTCGACGGGCGCGACCTCACGGGGGAGTCGGCCACGAACCGGGCCCGGGCGGGCCTGAGTCGCTCGTTCCAGTCGTTGGAGCTCTTCGAGGACGCCACCGTGCTCGACAACCTGCGAGCCGCCTCCGATCCCCGGGACCGACTGTCGTACCTGCGCGACCTGGTCAATCCCCGGAATCCACCGCTGCCGGCCCCCGTCGTCGCCGCCATCCGCGAGTTCCAACTGGAGGACGATCTGCTGCGTCACGTGGCCGACCTACCCTACGCCCAGCGCCGCCTGCTCGCCATCGCCCGGGCGGTCGCCACCCAACCCGGGGTCCTGCTGCTCGACGAACCGGCCGCCGGCCTCGGCGATCACGAGACGGCCGAGCTGGCCCAGCTGGTGCGCTCGTTGGCCGATGACTGGGGCATCGGCGTGCTGCTCGTCGAACACGACATGAACTTCGTGATGAGCATCTGCGACCACATCGTGGTACTCGACTTCGGACGGCGGATCAGCGAGGGCACACCCGAGCACGTGAGGAACGACCCGGCGGTGGTCGCCGCCTACCTGGGCGAGGAGGACGAGGGCGCGGGGGATCTCGAACCCATCGGCGGGGGTCACGCATGAGCACCGTGACCGACGACACCGACGACACCGGCGAGGGGTCGGCCCCCGTGGCCGCCCTCGAGGCCCGGGGCCTTTCGGCCGGCTACGGCTCGCAGGCGGTGGTCAACGAGATCGACATCGTGGTGGGCCGGGGTGAGGTGGTGACCCTTCTGGGTCCGAACGGCGCCGGCAAGACCACCACGCTGCTGGCCCTGGCCGGCGAGCTCCCCGCCCTCGACGGCACGGTGGCGCTGGGAGGTAAGGTGACCACGGCGCCCCTCCACACCCGGGCCAGCAACGGGATGACCTTCGTGACCGAGGAGCGGTCGGTCTTCATGGGCCTGTCGCTGCGCGACAACCTCCGCGTCGGCGGGGTCGAGCCCGAGGCCGCCTTCGAGCTGTTCCCCGAGCTGGAGCGGCGGGCCGACGTCCGGGGCGGGATGCTGTCGGGCGGCGAGCAGCAGATGCTGACGCTGGCCCGGGCCCTGGGGCGCCGGCCCAAGGTACTGCTGGCCGACGAGCTGTCGATGGGCCTGGCGCCTCTCATCGTCCGGCGACTGCTCGACGCCGTCCGCGATGCCGCCGACCACCAGGGCACCGCCGTGCTGCTGGTGGAGCAGCACGTGCGCAAGGCCCTGGCTTGCGCCGACCGGGCCTACGTGATGCGCCGGGGCCGGATCGTGCTCGAGGGCCGGGCCGACGACCTGGCGTCCCGGATCGGCGAGATCGAGGCCAGCTACCTGGCCGGAACCGACGACCAGGGAGCGGCCCGCTGACGACGGCCCTCTGACGACGGCCCGCCGAGCAGCGATGCGGCGTCGTCCCCCACCCCGACACCAGAACACCGGAACACCCAGAACACCTGAACCCATCGACAGGAGACCACCGATGACCGACTCCCAACCCAACGGCTCGACGACACCGAGGACCTTCGACGTGGTCGTCGTCGGTGCCGGGTTCGGCGGCATGTACCTGCTCCACACGCTCCGGGAGCACGGCTTCTCGGTCAAGGTCCTGGAGCGGGCCGAGGGTGTCGGCGGCACCTGGTACTGGAACCGCTATCCCGGCGCCCGCTGCGACGTCGAGAGCCTGAACTACTCCTACTCGTTCTCGCCCGAGCTGGAGCAGGAATGGACGTGGAGCGAGAAGTACTCGCCCCAACCGGAGATCCTGCGCTACGCCAACCATGTCGCCGACCGCTTCGACCTCCGACGTGACATCGAGTTCGGGACCTCCGTCGACAGGGCGGAGTGGAACGAGGCCGACCGCCGGTGGGAACTGACGACCGGCGCCGGCGAGGTCGTCGTGGCCCGACATTACGTGATGGCCTCGGGCTGCCTCTCCCAGTCGAAGCTGCCCGAGGTTCCCGGCGTCGACGCCTTCCGAGGCGACACCTACCACACCGGCCACTGGCCCCACGAGGGCGTCGACTTCACCGGGCAGCGGGTGGCGGTGATCGGCACCGGCTCGTCGGGCATCCAGTCGATCCCCATCATCGCCGGGCAGGCCGCATCGCTCACCGTGTTCCAGCGCACGCCGAACTTCTCGATGCCGGCCGGCAACCGTGCCCTGACCGCCGAGGAGCACGATGCCATGAAGGCGATCTACCCGGCACATCGGGAGGCCGCCCGCCGGTCGGGGTTCGGGGTACCGGTGGAGGAGCCAACCGGTTCCGCCCACGAGGCCACGCCGGAGGAGCGCAACGAGCGCTTCCAGACCGGATGGGACCAGGGCAACCTGGTGGCACTGCTCTTGGCCTTCAACGACATCCTCACCGATGAGCAGGCCAACGACTACGCCGCCGAGTTCATCCGCAACCAGATCCGGTCGATCGTCGACGACCCGCAGACGGCCGAGGACCTGTGCCCGGACGATCACCCGGTCGGCACCAAGCGACCGTGCCTCGACACCGGCTACTACGAGACCTACAACCGCGACAACGTGGAGCTCGTCAACCTGCGCCGGACCCCGATCACCGGGATCACGGCCACGGGGATCCGCACCTCGGACCAGGAGCGCGAGTTCGACGCCATCGTGTTCGCCACCGGTTTCGACGCCATGACCGGGGCACTGGTGGCGGTGGACATCGCCGGCCGTGACGGTGTCACGCTCAAGGAGCGGTGGGAGGAGGGCACCAGGACCTACCTCGGGCTCATGGTCGCCGGCTTTCCCAACTTCTTCACCATCACGGGTCCCCAGAGCCCGTCGGTGTTCTCCAACATGATGATCTCGATCGAGCAGCACGTCGACTGGATCACCGATCTGCTGGTCCACCTGCGCGACCGCGGGGTGGAGGTGATCTCGGCTACCGAGGAGGCGGAGGAGGGCTGGTGTCAGCACAACGCCGAGGTCGGCGATGCCACCCTCTACCCCAAGGCCAACTCCTGGTACATGGGGGCGAACGTGCCGGGCAAGGCCCGAGTCCTCATGCCCTACATCGGCGGCGTCGGGGTGTACCGCGAGCTGTGCGACGAGATCGCGGCCGACGACTACCGGGGCTTCGTCATGGAGGACGCCCGGGAGGTCTCCGCCGTCTGAGCGAGCCGGCAGGGAGACGCCGGTCGCCGATCCCCAGGGGGGAGGGATCGGCGACCGGGCGTCCCGTCTCGGTCCCGGAACGGGAGCGGACGGATTCCGCGCCCTCGGCGACGGACCGGTGCCGGCCTACGGCGCCGAGGGGAGCGGCGGGGCGACGATCAGCCGAGGAGTCGGAGGACCGCCTGGGGGATGGCGTTGGCCTGGCCCAGCATGGCCGTGCCGGCCTGTTGGAGGATCTGGTTCTTGGTGAACTCGACCATCTC
>JBHJNQ010000006.1:0-3343 GCA_050330635.1 Acidimicrobiales bacterium | reverse complement strand
CGACCCTGTCACCACAGAAGGGTTCATATGGGCCGCCCAGACCCGCATCGCCCTCAGGAAACTAACGGAAACAACCGCACGCGCCTGACAAGGACAAACTACCGCGACAGCCTCTCAGGTGCTCGTGACGGTGACCAACGGCGACGGCACCAACACCGCCGGCCCGAAGCACCAGTTCGTGGCGCCGACCGTCAAGAAGCTGTCGCCGGCGTGGGCCGACCCGGCGACGGCCACGATCATCACGATCACGGGCGAGGGCTTCACCGGGGTGACGGCGGCCGACGTGAAGTTCGGGACGACGGCCGCCACCGCGCTTTACGTCGTGTCCGACACCACGATCGTGGCCGAGACCCCGGTCGACGACACGGTCTCGAATCCGAACGTGCTCATCGACCGGGGCGTGACCGACGTGACCGTAGCCAACAACTCGGTGGCCAGCGCCACCAGCGCCAACTCCAAGTTCCTGTTCACCCCGGGCAAGCCGACGGTGACCCACCTCGGCGCCACCGGCGCCGAGGTGACGGGCACCGACGATGCCGCCGTTGGCGCCACGCTCACGATCACCGGCACCCAGCTGTGGGGAGTGAAGGAGGTGGCGTTCGGCACGGCCAAGGTGACCAAGGAGGCCGACATCTCCGTGGCCACCGACGGCAACACGCTCACGGTGAAGGTACCGTCGCGGGCCGCCGGTTCGGCCGAGGTCACCGTCACCAACGCCGCCGGTACCAGCGTCACCAACCTGAAGACCTTGTTCAATTACTACAGCACGGCCGCACCGAAGATCAGCGCCTGGTCGCCGTCGGTGTTCGACAAGACCGACGGCACCGGAGGGGGCACGATGCTCGTCACCGGAACCGGGTTCACCGGGGTCGACGAGAGCGACATCACGCTAGTGTGCGGGTCCGACGACGTGACACCAACCTCAGCCGCCGCGGTCGGCGACACCAGCCTGATCGTCGTGGTGCCCCACAACGGGGGTGCGGCTGAGACCTGTGACCTGAAGATCGCCAACGCCGTGGACGCCACGAAGACGGCGACGGCGGCCGCCGCCTTCCGCTACGTGTGAGCGACCGCGCCGTTCGGCTCGTCCTCTGATCCGACACTCGGCCCCCCACCTCCCCGAACGGGAGGCGTGGGGGGCCGTTTCGCGTCGGGGACGCATCGCCCCGGTCGCTCAGCGCCCGGCGAGCCACCCGACGAGGGACGGACGAGGCTGAACGGGTGGCCGGCGGGGACGAAAAGGACCCGGAACTCATCGGGCTGGGCTGGGTCGTGGCCTTGACGGCCAGCCCCAGCACTGCGGCCTCGGCAACGTCGAGGTCGTCATCAACTCCGCGCCACGCTCGAGTTGGCGCTACGTCCGGTTCTGCGGGCGTCGAGCCGGGCGAGGAGCGTGGTGGCGCTCATGCCGTGCACCGCGATCGACAGCAGGATCGTCGTGACGGCAACCGCCCAGACGACGTGGGCGTCGGGGAACGCCTCCTCGTTGCCGGCATGCGCCAGGTAGTAGATCGTTCCCATCCCGCGGATCCCGAAGAAGGCGATGGCACTGCGAACCGCGGGTGGTGCTGGCTGCCGAGGAGCCCAACCCATCCGGCGGCCGGTCGGATCACCAACACGGTCGCCGCCGCCACCGCGAACCCGGCCGGCGTGAGGGCCGCCAGCGCGCCGTCGACCGCGGCGCCACCCAGCAGCAGGAGGAGGAACAGCACGCTGGCGAGCCGCTCGAACCGTTCCGACCGGGCGCACGCTCGCCCTCTGCTCTGCGCCCCCGACAGGATTCGAACCTGCGGCCTCGTCATTAGAAGTGACTTGCTCTATCCAGCTGAGCTACAGGGGCGTGGTGATTCTACCGGTCGGTAGGCGGAGGGGCGTGCGCGCCCGCCCCCCGGGGGCTCAGGCGACCTCGACGGCGGCGACCACGCGGCGGACCGGACGGTCGAGGGCGAAGCTGGTGCCGAGCAAAGCGGCCATCACCGCGCCGGCGATGGCCCACGCCGGGCCGGGTCCGAAGGCGGCGTAGAGGGGGGCGGCGGTGAGGGCGCCCACGCCGGCGGCGGCCGAACCCGCCGCCTCGCCCAGGCCCTGGGCGGAGGCGGTGTCCTCAACGGGGGCGGCGTCGGCCAGGGCGGCCTGGCTGCCGGGCGACTGGAGGGCCTCGAGAAGGCCGTGGGGCACGGCCATAACCATCACGATGGCGAAGACGGGGATGAAGCCGTAGCTGGCCATGATCGGCACGGTGGCCGCCGCCGCCACCAGCGACACGAGGCGGGGGCCGTAGGCATCGGAGAACGCCCCGGCCCGCTTGGCCACAAGGAGCATGGGGAGGGCGAAACCGGTCAGCGAGAGCGTGATCCACAGCGTCGACGCCCCGAGGCGGTCGAGGAAGATCGCCCACAGCGGCTCGAACACGCCCACCGAATAGCGGAACGAGACGATCACGAGGAGGGCGGCGATGACCCGGCGGTCGACGAGCAGCCGCCGCAGCACCCGCCGATCGACGGATGCCGGGCGCGAGCCCCGCTCCACCTCGGGGACCTCGAGCCGCAGGATGGCCACTAGCGTCGCCGTCGTGGCCAGGCCGAACAGGAAGAACGGGGCCCGGACGTCGAACACCACGGTGACGAGGCCGGCCAGTGGCGGGCCGAACACGAAGCCCGAGAGATAGGCCCCGTAGAACACGCCGAGCCGTTCCCCCTGCCGGTCGCCGGCGGTGACGAGGATCACCCGCCGGGCCGGGGGCAGGATCAGGCCCACCCCGGCGCCCAGTAGGGCCCGGGCGGCGACGAACTGCCACAGCTCGGTGGCGAACCCGAACCACAGCAGACCGACGGCGGCGACCCCGACCCCCACTCGCAGCAGGGTGGCGGCGTAGCCACGGTCGGCGTAGCGGGCCAGCGTCAACTGGGTGACGAGGGCGGCGGCGAAGGCCGAGCCGGCGATCCAACCGAGGCTGGCCGTTGGCAGACCGTAGCGGTCTTCGAGCTCGGCCAGGAGGGCGAAGACCGACGACACACCGGCCATGACCACGGCCGCCACCAGATAGAGGCTCCTCATTCCGGCAACCTAGGTCAGCGTCACCCCCCGAACCCAACCCGTTTCCGCACACCACTCCCCCACCAACATGCGGCCCCCACCGCAACGGCGGGTAACCCGGTCGTGAACGGCGACCCGTACCGCTACGATTGCTCAGCGCACTCGTGAGGTCTCGCCGACCGACACGGGGCCGGATCGTGGCTTCCCGCCACCCGCCCGGCAGCGTCAACCAAGCGCCTCTAGCTCAATTGGCAGAGCAACGGACTCTTAATCCGCAGGTTCTGGGTTCAAGTCCCAGGGGGCGTAC
>JBHJNQ010000005.1:0-103544 GCA_050330635.1 Acidimicrobiales bacterium | reverse complement strand
TGCCGTTCAGGTCGACGATGCCGCCCTCCTGGATCCAGGTCTCGTCGGCGGACGACCACACGCTGAAGTCGGAGCCTTCGACGAAGTAGGCGTCTTCGACGCCGTTGACCTCGAACGTCACCCCTTCGATGAGCTGGGGATGGTTGAGGCTGACGCTGCGCTGGGCCAACGCCACGTTGCTCCGGGTCAGACCGCCGGGTAGCTCGTTGGCGATGCGGAGCGTCTCGACGACGGGCCAGGCATAGAACATGCCGGTGAAGTACAGCCCGACCGTGACGTCCAGGCCGGCGTCCGCCAGGAGCTCGTTGGCGAACACGATGTAGGGATCGTCCTGGTACTGGGGATCGGTGTTGATCTTCTGGCCGCCACCGACGATCCGCCACCCGTCGGCGGCGTCGCCGGCCGGGATCATGAACGAGTTCGGGTCCTTGCAGGTCGACGAGATGAAGAGCACCGCCCCGGCCTCCTTGAGGCCGGTCGCCGCCGCCTCCTGGACCATCAGCAGGCACGGGTTGCCGGCCATCATGGCGATGGCGACATCCGGCTGGGCCGCCGTCAGTGTGGTCATCTCGTTGGTGAGGGTGGCCGCCGTCGGGTCGAACCGGATGTCGATGAACTCGCTGATGATGTCGGGGTTGTCCTCGGCGTACTTCTCCATGCCGTCCACATAGGCCAGGCCGAAGTCGTTGTCCATGACCACCCCGCCGACCTTGACCGGCAGTTGGTCGGCCATGTTCTCCTTGATCCAGGCCCCCCACAGGATGGCCTCGGTGGTGTAGCCGAGCTGGGAGCCGGTGGTCCAGGGATGGACGACCGGGTCACCCCACGCCGGGTGGCCGGTGGCCACGAACATCTGGGGCACACACCGCTCGTTCAGCTTGTCGTAGACGGCCAGGGTGCTGGGCGAGCCCAGGGTGTGGAACACGAAGGGCTTGTCCGACTGGAGCAGCTCGTCGACCAGCTCGATCGTGACCGTGGCCACGTACTGGTCGTCACGGCGGAGCAGCTCGAGCGGCTTGCCCCCGATGCCGCCATTGTCGTTGACGTAGTCCAAGTAGGTCTCCCAGCCGATGCCCATGTTGCCGTAGGCGGCGAGGTTGCCCGACTGGGGGCCGGGATGGCCGATCTTGATCGTGTCGCCGATGCCCTCGGTCTCCGACCAGTCGGCGGGACAGTTGTTGAGGTCGATCTCGGTGCCTCCCGGGCCCCGGAGGATGTTGTCGTCGCCGACGCCGTAGTCGCCCGCCTCGATCCCGGCGGTCAGCTCGTCGACGATGCCCTGGCGGACCTCCGCCCACTCCGCCTCGAGCTCGTCGATGCTGGTGGCGGTGGAGGCGGCGGGCCCGGCGTCCTCGGAGCCGGCCTCGGCCACCGCCTCCTCCGCCTCCGACTGGTCGACGGATCCGGCGTCGCCGTCGCCCTCCTCGGCGGCGCTCGTGTCGCCGTCGCCGTCGCCGACGGCCTCGGTTTCGTCGTCGCCACCACCACAGGCGGCGGCGACGAGTGCCATACTCAGCAGCAACGCCAACAGGCGTAGCACGCGATTCGCGCTGGTCATAGCAGCTCTCTCCCCTTCGATCGTTCGTAGTCACGCAGTGTGAGGCCAACCGGTCCCCCCCGCCCGCCGATGTGGCGGTCGTCACAACGTAGCGGACGAGTCGGGGCCCGTCGAACGGCGGCGCCGACCCGCCCGGCACCGGTTGACGGGCGTGGCCGGGCACCGCTGCGTCGCCGTCCCTACACTCGTTCCATGAGCGAGACACCGTTCCGGGTCGAGCGGGTCGACGGCGGCGCCCGGTTCACCTTCGATGTGGCCGCCGAGACCGCCGGCAGGCAGCTGAAGCGCGCCATCTTCGACCACTTCGAGATCCTGTGCGACGAGGGGGCCGCCATCGGCGGGGACGACACCGCCCCGCCGCCGCTGGCCTACTTCGGGGCCGCCCTCGCCTTCTGACTGCTCACCCAGCTCGCCCGTGTCGGCGAGGCCCGCAGGATCGAGGTCCATACCGCCGAGCTCACGGTCACCCCCGCCTTCGTCATGACCGGCTCGATCAAGGCCGGCACGGCGGAGCACCGGCTCGACTCGATCGAGACCGCCCTGGCCGTGACCGCCGACGCCGAGCCGGAGGCCGTGGCGGCCGCCGTCGAGCAGGCCGAGCGGATGTGCTTCGTCCTCGACGCCGTCCGACGTCCCCACACCGTGCGGGCCACCACGACGCTCAACGGTCGGGGTCTGGCCCCACCCTCGACAGCGACGGACCCCACCTAGACCCACCTAGACCGCACCTAGACCGGGCCGGACGCCCACCCCGAACCTGGCACGATCCGCTCCCAGAACCGGGAGCTGCGCAGACCAGTCGCGACAGGGGCGTGGCGTTGGGTCAGGTCCGGGAATCGACGGCGTCGGCGTCGGCGTCGGCGTCGGGCCCGAGGAACCGCAGGGCATTGGCCCCCAGGCAGGCATCGTCGATGACGGCCCCGGCGGCCTGGGCCGCGTCGAGCACCTGGCGGGGCCCGTCGAAGCCCTCGGGCAGGAACGGGTGGTCGGTGCCGTACAACAGGTGGTCGGCGCCGAAGCGCTCGACCAGGAGCCTTACGTGGGCCGGGTCGAACACCAGGCAATCGGCCCACAGCGACCGGACCATCTCGTCGAGGGCGGCGCTGCGTCCGGGATGTGATCGCTCGGCCATGTAGCGCAGCCGGGGGTGGACCCACGGGAACGCGCCGCACCCGTGGGACAGGGCGATGCGGAGATCCGGGTGACGGTCGAGGACGCCGCCATAGACGAGAGCGGCGGCGGCCAGGGCGGTGTCGGTCAGCATCCCGACGCCGAACTCGTAGGGCTGGCCGGAGCGGCGGATCGCCGTCCGCTGATGAGCCGGGTGGATGAACACCGGTACCCGCTCCTGCTCCACGGCGGCCCAGAACGGGGCCAGCGCCTCGTCGTCGAGCTCCCGCCCGGCCACGGTGGCCGTCGTCTCGATCCCGGCCATGCCGAGCGGTCCCATGGCGTGGGCCAGCTCGGCCAGGGCGAGGTCGACATCCTGGAGCGGGACGGCGCCGAGGGCCAGAAACCGGCCCCCGCTGTCGGCCGCCACCGCCGCCAACGCCTCGTTCTGGGCCCGCAGGAACCGGGCGGCATCGGACGCCGGGGCCCAGTCGACGAGCGTCACCGGCACCGGTGACAGGACCTGCACGTCGACGCCGGCGGCATCGAGCTCGGCCAACCGTGCCCCGGGATCGAAGCACACCGGACGGACCACCCGGAACACCTCGTCGCCCCGCATCAGGCGGTGCTCGTCGACGCCCACCTCGAGGCGGGGCCAGCGGGCGTCGCCGGTGGCCGCCCCCATGTCCGGCAGACCGGTGGGGACGTGGTGGGCGTGGATGTCGACGGTGATGGCCATGAGGTTCCCGGGATGGTTTCAAGGTGTCGCCGACCGTACCGCTGCCTGCCTCGTCGCGCCCGGTGCCGGATCCGTCCGTCCGCCCCGCCCCTGGGTCGATCGAACTGGCCGCCGCCACCGATCTGGTCGAAACTGGCAAGTACGCCCGGGCGCGGCCGATCCTCCCCGGGTGCCATCGTGGACCAGCGACGTTCGGCACGCCCTCCCGGCCCGTGCCGACGACGAACGAGGGGACAGCACATGACCGACCTACTACCGGCCTCGACGGGCCACGATCTCGACGAGAAGTACCGGGCGGAATCGGGGAGCTTCTTCTACACGGGGATCCACGCCCTCGTGCGGGTCTTCCTCGATCAGATGCGGGCCGACCGCCTGGCCGGTCTCAACACGGCCACGTTCATCTCCGGGTACCAGGGTTCACCCCTGGGCGGCTTCGACCGCGAGATCATCGCCCACCAGGCCCTGATGGACCGCTTCGACGTCGTCCACAAGTCCGGCCTCAACGAGGAGCTGGGGGCGACCGCCGTCATGGGCAGTCAGGTCCAGGCCACGTTCCCCGAGCAGCGCTACGACGGCGTGCTCGGCATCTGGTACGGGAAGGCCCCTGGCCTCGACCGGGCCGGCGACGCCATCCGCCACGCCCAGTACGCCGGCACCAGCGAGAACGGAGGGGTGCTGGCCCTCACCGGCGACGACCCGGCCAACAAGAGCTCCACCCTGCCCTCGGCCTCCGAGTTCACCCTGGCCGATCTCCATCTACCGATCCTCCACCCCGGCAACGTGCAGGAGGTCCTCGACCTCGGCCGCCACGGCGTGTACCTGTCGCGAACGACGGGTCTGTGGTCGGCGTTGAAGGTGGTGACGGCGGTGGCCGACGGCTCCAGCACGGCCGAGGTCGGACCCGAGCGGATCACGCCGGTGATCCCCACGTTCGAGTGGCGGGGCCGGGCCTACCGGCCCCGGGTCACCGGCCGCCTCGGCGGGGCCGTCGCCAACTCGATCGAACAGGAGATCCACGAGGCCCGCATCGAGCTGGCCCGGCTGTACGGCAGCGAGAACGGACTGAACCGGGTCACCATCGACCCGTCCGACGCCTGGCTCGGCATCGTGGCCTCTGGTCGTTGCTACCACGAGATCCTGGCCGCGGCCAAGAACCTCGGCCTCGACGAGGCGAGCCTGGCGGCCAACGGGGTCCGGGTGCTGCAGATGTCGATGCCCCACCCGTTCGACCCGGCCCTGGTCCGCCGCTTCGCCACCGGGCTCGACGAGATCCTCGTGATCGAGGAGAAGCGCCCCTTCCTCGAGGGAGCGCTGCGGGAGGCGTTGTACGGGGTGGCCGACCCGCCCCGAATCGTCGGCAAGCGCGACGAGTCGGGCCAGGTGCTGGTACCCCTCCACGGGGCCCTCGACGCCGACGCCCTGCTCGAACCGCTCCGCAGCCGGCTCCTGACCAAGCTCGACCCGTCCCGCCTCGTCCCCCCCGCCCCCGAACCGGCCGAGCCGGTCGTCGGAGCGGGGCGCAAGCTGATCGATCTCATCCCCGCCCGCACACCGTACTTCTGCTCTGGGTGCCCCCACTCGACGGGCACCAAGGCACCGGCCGGGGCCCTGGTCGGCGGCGGCATCGGGTGCCACGGCCTCGTCGGTCTGATGGACGCCGACCGGGTGGGCACCGTTATGGGCAACACCCAGATGGGGGGCGAGGGGGTCCACTGGATCGGCATCGAGCCGTTCATCGGTGTCGACCACTTCACCCAGAACCTCGGCGACGGCACGTTCGCCCACTCGGGGTCGCTGTCGATCCGGGCCGCCGTCGCCGCCGAGAGCCACATCACCTTCAAGATCCTCTACAACGGGGCGGTGGCCATGACCGGCGGGCAGGACGCCGCCGGCGCCATGCCGGTGCCGCGCCTGGCCAGCTGGCTCCAGGCCGAGGGGGTGACCCGCGTCATCGTCACCACCGACGACCGTGAGAAGTACAAGGGTGTCCGCATGCCCCACGGGGTCGAGGTGTGGGACCGGGCCCGCATCGTCGAGGCCCAGGAGGTACTGCGGGGCGAGGCCGGGGTGACGGTGCTCGTCCACGACCAGCAGTGCGCGGCCGAGAAGCGGCGTGACCGCAAGCGGGGCAAGGTGGCCGATCCGGCCGAGCGCATCGTGATCAACGAGCGGGTGTGCGAGGGCTGCGGCGACTGCGGGGCCAAGTCGAACTGCCTCTCCGTCCAGCCGATCGAGACCGAGTTCGGGCGCAAGACCCAGATCCATCAGTCGTCGTGCAACAAGGACTACTCGTGCCTCGACGGCGACTGCCCGTCGTTCCTGTCGGTCATCCCGAAGAAGTCCGGGGGCAGGACCAGCCGCGACAAGGGCGGGGCCCGGCGCATGCCGACCGTCGACCGCAGCCTCCTGGTCGACCCGACGCCGATCGTGCCGACCGATGACGCCACCATCCGCATGCCCGGTGTCGGCGGCACCGGCGTGGTGACGGTGTCGCAGATCCTCGGCACCGCCGCCACCCTCGACGGCAAGTACGTCGGCGGTCTCGACCAGACCGGGCTCTCCCAGAAGGCCGGCCCCGTCGTCTCCGACCTCCGCATCACCACCGTGCCCGTGGAGGGAACGAACAAGCTGACGGCCGGCTCCGCCGACCTCTACCTCGTGTTCGACCTGCTGGTCGGTCTCAATCCCGCCAATCTCTCCGGCGTGTCGCCGGAGCGGACCGTGGCGGTCACGTCGCTGACCAAGACGCCGACCGGGCAGATGGTGCGCGACGTCAACGCCGACTTCCCCGACCTGGGGCCGCTCCAGGTCGAGCTCGACGCCCACACCAGGGCCGGCGAGAACCGGTACCTCGACGCCGTGGCCGTGACCGAAGGCCTGTTCGGCGAGTCGACCACGGCCAACACGTTCCAGCTCGGGGTGGCCTACCAGATCGGCGCCCTGCCCATCTCGGCCGGCGCCATCGAGCAGGCGATCGAGCTGAACGGGGCGGCGGTTGCAGCCAACAAGGCGGCCTTCGACTGGGGCCGGGTGTGGGCCATCGATCCGGAGATCGTCCGGGCGGCGTCGCAGCTGCCCGAGGACCACCTGGCCACGCCGTCACCGGCCCTCGAGTCGGCGATCGTCAGCGCCGGTCTGGGCGACGGCGAGCTCGGTCGCCTCGTCCGCCTCCGGGCCGCCGACCTCGTCGGGTACCAGAACGACCGGTACGCCCGTCGCTACCTGGCCACCGTCCAGGCTGCGGCTCGCACCGGCTATCTCGACCTGGCCGAGACCGTGGCCCGCTACTCCTACAAGCTCATGGCCTACAAGGACGAGTACGAGGTGGCCCGACTCCACGTCGACGAGGCGGTGAAGCTCACCGTGGCCAACGCCGTCGGCGACGACGTCGAGATCCGCTACAACCTCCACCCGCCCATGCTGCGGGCCCTGGGCATGGACGACAAGATCGAGCTCGGCGAGTGGTTCACGCCGGTCCTCAGGACGCTGGCGGCCGGCAAGAAGCTGCGGGGCACCAGGCTCGACCCCTTCGGCAAGGCCGAGGTCCGCAAGGTCGAGCGGCAGCTGATCACCGAGTACGAGGATCTGGTGGCCCGGGTGGCCGGCAAGGTCGACGACGACAACCTTCCCGTCGCGGTCGAGCTCCTGTCCCTGCCCGACCTGGTGCGCGGTTACGAGGACATCAAGCTCGCCAACGTCGAGCGCTACCACTCGGAGATGGCCCGGCTCCGTTCATCGCTCGGCATCTGACCGTCGACCGTCCGGAAGGTCGTGCCTCGACCGGCCGAGGGCCGGCCGGTCGTGGTGCGCCCTGCTCGGCGGCTCAGTCGGCGGCGACGAGGTCGACGTGCAGCCGGGCCAACGTGGCGGCCCGGGCGCTGGAGTTCGACGTCGCGGCGACCTCAGGATGGGGGTGGCGACCGAGGGGGCAGCGCCGGTGATGCTCGACGGGAACGCGGTGCCGCACCCGCGGTAGCGTCGGGTCATGGGGGATGTGACACGGCTCCGGCGGGCGGTCAACGACGGTGTGGTGATCGGTCTCGGTGCGGCGACGAGCGACCTGCCGGCGCTCAGCGACCGGTGTGGCGCCAGCCGGGTCCTGGTGATCACCACCCCGAGCGTCGAACGTTCGCCTCTGCTCCACCGGGTGGTGGAGGCGCTGGGCGATCGTCACGTCGCCACGTTCGCCGGCTCACGGGCCCACACCCCCCGTCCGGTCGTGGTGGCGGCGGCGGCCGCCGCCCGCGACGCCGGGGCCGACGGGTTGGTCTCGCTCGGTGGCTCGTCGGTGGTCGACCTGACCAAGGGGGTGGCGATGGTGCTGGCCGAGGGCGAACGCTTCGAGACCCTCCGGGTCGGGGCCGGGCACCGCCTCAGCGCCCCCAAGCTGCCCCACATCGCCGTCCCCACCACGCTCTCTGCCGCCGAGTTCACCGCCGGGGCCGGGATCACCGACCCGGAGACCGGCGTGAAGGAGCTCTTCGCCTCGGCCACCCTGGCCCCCCGATGGGTGGTCCTCGACGCCACCATGACGACGGCGACCCCCGACCGGCTGTGGGCCGGCACCGGCATGAAGCTGGTGGCCGACTGCCTGGAGGGCCTGGTCTCGGCCCGTTCGACCGAGTACTCGACCGCTCTGCTCACGGCGGCGCTGGCCATCCTGCTGCGGGACCTCGCTGCACCGGCTGCCGACCTCGAGGCCCGGAGTCGATGCCTGGAGGCGGCCCACATGACGCTCTCCAACCTCCACAATGTGGGGGTGGGAGCGGTGGCGGCCCTGCGGCACCAGCTCGGAGGACGGTGCGGGGTGGCCCACGGTGAGGCCAGCACGATCGTGCTGCCCCACGTGATGCGGTGGAACGGGGAGGCGGCGGCGCCCGCCCTCGACCGGGCGGCCCGGGCCATCGGCCTCGACGACGGTGGCGGCCTGATCGACCGTATGATCGAGCGAACCGAGGCGCTGGGGCTCCCCACCCGCCTGCGCGACGTGGGGGTGGAGGAGGCTCAGCTCGACGAGATCGCCGAACACGCCGGGGCCGAGTTCTCGGCCCGTCGCAATGTGCGGCCGGCCACCGCCGCCGACCTCCGTCAGATCCTCGACGCCGCCTGGTGACCGGCGGACCGGCGCCGGAGGCGTCGGTGGTGCCGGTGGTGGTGGCGGTGGCGGTGCCCGATCAGTAGTGGATCACGCCGGCCTGGCCGCCGCCGCAGGCGACGCCGTCGACGACACGGTCCTCTGGCTCGATGACACCGACACGGAACAGCCCATCGCCGCCGAGACCCCGTCGAGGAGCGAGTGGAGGACCAGGCGAGCCCAGACCGCCGTGGTCTCATCGGCCGGCTGGGGCCGTGATCCGCTCACCGTCGACCCCCGTCGCCTCGGCCGGGGGTGGAGAGGCTCCCATGACGACGACGGCGGCCACCACGTCGAAGGCGGCCAGCATCAGGAAGCCGCTGGTGTAGCCCGAGGCGTCGATGAGCCGGCCCAGGCCGATCAGGCCCAGGCCGCTGCCGATCTGGCCCACCAGCGACACCATCCCATAGACGGTGCCGAAGCTCATCAGCCCGAACAGCTCCCCAACCAGCAGCGACTGGGCCATGTAGATGTTGCCGATCGTGAATCCGAACACCAGGGCGACGGCATAGATGGCCACCGTCGAGTCGACCAGCAGGTAGCCCACGATGGCCCCGGCTTGGAGGATGAACAGCGACGCCGCCATGAGCCGCTTGTCGAGCCGGTCGGCGAACCACGAGACGATGATCCGGGCCACGATCGAGCCGATGGTGGTCGTGGTGACGGCGAGGGCGGCGGCGTTGCGACCGCCCAGCTTGTCGGGACCCTCGAGGAACGACAACTGGTAGATCAGCACCGCCGTCTGGGCCGCCAGGCAGAGGAAGAAGGCGACGATGATGGCCCAGAACGCCCTGGTACGGAACGCCGAGACCCGGGTCCACGACCGGTACTGGGAGGCGGCGTCGATCCGGGTGTTGGCCGGAGGGATGCCCCCACCGTCGGGCTCGAGGCCGAGGTCGGCCGGGGCGGCCGCCACCACCAGCAGGAGCACCGGCATGGCCACCACGAACACCAGCACCCCGAGCACGGGGGCGGCCAGCTGGAGCCCGCCCCGCTCGATCAGCACGGCGCCGAGCGGGACGAGCGTGGCGCCGCCGAGGGAGACCCCGGTGGAGGAGACCATCGTGGCCTTGGCCCGCTTGTGGATGAACCACCGGGAGATCAGTGTCGACACGGGGACCACGGCTCCCATCCCGTACGCCGCGGCCAGCAGCCCGTACGCGGCGAAGAGGTGCCACACCTCACTCACCAGACCGACCGACGCCGCTCCGAGGGCGGTGAAGATGATCCCGAGGGCCAGGAACACCCGGGGTCCGTAGCGGTCGATCCAGGGTCCGGCCACCAGCGACGACAGTCCCGATACGACGAAGAAGGCGCCTGTCGCCCCCGACACGATCGTGTTCGACCAGCCGTGCTCCTCGCGGAGCGGGCTGAGGAACAGCGACAGACCGTAGTAGCTGACCCCCACGGTAACGTACATCATCACGGTGCACGCCAGGGCCACGTACCAGCCGTAGAAGACGCGCCCGGAGACGATCCGAGCCACGGGGGGCCGGCGGGGGAACGCGGCGGTGGTCGTCATCATCGCTCACCCTAGGTCCGCACCCCCAGCGATACCGCTTCCGTGCCCGCCCCGGGTAGCCGCCGGGAACGGGACCGGTCGGCTCGTCGGTGGCTAGGCTCCCGGCCATGCGAATCGGTCTCTTCCTCGGCGCCTTCTACCCTCAGGTGACTCGCGAGTTCGTGGCGGCGGCCACCATCGGAGCGGAGGCGAGAGGCTTCCACTCAGTGTGGCTGGGTGAGCACGTGGTCCTGTTCGACGAGTATGCCAAGGTTTACCCGTACGCGACCGACGGCGAGTTCCCGGTGAGCGGTGAGGCGGGAATGCTCGAGCCGTTCACCACCCTGGCCTGGCTGGCCGGCCAGACGTCGACCATCCGGCTCGGCACCGGGGTGACGCTCGTACCCCAGCGCAATCCCCTCTACACGGCGAAGGAGGTGGCCAACGTCGACTGGTTGTCGGACGGGCGCTTCGATTTCGGGATCGGGGTGGGCTGGCAGCGGGAGGAGTTCGAGGCCCTCGGCGTCCCGTGGGCCCGTCGCGGCGAGCGCTGCGACGAGTACATCGAGCTCATGCGCCGGCTGTGGGAGGATCCGCTGTCGAGCCACGAGGGCGAGCTGTGGAGCCTGGCCCCGTCCCGGGCGTTCCCCAAGCCCGTGCAGCGACCCCATCCCCCCATCCACGTCGGCGGTGAGAGCGACGCCGCCATCCGCCGGGTCGTCCGCCTGGGGGTGGACTGGCTGCCGTTCAACGTCAGCCCCGAGAAGCTGGCGGAGCGGCGGGCGGTGCTGGCCACGCTCCTCGATGCAACCGACCGCCCGGTCGACGACGTCCACGTCACCGCCAGCGCCGACCGCAGCTCGGCCCGACCGGAGCTGGCCGGGGCCTTCGCCGACGCCGGCGCCGATCAGCTGCTGGTCCACCTCCGGCGCAAGGTCACCGTCGACGACCTCGACGACGCCCTCGACGAGCTGGCCGGCGCCTACGGCGTGGCGGCCCCGGTCTGAGGACGCCGCCGAACACGTCCGGCGACCCCGGACCAGGACGTCGGGCGCCTACGATGCGGGGATCGTGGAGACCACCGATCACTTCCGGGCCCTCGCCTCGTCCAAGCGCGACCAGTCCTTCGAGCACATCCGTCACGGCAGCCGGGCGCTGGCCGATCTGGCCGTCACGGCGGCACCGGCGGCGGCGCCGATCGTCCGGGTCTTCGTCGTCGACCGCAAGGTCGACCGCTTGGCCCTCGCCTCCTCCACGGAGCCCGACGACGAGGCCGTGCCGTTCCTGTGGCAACCCGGGCGGGGGGTCCTCGGGGTCTGTTGGTCGGGCCGGCGGACGGTCGTCCTCGACACCACCGACGACATCTACCGCGACGCCACCACCTCCGACTTCTTGTGGAACCGGCTGAGCGACGACCGCCGACTCGGACTGACCAGGGACGAGGCGGCGACGCTGGGGCCCTGGACCCGGGCCGTGACCGCCGTCGCCGTGACGTGCCGGACCGGTGCCCTGGCTGCCCGCCCACGACCGCCGATCGTGGGGGTGGTGGCCGTCCACGTCGACGGCGACGCCCACGACGACGTCCAGACCGGGGCCCGCCGCGCCATCGAGGACGGCGCGCTGGCCCTCGAACCTTGGCTGACCGCAGTGTGGCAGCTGTCCTGAGCGGCGCCCCGCCCCGGTGGCGACGATGACGGCGCCGACGACCGCCCCGGTCGGCGACGACGATCGCCGCTGCCCCCGATGCGACGAACCGGTCGAGCTGACGCCGGGCCGGGTACTACGACTCCGTCACAGCGCGGCCGATGACGCCGACGCCATACGCGCCCTGTACGAGCGGTTGGACCCCGACGACGTGCGCCGGCGGTTCTTCACCGGTGCCACCCCTCCCCGACCGTTCTTCGAGTCGTGGGCCGCCATCGCCGATTCCGGGGGCTTCGGGTTGGTGGCCGAGCTGACCGAGGTTGCCGAGCGGCGGCTGGTGGCCGAAGCCGGCTACGCCCCCCTTTCGACCACCGGCGCAGACGACCGCAACGACCGACCGGCCGACGGGGAGCTCGGCATCGCCGTCGACCCCGACTTCCGGGGGTGGCTCGGACCGTGGCTGCTCGACCGTCTCCTGGCCCACGCCGCCGATCGGGGGGTCGCCAACATGCAGGCCATGGTGCTGGTCGACAACCGGCTGATGTTGGCCCTGGCCCACAAGCGGGGCTACGCCACCCTCGGCCACCCCGACTGGAACACCGTGCTCATCACGATGTCGACGACCGGTCGGGTCCCCGATTGGACCGGGAGGCACGACCGGCCACGGGTCCTGATCGAGAGCGAGCGCAGCCGATGGCGGGGCGAGGACGCCCTGGTCGAGGCCGGCTTCGACATCGCCGTGTGCAACAACGGGCCGTGCCGCTCGAATCGCTCGTGCCCCCTGCTGCACGGCGCGACGTGCCCCCTGGTGGCGGGGGCCGATGCCATCGTCGTCGATCTGCCGGAGGGGTCCGAGGACCTGACGGAGCTGCTGCGACACGAGCAGGTGGTGCACCCGGGCCTGCGGCTGGTGGCCGCCACCGACCCGGATCTCGTCGCCCGTCCGACGGCGGACCTCGTCGCCGAACTCGACGACTTGCGCCCCCGCGGCGACGACACCGGCACGACGCACGACTGACCTTCGACCCTAAACGTCGGTCGCCAACCGTGGCCTACTGGCCTTCGTGGAGAGCTACGAGAGCGTGCGAGCGGGGTTCCGCTGGGAGGACGCCCGGGCCCGGCTCGACGGGCTGCCGGGCGGCGGGCTCAACATCGCCCACGAAGCCGTCGACCGTCACGTCGCCGGCGACCGGGCGTCGTGCACCGCCCTCCGCTGGCGGCCGGCCTCGGGGGCGACCGTCGACCTGACCTACGGCGAGCTGGCCCGGACGAGCTCGCGCTTCGCCGGTGCGCTCGTCGAGCTGGGATGCGGGCTGGGCCATGGCGTGGCCACGTTGCTGGGGCGACGCCCCGAGCTCTACATCGCCGCCCTCGGCACCCTGCGGGCCGGCGGGGTCTACACCCCGCTCTTCTCGGCCTTTGGCCCCGAACCGGTGGCGATGCGCCTCGAGCTGGGGCGGATCGACGTGCTCGTCACCACCGCCCCCCTCTATCGGCGCAAGGTGGCACCGATCCGCCAGCGCCTCGTCGGGCTCCGCCACGTGATCCTCGTCGGCGGGGGGGCCGAGGGGCTGGGTGATCCCACCGCCATCGACTGGGACCCGCTGCTGGCGACCGCTCCCGAGCGGGTCGGGATCGCCCCCACCGCCGCCGACGACCGGGCCCTGCTCCACTTCACCAGCGGCACTACCGGCAAACCCAAGGGTGTCATCCACGTACATGGGGCGGTCGTGGCCCACGAGGCCACCGGCCGGCTCGTCCTCGACATCGGTCCCGACGACGTGTACTGGTGCACCGCCGACCCGGGCTGGGTCACGGGGACGTCCTACGGGATCATCGCCCCCCTGGTCCAGGGAGCCACCGCCATCGTCGACGAGGCCGAGCTCGACGCCGAACGGTGGTACCGGACCCTCGCCGAGGAACGCGTCTCGGTGTTCTACACCGCCCCCACGGCCCTCCGCCTCCTGCGACGGGCGGGCGCCGACGTGGCCGCCAGCTTCGATCTCGGCGCCCTCCGCCTCGTCGGCAGCGTCGGCGAGCCACTCGATCCGGAGACCCTGGGTTGGGCCCGTGAGGTGTTCGGGGTGCCCGTCCTCGACACCTGGTGGCAGACGGAGACCGGGGCCATCATGATCGCCAACACCCTCGACCAACCGGTCAAACCGGGGTCGATGGGCCGACCGGTTCCCGGTGTCACCGCCGGTCTCCTCCAGCTCGACGACAAGAGCGAGCTGGCCCTCGACGACGACGGTGGGCCGATCGAGATCGCCGCCCCCGACACGGTGGGCGAGCTCGCCCTCGAGGCCGGCTGGCCGTCGATGTTCCGGGGCTACCTCGACCAGGAGGAACGCTACCGCAGCTCGTTCGTCGGCCCCTGGTACCGCTCCGGTGACCTGGCCCGACGCGACAGCGACGGCTACTACTGGTTCGTCGGTCGCAACAACGACCTGATCAAGTCCGCCGGCCACCTGATCGGCCCGTTCGAGGTCGAGTCGGTGCTGACCGAGCACCCGGCCGTCATCGAGGCCGGCGTGATCGGCATCCCCGATCCAACGATGGGCGAGCTGGTCAAGGCGTTCGTGCTGCTGGCCACTGGCGAGCGTGGCGACGACGGTCTCCGCCGGGAGCTGATGGCCCACGCCAGGGCCAGGCTGGGCCCGGCGGTTGCGCCCCGCCAGATCGAGTTCACCGAGGACCTGCCGCACACCAGGAGCGGGAAGATCATGCGCCGACTGTTGAAGGCCCGGGAGCTCGGCCTCGACGAGGGAGACCTGTCGACCCTCGAGACCGGGGCCGGCGATGGCCATCCGCCCGGAGTGGAGATCGACGATGGCGGACAGGGGCGATGATGACCGACCGCCGGGTGCGACTGCTGGCCGACATGATCCGTGTCCGGGTGTTCGAGGAACGCTGCGCCGAGCTGTACGGGCAGATGAAGATCCGAGGCTTCCTCCACCTCTACGTCGGGGAGGAGGCCGTCGCCACCGGGATCGTGCCCCAGCTCGGTCCCGACGACGCCGTCGTCGCCACCTACCGGGAGCACGGACACGCCCTGCTCCGAGGAGTGCAGGCCGGGCGGATCATGGCGGAGATGTACGGCAAGGCCGCCGGATGCTCCGGGGGGCGGGGAGGATCCATGCACCTCTTCGACGCATCGAAGCGCTTCTTCGGTGGCAACGCCATCGTGGCGGGCCACCTCCCTCTCGCCGCCGGGCTGGCCCTGGCCGACGTCCTCGCCGATCGCCCGGGCCGGGTCACCGCCTGCTTCTTCGGCGAGGGGGCGGTGGCCGAGGGCGAGTTCCACGAGGCCCTCAACCTCGCCGCCCTGTGGAACCTGCCGGTGTTGTTCTGCTGCGAGAACAACGCCTACGCCATGGGCACATCGCTCCACACGAGCGAATCACAGACCGACCTCGCCCTGAAGGCGGCGAGCTACGAGCTGCCGGCCTGGAGCGTGGACGGGATGGACGTCGACGCCGTGTACGCCGCCGCCGACCGGGCCCTGACGACCGTGCGGGGCGGTGGGGGACCGGTGTTCCTCGAGCTGAAGACCTACCGCTTCCGGGCCCACTCGATGTTCGACCCCGAGCTCTACCGCGACCGTGAGGAGGTCGAGCGGTGGAAGGAACGAGACCCGATCGTCACCCACGGCCGACGCCTGTGCGACGAGGGCCTGATCACCGAGGCCGGGATCGAGGAGCTGTGGGCGGCGGCCAGGGAGGAGACCGAGGACGCCGTCGACTACGCCGAGGCCGCCCCCTTCGAACCGGTGGAGACCCTCACCCGACACGTCGTGGCCGACAGCGCACCGGAACAGACCGTCGCCTCCGGGGAGACACGATGAGCGACGCTGTGACCTCCGGGAACGCCCTCGTCTCCCCGGACGCCGTCACCTCCGGCGATGCCGCGCCCCAGCGGGACCCGATGACGTACCGCGGCGCCATGCGCGAGGCCCTGCGCGAGGCGTTGGCCGGCGACGAGCGGGTCTTCATCATGGGCGAGGACGTCGCCGACTACGGCGGGACCTACGCCGTGACCAAGAGCCTCCATACCGAGTTCGGCCGTGAGCGGGTGAGGAACACCCCGCTGTCCGAGTCGGGTTTCGTGGGGGCCGGGATCGGGGCCGCCCTCGGGGGCATGCTTCCCATCGTCGAGATCATGACGGTCAACTTCAGCCTGCTGGCCATCGACCAGATCGTGAACACCGCCGCCACCTTCCGCCACATGTCGGGCGGACAGCTGTCCGTCCCCCTGGTCATCCGCCTCACCACCGGGGCCGGTCGACAGCTGGCGGCTCAGCACTCCCACAGTCTCGAGGGCTGGTACGCCCATGTGCCGGGGCTCAAGGTGGTGGCGCCGGCCACGGTGGCCGACGCCCGCTGGATGCTGGCGGCCGCCCTCGCCGACCCGGACCCGGTGCTCGTGTTCGAGCACACGTCGCTCTACACGCTGAGCGGCGACCCGGGCCCCGGTCCCGTCACCCTGGAGGGCGCCGCCGTGCTCCGCCCCGGGGCCGACGTGACAATCGTGGCCTCGTCGGGGACGGTACCCAAGGCCTTGGCTGCCGGCGACGCCCTGGAGCTGGCCGGGATCGATGCCGAGATCATCGACCTCCGCTCCCTCCGCCCCCTCGACCGCGACGCCCTGCGACGCTCGGTCGAGCGCACCGGCCGGGCCGTCGTGGTCGACGAGGGATGGCGGTCGGTCGGTCTGTCGGCCGAGTTGGCGGCCTCGATCGCCGAGGACTGCTTCTACGCCCTCGACGCCCCGGTGGCCCGGGTGGCGACGGCGGAGGTGCCCATCCCCTATCCCCACCATCTGGAGGAGGCCGCCCTGCCCCAGGTGGCCGACATCGTGGCCGCCGCCAACGCCGTGGTCGAGGGGCGGGCCTACCATGACTGACGGCGCCACTACCATGGCCGACGAGCAGTGGGTGTTCGAACTTCCCAGCCTCGGGGCCGACATGGAGCGCGGCACCGTGCTCCAGTGGTACGTCGAGCCGGGCGACACCGTCCACCGGGGCGATCTGGTGGCGCTGGTCTCGACGGAGAAGGCCGACATCGACGTCGAGATCTGGCACGACGGGATCGTGGCCCGGCACCTGGTGACGGTCGGTGACGACGTACCGGTCGGCACGCCGCTCCTCGCCCTCGATCCCCTCGACGAGGCGGCGGCCACCGCCCCGGCCGCGCCCCCGCCGACGCCGCCCGGTGCGCCCGCTCCCCCGACCGCGCCTCCACCGGCCCCACCCGGCCCCCCGACCGCGCCCCCGTCTGCCCCCCCTCCATCGGTCCCCGACGCCACCTCACCGCCGGCGCCGGCCCCCGCCGTCGCCCAACGGGCGACACCGCCTGCCGGCGGCACGGCCAGGGTGCTGGCCTCACCCCGGGCCCGGAAGATGGCGGCCGAGTGCGGCGTCGATCTCCGCTCCGTCGTCGGCACCGGGCCCGACGGGGCCATCCTGGCCCGCGACGTGGAGGCGGCGGCCCGGCCCACCGGCGAGCCGACACCGACCGACCGCCGAGACGATGCGGAGCGGACCGCAACGACGGCCGACCGGTCGACGGCGGCGGGCGAGGAGCGATCGACCTCGATGCGTCGCGCCATCGCCGAGCGGATGGCCACCGCCAACCGGACGATCCCCCACTACTACCTGGAGACCGATGTCGACCTGGCCGCCACCCGCCGCTGGCTCGACCGCCACAACGAAACGCTCCCCGTCCGCCAACGCGTCCTGCCCGTGGCCCTGTTCGTCAAGGCCGTGGCGGCGGCGGCGGCGGCCGTCCCCCAGCTCAACGGGTTCTGGATCGACGACGCCTTCGTGCCCTCACCCACGATCGACGTCGCCGTCGCCGTCTCGCTGCGCGGCGGCGGCCTCGTGACACCGGCGGTGCGCGGCGTCGACACCAGATCCGTCGACGACATCATGGCCGAGCTCCAGGAGCTGGTGGCAGGGGCCCGGCGGGGCGCCCTGCGGAGCAGCTGGATGGTCGACGTCGGGATCACGGTGACCAACCTCGGTGACCAGGGCGTGGACCGGGTCTCAGGCATCGTGTTCCCGCCCCAGGTGGGCCTCGTCGGCTTCGGCCGGGTCCGGGAGCGGCCGTGGGTCGTCGACGGGCGGGTCGAGGTACGCCCGGTCGTTTCGGTCACCCTGGCCGCCGATCACCGGGCCACCGACGGGGCGACGGGGAGCCGCTTCCTCAACACGCTGGCCACCACCCTCGAGCAACCGGAGGAGCCATGACCACCCTCACCGTCGACCAGGCCCGGACCGTCGTGGTCGGGGCCATCACCACGGTCGCCCCCGAGGTGAGCGCCGAGATCGACGCCCTCGATCCCACCGTCGATCTGTGGGACGCCCTCGGCCTCGACTCGATGGACCATCTCAACGTGATGACGGAGCTGGCCGAGCGTACCGGGGTCGAGATTCCCGAACGGGACTACGGGCGGCTCCGGAGCGTGGCCGCCCTGGCCGAGCACCTGGCCGGCGCCACCGCCTGAGGGCCGACCGCCGTTCCCCATCTCTCGACGCCATACCCGACCGAAGGTGACGCCACCATGACCGACGAACCGACCACGACCGCCCAGGCCGCCAGCGCCCAGCCCGCCACCGCCCCGCTCTCGACCGGCACAGCCGGCGACGGCAGCTTCGTCGCCCGCAACGCCGAGCTACGGGCCGGCCTCCGCCGGCTCCACCGCCGGCTGCCCGGACCGATGCGGGGCTTCAACGCCCTCCACGCCGCCACCGTCGGCGACGGGGCCCTCTCCCGATCGACGAAGGAGTTGATCGCCCTCGCCATCGGGATCAGCGGCCACTGCGAGGGGTGCATCGCCTACCACGTCGACGATGCCCTCCGGGCCGGGGCCAGCCGGGCCGAGATCGAGGAGACCATCGCCGTGGCCATCCTCATGGGCGGTGGCCAGGCGGTGGTCTACGGC
Source organism: Acidimicrobiales bacterium (assembly GCA_050330635.1). GTDB lineage: Bacteria > Actinomycetota > Acidimicrobiia > Acidimicrobiales > SZUA-35 > CADEDH01. The sequence goes on along the minus strand of JBHJNQ010000005.1, from coordinate 84,916 downwards.
AGCGACGCCCTGTCCGCCCTCGACCAGTTGGAGGCGGCGGCCGAGGGTTGACCGGCAGCCTGGACCCTGGCCGAAGCCGCTCTGCGGCATCGGCCGGCCGTCTCAGCTGCCGGCCGTCGGGACGAGGGAGATGCGCTCCCCGTCGGCGTTGGCCGGGGCGTGAGCGACGTCGTCGGGTCCGAACGTCCTGGTCCAGCAGGCGAACTCGAGGAGCACCCCGTCGGGGTCACGGAAGTAGACGGAACGGACGAACACCCCGGGGTGCATCTCCGCCGCCACGGTGCGGGGACTGTCGTCGTGGTTGAGCACCGGGCTGACCGCCACCCCCTTGTCCTTCAACTTCTGTACATAGTCGTCGAACCGCTCGACGGGGACGTCGAAGGCCACATGGTTCATCGACCCGTGGGCCGACACGATGCTCCCGCCGCCCGGCATCTCGCCGGCGGCGGCGATGCCCGGGGCGGCCTCCGGGGCGTCGGGGAACCAGAAGAAGGCGAGGGAATCGCCGTTGCCGCAGTCGAAGAAGAAGTGCTGGGCCCCGCCCGGTATCTCGAGCGTCTTGATCAACGGCATGCCCAGAACGTTGGTGTAGAAGTCGACCGTGCGGGCCATGTCTTTGCAGACGAGGGCCAGGTGGTTGAAACCGCTGAACTCGAACTCGGTGTTGGTTGGCATCGCTCGACCTCCCTGGTGCCGGTGCTCCTAGAGTAGGCGCCATGACCCGGACCCGACAGATCCCGAGAGCCGAAGCGACCGGTTCGGTCCTGGACGTCTACGACCGGCTCTTCGGCGACCGCGACCCGGTGGCCGAGCCGGGGACCGCCACCGGTACCCCGGGCGACTGGTGGACGGTGTTCGCCCAGACCCCGGCACTGCTCGACCACATGGTGGCCGGATTCGCCCTGTTCAACGATCCGGGACGGGAACTGGCCCCGACCCTGCGGGAGCTGGCCCTGACCCGCGTCGGCTTCGCCGCCGGCAGCCAGTTCGTGTTCTCCCAGCACTGCAAGGCCGCCCGGCGGGCGGGCCTGAGCGAGCAGCAGGTGGCCGCCGTCCCGACCTGGGCCGCCGCCGATCCGGCGCTGTGGACCGACACCGAGCGGGCCGTGCTGGCCTTCACCGACGAGATGGTTCTCGGCGGGGGCCGGGTCCAGGACGCCACGTTCGAGTTCCTGGCCCGCCATCTGGGTGAGGTGGCCGTCATCGAGCTGGCGTACGCCGTCGCCACGTACCAGCTCCACGCCACCCTGTGCCGGACCCTCCGCCTCGAGTACGACGACGTCGCCGAGCGGATCGTGGAGATCGCCGCCCCGGGCGACGGCGACGCCGACGTCATGGGTACCATCTCGATGCGGGGCGACCGCTAGATCTCAGGCCCCCGGAGGGTCAGGCGGTGCGTTCCGCCACCCAGGCTGCGATCGTGTCGGCCACCTCGTCCCGGGCCCCGTCGGGCGTCAGGAAGTAGTGGTCACCGGTGACCGTGACCCTCGTGACGTCGGACGCAGCCACGGCGGCGAGGATGGCGTCGCCGTCGGAGGGGAACACGCCCGAGTCGGCATCGGCCTCGATCAGCAGCGTGGGGACGTGGAGACGGGCCAGGTGGGGACCGGCCTGACACGGGGAGTGCTCCAGGCTCCACATCGACAGCCAGGTCCGCAGCGAGCTGACCAGACCCACGCCGTAGATACCCCGGTTGGCCCGGGCCGGGTCACCCAGGTAGCAGCTGTTGGGTGGTCGCCGGTTGGGATCGAGGGCGGGGTCGACGAACCGGGGGTCGGCCCACACCCGGTTGGTGACGAACAGCCGGTCCCGGTAGCCGGCGGCCTGGCATCGGGCCAGCTCGGCCACGACCCAGTCGGTGATGCGCTGGTTGCGGGCCCGCTGGGCCGTTCGGACCCGGGCCACCAGCTCAGCGTTGAACGGAGGCCCGTTCGCCGGGTCGTAGATGTCGAGCGAGTGATCGGTGGCCACGGGGTCGAGCTCGTCGATGACTGCGGCGTCCATCCAGTTGGTGAAGATCTCCGGACGGCCCGGGTGGGCGGACAGGAAGACGAAGAGATCGCCGGACGGGAGATCGTCGACGCCGGGGACGGGAGCCATCCCCGCCACCGGCACGAGGTTGGGCTCCACGGCCTGGGAGTGGTAGGCGGCCATGAGCGAGCCCCCGCCGGAGTTGCCGACGAGCACGACCGTCTCCACCCCCGCCACGTCCCTCATCCAGCGCACTCCGACGCCGATCTCGGCCACGGCGTGATCGAGCAGGAAGGTGCGCTCGTCGCCCCGGAAACGGGTGTTCCAGCCGAGGAAGCCGTGGCCCCGGGCCGCCAGGTGGCCGGCCAGATAGTGCTCGGAGAAGTCGACGTTGTAGTGGGTGGCGATGAATCCGACCCGCGGTGCGGTGCCGGACGGGGTGTGCCAGATCCCTTGGCACGGATGGCCTCCGGCGCCCGCCCGGCCCACCACGGGCGAGGCCACCCCGACGAAGGTCCGTTGCACCGCGGTCATGTCACCGCGGTCATGTCCACCGCGGTCTTTCATTGGCGGTCATGTCCATCCTCCTCATCGTTGCCGCTGCCGGAGTCTAGTCGGCGGAGCCTGGGCGGCGGACCGGATCAGGCGGCGGCCGGAGGGTGCGAAGGGACGACGGCGACGGTGGCCGACGAGCGCACGATCGCCTGCTGCAGGCGGTGCGACACGACGCGGCGAGCCAGGCGGTTGGTGTGCCGCTTGCCGACGACGATGAGACGGGAACGGGGGCTGATCGCCTCGATCGCCGCCACCACGGACCCCCGTTCGACACGGGTCTCGATGGCCACGCCCGGAACCTCCGGCTCCAGTTCCGACCTGAGCCGCTCGAGATCGGCCCGGGCCCAGTCGTCGGCCACCTCCGAACCGAGGTAGGAGGCCACGGTGTCGGCCGGGGAGTCCAGCGGATACAGGGGGCGGTACCCGACGGCGTGCAGCAGCACCAGCCCGGTGCCCTCGGCGTCGGCCCGCAGCGCCGCCCACCGGGCCGCACCCTCGGTGGCCTGGCCGTACCCGACGAATGAGACGATGGGGCCGTCGCCGTCGGCGGACGCCCGGGCCACGATCGTCGGGATGCTCGACTGGTGCAGGATGCGGCGGGTCACGCCCCCCAGCACCTGGAGGTTCATGGTGACACCGTGGGGTCCGACGACAATGGCATCCGCCCCCACCCGCTCCGCCACTGCGAGCGCGGCGTCACCCGGGTCGTCGTCGACGAGGTGGGTGACCACGTCGCGACCGGCGGCGCGGGCCGGGTCGGTCCACTTCACATCGAGCATCCGTCGGACCTCGGCCCTGGCGCCGCCGACATCGGTCTGCAGGGCGGCCCGACCCAACCCGAGGAGGGGCGAGAGACCGTGGACGGCGTGCAGCTCCCCATCGGGTTCGAGATGGTCGATGGCCCAGTCCAGGGCGGTGGTGGCTGCCGGCGAGCCGTCGAGCCCGACGACCAGTGAGTCGAATCCCCTCATGGTTCGAGCTTGCACCACCGCCCGACCGCTCTCAAGGGCCGGAGGTCCCGCCCCACCAGCCCGGGTCCCACCACCCGGGGACGTTCGGCCCTGGCCGGCGCCCACGAGCCGGTGCACGGTGGGGGTGGCCAGCGGGTTGGAGCCCGGGGCGACGTGGCCGATCGCGACGAGCAGAGGAGCAACGGTGACCGACATCTCGACACGCGTCCTGTTGTCGGTGGCACTCGTCATCACCGCCGTCGGCGCCCTCGATGCCTTCATCGGCCGTGACTTCGACCTCCTCGCCGTGTTTGGTCTCTCGGCGGTCGTCCAGCTGACCACCTGGCTCCGCTACCGGGCCCGCCGGGTCCCCGTGACGCTGCGACCCGATCTCGCCCACTGGCTCGAGGAGGAGGCCCAACGGTCGGGGGAGCCGTTCGACGACGTGCTCGACCGTGCGGTGGCCTGGCAGAAACATGGTCTCTACGCCAACCACTCCTGACCGGTTCCCGGCCGGTACCTCCTTCGCCGCACCGACGGTCGTCGTGGTGCGACCGGACGAGCCGATCCCCGACGGGCTCGGCGGCAAGGGACACTCGCTGGCCCAGCTGGTCGCCGCCGGTTTCCCGGTCCCGACCACCGGGGTCGTCACCACCGCCGCCTACCGACGGGTGGCCGACGACGCCGACTTGCGCCGGCTCGTGGCCCGCATCATCACCGGCGACGAGGTACCGGCGGGGCGGGTCGACGACGCCTTCGCCGCCGCCCCCCTCCCTCCCGGGCTCGAGGCGGAGATCGTCGAGCTGGCCGCCACGGTGGGAGGGAGTGGCCCGGTCGCCGTCCGCTCGTCGGCCACGGTCGAGGACCTCCACGGCTCGTCGTTCGCCGGCCAGTACCGGTCGCTGCTCGACGTGGACAGCGACGATCCGGTGGCCGTCATGCGGGCCGTCCGCCTGGTCTGGGCCTCCCTGTGGCACCCGGCGCCCGCCGCCTACCGTCGTGCCTTCGCCATCGACGAGTCCGACGTGGCAATGGCGGTCGTCATCATGGCGATGGTGCCCGCCACCTCGGCCGGTGTGGTGTTCACCGTCGACCCCGCGGGCTCGGCCGGGGCCCGGGTCGAGGCGGTCGAGGGACTGGGTGAGTCACTGGTATCGGGCCAGCGGACACCAGCGGCGTGGGTCGTACCCAACGACGACGACGGCCGGGTCCTCCCACCGGCGGCGGCGGGAGCGCTCCGACTCGCCCGCCGGGTCGCCACCTCGTTCGGCACCCCCCAGGACGTCGAGTGGGCCGCCGTCGACGACGACGTCCACGTCGTCCAGGCCCGCCCCATCACCGTGCTCGACGACGACGACGGGTTCGACACCCCCCTCGACGACCACGAACTGACGACGGGTGGGATCGTTGAGATGGTGCCGGGGGTCCTCCCGCCGCTGCGGTGGGAGCTCAACCGCTTCCTCCTCGAGGAGGCGTTCCGGTCGGTGCTCGACTCTCTCGGCATCATCCGGGGCCTGGCCGCCGAGGACCGCCCCTTCGTCCGCCGGGTCAGGGGGCGGGCGGCCATCGACTTCGACCAGCTCCGACTGGCGGCCAGGGATGTGCCGGGGGCCGTGGAGGAGCTCGAGCACCAGTACTTCGGGACCGACTCGACCACCGGGTCCACGTCCAGCCCCCGGCCCGTACGGCGAGGTCGGTTGGCTGCCATCGGGCGCGACCTGCGCACCCTGCGGACCCGGCACCACGTGATCGACCAGGCCGAGGTCACCGTCCTCGTCACGGCGGCACTCCGCCGCCGCCGACCCGTCCTCGACACACGGTCCGACACCGAGCTGTTGACCTACGCCCGGCGGCTGGTCGACCTCGCCGGCCGGGGACTGGCCGCCGAGCTCGGGGTGGCGGCTGCCGCCGCCGCCTCGTACCACCGGTTGGAGGTGATGCTGACCTCCCACCTGGGGACCGACGAGGCCGCCCGGTGGGCCCAGGACGTCACCTCGGGAAGTGGCCGGATCGCCGTCTCCCGGGATCCGTCGGCGTCGGCCGCCGTGTTCGCCGGCCCGACATGGGACGAGCGTGGCGTCCGACCGCCGGACCCACCGGCGACCGTCGACGACCCCGCCGAACGGGTGGCCGGCCTGGGACGGCGGCTGCGGGCGCTGCCCGGCTGGACCCGTCGCCGAATCCTCACCGGCCAGGTCGTCGACGTTCGGTTCCACCTGATCCGTCGCAGCATTGCCGACACCGTCGAGCAGCTCGGCCGACGGGAAGCGACCAAGGCGGCCGTGCTCGAGCTCGGGGGCGAGGTCCGGCGGGTCCACGGCGAGCTCGGCCGGCGTCTCGTCAGCCGCGGCGTCCTCGACGAGCCCTCCGACGTCGAGCTCCTGTCTTCGGCCGAGCTGGTGGCGGCGGTCGGTGGCGAGCGTCCCGTCGGGCCCGACGCGCTCCGCCGTCGGCGCAGCTGGATCGGCCGCTACGAGGCCGAGGGTTCGCTCCCGGTGCGCTTCGTCGGCGTGCCCGACCGCGAACCCGAGCCACTTCCCGAAGGCGACCTGCTCGAAGGATGGGGGGCGAGCCGGGGCCGCGTCACGGCCCGGGCCCGGGTGATACGTTCGCCCGACGGGGAGGTGGCCCGGGGTGAGGTGGTGGTGGCCGAGGCCACCGACGCCTCATGGTCGCCGCTGTTCGTCCGGGCCGGCGGCGTCGTCGTCGAACGGGGAGGACCCCTGTCCCACGCCGCCATCCTGGCCCGGGAGCTGGGCCTGCCCTGCGTCATGAACGTGCGGGGGGCGACGGGCCGGCTCGACGGTCGGCTCGTGTCGGTCGACGGCGACCGCGGCGTGGTCGTCATCGTCGACGAGGAGCAGGGGCCGTGACCGGGACGGGCCCCCCCACACCGCTGCCCTGGCCCAGCCGACCGGTGGCCGAGGATCCGTTCGCCGACGTCGCCGACGACCGGATGGGCGTGTTCGTCCCCGCCATCATGAGCGTCGGCCTCCTGTTCTCGCTCGTCACGCTGGCCCGCGACGCCATGGTCTGGACCCGGTCGAAGGCCCGCCGGCGACGGACCGCCATCGAGGCCGCCGCCGTGCTCGACCGGCTCCTGGCCGACCAGCCCCGGCGACCCCGCTCGCTCGGCGTACTGTCACGCCCGTCGTACCTGATCGCCGCCCTCGTGCTGGCCGGCGGGGCCGCCTACATCGCCATCGGCTCCACCGCCAACTTCCTGCGCGACGGCGGCTATGTGCGCGACATCGGCTGGCTCCTCGCTCTGTCCCTCGCCCTCGCCGTCGCCCTCGGCTTCCTCGCCGGGGTGGCCCTGGCCGTGTTCTGGTCGTGGCCCGAGCCGCCCCCGTGGACGCTCGGGTCCCTGCGCCTGGTCCCGCTGACGGTGACGCCCGACCAACCCGACGAGGAGCGGCGCTGGGGCTTCGGCGCCGCCGCCCTCCTCGCCGGTCTGGCCACCGCCATCACGAGCCTCATGGTCGGCTCGGGACGGAGCATCGTGGCCCAGATCGACGAACCGGTGGCCCGCTGGGTCGGCGAGCTGGCGTGGGTGGGGCGGCTGGCCCCCATCGACCCGTTCGGCCGCACCGTCCTGTCGATCGTGTTCGTCGTGGTGGTCGGGTTGTCGGCCCTGCGGTGCCGGGTGATGGCGCTCGTCTTCCCCGCCGCCTTCGTCTCGAGCTGGGCCGCCACCGCCGCCCTCCGCCTCGTCATCGCCCGGCCCCGGCCGCTGGCCGGCGGGGATCTGGCGTCGTTCCCCAGCGGGCACCTGGTCCAGGCCACCCTGCTCGCCGGACTCGTGCCCCTCGCCCTCGGCGTGCTGAGCGGCGACCACCGTCTCGTGGTGCTCAGCCGGGCGGTGCTGGTGGCCGGCGTGGCGGCCACCGGCCTCCATCGGATCCACCAACAACACCACTGGCCGCTCGACGTCATCGCCGGCACCGCGCTGGGGCTCACCGCGGCGCTGATGGCTCGCTGGGTGCTGGAGCACCACGCCTGGCACCGGTCGTGCGGGTCGTGCCCATGGTCGGGCCGCGTGCACCCCATCCCCTGGCGTCAGGGCCTGTTCGCCGTCCCCCCGGAGCTCGCCCGCCGCCTCGGGATCGCCGGCGCCGTCGGGGCGATCGTGGCGGCGATCGTGCTGGCCCTCCTGACGCTGTGGATCGGCCTGCCCGCCGACCCCGAGGGCTACGGCTTCGGCTCACAGATCAGCGGTCCGGTCCAGGTCGGGCTGGCCGTCCTGATGGGCAGTGCCGGCCTGCTGGCCCTCCTTCGGTGGCGGCCGACAGCGATGGCCCTGATGGCGGTGGCGGCGACCGGACTCGGCATCTTCGCCGCCGTCGAGTACCGGCCCGCCCTCGCCGTAGCCCTGACCGCCGCCCTGCTCGTCCCGGCCGTCGTCACGTGGGTGGCGTGGCAGCCAACCGAGACCGTCGCCAGCCTCGCGGTGCTCGCCATCGTCACCGCTTCGGCCATGAGCGCCACCGCCATCGGCTCGACCACGGTCTACGACCACTACTTCGGGCCGACCCATCCGGAGTCGGTGGCGGCGCCGGTGGAGGGCGGGGTGGCCGACTGGCTGTGGCTCGGGGATGTCGACCCCACGTCGGCCACCGTGGTGGCGGGGGGGCTCGCCCCCGGGGCCGCCCTCGACCTCTGGTACCGATCGGGGGACGACCCAGCGCCGACCGACGCCCGGGTTCGGGCCACCGACGCCCGGGTCCGGGCCACCGCCGGCGACGATGGCGTCGCCCGCTTCGAGCTCACCGGGCTGGCGCCGTCGTCGACGGTCGTCTACGCCGTCGAGATGGCCGGTGACGAACCCACCGGTCGGGTCGACGGACGGTTCCGGGCCCCGACCGCGGGCCCTCACGACCTCGTGATCGCGGCGGCTTCGTGTTCCCGGTCGGGCTCGAACGGTGCGGTGTTCGACGCCATCGTCGCCGAGGACCCCGACCTGTTCCTCGCCCTCGGCGACCTCCACTACGCCAACCTCGAGTCCACCGATCCCCAGGATCACATCGACCAATGGGGCCGATCCCTCCGCCAGCCGGGCCAGGCCGCCCTGTTCTCGTCGGTGCCCACGGCCTACGTGTGGGACGACCACGACTACGGCCCCAACGATGCCGACGCCAGCTCACCGAGCAGGGAGGCGGCCTTGAGGGCCTACCGTCGGGCCGTCCCTCACCATGGTGTCGATCCCGATCCCGACGCCTCCATCGGCCAGGCGTTCACCGTCGGCCGGGTCCGGGTGGTGATGACCGACACCCGATCTCAGCGGACGGAGGCGACGATGCTGGGTCCCGACCAGCTCGGGTGGCTGATCGACGAGCTGGTCACGTCATCGCAGACCCACGCCGTCGTGGTGTGGGCCAACCCGACCCCGTGGGTGTCGGCCACCGGTATCGACGACTGGGGTGCCCACCCCGACGAACGACGCCAGATCGCCGACGCCCTGGCCGGGGCCGGGGTGCGGAACCTGGTCATGGTCAGCGGCGACGCCCACATGGTGGCCATCGACGATGGTACGAACACCGACTACGCCACCGACGGGGGCGGTGGCTTCCCGCTCCTGCACGCCGCAGCCCTCGACCGCCCCGGTTCGGTCAAGGGCGGCCCCTACTCCCACGGCACCTTCCCGGGACCCGGCCGCTACGGTGTGATCGAGATCGGTGACGACGGCGGGCCGACCGTGACGGTCCGCCTCGCCGGGCGGACGTGGGACGGCGAGGAACTGGTCGCCCACAGCTTCGAGCTCCAGGCCGGCGCCGACGCTCCCCTCGTCAGAGGGTGATCGTCGTTCCGGCGGTACCGGCCAGCACCTCGGCGGCGGAATCGAGGGCCCCGATGGCGGCCGGGTTGCCCGTCGCCTCGACGAACCGGCACACCGCCGCCACCTTGGGGCCCATCGTTCCCGGAGCGAAGTGGTGGGCCCGCAGCTCGGCCGGTGTCGTCCGGGTCAGCGGGCGACACTCCGGGCGACCGTGATCGAGGTGGACGGCGTCGACGTCGGTCAGGATGACCAGGCGGTCGGCGTCGAGCCGCTCGGCGATCAGAGCCGACGTAAGGTCCTTGTCGACCACCGCCTCCACCCCCCGGTGGTCGCCCGTCGCCACCGGTATCCCACCGCCGCCACCGGCCACGACGACCAGACCGGCGAGCAGCAGCGCCCGGATGGCGTCGAGCTCGACCACCCGCAGGGGCGGCGGCGACGCCACGATCCGGCGCACCCCGCGGTCGCCGGCGGTCAGGTACCAGCCGTTGGCCCGGGCCAGGGACCGACCCTCGTCCTCGGCGTACCAGGGCCCGACGGGCTTGGTCGGGGCGGTGAAGGCGGGATCCTGGGGGTCGACCTCGACCCTGGTCAGCAGCGCCGCCACCCGTTCCGGGTCGAGGTGGCGCGACAGGGCCTCGACCAGCAGGTAGCCGATCAGGCCGACGCTCTCGGCATCGAGCACGTCGAGGGGGTGGGGCGGGAGCTCGGGATGGCCCGCCGCCTGCAGGGCCAGCAGGCCGACCTGGGGTCCGTTGCCGTGGGTCACCACCAGACGGTGGTCATGGGCCAGGCGGGCCAGGTGAGCGGCGGCGTCGGCGGCATTGGCCCGCTGGGTCGCCACGTCGGGCCCCTGGTCGGCCCGCACCAGAGCGTTGCCCCCCACCGCCACCACCGCCAGCGGTGCCGTCACGACCGCCCGCTCCCCCGCCACCGCTCGATCCACGGGGCGAGAACGTCGGCCAGATCGGGGTGTCCGAGCTCCTGGACGGCGTAGCGGGCGTGGCGGGTCGGCCGCCCCAGATCGACCAGTCGACCGAGGTCGACCGGCGTGCCGGTCACGACGACGTCGCACGCCACGGCCCGCAGGGTGGCCACGAGGTCGTCGACCTGGTGGCGGCCGTAGCCCAGGGCCGGCACGACGGGGCCGAGGTGGGGGTGGTCGGCGTAGGCGTCGGCGATGGCGCCGGTGGCCCAGGGGCGGGGATCGACGACGACCGCACCGGCCTGGCGGGCGGCCACGAGACCGGCACCGTGGGCCATGCCGCCATGGGTGACGGTCGGCCCGTCCTCGATGACCACCACCCGCCGCCCCACCACCGGCGGTCCGGGGCCGAGGGTCACCGGCGAGGCGGCCCGGATGACCGTCGCCGCCGGGTTCACCTCGGCCGCGCCGATCAGGGCCCGGCCCACCTGCTCGTCGGTGGCGGCGTCGATCTTGTTGACGAGCACGACGTCGGCCATCCGGAGGTTCAGCTCGCCCGGGTGGTGGGTGAGCCCGTCGCCGGCGCGGAGCGGGTCGACGACGCAGATCGTCACCGTCGGCTCCAGGAACGACGTGTCGTTGTTGCCCCCGTCCCACACCAGCACGTCGGCCTCGGCCGCAGCGCGCTCGAGGATGTCGGCGTAGTCGACCCCGGCGTACACGACGATGCCGTTGCGGACCGGTTCCTCGTACTCCTCCCGTTCCTCGATCGAGGGATCGGCGGCATCGATGTCGGCCAGGGAAGCGAAGCGCTGGACCGCCATGGCGGCGAGGTCGCCGTAGGGCATGGGGTGGCGGATCAGCGCCACGCGCAGTCCGGAAGCGGTCAGGAGTCCGACGATCCGTCGACTGGTCGGCGACTTCCCGGCCCCGGTACGGGTGGCGACCACCGCCACCACCGGGCGGGGGCTGGGCAGCATCGTGCGCCGCGGGGGGAGCAGGCGGAACCCGGCGCCGGCGGCGAGAACCAACGAGGCCAGGTGCATGACCTCGACGTGGGCCACATCCGAGTAGGAGAAGACCACCTCGTCGATCCCCTCGGCCCGGATCAGTTCGGCCAGGTCCCGTTGGGGACGGATCGGTATGCCGTCGGGGTAGGAGGCGCCGGCCAGCTCCGGCGGATAGCGCCGGTCGTCGATACCGGGGATCTGGGTAGCGGTGAAGGCCACGACCTCGACCGCCGGGTCGTGGCGGAACACGACGTTGAAGTCGTGGAAGTCACGGCCCCCGGCGCCGGCGATGACGACGCGGCGTCGCACCGCCGTGGTCAGCCGTCGACCCTGGTGAACTCGTCGCTCCCCGCCATCAGCGACCCCCACACGTCGGCCTCGCCGTGGGCCGACCGCACCGGCTGGGCCAGGTGCCAGAGGGTGACGAGGCGCTCGCCGTTGTCGTCGGCCACATGGTGACCGGCCCAGGCCGCCACCGAACCCCAGCGGCCGAAATCGACGGTGAAAGCGACGGCATCGCCCTCGGCGAACCCGGCGACGACGAACGTCGCGGAGGTGTCGGGGACACCGACGCCGCTGTGGTACGTCCCGTGCAGCCGGTGATCCTCACCGACGTCCAGCTCCATCGTCGAACCGAGCCGGTTGCGCCAACGGCCGGCGATGGTCGACGGTGGCCGGCGGGGCCCTCCTTCGAGATGGACGGCGTCGGCCAGGATGGTCTCGAGGAACATCACCACTCCCTGCAAGTTCGGGGAGGAGGGCGAACGCCCCCCTCGGTGTTCTGGGGACGACGCGTCATGGTCGGCACCCTGCCGATATCGTGCGACCCCGACGCGAGGGCGACCAGGGTCTTCGGGCCTTGTCCGTCGGGCGCCGAGTAGAGCTACGTTTGGCTCCATGACGACCAACCGCACCGAGACCATCACCTCGACCGACGGCCAGACCTTCGACGGCCATCTCGCCCTGCCGGCGTCGGGCCACGGCCCGGGGATCCTGGTCATCCAGGAGATCTTCGGCGTCAACGGCTACGTCCGGGACGTGTGTGACCGGCTGGCCGGTCTGGGCTACGTGTCCCTGGCCCCCGACGTCTTCTGGCGGATCGAGCCCCATACCGAGTTCGACTCGTCCGACCAGGCCACCATCGCCCCGGCCATGGAGGTGGCGGGGCGATTCGATCCCGAGGCAGGTCTCGCCGATCTCGGGTCGGCGTTGGAGCACCTACGGGGCCTCGACGAGACGGTGGGGGCGACGGGCGTCATCGGCTTCTGCTTCGGGGGAACCCAGACGTTCCGGGTGGCGGCCGAGTTCGATCCGGCATGTGCCGTGTCGTACTACGGTTCGGGCACCGCCGGCCTCATGGACCAGCTCGACCGGGTCCACTGCCCGATGTTGTTCCATTTCGGCGGCGACGACCCCTATCTGCCGATGAGCGATGTGGAGCAGATACGGGCGGCCACGGCCGACCGCAACGACATCACCGTGCACGTTCACGCCGGGGGAGGTCACGCCTTCGACAACCGGTTCGCTCCCCACTTCTCCCAACCGGAGATCGCCGCCGCGGCGTGGCGGGCTACGGTCACCTTCCTTTACACCCACCTCGGCGGGCCGGGGGCCGGGGCCTGAGAACCTGAGAGGGGCCTCGACGGGGCGTGCCATGAGGCGGCGCCGCGGCGGCGACGTCGACAGATCACCCACGAAGCACCGGCGAGATGGGAAAGGAACGTTCGCCGGTGCCCCGTGGGCGATGCCGTCGGTTGACGACGGATCTGGACAACAGGGGGATCAGGGCAACAGGACGGTGTCGATTACGTGGATTACGCCGTTGCTGGCCTCGACGTCGGGGTTGACGACCGTGGCGTCGTTGATCATGACGGTCTCGCCGTCGACGGTGACCTGGACCTCGGCGCCGTTGACGGTCGCCACCGATTGCCCGTCGAGCTCCACTACATCGGCCGCCAGGACCTCGCCCTCGACCACATGGTAGGTCAGGATGTCGGCCAGGTCGGGTGAGGCGAGCAGCTCGTCGGCGGTCAGGCCGAGCTCGGTCAACGCCGCCTCGAACGCCTCGTCGGTCGGGGCGAAGAGGGTGAGCGGGCCCTCGCCGGCCAGGGTGTCGGCGAGACCAGCGGCCTCGGCCGCCGCCAGCAGTGTGGTGAACGAGCCGGCCTCGGAAGCGACGTCGACGATCGTGCCGGCGTCGGCATCGGCTTCGGCCGAGGTGGTCGTCTCGTCGTCGGACGCCTCCGTGGTCGCCGAATCGGCCTCGTCGCTGGCGTCGTCGGAACAAGCGGCGACGGCCAGGGTCAGGGCGAGGGCGGCAGCGGCGCCGCGGACGAATTTGGTGTACATCTGATCACCTCGTGATCGGGGACGGGGTTGATGTTCGCCAACACGACGAGGTTGAGGTCGTGTTTGCCAACGAACGGTGCCTCCGACCGATTACGAGGGGTGGATGCGGGACGGACGAGATTCTTCGCCGGAGGGTGGCGGCGTGCTCACCCCGCCGTGATGCGCAGCGGTACCGACCGGGGGCCCCGGACGGGGCCGACCGACCACACGATGTCGCCGGGATCGACCGCCAGCTCGAAGCGGGGGAAGCGCCGCAGCCAGGCACCGAGCGCCACCTCGAGCTCCATACGGGCCAGGTTCGACCCGAGGCACCGGTGCACCCCGACCCCGAAGGCGACGTGACGGTTGCGGGTCCGGTCGAGGATCACCTCGTCGGGATCGTCGAAGTGGGCGGGATCCCGGTTGGCGGACGGATACGAGAGGAGGAGTCGTTGGCCCCCCGACACCGGGCAGCCGCCGATCTCGGCGTCGTCGGTGATGACCCGGGCGATCGTCACCGGCGAGTAGAAACGAAGGAACTCCTCGATGGCGCTCGAAACGAGCTCGGGTTCGGCCACGAGGCGGCGGAGGTCGTCGTCGTTGGTGGCCAGGTGGAACAGCGACGCTCCCAGGAGCGACCACGTGGTGTCGATCCCGCCCAGCATCAACAGCACGAGCGACCCGACCTGCTCCCGTTCGGTGAAGGGCCGCGAGGTCCCGTCGTCGTGGTGGACCTCGGCGTTCATCACCACGGACACCAGATCGTCCCTCGAATCGGCCCCGGGATGGCGACGACGGCGGGCCAACTGTTCGGTGAAGAAGGCGTGGACCTCGCGGTTGGCGGTGCGGGCGATGTCGAGGTCGACCAGCCCGTCCTTGAGCAGGGCGTCGACCCAGCTCCGGAACCGCGGTCCGGTGTCGGCCGGCACGTCGAAGAGGTGACTCATGACCTCGACCGGCAGGAGCCGGGCGAAATCGAGGGCGCCATCGACCTCACCACGCCCGTCGATGGCATCGAGGAGACCTTCGGCCACGTCGGTGACGAAGGGTCGGAGCAGCTCGACCTGGCGGGGATTGAACGACGGCAGCAGGGCCCGACGAAGCGGGCCGTGTTCCGGTGGATCGAGCGTGATCGGCGGCAGCACCAGCCGGACGTTGTCCGGGTGGTTGTCGTTGATCAGGGTGATCCGGCTCGAGAACGTCTCGGTGTCGCGGGCCACGTCGAGAACGTCGTCGAAGCGGGTCACCAGGTAGGCGCCGTAGAACCGGTCGGTGTGGGCCACCGGGCAGCGCTGGCGGAGGTCGGCGAGGATCTCGGGGCTGGAGGCGGCCCACTCGTCGCTCAGGTGGTCGAAATCTGTCGCCCAGTCGGCGATCTCCGGTCGTTCGGGCATGCCAGGCCTTCCGTTGCTGTCGTCCCCCCTCACACTACGTGCCACGCCGGTCAGCGACCAGAAGGCCACCGGTCGGCAACGAGGGCCACGAGCGTGTCGAGCAACCCGCCGATACTGCACCCACCACATCGAGGAGAGGCCAACGGATGGCGATGCAGCTGCGACGGTACGAGGTCATGGAGGGCAGATGAACGGCCGGGGCGTCCGGCCCTCGGCACCCCCGACCGGGACGTCGTAGGGTTGTGCTTGCACCGCCGGCCCGACGAGGTGTCGGCCGGGCCCCGACCCGAGGAGCACGACGTGAGCGTACCCACCGACCTGACCGAGGGCCGGGTGGCCGGGGAGGTCCTCGACTGGTTCGAGGAGTCCTGGGATCCCGCTCTGTCGCTCGTCGGATGGCGGGAGCGGCTGGTGGCCTCGGGATGGGCCGTGCCGTCGTGGTCGACCGCCTGGTACGGGCGGGGCCTGCCGGCGTGGACCGACCGGGTGGCCCACGCCACCATCCGCAGGGCCGGCGGAGTCGCCGTGCCCCTCGGGAGTGGCATGGGTCTGGCCGCCCCCACCCTCTACGAGCACGCCTCCGACGACCTCCGGACCCGTCTGCTCCGCCCCACCCTCACCGGTGAGTTGGCCTGGTGCCAGCTGTTCAGCGAGCCGGGTGCGGGTTCCGACCTGGCCGGGCTGACCACCACCGCCGTTCGCGACGGCGACGACTGGATCGTCAACGGACAGAAGGTGTGGAACACGAGCGCCGACCACGCCGACCGGGCGATCCTCGTGGCCCGCACCAACTGGGATGCGGTCAAGCACGCCGGCATCACCTACTTCGTGCTCGACATGCATCAACCCGGGGTCGAGGTCCGTCCCATCCGGCAGATGAACGAGCACAGCTCCTTCAACGAGGTGTTCCTGACCGACGCCCGGATCCCCCACGCCGACGTCGTGGGCATCGTCGACGACGGCTGGCGGGTGGCGAGGGCGACCCTGGCCCACGAGCGCTCGTTCTCCACCCAGCGCTCCGTCCACGTCGCTCCGGAGGCATCGGGTCGGGTCATCGACGAGGCCCGGGCCGAGGCCGCCGAGTACCTGAAGACCTATGAGTGGTACCCGCAACGCATGGGTAGGGCCGATCTCGTGACCGATCGGGCGGCGGCCGCCGGCCGCAGCGACGACCCCGTGCTCCGGCAGGCGATGATGGACCTCCACAGCCTCCAGCAGGCGTCGGAGTGGACCGCCGACCGGGCCAAGGCGGCCCGGGCGCTGGGCCGTCCCCCCGGCTCGGAGGGCTCGATCGGCAAGCTGGCGCTGTCGTCGGTGGCCCGGCGGGCCAACCACGCCCACACCCGCATCGCCGGGGCCCGGGGCATGTTGCGGCATGGCCCCGACCCGGTCGATGCCGTGGTGGCCGAGGTTCTGGTCTCTACCCCGGCCCAGTCGATCGCCGGCGGGACCGACGAGATCCAGCACAACATCCTGGGCGAGAACATCCTGGGGCTCCCCAAGGAACCGGCGGCCGATCGGGGCGTCCCGTTCCGGGAGGTGACGCAGGGCCGGTGAGCCGGGTCGAGGTCACCAACCCCGACCGGGTGCTGTTCCCGGCGATCGGGGTCACGAAGGGTCAGGTCGTCGACTACTACGCCCGGGTAGCCGACCATCTCCTGCCCCATGTGGCCGGTCGACCGCTGGTGCTCGAGCGCTTTCCCCGCGGCATCGACGGTCAGGGCTTCTACCAGAAGAACCTGCCCGACCACGCCCCGGAGTGGCTGGCCCGGGTCGAGATCCCCACCGTCGAGGGCGGCGTGACCCGTTACGGCGTTGTCGACGACGCCGACGGGCTGGTGTGGGTGGCCAACCAGAGTGCCGTCGTGCTCCACACGCTGCTGGCCGAGGCCGCCGCCCCTCAGCGGCCGGTGGAGGTGATCTTCGACCTCGACCCGGCCGATGACGACCTGGGGCCGGTGCAGTCGACAGCCCGGGCCCTGCGCCATCTGCTCGTCGATCTCGGCCTTGCCCCCCGGGTCAAGTCGTCGGGATCGCAGGGCCTTCATCTGGTGGTCGATGTGATCGATGATGATGCCACCTACGCCCGCACGGAGGGCTTCGCCCATCGGGTGGCGGAGCTGGTGGCCGACCGGCTCGAGGAGGTCACGACCGAGCATCGCAAGCGCAACCGGCGGGGGCGGCTCTTCCTCGACGTGCTGCGCAATGGCCCGGCCAGCCATGCCGTCGCCCCCTATTCGCTGCGGGCCCGACCCGAGGCTCCGGTGGCCGCTCCCTTGACCTGGGACGAGGCCCTGTCCCCCCGGTTCCACCCTCGTCGCATCACCATCGGCAACGTGTTCCGCCGCCTGGCCCAGATCGAGGATCCTTGGGCGTCGATCTCCCGACCGTCGACGACGATCGCCGAGGCGGCCGAGGCGCTCGACGAGGCCGTTCGGTGATGACGCCGGTCGCTGACCCGCCAACCGCCGACTCCCGACCGCCGGCGTCGGCACTGCCGACACTCACGCCGGGCGGAACCGCAGCAGGGTGATGCCGTCGTCGCCGTCGTCGAACACCGCGGTCACCGCCATGCCGACCTCGACGGCCTCGGGCTCGACCTCGACCAGCGTGGTCGTCATCCGGATCCCCTCGTCGAGCTCCACGATCGCCTGGATCTGCGGGGTCTCGTCGGCGAAGGCGGGGTGGATGGGTTGTCGGGTGACCGTGTAGGTGTGGACGGTGCCGGTGCCGGCCGCTGGCGACCAGGTCAGCTCGTTGGAGAGGCAGGCGGTGCAGCGAGGCCGCGGGTACCACACCCAGGTGCCGCACCGATCGCAGCGGGGGACGCTGATCCGGTGCTGGGCCAGGGCGTCCCAGAAGGGCTTGGTCGGCTCGATGGGAAGGGGGCGGGGCTTGTCGATCGTGGCCACCTCACGCCCCCCGCAGCAGCACGGCGGCCTGTTCCGACATGATGCCGCCGGTGCCGGTGACGAGGGCGACGTCGCAGTCGGACACCTGGCGGTCGCCGCACGAGCCCCGTACCTGGCGCACCCCCTCGATCAGCTGGGAGAAGCCGCCGGCCAGGCCGGCCTGACCGAACCCCAGCTGGCCACCGTGGGTGTTGACCGGGAAATCGCCCCGGTAGGTGAGGTCGTGGTTGCGCACGAAGGCCATACCGTCGCCCTTGTCGCAGAACCCGGCATCCTCGATGGTGAGGAGCACGGTGATCGTGTAGCAGTCGTAGGGTTCGAGCACGTCGACGTCGGACCGCGATAAGCCCGCCATGGTGAACGCCCGCTCGGCGGCGCGACCGACCGGGGTGCGCACCAGGTCGGGGGTGTAGGTCGGCGTCTTGTGGGCCAGGTGCTCACCACAGCCGACGACGTGCACGGGGCGATGGGCGCCACCGGCCCTGCGGGCCCGCTCGGCCGAGGTCACCACCACGGCGGCCCCACCAGCACAGGGCATGACGATCTCGAGCACGTGGAGGGGATCGGCCACCATCTTGGAGGCGAGGACGTCGTCGATGGTGATGGGCTGGCCGAAGAAGACGGCGTCGGGGTTGGCGCAGGCGTTGGTCCGCTGGTCGGCGGCGATCTTGGCCGTGGATCGGGGGTCGTAGCCGAACTCGGCGGCGTAGCGGTTGGCGATCATGGCGTAGCCGCCGTTCTGGGCCAGGTTGCCGTAGGGGAGCTCGAACTCGGCCTGGGGCGAGCCCATGATGGCCGACGAGGCCCCGAACGGCGACCACGACCGGGGCATGTGGGGCGGCATCGACGGGGTCGGACGGGCGGGTGCGGCACACACCACGACCTCGCACAGCCCGAGCTCGATGGCCGCCGCCGCCCGCCACACCATGCCGACCGGGGTGGCGCCCCCGAGGTCGACCCGCTCGGCGTAGTCGACCTGCCAGCCCAGGTACTCGGCGATGGTCGAGGGGACGAACATCTCCGACTCCCGCACCGTGGAGCACACCAGCCCGTCGACATCGCCGGCGGGGATGCCGGCGTCGTCCAGGGCCAGGGCGGCGAGGTCGCCCCACTGCTCGAGCGTCATGACCCGGGGGCCGGTGTACTTGCGCTGCGGGGCGTACTCGGCCACCCCGGCGATGACGGCGTCGCCCTGCAGTCCCCCGCTCATCGCTCGCTCCATCCCGGTTGCGGTCGGTGGATTCGAGGTGTCGTCGTGCTCGGTGTCGTCGTGCTCGGTGTCATGGCCGTCGGTGTCATGGCCCTCCTCGGCGCGGGGTCGTGGCGTCGAGGGCGAGCCTAGACCGGCCACCCCCCACCACTCCCAAACGCCCCGGGACGCCCGGCCGGAGTAGGTTCGGGCCATGACGTACCCGACGATCTTGCTCGGGTTCCCCCGGGACCTCGGCTGACGGTGCGCAGGCGTTGTGCCATGCTCACCAGCGTGAGCGACTCCCCACTCGACACCTACCACAAGGACCACTGGATAGCGATCGAACCGGAGCGGTTCGATCGCTACGACAAGCTGTTCCAGCTCGATGACCGGCGGGCCGACATCGTGCTGGGCCCCGTCGGCGTGGAGGCCGGCGAGACGATCGTCGACTTCGGCTGCGGGCCGGGCTACGTCGCCGCCCACCTGGCCCGCCTGACCGGTCCCGGCGGTCACGTCCACGCCGTCGACGTCAACGAGGCCTTCGTGGCCCGGGCCCGCCAGGTGGCCGAAGAGACGGGCCGGGCCGACCGCATCACGGTCCACCACAGCACCGACGAGCGCATCCCGCTCCACGGCGGGACCGCCGACCGGGTGTACGCCAAGAACGTCCTCGAGTACGTACCCGACCTCGACACGATGCTGGCCGAGCTGCACCGGGTCCTCGTCCCCGGCGGCCGGATGGTGGCGTCGGACTCCGACTTCGGCTTCGTGGTGATCGAACCCCTCACCCCGGCCGAGGTGACCGAGCTGTTCGACGCCGCCGCCCCCGCCTTCCGGGAACCGAACGTGGGACGGAAACTGAGGGCGGCCTATCTGCGGGCGGGCTTCGTCGACGTCGACGTCGACGTGACCGCCTCGGTCGACACCACGGGCTTCATGCGGGGCGTGATCGAGAACATGCTGGGCTACGGGCTCGAGTTCGGACGCATGAGCGAGGCGCGTGCCGCAGAGGTCCGCCGCAAGGTCGACGGCGGGATCGCCGACGGCACCTACCTCGCCGTGTTGCCCCAGTGGTGGGTCACCGGGACCCGGCCCGCCGCCTGATTCGATTTCGGACGAGGTTCGAACCCTGCCCCTCGTCGTCGCTAGCATCGTCCGGAAGTGAGCAGTACACGAGCGACCAGGAGCAGACGCATGAGTGACGTAGTGATCGTGGAGGCGGGCCGGTCGCCGATCGGGAAGCGCAACGGTTCGCTGGCCGGGGCCCATCCGGCCGACGTGCTCGGCCCGGTGATGATGGAGGTCCTGAAGCGGGCCGGGATCTCGTCGGCCCAGGTGGGCCAGGTCGTCGGCGGCTGCATCAACAAGGTCGGGGCCCAGGCCATGAACATCACCCGCACGGCGTGGCTCAGCCACGGCGGGGCCGAAGAGGTGGCGTGCTCCACCGTCGACTCCCAGTGCGGCTCGTCGCAGCACGCCGTCAACCTGGCCCATGCCCTCATTGCCTCCGGGGCCGAGGACGTCGTGCTGGCCTGCGGGGTGGAGGCCATGAGCCTGCTGCCCATCGGGTCGGACGCCGTGGCCGGAGCCCAGGCCGGGTACGGCAAGCCGGTCAGCCGCAGCTACTTCGAGCACTACGAGTTCACCAGCCAGTTCGAAGGGGCGGAGCGGATCGCCGACAAGTACGGCCTCACCCGTGACGACACCGACCGCTTCGGTCTCCAGTCGCAGGAGCGGGCGGCCGAGGCCATCGCCGAGGGTCGGTTCGAGCCTCAGATCATCCCCGTCGAGGCCCCGGTGCTCGGCGAGGACGGCAAGAAGACCGACGAGACGGTCACCGTCACCCGCGACGAGATCCCCCGCGACACGAGCCTCGAGGCGCTGGCCAAGCTGAAGCCGGTGGCGCGACCCGACGGGGTGCACACCGCCGGCTCGTCGTCACAGATCGCCGACGGGGCCGCCGCCGTGCTGTTGATGAGCGCCGACAAGGCGGCCGAGCTCGGCGTCACGCCCCTGGCCCGAGTGCTGCAGACGGCGCTCGTGGGTTGCGACCCGGTGCTGATGCTGGAGGGGCCGATCCCGGCCACCCGACGGGTGCTCGAGCGCCAGGGTCTGAGCGTCGACGATGTCGACGTGTTCGAGATCAACGAGGCCTTCGCCTCCGTGGTGTTGGCGTGGGCCGCAGAACTCAAGCCCGACATGGCCCGGGTCAACCCCAACGGTGGGGCCATCGCCCTCGGCCACCCCCTCGGCGGCACCGGGTGCTTCCTCACCACCAAGGCGGTCCACGAGCTGCACCGCTCCGGGGGACGCTACGGGGTCATCACGATGTGCTGCGGTGGCGGGCTCGGCACCGGCACCCTGATCGAGCGGATCTGACTGCACGAGCGCTGACTGCACGAGCGCTGACTGAACGAGCGGCTGACTGCAGGAGCGCTGACTGAACGATCGGCTGACTGCAGGAGCGCTGACTGAACGGTACGAGAGCCAGGCGACCGCCCCGCGTACGAGCGACAAGGCAGGCTGACGGGCACCCAGCCATCTGGTCGCCCCAGCGCAGCCGCCATCTCATCTTGTCGCTCCAACGGGCGAAGAACGTCGGCCACCGGGTGTCACGCTGGCCGTTCCACCATCCTCACAACCCGCCCTGGGCCAACCTCGGCTGGCTCTGGGTCCTGTGATCGACGCAACCGGCCGGCTACGTGAACGGTCGACCATGCGAGCACGATCGCCGCCGCAGGCTCGATGTAAACTCGCTCACCGCCGCTGGTGATCCCGTGACATCCCAGGCTCCCTGGGGTGAGGGTACGGGTGGTGGACCTCGTGGGTCACGTGGTCGACGGCGGCGAGCTGGCGATGGAGGTCGCGGCACACGGCCACCTGGGCGTCCTCGGCCGCATAGTTGTTGGCTACCGCCCGCTCCTCGGGCGAGCGGTCGGATGCCGGCGGGTGGTCCAGGTACCAGCGGACGACTTCGGGAATGGCCTCGAGCGCCGGCACCAGATCCCGGTAGCCCAGGTCGGCCCGGATGGCGTGGAGGTCCATCAGCTGGTGGAGGGGAGCGCTCTGGAGCGGGAGGAGGTCACGGGTGGAGAAGGCCACGTCGGCCGGTACCCCCACGATCTCCATCTCGTAGCCCATGGCCCCGCAGATCAGTCCGACCCACTGGGCCAGGGTGAACTGCTGCTCGTCACCGCAGTTGAAGATCCTGCCGGCGGCGGCGGGGTGATCGACGGCGCAGAGCACGGCGTGGGCCACGTTGCGGGCGTAGCCCCGGCTCACGATGGCCATCCCGCCGTCGGGCAGGACGATGTGGGGACGGTGGTCGAGGGCCCGCTCCATCACCGCCCACACGGAGGCCCCCAGCTGGTTGGGGCCGTACACCACCGGATAGCGGAACATGGTGGCGGCATAGTGCCCGGCCCGCCCGGCGTCGAGCACGGCATCCTCCGTGAGCCGGATGAGGTAGCCGAAGCGGAACTCCTCCTCGCTGTCGACCCGCGGTGCATCCTCGGCGGTCGGTATCGGCATCCCCGGCGGATCGATGGCGTCGGCGGCGAACATCCCCTTGTAGCTGGGCGGGCCACCGATGGCGATGAGGCGGGGCGTGCGGCCCACCATCTCCTCGGCGATGTAGCGGATCCGGCCATAGGTGGCGACGACGAGATCGAACGTCCGGTTGCCGAGGGTGTCGGCCAGCGTCTCCCGGAAGTGGGGATCACCGATGAGTCGCTCGACCGAAGCGGGGATGAGCGGCGAGTCGTGGGTGCCCCGATGCATCATCGTGACCTCGTAGCCACGGTCGAGGAGGCCGCTGATCAGATGGGGTCCGGTCGGGCCGCTGCCCCCGATGATGAGGGCCTTGCCCGATGAGGTCACCATGGCCGGCACCGTAGCATCGGGCCTGGGGTGGCCTTCCAGCCCGGTTGCCTTCCCCGCTCCCACCGCGCTGGACTGGGCCGGCCCCGTCGGTCGGGGCACGAGGAGGGACGTGGGGTGACAGCGGTAGGCGTACTGGGGGCGGGGCTCAGCGGATTGGCCATGGGCATCGAGCTCAAGCGGGCCGGACTCGACGACTTCGTCATCTACGACAAGCAGCATGACGTCGGCGGCACCTGGCTCCGCAACACCTATCCCGGGCTGCACTGCGACATCCCCTCCCACCTGTACTGCTACTCCTTCGAGCCGAACCCCGACTGGTCGATGGTCTACGCTGGTCGGGCGGAGATCCAGGCCTACCTCCGGACCTGCGCCGAACGATGGGGCCTGGTCGACCACATCCGCTTCGGCACCGACGTCACTGCGGCCCGCTACGACGAGGTCGAGGGACGATGGGCCCTCGAGACGGCGGACGGCGAGGTCGTTGAGCACCGGGTGGTCGTGGCCGCCACCGGTGGCCTGACCGAACCCCGGTATCCCCGAATCGAGGGCCTCGACCGGTTCGAGGGTCCGCTGTGGCACGCCGGGGCGTGGCGCCACGACATCGACCTCGCCGGCCGCCGGGTGGCGGTGGTGGGCAGTGCGGCGTCCGCCGTGCAGGTCGTGCCGGCCGTGGCCGACCGGGCGGCGGAGGTCGTCGTCTTCTCCCGGACCCCCAACTGGGTCATGCCCCGCCACAACCGTGCCTACGGTGATGAGGAGAAGGAGCGGCTCCGCTCCGATCCCGAGGCGTGGCGCCGCTTGCGCCGGGCCCAGTACCGGCGGTCGCTGCTGTGGCAACGGGCGTTCAAGCGCCACCGCTGGGCCATCGACGAGTTGCGCCGGCTCGGGTTGGCCAACCTTCGCTCCGCCATCGACGACCCGGCGCTGATCGCCGCCCTGACGCCGGACTACGACCCGGGCTGCAAGCGGATCCTCGTGTCCGACGAGTACTACCCGGCGCTCGCCCGCCACCATGTCCGGCTCGTGCCCCGCGGCGTGGCCGCCCTCACGCCGACGTCGGTCGTGGCCGACGACGGCACCGAGGCCGAGGTCGACGCCGTCGTGTTCTGCACCGGGTACCGGCTCGGGGGCCGGGCCGACGGTCGGCCCGCGCTCGACGTGATCGGTCCCGGCGGGCGAGAGCTGCGCCGGGCCCTGGCCGAGCGGCCGGAGGCCTACCGGGGTATCGCCGTGCCCGGCTTCCCCAACTACTTCACCGTGTGCGGGATCAACGGGGCCGTGGCCTACGCCCCGGTGTTCCTGTCGGCCGAGCTCGAGACCGCCCTCATCGCCCGGTTGGCCCGCCGTATCGTCGACGAGGACCTCCGCTCCCTCGAGGCCAGAGCCGACGTGACGAGCCGCTACAGCGACGAGATCCAACGGGAACTGCAGGACATGAGCTGGACCGGCGCCTGCACCAACTTCTACACCGACGCCACCGGTCGGGTCCTGTCGTTCTTCCCCGGCACGGTGGGGCGGTTGCGCCGCGAGCTCCGCTCGGTCGAACTCGACGATTTCGCCGTCGAGCGGTTCGACCGAGCGGGACCCGCACCGGCCTGACCGCGCCGACCGGGGTCCGCTGCGGGCCGGCGGCGACCGCTAGGAGCCTGCTGAACAAGGCGCTTTCGTCGGGGTCGTGGTGGGGGCGTAGCGTGGGTGGTGGGTCCGGGGACGTGACGGACTGAAGAGCCGGTGTTTCGGGGTGAGAGCTGGTGTCGCTGGATGGGTAGAACCTGTAGGTGTCGTTCCCTGCTTGTCAGCGCCGGGCCCAATCGCTCAGGTTGCGAGGTGCCAGCCGTCGTGCCAGTGGATGCCGAGGTTGCAGAGTCGGCGGAGGTTCAAGGTGGCGGCTCTGGTGGTGAGTGCGAGGTGGTTTCGTTCGACGCCGCGGTAGCGGACGCGGCGGTGCCCGTCGCGGGTGAGCCAGGCGATGGATCGTTCGATCAGTGGCCGGTGTTGCCGGTAGCTGGCGACGAGGTCAGTGTCGGTGCGCCAGCGTTGTCGGTTGGCAGCGAGGAGGTGGTCGTGGTCGCCGATCGTGAAGGTCTTGCCGGCTCGGGCGGTGGTGCAGCGTGATCGCAGCGAACAGTCGGTGCAGTGCTGTTTGAACTTGGCGGTGCCGGCGATGTTGAACGCGACGGTGACCTCGTTGGGGCAGGTGACGGTGCGGGCGGTGTAGTCGATGCGGTAGTCGTCGCGGACGAACTGGTCGTCGCCGAGGTTCGGGTTGCGGCGCAACGGCCAGGGTTTGATCACCGGGGCGTGTTCGGCGTTGTCGAGCGCGGCGAGCATCTCGCCGGTGCCGTAGGCGGAGTCGGCGTAGACCTCGACGGGGTCGGGTTCGTCGGCGAGCAGCTCGACGCCGGTTGCGCCGTCGGCGGTGTTGGCGGGGGTGAGTTTGCAGGCGGTGATGATCCCCGTGGTCGGCTCGGCCGCGAGGTGGGCCTTGTAGCCGTCGCGGTAGCTGGAGCGGTTCTTGTGCATGTGGCGTGACTCGGGATCGACGGTCGAGATCATCCGGTGCTTGGACACCTTGCGGGCGATCCGCCACGTCCCGTCGGTGTCGCCGGGCTCGACGTCTTGGCCGGCGACGAGCGCCAACAACCCGACGAGCTCGGCCTGCGCGTCATCGAGCACGACACCATCGAGACCAGCCAGGATCGTGAGTGCGTCGTTGACGAGCCGGGTAACGAGCGCCTCTCGAGCAGCCGGGTCGTCCCATGCGCACGCCGGCTTGCCGGTCGCCTGGTCGTAGTCGTCCCCGATCAGCTCGACGCCGGCGGCTTCGGGAACAGTGTTGCGGACCCTGCGGATCATCGACACCAACTGCGTGACCGTGTCCTGTGTCGCGACCGCATCATCGAGCAGGGTCGAGTCCACCGCCCGACGGGACTTGCCGGTGAGCACGCCGGTCTCGGCGACGACGGCACGCACGGCATCGAAGATCCGTTCCGGGCGCTGCGAGGATCGCAGCCGGTTACGCCAATACGTGAGCACCGTCGGATGGAAGCCCTCGTCATCGAGCGCGAGCCCGGCAGCGACCTTCCAACGCAGATCGGTCCGCAGCGCCTGCACGGCATCACGGTCTGACAGACCCTCCAGCGACTGCAACACGAGCACCGTTGCTACGAGCTCGGCCGGTTGGGAGGGGCGGCCCCGGCTCGAGGGGAACATGTCGGCGAACAGCTCGTCGGGGAACAGCCGGCTCCGATGCTCGGCCAAGAACGCGTACACGCTCCCCGCCGGGACCAGATGTCCGACCAGCGCCGCCGCGTCGAGGAGTTCACGGTTCGGATCTGATGAGCCCTGCACGCCCACCATTCTTTTCGATTCGAGCGCCGAACGCGAGTACCTCGCGCCAGATTTTTCAGCAGTCTCCTAGCTCGTCTTCCTGTCGCAGGTGGCCGACTATCATCGCCGCCGGGCCATTCGGACAAACGCTCGAATCGACACTCGCCACCTCGGCGTGCCACGGTCGGAGCCAACGGATCCTCGAGCAACCGGAGGAGGCGCATGTACGACGTGGTCATCGGTTCCGGGCGCTCGTCGGGCGCGGACCGCGCCAGGGCACCGTGGATGGCACGGCCGACACCGCGACGCTGGCCCGCCGCCCGGCGTCTCCTCTCTCCCGCCATCCCCGCCCGCGACCGACGATGACCGAGGTCGCGGGCGGGACCGGGTTGGCCCGAGCGGTGCCGATGGTTCCAACCCGGGCGTGGAAGGCGCTGGGGATCAGCGCCGCCGGGGCCGTGCTGGTGTCGTTCAACTCGACGGCAACCAACATCGCATTCGACGACCTCACGCGGTCGTTCCCCGACACCACCCAGAGCGTCGTGTCGTGGACGTCGTCCGGATTCTTCATCGGCCTGGCCGGTTTCATGCTCGTCGGCGGTCGCCTGGCCGATCGGACGGGCCGGCGGCGAATCTTTCGCCTCGGCATGGTGGGCTTCATCGTCTCCGCTCTGCTGTCGGCCGCCGCCCCCAACATCTGGGTGCTGATCGCGGCCCGGGTCCTCCAGGCGGTGGCGGGCGCCTTCGTCCTGCCGGCCTCGCTGGCCATGATCCTGCCCGAGTTCCCCAAGGAGCGACACGGAACCGCCGTGGGGGCGTGGGCCGCCACCTCCCCCATCGCCTCGGCCATCGCCCCCAGCGTGGCGGCCGGCATGCTGGAGGTGGCCAGCTGGCGATGGCTGTATTTCATCACCGCCCCCATCGCCGCCGTCACCCTCCTCGCCGGCTGGCGACTCCTGAGGGAATCGAAGGCCGACAGTGAGCCCGGCCGGCTCGATCTCGTCGGCGTCACCGAGGCCACCGTGGCCATCACCCTGCTCGTGTTCGCTGTGTCCCAGGGACCGGTCTGGGGTTGGGCCCACCCTCTCGTCCTCGGGTCACTCGTGGCCAGCGCCGTGCTGCTCCCGCTGTTCGTGGTCCGGTCTCGGCGCCATCCGACCCCGCTCCTCAACCTGACGCTGTTCGCCGAACGACCGGTTTGGACGGCCAACCTCGCCAACTTCCTGATCCACTTGGCCGGCATGTCGTCGTGGCTGATGTGGCCCCTCTACATGAGCCGGGTGTGGGGCTGGGACAAGTTCGCAATCGGACTCGCCCTCACTCCCGGTCCGATCTTCTCCGGCATCACCACCAGCGTGGCCGGCCGGCTCTCCGACCGGTACGGCTACACCTGGATGCTCCGGGCCGGAAGCCTGCTCCTCGTCATCGCCTTCTCGTGGGAGTGGTACGCCATCGGGCCGGAGGCGTCCTATGCCACCAGCCTCCTTCCCGTGATCGCAGCCATGGGCACCGGCTGGGCGCTCGTCTCGCCACAGCTCAACGGGGCGCTGCTCAAGCATGTCCACCCCAACTACTGGGGTGAGGCCAACGCCAGCTTCAACACGGTACGCAACGTGGCTGCCGCCCTCGGCATCGCCGTGGCCATCGGACTCGTGGGCGAGGCCACGGGCGTCGAGGCGGCGGTGGCCTTCGAGCCGCTGTGGGTCTACTACGTGGCGGTCATGGTGGTCATGGCCCTGGTGGTGTGGTTTCTTGTGCCGACCAAGCCGACGGCCACCACCGTCGGCTGACCCCCACTCGAACTGCCGAACACCTGCGGCCTACGATCGGTTGCACAGCCGGCACGATCAGGGGGGACGACGTGGACGACCACGAGGTAGTGATCATCGGAGCGGGATTGACCGGGATCTACCAGCTGTACCGGCTGCGGGAGCTGGGCATGGACGTGACGGTGCTCGAGGGGGCGTCCGACCTGGGGGGGACGTGGTACCACAACCGCTACCCCGGGTGCCGATTCGACTCGGAGAGCTACACCTACGGCTACTCGTTCTCCCGCGACCTGCTGGAGGAGTGGGACTGGAGCGAGCACTTCGCCCCCCAGCCGGAGACGCTGCGGTACCTGAACCATGTGGCCGACCGGTTCGACCTGCGTCCCCACATGCAGTTCGACTGCTGGGTGGAGACCGCCACGTGGGACGAGGACACCCGGCGGTGGACCGTGGCGCTAGCCGATGGCCGCTCGGTCAGCTGCCGGTTCCTGGTCACTGCCGTGGGTGTCCTGTCGACCCCGACGATGCCCACCATCGACGGTATCGAGAGCTTCGAGGGCCCGTGGTTCCACACCTATCACTGGCCCCAGGATCCGGTGGAGCTGAAGCGCAAGCGGGTCGCCGTCATCGGCACCGGCGCCACCGCTGTCCAACTCATCCCCGCCATCGCCGGCGAGGTCGACGAGCTGTACGTGTTCCAACGCCGACCGAACTGGTGCGCTCCACTCCACAACCGCCCCATCTCGGCCGAGGAGATGGCCGACATCCGCTCCCGCTACGACGAGATCTTCGAGCAGTGCCGGCGGACGGCCGGCGGTTTCATCCACGCCTACGACCGGCGGGATCCCCACGAACTGACCGAGGAGGAGCGGTTCGCGTTCTACGAGGAGCTCTACGCCTCGTCGGGGTTCCGGATATGGCAGGGCAACTTCCGCGAGGTGCTGCTCGACGAGCAGGTCAACGCCGAGTTCTCCGAGTTCGTGGCGGCCAAGATCCGGGACCGGGTCGACGACCCGGCGGTGGCCGAGAAGCTGGTGCCGACCGACCACGGCTTCGGGACCCGGCGGGTCCCGATGGAGACCAACTACTACGAGGCCTACAACCGCCCCAACGTGCACCTCGTCGACCTCAACGAGACCCCGATCGAGCGGATCACCCCGTCCGGTATCCGCACCACCGGCGGCGACGTCGACGTCGACCTCATCGTCTATGCCACCGGGTTCGACGCCATGACGGGGGCCTTCGACCGGATCGACATCATCGGGGCCGAGGGTCGGAAGCTGCGTGACAAGTGGCTCGACGGCCCCGAGACCTACCTCGGGCTCCAGACCGCCGGCTTCCCGAACCTCCTGGTGCTGGCCGGACCGCAGGCCGGCTCGGGATTCACCAACTTCGGCCGAGGGGTGGAGGAGACCGTCGACTGGATGACCGACCTGCTGGCCTACCTGCGCCGTGGCGGCCACACCCGGATCGAGCCGACCCGGGAGGCCGAGGAGGCCTGGGTGGCCCACGTCCGCGACATGTACGACATCGTCCTGTTGGGCAAGGTGGCGTCGTGGTTCACCGGCTACAACTCGAACGTCGAGGGCCACGACAAGCTGCGGCTCGTCGTCTACAACGGGGGTGCTCCCCGCTATCGCAAGACGCTGGCCGAGGTGGTCGACGGGGGCTACGAGGGCTTCGTCATCGACTGAGTCATCGACTGGGGTTGGGGGCGACGAGCACCTTCTCGCCGGTGGCCATCGTGGCGTACCGGCGCAGTCGGTCGGGGTCGAGCATCTCGTTGAGCGTGAGCACCTCGCGGTAGGAGCTGGCGAAGGTGGTGGTCAGCTCGTCGGCCACCCGCTGGCGGAGGGCGGCCGCCTGCTCGGCTCCGACGGCCACGAGGAAGTTGGTGAGGAGCCAACCGCCGACCGACCACGCCATCCCGTAGGTCCGGTCGAGCACCGTGGGCGATCGGTCGAGCCCACCGTAGATGTAGACCTGCTTGAGGGTGGACGAGCCGTACCGGCTGTAGCCGCCACCGACGGGGGTGGCGGCGGCCTCCATGGCGGCCAGGATTCTCGACGCCAACCCTCCCCCGCCGATGGCGTCGAAGGCGATCGTGGCCCCCGTGGCCCGCAGGGCCGTCACCAGGTCGTCGGCAAACGAGGGCGACGACGTGTCGACGACGTGCACCGCCCCCTGCTGACGCAGGAGGTCGGCCTGTTCCTGGCGGCGCACGATGTTGACCAGCTCGACGCCGTCACCGAGGCAGATCCGGTTGAGCATCTGCCCCAGGTTGGAGGCGGCGGCGGTGTGGACGAGGGCGGTATGTCCCTCCCGCCGCATGGTCTCGGTCATGCCGAGGGCGGTGAGGGGGTTGACGAAGCAGGAGGCGGCGTCTCGGGGGTCGGTGCCCTCCGGCAACACGAGGCACTGGTCGGCCTTGACCGTCCGGTGGGTGGCGTACATGCCGCCGGGGATGGCGGCGACGACTCGGCCTTCGAGCGAACGGGCGGCCTTCGACGAGCCGGCGGCGACGACCACCCCCGCCCCCTCGTTGCCGACCGGGAGCGCCTGGCCGACCCGGCCTCGGAGAGCCGCCACCGGCGCCGGCTGCAGGCGGAGACGGAGCTCGCCCCCGGCGCCGGCGGTGGCGGTGGCCGGGTCGGCGCCCGCCAGCAGGAGGCCGAGGTCCGACGGGTTGACGGGCGCCGCCTCCACCCGGACGATCACCTCGTCGGGTTCCGGGGAGCCCAATTCGAAGGGCACGACGGAGATGACGACCTCGCCGTCGTCGGTCACCTCCGACCTCAGGCCACGGCCGGTCATGCTGGTGGTCTCGCTCATCCCCGCTTTCTACCACCCATATCCCACGGCGGACCGACCCCGCCCGAAGGGACCAAAACGAGCACCGGTCCCCCGAAACCGGCCAACGTGCTGATAGCGGGCGAGGCCGACCGGCCGACGAGCCCCGAGCACGAACCAGGTCAACTACTGCAACGACAACCACGAGCACACCTTCCGCAACCTCGAGCCGGGGCGGACGTACCGGTCTCGGAGCCCACTCCGGACGCGACCGGCGAGACCTCCGCCGGTGACGGGCCAGCGAACTGAGCAACCGTTTCGGGCCGGCGGGGTCGGGTAGGCCGCAACAATGGAACCAGAGCTGATCAACAAGGTGACGTGGAAGATCCCGAACGCCCTCGCCCTCATCGGCTCCCGGGCCGGCGACGAGCGCAACGCCATGACCGCCAGCTGGATCACCCAGCTGGCCATGGAGCCGGTGCTGATCGGGGTCGGCATCGACAACGAGGCGGTCACCCATCGGTTGATCACCGAGGGCGGATCGTTCACCCTCAACCTGTGGGACGCCGACGACACCCGGGTCTTCGTCAAGTTCTCCAAGCCGGCCGAGGACTCCGGCGACGCCCTCAACGGCCGGGCCGTCCGTGACGCCACCACCGGCGCCCCGGTGTTCGACGAGGCGATCGCCTGGCTCGATTGCGAGGTCCGCCACTCCCTCGACCTCGGCACCCACACCCTGTTCGTCGGCGAGGTGGTCGACGCCGCCCTGACCCGCGAGGATGTCCGGGCGGCGGCCATGAGCGACACCAGGATGAAGTACGGCGGCGTGAAGCGACACTGAGCTGGCGACGGCGACGGTTCACCGCCGAGGAGGCGGCACGATAGGGGCACAGGAGGCGACCGGGGTCGTTGCGATGTCTAGGATGGCGACGTGACCGCTGTGGGCCGAGCGGATGATCGCACGGCCGATGAAACCCCCGTCCCGGAGTACCCGGGCCGTCGACCGACTGGAGGGCAAGGGGCTGATACAGCGCCGCCGCAACAGCGGCGACGCCCGGGTCGTGCTCGTCTCCCTCACCGCCACCGGCTCGGCGACCCAGGTCGAGGCCCACCGGCGGCGCGTCGGGCTCGCCCTCCGTCTGATCGGCCACGTCTCCCCCGACGATGGCAACGCCATCGGCCGGCTGTGGCCGCGCCTGGCCGCCGCCGTCGAGGAGGTGATTGCCGGCGGGATCGTCGACCTCGAATTGGAACCGGGCGACCTGGACACCCTCGACCAGATCGCCGCCTGCGGCGGGCGGGGCCAGATGTCGGAGTTGGCGGCCGGTCTCCAGGTCGCACCGGACGGCGACCAAGGCCGTGGGCCGGCTCGTCGATCGGGGGTTGGCCGCCCGTCGACGCGATCCCGACGACGGACGCGTCTACCGGATCTCGCTGACCGATGCCGGCGCCGTCGCCCAGCGCATGATCGTCGCCGGCCGCATCGGCGTCGCCCGACGGGTGCTCGAGCGGTTCACACCCTCGGAGCGGGCCGAGCTGGGGAGGTTGCTCCCGTTGATGGCGGCGGCGGTTGCCGAGGAGTTCGGCGTCACCCCGACCGCTCGTCGGGGTGGGCCGTCGAGACCGTGACCAGCCGGCGCCCGACGGCGCCGGCGCCCGTCACGGCCGTAGATCGTCGAACTCACCCGCCTTGCAGCCGGCGATGAAGGCCGCCAGCTCCGAGCGGGTGAACGTGATCGACCCGGCGTCGGGACGCTTGCTGTTGCGCACCAACAACGACGTGCCGGTGTCGGCGATCTCGACGCAGTCACCGCCGTTGGCCCCGCTGTAGGACGACTTGCGCCAGGTGAGCGCTCGGGAGGGATGCTTGGTCATCGGTAGTGCTCCGCAGTTGTGTGGATGAGCTCGGCCGAGTCGGCCGGTGTGAGTGCGACCGTCGTGAGGTGCTCGAACAATTGGGCGTAGGCGTCGATCGCCGAGCGACGGTCGAGGTAGTTGACCCCGGTAAGGTCTTCGGTGCAGGTCATGAACGGGGCGGCCGCTCCCGCTGCGCTGAACAGGCGGAACGAGCCGAACGCTGCACAGTGGAGGGCGCTGCTGGCCGTGGGTACGACCTGGATGGTGATGGTGGATCTTCCGGCCAGCTTCGCGAGGTGCTCCATCTGGTCGGCCATGACCTGGGATCCGCCGGTGACCCGGTGGAGCACCGATTCGTCGACGATGCAGCCCAGCTCGAGCGGGTCGGGGGCCCGATCGAGAACGGCCTGGCGGGCCAGGCGCACCCGGACCCGATCGTGGATCGTGAAGTCCGGGAGGGGCACGTGGCTCGACCGCATCACCGCGGTGGCGTAGGCCAGCCACCAGCCGGTCACCAGATCGGTGGTCACGGCCCGGGTCCAGGCCCGGCTCGCCCGGCAGGCGGTGCTCCATCGACAGCCGGAGCCGCTCGAGCTGGAGTGCATCATCGACGAGTCGGTCCTCCACCGGGTCACCGGTCGCCCCGAGGTCATGGCCGAACAACTGGAGCATCTCGTGACGACGGCGACCACGGCCGCCGTGACGATCGGGGTCGTACCCGCCGCCAGCAGCGCCCTCCACTGTGCGGCCTTCGGTTCGTTCCGGTTGTTCACGGTGCCCGGAGCACCGGACCCGTTCATCACCTGCACGGAGGACCTGACCGGCTTCAACTATCTCGACCGACCGGAGGCCATCGAGGCCCACGCCCAGCTCTTCACCCACCTACTGGCCGTGGCCCTGCCGCCAAC
This sequence comes from Acidimicrobiales bacterium, assembly GCA_050330635.1. Taxonomy (GTDB): domain Bacteria; phylum Actinomycetota; class Acidimicrobiia; order Acidimicrobiales; family SZUA-35; genus CADEDH01. The sequence goes on along the minus strand of JBHJNQ010000005.1, from coordinate 51,367 downwards.
CGAGTCGTTGGACCTGATCGCCTCGCTCGTCGAGCAGTACCGTCGGCGCGAGGCATGACGCGCCCGGTTCGGCCCCGGATTCGTCTCCCGGCTAGCATGGCGGACGTCCGACAACTCCGCCTGTCGGACGCCGGCAGGGTCGCCCGTGCTCGCAGAAGTCCACTCGCCACGGGCGACTCACCGGCAGCCTACGGACACCCGCCGATACCAGCCCGCCGATGGCACCCGACGATGGCCGCCCGCCCGGTCACTGACGCCCTCGGGCTGAGGCGCCGGCCGGGGAATGGGACACTGCGCTGGCGGTGGGCCGTCCTCCGCCGTGATCCGCAGAAGACCGGGACGAACCCACCACCAGCGCCCAGGAGGAGTCACAACGCGACCGCAGTTGCGCGCCAGGTGAAACCTGGTGGTGACGACCGGGGCGATCTCGATGCCGCAACCAGCCAGCCCTCCTTCTCGGTGTCCGTCCCACCAACATGGGGCCGACACGGGCCCCGGACCAGCGCCGCAACAGCACGTTTTCTATACTTTACCTAGACAAGTACCTCCGGCCGAGCCGCCTCTCGACGAATCGGCGCATGGTGGTGGACCGATGGCCCTCCACATGGTTCGTTCGACAGCGAGGCGGTACGGCCCCGAGGGTCGATCCCGACGGGAGCACGGCCTCGTGGGCGAGCGAAACGGGCAGGCACATGTCGATCTTCACCGACCGACTCGAGGGGAGCACGGTCGACGACGTCATCGACCTGGGATCGACGTGGCGGCTGCTGCGCCACACCAGGGTGGCCCTGGCCGCCGAGGTGGCCGCCGCCGCCGGGATGGAGCGCCTCGACCCGGGCGACCTCGACACACTCGATCAGGTGGCGTCGACCGAGGGACCGCAGCCGATGTCGGCGATCGCCGATGGTCTGGCCGTCGACCGGTCGACGGCGACCCGGGCGGTCGACCGTCTGGCCCGGCGGGGCCTGGTCGAACGCAACCGCGACCGCAGCGGCGCCCGCTTGGTACGGGTGTCGCTGACGGCGGACGGGGCCAGCGTGCACCGCCACGCCCGGGAGCGTCGGGCGGCGTTCACCGGCCGCCTGCTGGAACGTCTGAGCGACCACGACCGCAAGGCACTGACCCGGCTGGCGCGGGGGCTGGCCACGGTGACCGACGAGTTCGCGCTCGGTTCGGACGAGCGCCCGCAGGACACTAGTGACGAAGCGCACCCCGCTAGCGCAACGGGGTGAGGTCGGCCTCGGCCGACTCCCACCACCGCCGAGCCGGTCCCAGTAGCGCCGCCCGGCGCTCGCTGAACGCCCTGGCTGCCAACGGGCGGGGCCAATCGGCGGGTAGCAGGTCGGCGGGAAGATCGGGATCGAGGAACGGGAACCGTCGCCACCGATGGACCAACGTGGTCAGCTCCGCCACCGCCGCTTCGCCGCCGGTGGCGGCCGGGGCCGTGGGGGCCGTGGCCGTGGTGGCCCGGGTGGCGGTGGCCACGAAGTCGTCGTACTTGCGCTGCAGCTCGGTCAGGTTCCAGGCCTGGTCGACGAGGGCGGGGCCCGAACCCAACGCCCCCAGCTCCGATCGGAACGTCGTCGCCTCGACGCCGAGGCGACGAAGGGCGTCCACGACCTCACCCTCCCGGTCCAGCCAAGGGGAGAGCCACACCCCCTGCCCCAGCGATCCGAAACCGGCCCACCCGAGCTCGACACCCATCCGGTAACGGATGCTGCGATCGCGTTCGGGCACGCTGGCCAACAGCACGAGCCACCGGCCGTCCCAGGGCGGCGGTGAGGTCCCGAAGCCGTAGATCCGCTCGGCCCCTGATTCGAGGAGCTCGACGGCGGGACGGGTCAGCCGCCACCTGGTACGGCGCCCGACACGTCGGCGTTCCAGCCACCCCCGATCGTGGAGACGGGCGATCGCTTGCCGGGCCGCCTTGTCCCTGACCCCCACGAGCCCCAGCGCGTCCACCAGCGTCTGGGTCCAGACCTCGCCACCGGCGGGGAGGGCGTACTCGCCGAGAGCGGTGAGGAGCAGACCCCTGCTGGTGTCGGCGCCCGGAAAACCGTCGCGCCGGGCGCCGAGGAGGGTGGCCAGCTCCTCGTCGACCCCGGTGCCGTCGACCCCGGTGGCCGGAGCTTCCACATTTTCTTCACGAGCCACGATGGGATCATGTTACGTCATCGGCGGTGGCCAACGAGGTGTCTCCCGCCCGGCACGCCGCGTTGTCGATATGCCACACCCGCTTGACGCTCTGTTGCTGTGTTGTAGAATGTGCGCAGTAGTGAAGGGAAACCTGTGACCGATTCCATCATCGACTTCCGCACCGAGCCCGCCCGCTACCGGCACTGGGAGCTGACCGTCGAGCCACCCCGGGCGACGCTCACCATGCGGGTCGACCCTGGAGGCGGCCTGCGCCCCGAGTACGAGCTGAAGACCAACTCCTACGATCTGAGCGTCGACATCGAGCTGGCCGATGCGGTCCAACGCCTGCGATTCGAGCATCCTGGGGTGAAGGTCGTGGTCGTCACCGGCGGACTCGACAAGATCTTCTGCGCCGGCGCCAACATCCAGATGCTGGCCAGCTCGACCCACGAGCACAAGGTCAACTTCTGCAAGTTCACCAACGAGACCCGCAATGCGATCGAGGACGCAACCGAGCGGTCGGGCCAGACGTGGATCGCTGCGGTCAACGGCACCGCCGCCGGCGGCGGCTACGAGCTCGCCCTGGCCTGCGACGAGATCCTGCTCGTCGACGATCGGGCGTCGGCCGTTTCCCTGCCCGAGATCCCACTGCTGGCGGTACTGCCGGGCACCGGTGGCCTGACCAGGGTCGTCGACAAGCGGCACGTCCGCCGCGACCTGGCCGACGCCTTCGCCACGAGGACCGAGGGGGTCCGGGGCCGCCAGGCGGTCGAGTGGGGACTCGTCGACCGAACGGCGCCGGCCAGCAGGTTCGAGGAGCTGGTGGCCGAACGGGTGGCCGAACGGGCCTCCCGCTCCGACCGGCCCGACGATGCCACCGGCGTCGCCCTACCCCCCCTCGACCGCACGATCGCCGGAGACGAGATCTCCTACCCGCTGGTGCAGGTCGTCCTCGACCGCCACCAGGGCACGGCGCGTATCACAATCAGCGGGCCCAACGGCTCCCAGCCCGCCACACCGGTCGAACTGGTCGGGGCCGGAGCCGACGCCTGGGTCATCGCCGCCGCCCGCCAACTCGACGATGCCATCCTCCACCTGCGCCTCAACGAGACCGGGATCGGTTCCTGGGTCCTGGCCACGACCGGAGACCTCGACGCGGTGGCCCGGGCCGAAGCGGTGCTCGCCGCCGACCACTGGCTCACCCGCGAGGCCCGCCTCCTGTGGGCCCGTGTCCTGCGCCGGCTCGACGTGACGTCGCGCACCCTGGTGACCGTGATCGAGCCCGGCAGCTGCTTCACCGGGCTGTTGGCCGAGCTCGTCCTCGCCGCCGACCGGAGCTTCATGCTCGAAGGAACCTGGGAGGACGCCGAGAACCCTCCCCCAGCGGCCGCCATCCGCCTGACCGACGCCAACCTGGGATGGTTCCCCATGTCGAACGGGCTGACCCGGCTACAGACCCGCTTCTGGGGACGCCACGAGGCCCTCGACAGGGCGACGGCGGCGATCGGCAAGGATCTCGTCGCCGCCGACGCCGTAGACGTCGAGCTCGTCACGTTCACGCCCGACGACATCGACTGGCACGACGAGATCCGGGTCATGCTCGAGGAACGCAACAGCTTCTCCCCCGACGCCCTCACCGGTATGGAGGCCAACTACCGCTTCGTCGGCCCCGAGACCATGGAGACCAAGATCTTCGCCCGGCTCACCGCCTGGCAGAACTGGATCTTCCAACGACCGAATGCCGTCGGTCCCGGTGGCGCCCTCCAGCGCTTCGGCACCGGCTCCCGCCCCGATTTCGACAACAGAAGGGTCTGAGCACCATGACGAGGGTTGACATCGACGCCAAGATTCCCAACAACGTCGATCTTGCCGGCGACCGCCGCCTGCAACGGGCGCTCGAGTCCTGGCAGCCCAAGTTCGTCCAGTGGTGGGAGGAGCTGGGCCCGGTCGCCTATCAGCGCAACCCCGTCTTCCTCCGCACCGCCGTCGACGTCGGACGCGACGGGTGGGCCAACTTCGACCATGTCGAGATGCCCGACTACCGCTGGGGGGTGTTCCTGGCCGAGCCGGAGCCCGACCGCAGGATCACCTTCGGCGACCACAAGGGTGAGGCGGCGTGGCAGGAGGTCCCCGGCGAGTACCGGGCCGACCTGCAGCGCCTCATCGTCGTCCAGGGCGACACGGAGCCCGCCTCGGTCGAGCAGCAGCGCCATCTCTGCCTCACCGCCCCGTCGCTCTACGACATGAGGAACCTGTTCCAGGTCAACGTGGAGGAGGGCCGGCACCTGTGGGCCATGGTCTACCTCCTCCACCGCTACTTCGGCCGGGCCGGGCGCGACGAGGCCGACGAGATGCTCGAACGCCACTCCGGCGACCCCGACAATCCCCGCATCCTCGGCGCCTTCAACGAGGAGACGCCCGACTGGTTGTCGTTCTTCATGTTCACCTACTTCACCGATCGCGACGGCAAGTACCAGTTGGCATCGCTGCGGGAGTCCGGGTTCGATCCGCTGTCGCGGACATGCGACTTCATGCTCAAGGAGGAAGCCCACCACATGTTCGTGGGCGCCACCGGGGTCGGCCGCGTCATCCAGCGCACCGTCGAGCTCATGCGGGAACACGACACCGACGACGTGCGCCCCCACGGGGGGGTGGGCCTCGACCTCCTGCAGAAGTACCTCAACTTCCACTACTCCGTCTCCCTCGACCTGTTCGGGGCGGAGACGTCGACCAACGCCGCCAACTACTTCGCCGCCGGACTCAAGGGCCGGTTCCAGGAGGAGCGCCGCCACGACGACCACATCCTCAAAGACGTGACACGAGCCGTGCCCGAAGCGACCGACGAGGGCATCGGCATCCGGGAGGTGACCCAGTTGGCCGCGCTCAACGAGACCCTCCGCGACGACTACACCGAGGACTGCCAGAAGGGGGTCGACCGGTGGAACCGGGCCCTGGCCGAGGCCGGCATCGACGTGACGCTGCGGCTGCCCCACCGCGGCTTCCACCGCAACGTCGGCACCTTCCGCCACCGTCATGTCAGCCCCGACGGTCGGCTCGTCGACGAGGCGACGTGGCGGGACTCCGTCGACGACTGGCTGCCGACCGACGACGAGCGGGCCCATGTCCGCTCGCTCATGGTCGGCGTGACCGAGCCGGGTCGGATGGCCGGTTGGGTGGCGGCGCCGACCCAGGGCATCCATCAGAAGCCGGTCGACTTCGAGTACGTGAAACTCTGACCCGCCGTGGCCCGGGTTCACACCTCGAACACCGCCGGGCGCAGGAGAAATAGACGAGCAGGCCCGTGGCGTCGATGAGCGTTGTGATGAGGGGAGCGCTCACCACGGCCGGTCGCCACCGAGGCGACCGACAGCCAGCGGGAACGCCTCGAGGTAGATCGCGAACTCGCAGATCATCGACCGCCATGGCTCGCACGACTGTCGTGGCGGCCTGGGCACCGATGTTGCCCCCGGTGCCGAGCAGCCAGGGGATGAACAGCGCCAGGGCCATCACCTGCTCGAGCTCGGATTCGCGGCGGGCCCTTCCGAGCAACCGGCGCCGCCGTTCGTCCGCCAGGGCCGGGACCGGGTGACGCTCCGCTCCCGGCTCGAGGATCAGCTCAGGCCGAGATGGGGTCGGACCCAGGCTGCGAGGTCGGCGATCGCCTCGTCGGCCTCCGGGGCCCGGCCAGCCAGGAAATGGAAGACGTGCTGCATCTCCGGATGGACCTCGACGGTCACGTCCACGCCGGCGTCGCGGGCCCGTTCGGCGAACCGGTGGGAGTCGTCGAGCAACGTCTCGTCGCCCCCCACCTGGATGAACACCGGCGGTAGCCCGTCCAGATCGGCGTAGAGGGGGTTGGCCAGCGGATCGGCCGCCGACGCCTCGCCCAGGAAGGTGGTGGCCATGCCCATCAGGATCTCCCGCTGCACGAGGACGTCGACGGCGGCGTTGCCATCCAGGGAGTCGCCCTTCCCCTCCATGTCGTACCACGGGGACAGCGGCATGATGGCGGCCGGCAGCGGCAGCCCCTCGTCCCGGGCCTTCAGCACCATGGCAGTGCACAGACCGCCGCCGGCCGAGTCACCACACGTGGCGATGTGTCCGGCCTCGATCCCCTGATCGAGCAACCACCGATAGGCGGCGACGGCGTCCTCCACCGGCGCCGGGTGGGGGAACTCGGGGGCGAGGCGGTAGTCGATCACCAGGGCCCGACAACCGGCCGCCTTGGCCAGGTGACCGGCCAGCTTGCGGTGGGTGTACCTCGACCCGACGACGTAGCCGCCGCCGTGGGTGAACACGATCACCCGGTCGTCGGCGCAACCGAGGGGAAGGCACCACAACGAGGGAACGCCGCCGGCGTCGACCTCGGCGTAGGTGACCTCCTCGGGCTCGGCCGTCGGCTGGTGCCACGCCTCGAACAGATCGCGCATCTCGGGCAGCCCCATCTCCGGGTCGGCCGCCATGCGGTCGACCCAGGAGCGGTACAACGTCTTGAGCGCTTCGGCCTGCGTGCTTGCCATGTCAGAACCTCCGTGTGTCTCCGTTGTCAGTCGGCCACCGCCAGCCGGCCCAGCTCGGGCACGAGCTCGACGGTGCTCTCGGGCAGTTCGGGGCTGCCGCCGCACTCCCGACGCAGCACCGGCATGACCTCCTCGGCGAAGCACGTCATCTGCTCCTCGATCTCGGTCGTGGAGAAGCCACCCATCTCGAACCAGGCGTTGAAGCGGAAGTCGTCGTAACCGGCGACTTCTTTGATCTGCATGATCTCGTCGATGACCATCTCCACCGAACCATGGATCGCCACCTTTCGATCGCGGAGCTCCTGGTGGGTGACCCGACGCGTCATGTCGACCTCCTCTCCGGGATCGGCCAGGACACCGGCGAACCCGAAGGGACCGTAGTAGTCCCACTGCACCTCGAGTCCTCGAGCTGCCCGATCCATATCGCCGATTCCCTTGTCGGCGATATGGACATAACGGCCGGTGATGATGCCACGCCGCTTTTCGCAGTCCCAGCCGTACTTGAACTCGCCACGGTCGAGACGATCGGGCCAGCCCGCCTCCTCGGCCGCGTCGTAGTACATCCGGATGTTGTCACGCAGGCGCAGGTTGGGTTCGACGATGAAGTAGGCGTTGACGCCGTTGCGGGCGGCGAAGCCGACCGAGCGGGGGCTCGTCACCGGCTCCCACATCTGGGGGTACGGCTTCTGGACGGGCTGGGGGTAGACCTGCAGCTCCCGCAGCTTGGTGGTCGTGGCCAGCACCGGGCTCCCCATCGAGTACATGTCGGGGGCCCCGATCGACAGCACCTCGTCGACGGTGCGTCCCACCCCGGCTTGGGAGAAGTAGGCGATCGTTTGCTGGTGGTTCCACCGGGTGTAGGTGGGCGGAATGGTGAAGAACTCACCGTGATGGCTGAACGAGTCCTGCGTCCAGCACTTCAGCAGGATCTCGTACGCCTCCTCGAAATAGGCCCGGTTCCGCTCCTGATCCTGGATCGTGGCCCCCATCTGGCCGCCCAGCACCTCGGTCTCCCGGGGTTGGTAGCCCCGCCCGATCCCGAACTCGAGGCGTCCCCCGCTGACCACGTCGAGCATGGCCGCCTGCTCGGCGATCCGCACCGGATGGTGCCACGTGAGGATGTTGGCCGCCTGACCGAGGCGGATCCGCTTGGTCAGCGCCGCCACCGCCATCTCGGTCATGAGCGGGTTGGGGCTGAACTCGGCGCCCTCGGGCTGGAAGTGGTGCTCGGTCATGAAGAAGGCGTCGAACCCGAGCTTCTCGGCCAGCACCCCCTGGCGGACCTGGCCTATCTGCACCCTGGCCGCCGACTCCTGCGTGGCCCGCAAGTCACCCTTGTTGATGGCGATGCCATCGCTGGTGACCATGGTCGGCAGGTCGGACGCGCCGTTGTGGAACACGCCGATTTCGATCATCTCTGGACCCCCTTAGCGGGTGAGCGGCGGTCGCCTCACCCTTCCTCTCTCACCCTAGGAAGTCCGCAGAGGCAAGTCCATCAACTGATACAGATAGACCCGAATTTCGTATCCAAAAGGCGCAACACCATCAGTCGATTCCCAAAATGGAGCCTGCCCCATCGGAGAATTCGATCAAGGGGACCGGCGTCACCTACCCCGGGGTGGAGGTCTCCACCTGCGGGTAGTCGGTGACGGTGGGGTCGCCGGCGGCGTGACGCTCGATCAGGTCGTCGAAGTCGACGAGGATGCCGATGGGGTTGGCGCGGAACACGTCGCTCCGCATGAACGCCTCGGCCTCGTCCATCGACAACACGTCGACCTGGGTCTCGACGCCGTTGCCGTCGGGGTCGGCGTAGTAGGCCGACAAGGTCATGCCGTGGTGGATGGTACGGACCGGACGGATCCCCACCGCCCCCAGCCGCCGGTAGAGGGCGAACAGGTCGTCGACCCCGGCGTAGGTGTAGGCCACGTGGGCCAGGCCGCAGCTCCCGGGCACCCGGTCGTGCTGGGCCCGGTTGACGATGGCGATCCGGTGATGCTCGTCGTCGTAGCTGAGGAACGTGAGGTACTCATCGCCGTGGCGGACCTCGGCGTCGAGGAAGGTCGAATACCACTCGACCATCGCCTCGTAGTTGTTGGTGTCGAGGACCATGTGGGCGAACTTGACGGGCTTCACCATCCCACCGAGCGTAGTCGACCCTGCCGCCGTGGTTCCCGGCTGGACGGCTCAGGACCTACGGGAGAAGTGAGCCCTGGCGATCGCCCGGCCTGTCTTGTCAGTCCCAGGCGAGCTGGAGCGCGTCGGGGCCACGGAACGTGATGTTGGGGAAGTACCGGAGTGCCTGATCCTCGACCAGTCGGAGCGTGGAGAGCCGGGTGGCCAGCAGTTCCAGCACGATCCGGGCCTCCATCTTGGCCAGGTTGGCCCCCAAGCAGTAGTGGATCCCCTTGCCGAAGCTGATGTGGCGGGCGGCGTCGGGACGATGCAGATCGAAGGTCTCGGGTTCGTCGAACAGGCCCGGTTCGTGATTGGCGGAGGCGAAGTTGAGGAAGAGGCGGGTGCCGGCCGGCAGGTCGACCCCGGCCAGTGTGGTTTCGCACGTCGTAACCCGCCGCCAGGACACCTGGCTCGACTCGAACCGGAGGGTCTCCTCGACGGCACCGCCGGCCAGGGACGGGTCGTCGACCAGGGCCCGCCACTGGTCCCGGCGGGGCAGCAGGCACAGCAGGGTGTTGCACAGCAGGGCCGTGACCGGGTCGTGGCCGGCGAAGCTGATGCCGTAGACGACCGACTCGACCTCCCGGTACGAGATACCGGTGGTGGCATCGGGATCGTTCTCCGGCCCCGGGTCGGCCTCCCAGGCGTCGAGCAACTCCGAGGTGAAGTCGTCGGTCCGTCGCTCCCGGCGCTCGGCCACGAACTGGCGGCAGTAGCGCCAGTAGTCGAGCATGCCGCGGGCGATGACCGTCTGCTCCTCCTCGGTCGGTCGTCCCCAGGAGAAGGCCCGGCGGTTGACGCACCACCGCTTGATCATGGCGTCGTCGGCCGGGGGGAACCCGATGAAGCGGAAGACGATCTCGGCCGGGAGGGGAAAGGCGAGGGCCGACACGTACTCGGCCGGGGACCCGGCGTCGACCATCTGGTCCAACAGCGCCGTGGCCCGGGTCCGCATGTAGTCCTCGAGGGTGCGGAGGCGCCGGTTGCTGAACCCCCGACGGGTGTAGACCCGGATGCGACCGTGGCCGGGCTCGGGCCGGTTCGACATGACCGCCACGGGGTCGAAATCGTCGGCGGCCAGCACGGCGCTGGCCGCCGGGCACAGGGGGAAGATCGGGTCCTGCACGTTGGTCGAGGCGAAGACGTCGGGGTTGGTGAAGACGTGCTCGATGTCGCTCATGTGGGTGACCACCACGTGGCCGAGCGGTTCCGACCAGAACAGACGGTGATCATGGCGCAGCCGGTTGGCGATGGGGTACGGGTCGCGGAGGTAGTCGGCGTCGAGCGGCGACCATGTCGCCTGCACGGGGCAGCCGGAAGGGGCCGCCCCCATGGCGTCGGGTGCCCGGTGGTAGGTGTTGGCCATGGTCGTCTCCGTCGGCTGGCCGAGAGTCCCCGGTCCGGTCCTCCGGCCGGTGTAGCGCCCGGCCCACCGTGGGGGCCAATCGGGCGCCGGGGCCGGGTCGCCCGCCTTTCGCCCCGCGGCCGCCATCGGCCATTATGCACGGGGACGGGCGGGCCCGATGCGGCGCCGCCGGCCGTAGACGGGGACCAGCCTCGAGGAGCACGCCATGACCACCACCGACGACAAGCGGCAGGCCTGGAACGAGCGCTACGCCGAGCGGGCCTATGTGTGGACGGAGGAGGCGAACCAGTTCGTGGCCGCCCACCTCGGCGACCTCACTCCCGGCCGCGCCATCGACCTGGCGGCGGGCGAGGGCCGCAATGCCGTGTGGCTGACCGCCCGAGGTTGGAAGGTCACCGCCGTCGACTTCTCGTCGGCCGGTCTGGCCAAGGCGGCCCGCTTGGCCGAGGACCACGGTGTGACGATCGAGCTCATCGAGGCCGACGCCACGACCTGGCAGCCCTCCGAGCCCGTTGACCTCGTACTCATCTCCTACCTCCAGTTGCCGCCGGAGGGCCGGGCTGCCGTGCTCGACCACGCCCGGACCTGGCTTCGCCCGGGCGGGACGTTGTTCCTCGTCGGCCACGACAAGACCAACGTCGAAGGCGGCCACGGCGGTCCCTCGTCACCCGACGTGTGCTACGGGCTCGACGAGACCGTGTCCGCCCTCGAGGGGCTCGAGATCACGACCGCCGAGGTCGCCGAACGCCACGTCGACACCGACGACGGTGACCGGGTCGCCCTCGATACCCTGATCATCGCCCGCCGGCCCTGACCGCCACCCGCAGTGGAGGTCATCGGTCGAGCTGCCGCTCGGCGTCGGCCACATGGCGCTTCACGTCGAGGAAGCTGTCGGGGGTGACCGAGATCGAGTCGATGCCGGCGCCGACGAGGAAGCGGGCGAAGTCGGGGTCGTCCGATGGCCGCTGCCCGCACAGGCCGACCTTGCACCCGGCGGCGTGGGCCCGCTCGATGAGCCATTCGATGCTGCGGGTCACCGCCGGGTTCCGCTCGTCGAACAGGGGAGCCAGCCGAGCGGAGTCGCGGTCGACCCCGAGCACGAGCTGGGTGAGGTCGTTGCTGCCTATGGAGAAGCCGTCGAAGCGGGTGGCGAAGTCGTCGGCCAGGATGATGTTGGCGGGGATCTCCGCCATCACGTAGACCTCGAGTCCGTTCTCGCCCCGGACGAGGCCGTGCTGGGCCATGGTGTCGAGCACCCGATCAGCCTCGTCGACGGTCCGACAGAACGGGATCATCACGATCGTGTTCGTGAGCCCCATCTCCTGGCGCACCCGGCGGACGGCGGCACACTCCAGGGCGAACCCCTCCCGGTAGTCGTCGTGGTAGTAGCGGCTGGCGCCCCGCCAACCGATCATGGGATTGTCCTCCGCCGGTTCGAACGGGGCGCCACCGACGAGCCGGGCGTACTCGTTCGTCTTGAAGTCGCTCATCCGCACGATCACCGGTTCGGGCCACCACGCCGCCGCGATCCGGCCGATCCCCTGGGCCAGCCGGTCGACGAAGAAGGCGGTCTTGTCGGTGTAGCCGGGCGTCAGGGCGTCGATCTCGCTTCTGGTCTCGTCGTCGAGCGAATCGTAACGGACCAGCGCCAGCGGGTGGATCCGGATGTGGTTGTTGACCAGGAACTCGATGCGGGTCAGGCCCACCCCGTCGGCCGGGAGCCGCCACCAGCGCAGGGCGGCCGAGGGGTTGGCGAGGTTGAGCATCACCCGGGTCCTGGTCTCCGGTGAGCTCTCCACGTCGATCTGGTCGGCGTCGAAGTCGAGGATGCCCTCATAGACATGCCCCTCGTCGCCCTCGGCGCACGACACGGTGATCTCCTGTCCGTCGTGGAGCCGGGCGGTGGCGTCACCCGTGCCCACGATGGCGGCCACGCCGAGCTCCCGGCTGACGATGGCGGCGTGCGAGGTCCGTCCCCCGTGGTCGGTCACGATGGCGGCGGCCCGGGCCATGATCGGCTCCCAGTCGGGGTCGGTCACCCCCGTGACGAGGACCGCCCCGTCGACGAACCGGTCGATGTCGGCCGCGCTGGCCAGGTTACACACCGGCCCGGCGGCGATGGCGTCGCCGATGGCCAGGCCGCTCACGATCCGGTCGCCCCCGTGGCGGAGCCGATACGACCGCAGGGTGGTGGCCTCCTTGCGAGCCTGGACCGTCTCCGGTCGGGCCTGGACGATGTGGAGCTCCCCCGTGATTCCGTCCTTGGCCCACTCGATGTCCATCGGTAGGCCGTAGTGCTCCTCGATCGTCCGCCCCCACCGGGCGAGCCGATCGATCTCGTCGTCGTCGAGCACGAGCGAACTGCGTTCCTCCTCCGACGTCTCGACCGTGACCGTCGGCCGGTCGCCGCCCTCGTCGCCGTACACGATCTTCGACGCCTTGGCTCCCACCTTCTTCGACACGATCGGCCGTAGCCCGGCACGGCCGAGCAGCGGCTTGAACACCAGGTACTCGTCGGGGTCGACCACGCCCGCCACCACCGACTCGCCAAGGCCCCAGGCGGCGTCGATGAGGATCATACGGGGAAAGCCGCTGTCGGTGTCGATGGTGAACATGACCCCGGCCCCGGCGCGGTCGGAACGGACCATCTGCTGGACCCCGACCGACAGCGCCACCTGGAGGTGTCCGAAACCCTGATCCTCCCGGTAGGAGATGGCACGGTCGGTGAAGAGGGAGGCGTAGCACCGCTGGCACGCCACCAACAGCGCCTCCTCGCCGGTGACGTTGAGGAACGACTCCTGCTGCCCGGCGAAACTGGCCTCGGGGAGGTCCTCGGCGGTGGCGCTGCTCCGGACGGCGACGTCGGGGTCGTGCCGCCCGAGGCGGTCGCCGAGGGCCCGGTAGGCCCCGACGACGGCCGTCGCCACCGAGGGCGGCAGCTCGGCGCTGGCGAAGGCGGCGCGAATGCTGCGGCCCACGTCCGCCAGCGCGGCACCCTGGTGGAGGTCGTCGATGCGCCGCCCGATCACCTCGTCGAGGTCGTTGGCCTCGATCAGCTCCCGGTAGGCGTCGGCGGTGGTGGCGAAACCGGCCGGCACGCTGATGCCGTGCGCCGCCAGATTGCACACCATCTCACCGAGCGACGCGTTCTTGCCGCCCACGATCGCCGTGTCGTCCCGTCCCAGGTCGTCGAACCATCGCACCAGGTCGTGCCGTTCGTGCATGCGTCCTCTTCCTCCGTTCTCGCCCAACCGTCGTTCACCGATCATCGCACGGAGCCGACGACGTCGGTCAGGGCCCTACGACACGTCGGTCCCGATCTGCCGGGTCCCGATGTGCCGGGTCCCGATCTCCCGGGTCCCGATGTGCCGGGTCCCGATGTGCGGGTTGCCGATCTGCCCCGATCCTTCCCCGACCGATTGCGCCCACACGCCGGACAAGGCCCACTCCCAGACGCTGGAGATTATGGAGGACGCCCGCCGCTGGCTGCGGGGAGCCCAGACCGGCCGACGTTCGACGCTGCCGCTGGCCCCGACGGGACGCCGTGGGCGGGCGCTCGACCCGGCAGGGTGCAAGACTCTCGCCCATGAACGCCGAACAAGCGCTAGAGATCGTCAACGAGTTCATCGCCGCCGTCGGTCGCAAGGACCAGGACGGGGCCATGGCCCTGGTGGCCGAGGACTGCTACTACGACAACGTCCCCATCGGGGACATGACGGGCCACGCCCAGATGCTCGAGTTCCTGGGTCCGATGTTCAAGAGCAAGGGGCCGGTCGAGTTCGAGATCGTTCGACAGGCCGCCACGGGCAACGTGGTCATCAACGAGCGGATCGACCGGTTCGTGATGAAGGGCAAGGAGATCGCCCTTCCCGTGGCCGGCGTCTTCGAGGTCAACGACCAGGGTCTGATCAGCTTCTGGCGCGACTACTTCGACAACGGGATGTTCATGTCGGCCCTGAACGGCTGATATCGGGCGGTTCGGCGGGGGGGGCGGCCAGGCGGGTCGGTCCCCGCCCGCGCCGGGGTGCGCTACCACGAGCCTCCGCCCCCTCCCCCGGAGCCCCCGCCGACGCTGCCGCCTCCGGATCCGCCGCTGGATGGGGCCTGGGCCGCCGACGACGTGGCGGAACCGAGCCGAGGAGCGACCGCCGTCAGCATCAGGGCCTGCGAGCCGGCGTGGGCCCCGCCTGCGCCGGTCTCGAGGTGGGCCGAGGCCACGGCCTCCGACCAGTGATCGACCTCACCCAGTGCGGTGGCCCACGCCGTGTACTCGAGCAGCCGGCCCTGTTCGGCTGCGTTCCGCACGTGTTGGGCGTCCGACTGTTCGATGAAGCGGCGGAACGACTCGACGAGGATCCACAGGCCGCTGCCCTCGGGCGTCCGGACCCTCAGCTCCCAGCTCCGGATCGACAGGGCCCACCCGGCCCCCGCGACGAGCGCCCCGCCCGCCGCCAGGGGCAACCACCACGGGCCGTAGCGGTTGGCCAGTACGGCGCCGGCGATGACCGGGACGAGCCCCACGATGATGGCGACGATGCCGACGACCAGGGCTCGCTTGCGGCGACCGTCGCCGGCCGGGTCCCACAGATGGCTCGACCCCTGCCACCGCTGCAGCCGATCCGCCACGTCGGACCAGGCGGAGGCGAACTGGGGGTCGTAGGCGCCGAGGTCGACCGACGACCGTCCACCGAAGAGGGCCCGGATCAGGTCCCGGTCGTCGGGGGCGAGGTCGGCGGCGTCGGACCGGCGGACGATCCGGAGCTCGTCGTCGGGCCGTCCCTCGATGGCGATCGTGCCGTCCATGGCCCGTTCCAGCAGCCACGCCACCTGCTGATCCGAGGCGACCCCCTCATGGTGGAGCACTCCCCCCTGCCAGGCGGTGAGGCCCCGCGGGGGCACGAACTCGATGGTGGCCAGGTCGGCCAGGTGGGCGTGGTCGACGAGACGGGTGGGGTAGCGCTCACCGAATTGAGGGCCGAAGGCGGCGTCGGCGGATCCTCCGGCCCACACCACCTCCCGGCCCGCCCGCCGCACCTGTCGGGAGGCGACGACGGCGGCGACGAGTGCGGCGGCGGCGGCCGTCAGCGCCGCCGCCACGATGCCGGCCCCGGGGTCGGTGGCGGTCCCCGTCGGAGCGGCCACGGGCGTCGGAGCGGCCGCCAGAGGGGCACCGAGGGTGGCGGAGAGCGTGATTCCCTCACCAGGATCGAGGTGGTCGACGGCCACGGTCAGGTGACCCGGTTCCGGTTGGCTCGCCGTGCAACCGCCCCACGTACCGGCCAAACCGGTGGAGCAGCGGACGTCGGTCAGCTCGGCCGGCGCCAACAGGTGGACCTCCACGTTGTCGATCCCGACCTCCCACTGGGCGCCGACGGCGTCCCAGCCCACCTGGTCGCCTTCGGTGACGTCCAAGGCGTAGGCGATCTCGTAGCGGTGACGACCCGAAACGGTCCGATCGGGGTCACCGATGCGGATCCGGGTCGGTGACCCCGGCGTGACGTCGGCCTGATCGGGCGCGGTCGGTGACGAGACCGTGACCGGGGAGCCGAGCTCGAGGTCGGGGACGTCACGGAAGATGCCGTGGCGCGACGACGGGCCGAAGTCGTAGTCGATCACCTCGGTCACCTGGGCCGGCTCGGCTCCGAGGTCGACCGCGGCCCAGTAGCGGTCGATCCTCTCGGTGTCGCCGACGGCGGCGGCGGCCGCCGCCACCGCGCCGAGGCTGACCCCACCGAGGGCGAGCAGGGCCACGTCGAGGCGTCGTCTTGTCCGGAAGTCCACCGACGCCAGTATGGCCGGCGGCACCCGCCCCGCCCCGGCGCCGGCCCGGATTCAGCAGGCCCCGGGTTCAGAGGGTGGGGTCGCCCGAGCGGAGGCCGAGCAGGAGCCGGCCGGCTTCGGCGTAGACGCGGGTGTGGACGACCCGGTGCTGGCAGGCGGTGGCGGTGTCACGGTGGAGCCGCTCCAGCACGCCGTTGCGCTGGATGGCCGAGGTGGCGGCCACGTCGAACATGGCGATGACGACGTCCCGACCGACCTCGTGGGCCCACGTCATGGCCGCCCGGTGCAGGCCTCGTTGCCGGGCGTCGGGCCGGCGGCCGGCGACAAGGGTGGCCCACAGGTCGCCCACCGTCTCGTAGCAGAGGGCCCGTGCCCCGCCGAGGCCGACCTCGGCCCGGGCCACCGCCTCCTGCACCTGGACGGTGTCGCGCAGCCGTGGCGGCTCCCGGGGACCGAACGCGGGTACCCCCTTCGCCTCGGCGAGAGCGACCACCTCGTCGATCGCCCGCCGGGCCATGCCGAGCGGAACGCCATCGTGGGGCGCCAGGAACAACGGGGAGAATCCGTACAGTGGCCCGGACCGCGCCGCGCCACCGGCCGGGTCGTAGCTGTCCTCCTCGGGCACGAACACGTCGTCGACGACATAGTCGCTGCTCCCCGTGGCCCGCAGCCCGCCGGTGTCCCAGTTGCCGACCACCTCGACCTGGGCGGGGGTCACGATGACCGTTCGCATCCGGGGACGGCCGCGCTCGTCGTGGGCCTGCTCGCCCCCCTCGGTGACGAGGCACCCGGCCAGCACCATCGTGGCATGGGCGATGCCGCTACCGAACCGGAAACGACCCGACACGACGTAGCCGCCATCGACCCGCTCGGCCCGACCGGTGGGTTGGAGCTGTCCGGCGAGCCAGGCGTCGGGGGGACCGAACCATCGCTCGGCGCTCGCCGGACCGAGGAAGCCGCAGGCGTAGCTGGAGGCGCTGGCGATCATGGCGCACCAGCCGACCGCCCCGTCGACCCGGGAGAACGCTTCGACCAGCTCGATCTGGGCCATCGGGTCGAGCTCAGGGCCACCGAGGGCGGCCGGCACGGCGGCCCGGGCGATACCGGACTCCCGTAGGGCGGTGACCGCCTCGGGGGTCAGCCGGCACTCGCGGTCCATCCAATGGCGAGCGGCGGCGACCGCCGGTTCGATGCCGGCGGCGATCGCCAGCCGATCGGCCTGATCCACGACGTGTCCACCCTTCCTCTGATCTCCGGCCCCGGCCCGGATCCGGACCCCAAGTCAACAGGGTCGATCGGGCGGGAGCCAATCATCGCCCGTCCAGCCCCTTTTTCTTCGGCGCCCGAGGCGAAGTACGGTTGCGGACAGGGACCGAAACGGGGATCGGAGCGAGACCATGGAGATCACCACGATCGACGGCAAGGGGTTCGGGGCGGTCGTGACCAGCGTGAAGCTGAGCGACCTGAGCGACGAGGAGTTCGCCACGATCCACGCCACCTTCCTCGACCGGGGCTTCCTAGTGTTCCCGGGCCAGTTCCTGACCGAGGCCGAGAACATCGCCTTCGGTGAGCGCTTCGGACCGCTGGAATTCGGGGCGGCGCCGATGTCGAACCAACGCCGGGGCGGCGACGGGTCGACCGGCGACGTCTACGACATCGACAGCCAGATCATGCGCACCAACCTCGGCAACGAGGCCTGGCACACCGATTCCACCTACAAGCCGGTGAGCAGCAAGTGCGCCATGCTGTCGGCCGTCATCGTGCCCGCCGAGGGCGGTGAGACCGAATTGGCCGACGCCCGGGCCGGCTACGCCGCCCTCGATCAGGAGACCCAGCACCGCATCGAGGGCCTCAGCGCCTACCACTCGACGCAGTACTCCCAGGCCAACGATCTGGGCGACTTCCCCCCCATCGGCGAGAACGGCCCCTATGGCAGCGTCTACCACGGTGAGGCCTTTCTCCGGCCGCTGGTCAAGGTCCACCCCGAGACGGGGGTGAAGAACCTGTTCATCGGTCGGCACGCCTTCGGCATCCCCGGCCTCGGCCGGGAGGAGAGCCGGGAGCTGCTGCGCCACCTTCTCGAGGTCGTGGTCTCCGACGAGACCCGCACCTACCTCCACCGGTGGCAGCCGGGTGACACCCTGATCTGGGACAACCGGTCCGTGCTGCACCGCGCCCGGCCCTTCGACTACGCCGAGCCCCGGTACCTAATCGGTACCCGGGTCGCCGGCGACGACACGGAGCTGGCGTACCACCCCACCGACCCCGAGGCCGAGGCGGGGCGGCGGGCCCTGGCAGCCGAGCTCGACCGGCTGCGCTCCGAGACCACCGACCGCCGCTACCGCGCCACCACCGCCACCCATTGAGCGGGTGGCGCTGCGGCGACGGCGACGGCGACAGCGCCATGACCGTGATCGAGAAGATCCTGGCCCGCCGGGCCGACCTCGACCGCGTCACCCCGGGCCAGCTGGTGACCTGCGAGGTCGACATGACGGTGCTGCTCGACCTCCAGTTCGGCCACGGGTGGCGCCGACCGCTGCGCCTCGCCGACCCGGACCGGGTGGCGGTGGTGATGGACCACGCCGTGCCCGCCCCCATGGTGGCCGACGCCGAGGGGGCGTGCGGGCCCGCCGCTTCGTCTCCGAGTTCGGCATCTCCCGTTTCTACGACGTCGGCCACCACGGCATCTGCCACCAGGTGATCGCCGAGCAGGGTCTGGCCCGCCCCGGCGAGGTGCTGGTCGGTTCGATAGAGCGGCGCCCCGGTCGACCAGTGCTTCATCGGGTCGTGCGCCAACGGCCAGCTCGACGACCTCCGGGTAGCGGCCGAGGTGCTGGACGGCCGCACCGTGGCGCCGGGGGTCCGTCTCATCGTGGCGCAGGTGCGGGCCGGGCGCCCGGTACACCGGCGGGGCTACGGTCGAGCCCAGAGAGATCCATCCCGCGACGCATGAGGGGGTCGCCGTGTCATTGCAGTTTCCCGAGCCCGGTTGGGCGACGAAGACGAGCCACGTCACCATTGGGCCGGAACCGGCGACCGTGGCGGCGGCCGACGCCGCCGACCGGATCGCCATCGCCGAGCGTGTCCATCTCTACGGGTGGGGCTACGACGAACGGAACCGGGAGCTCCTCGGCGCCTGCTTCACCGAGGACGGGATCTGGGAAGGCAGCATCATGGGGTCCGATCGGGTCGGACCCCACGAGGGGCGCGACGCCGTCACCGCGTTCCTCACTGCCTTCTGGGACGTCCAGACCGACCAGCGACGCCACATCTTCACCAATGTGGTGGTGAGCGAACAGACCGCCACGGCTGCGGTGGCACACGCCTACCTGTTGCTGACGGCCTCGACCGGGGATGCCATGGTGCCGGTGACCAACGGCCCCTACCGCTTCGAGCTGCGCCACGACGACGGCAGCTGGCGCATCGCCCGCCTCGTCGCCGGGTTCGATGCTCCCTTCTGAGTGGCCGCCGTCGTCAGTCGCCCCGGAAGTCGAGGTCGGACACCACCCGACCCGTGATCTCGCGGGCCGCCTGGCGGAGCTCCTCGGGTGTGGGTCGCCCCACGAAGTACCAGCCGTTCCAGATGTGGCTGATCGTCAGGCCGGGGAGCAGCGCGAAGGTGAAGGGTACGGGCAGCGGCCCGTGACGGCTGTCGGTCCGCTCGCTGATACCGAGCCGGTCGGTCACGGCCCGGTCCTCGTCGCTGAGGAACGGGAACCGCGCACCGAGCCCGGCCTTGAACGCCTCAAGAACGCGGGGCGGATCGACCGACACCACGGCGATCCGCTGGTAGGCCACGTTGGTTGACTCAGAGAACTCGACCAGTTCCCGCAGCTGCAGCTGACACTTGGGTCACCACGGACCGCGGAAGAAGGCCAGGAACAGGGGCCGACCGTCGGCGACATCGCCGATCGTGCGGGCCTCGCCCCGGTCGTCGGTCATGGTGACGTCGGGGAACCGGTCACCGACCTCGAGCTCGAGTGGCATGGGTACGCCTCCTGGGACCCCGACCCTAGCGCACCGGCGCCGGCCGGGTCAGTCCGCCACGGTGCTCACGGCGTCGTCGACGGTGCTCACGGCGTCGTCGACGGTGCCCACGGCGTCGGTGGCGGACAGCATGTCGGCCACCGCCTGCTCGACGGAGGTCCCGACGAAGAACGACGGGTTGGTCTCGGCCCAGAACCGGGCCGGATTGGTGAACACGAAGCGGCGGAAGTCGTCCTCGGTGATCAGTCCGTCGTCGACCAGCTCGTGGGCTTCGGGAAGGACGCGGTTCATGTGCTCGACGTCGAAGTGCCCGATGTCGGACCCGAGCATGGCCCGCAGCGGCCGCCCGAACGGGCTGTGGTCGGCGCTGAGGGCCACGGCGTTCATCCGGTCGTCGGCCTCACATCCGAACCAGAACCGATCGATGAACAGCTCCCCGATGTCGGCCGCGACCTCGATGCGGCAGTGATGGAAGTCGTCGATGTCGGCGACGCCACCGGTGTAGCCGTCGCCGGCGGCCAGCCGGTCGGCTCCCGCCTCGACGACGGCCACGAACCGCTCGTCGCCGTGCTGGCGGACGAGCTCGAGGAGCGCCGACACGTCGAGGTTGCTGGGGCGTGTTGCCTCGAGCCCGAGCCGGCCCCGCTTCTCCCAGTGCTCGACGAGGTCGCCGACGAGCTGGGCCGCCCACCCGGCCCCGCCCTCCAGGAACCCGAAGCGGAGCGTGGGAAACCGGCGGGTGACGCCGCCCAGGAAGAGCGCCTTGCACACGGCCTCACCGGCGGCGGCGAAGTGGCCGATGTGGTTGTAGACGAAGTTGCTCGGCGAGGTCCGCAGACCCGACCGCCGGGTACCGGTGTGGAAGGTGGGCGACACACCGAGCTGGGCGCACCGCTCCCACACCGGGTCGTAGTCGTGGGCGGAGTCGATGCCGATCACGTCCTGCCAGCCGAAGCGGAGGGCCAGGGTCGGGTCGACGTCGACCAGCAGCGGGTTGGGACGCATCATGAGGCTACCGAACATCGCCGCCTTGAGCCCCAGCTCGCCGAAGGCGTGATCGAGCTCGGCGATCGCCTCCTCCGGGGTGTGCAGCGGGATGACCGCCGCCGGCGTCATCCGGTGGGCGAACGGGGCGAACTGCTCGGCCTGGTAGACGTTGAAGGCGCGGCAGGTGGCCACCCGGTCACCGTCGTCGGCGATCCTGGTGGTGCCCAGCCCCATCGTCGGGTACATGATGGCGAAGTCGATGCCGAGCTCGTCGAGCCGGTGGTGGAGCAGCGCCGGCATCATGGCCGTGGCCCGGTCGAGGGTGTTGCGGGTCGGTGTCGCCCAGAACGCCTCCTGCGACAGGAGCCGGCGGCGACGCTCGGCCACCGTCATCGACAACGAGTCCGAGGCGGCGCGGCTGAAGGACAGGAAGCCCCGGGCAGCTGCCTCCCCGCCGATGCGGGTCAGCTCGTCGCCCACGACGGCCGGGTGCTCGAGCCAGTGTCCGTCGGCGTCGATCACCGGGTGGTCGAGCATCCGGCGCAGCTCCGCCCCGGTTCGATGCGTGGTCATGCGAAACCCCCTCGCTCGCCGCTCCCCCCGGGCGGCTGCCCCAGTATCGCCCACTCCACCCGCACCGCCAAAGCGACAGCTGTGGGAGGGCCAGCCTCGCGCCGGCCACCGCCGCTCCGTCGATGACCAGACCGGATGCCTCGGGGCTCACCCCGAAGAACACGGCGACGATGGTGCCCATCACCCCGACCAGTCCGAGGGCGAGGACCCGCCAGGCGGTTCGGAAGCCGTCGATCTCGATGAGGGCCAGCAGGAACGCCGGGCTGGAGGCGAAGGCGAAGCCCATGACGGCGTTCGATGCCGAGCTGACCACCCCGCGCCGCCGTTCGACCCACTGGGAGGATGATCCCGATCGTGCCGACGACGAGGACCGCCCGGCCGTAGTAGAAGCCGAGGCGACCGGGATCGAAGGGCCGCCGACCGGGAAGAGGCGGCCGGACTGCGAGGGCGGTGCGGGTGGGCTCATCCACCGCCGAGTCGTGTCTCCGTCACCGGCTTCCACGGTACCGACGGCGAAGCTGGGCGCCCGGAGACGGGCGTCACTCCGCCCGGTCGACCAGCGTCCCGACGGACCCGAGTGGTCCAGACCCACCACGAGCAGGGAGCGGCCTACGTTGCCGACGGCTACGCCCGGGCCAGCGGGCGGACCGGAGGCGGAGGCCCTGTGCGAGCCTCGTCCGAGGACGCCGGCCCTGCTCGGACCCCACGGGGTCGACCCACGGCTCGGGTGCCGACCCGGTCGCCGACGACGACTCGTCATCAGCCCGAGGTGACCAGGGTAAAGGTGTGTTGGGCCCCGACCGAAGTACCGCCGGCGTCGATGACGTCGACCGAGAGCACGAAGCTCTCGCCGGCGAACGCCTCGTTATCGGGTTGGAGGTAGATCTGGTTGCTGCCGGGGATGACGGCGAGCTCGACTTCGCCGTCGGTGAACCCGTCGATGCGCCACCGACCCTCGATGGCGTTGGCGGTCACGATCTCGCAATCGGTCCGCACCCCGATGACGAAGCTCTCGGGGCATTCGATACTGACGAACGGGCCGCTCCCCACCTCGCGGAACTCGATCCTGCGGTTCTGGGCCCGCCCCGCCTCGGTGTCATTGGGAGCGATCGGCTGGGAAGCTCCGTAGCCGGCGACGACCAAGCGATCGGCAGGGATTCCCGCCGCAACGAGGACATCGACCACGGCCGCGGCACGGGCCGCGCTCAGCGACTGGTTGGCGTCGGCGGGGCCCACATCGTCGGTGTGGCCCCCGACCTCGACCCGAACGTCGCCGGCGGCGCCGAGGAGCTGGGCGATCTCGTCCACCGTGGCCGCGTCGGTGGAGCGGAGCGTGGCGCTCCCGGTCTCGAAATTGACCGGTGACCGGGTAGTGACGGCGTTGAGCTCGTCGATCAACGACGCCGTGGCCGACGACGACTCGACCGTGAACCGGTGATCGCTGACGACGGTCTCGCCATCGGCCGACTCCACTGTCGCCGTGAGGGTGAAGAATGCCCCGACGTATGACCCATCGTGCGGTTCGATGTAGATGGGGTTGATGCCGGGAACCGTCTCGAGCTCGATCCTTCCGTCGGAGAAGCCAGGCAGGTCCCAGGAGCCAGCAACGGCCCCCGCCGAGACGATGTCACAGGCCGTGCGCTCGCCGAGCACGAACGAGTCGGGGCAGTCGACGCTGACCGACAGGACCTCGGACGCCGGGCCCGGCTCCCCGTCGTCGCCCTGGTCGCCGGCGCCGGCCCCCCCGCCGTCATCACCCGATGACGCCGGCCCGGTCGCCTCGTCAGCCACTCCGGGGTCGGTCGGGCCGCCGTCGGTAGGTCCCGTCGCCTCCGGATCGGCTCCCACCGCTTCCCCGGCCGGTGTGACCGGACGCTGGCCCCCATCCCCACCGAAGGCCAACCAGGCGACCAGGGCGGCGGCGACGACGACCAGCACCGCCGCCGCCGAGGTGACGACGAGAGCCGGCGGCCGGTTGCGTGGCGCCCGGAGGAAACCGGCCGGCGATTCCATCATGGCCGGCGATTCCACCACGGTGGGCGACGACGCGATCCCCTCGGCCGTCGTCGGGAGGCCCACGGAACCTACGTCGGCGGCCCCGGTCACCACCGGAGCAAACGACCCCGGCGACGACGCCACCGTGCCGCCGATGCCGCCGAGGGCGGCCGCCAACTCTGCGGCGGTGCCGTAACGATCTCCGGGGGCCTTGGCCATGGCCCGCTCGATGACAACACAGAGCTCGTCGGGGACGCCCGAGGGCCGAAGGTCGGGCACGGACTCGTGGAAGACCCGCCGCATCACCGCCGGGATGCTGTCGTCGGATCCGACGAACGCCGGGCGGCCAGCCACGAGGGTGAACAGCAACGACCCGAGGCCGTAGACGTCCATCGCTGTCGAGGGCGGCCGCCCCTCGAGCTGTTCGGGGCTGGCGTAGGCCACGCTGGCCGAGACATTGCTGGTCGACTGGCTGCCATCGAGCATGCTGGCGATACCGAAGTCGGTGAGCTTCGGCTCGCCGTAGGCCGAGATGAGGACGTTGGCGGGTTTGATGTCGCGGTGGAGCACCTGCTGCTCGTGGGCGGCCGCCACACCGCTCGCCAGTTTGCGGACGATGTCCAGGGCCTCGTCCCACGGGAGAGCCCCCGACCTCTCGAGGTGGTCGGCGAGCGAGCCACCAGGGGCGTATTCCATGATCAGGTACGGTCGTCCGTCAGGGGCGAACCCGGACGAGAACACCTGGGCGACGTGGGGGTGAGCCCCGACGATCCCCATCGCCTGACGCTCCCGGTCGAACCGTCGGCTCGCTCGCTCGTCGAGCTGGACCCCGGACAACATCTTGATGGCGACCTGGCGACTGTGGGATTCGTCGCGCGCCCGGTACACCGTCCCGAACCCGCCGGCGCCGATCGGTTCGACGTCGGTCAGCCCCGGAACCCCGATGAGGTCCCTTCCGTCCACCCTCGCTCCCTCTCCTCACGGCCCTTCCCCAACGTTGTAGTCACCGGGACCGCTCCGCACCACCCTCGGAGCTATTCGCCCAATCGTGCCGCAAACCCAAGCCGCCGTTGCGAGAACCACCGTTCGATGGTGTCGGGCGTGGGTACCTACACAGCATGGGCCGATCAGCGGAACGCCAGCACCCATCGTCAATGGCATCGCGCCCCCTGGGGCCGGATGACGCCAGGAATCTGGTTCTCGAACTCGAGCACAGCGGCATCAACGCCGACAGGATCACCGTGTCGACGCACCATCCGAACACTCAGGCCGAGGTGGGTCGGGTCGATCGGGGCTCCGTGGCAAGGCCGGCCATCCGTGTGGCCATCATGTCGATCCTCGGCGCCCTCACCGGCCTTGCCGCAGCCGCCGTCCTGCTGGCCGCCACCGACCTCCGTCCGGGCCCGACGCTGATCGTCGCCGTCATCCTGGGCTCGGTTTCCGGGCTCGTCGCCCTCTACTGGCGGTTGCCCTCCACCCCCGAGGTCCAGGATGTCGACACCGGCGGACCATCCATCGTCATCGTCGACCTCGTCGGACTCGACGACCACGAAGCCCGCAAGGTGACGACCCGACTCGACGAGGCGTGACCCAACCCATCGTCGTGGCCCCGTCGAGCGAATGGGCTCGCCGAGCGGCCGTTCACTAATGTAGGGCCATGGCCGCCCACGCAACCGAATACCTCATCAACGATGTCGACACCCACGTGACGGAGCCTCCCGACCTCTGGGTCGAGCGAGTTCCGGCCTCGATGCGCGACCGGGTCCCGTACGTGAAGCGCGACCGGGCCGATCGCGACGCCTGGTACCTGGGTGACAAGAAGCTCGCCGTGGCCGGTCTCACCGCCACCGCCGGACGCGGCGACATGATGTCGTGGCCGGCGACCTACGACGAGATGCATCCCGGCGCCCACGATGCCCGGGCCCGGCTCGAGTACATGGACCAGATGGGCATCTGGACGATGGTGATGTACCCCAACGTGGCGGGATTCGGCAACCAGGAGTTCCTCAAGCTCGGCGACCCCGACCTGATGCTGGCCTGTGTCGAGGCCTACAACGACTGGCAGACCGAGTGGGCGGCCGCCGACTCCCGCCGCCTGCTACCGATCGCCTCGACGCCGTTCTGGGACGTCGACGCCGCCGTCGCCGAGGTCAGGCGCTGCGCCGCCATGGGCCATCGCGGCATCCTGTTCACCGGCGAGCCCCATGCCTTCGATCAGCCCCTGCTGGGCGACCCCCACTGGGACCCGCTGTGGCGGGCCGCGGTGGAGCTCGACCTCCCCGTCAGCTTCCACATCGGCTCGGGCAACATGGAGGCCGGCCTCGGCCGCAAGCAGGTCGAGGCCTACGGCCGGATGGCCACCTTCGCCGCCGGGTCGGTCAACATCTTCCTGGCCAACGGGTTCCAGCTCATGGACCTGCTGATCTCGGGCGTCCTGCCCCGCCATCCCGGCATCAACTTCGTATCGGTCGAGTCGGGCATCGGCTGGATCCCGTTCGCCCTGGAAGCCCTCGACTACCAGTTCCTCGGCAACCGGGTGCCCGAGGAACGCCCCGACCTCGACCGCCTGCCGTCGGAGTACTTCGCCACCAACGTGTATGCCTGCTACTGGTTCGAACAGGTGGCGCCCCGACGACTCATCGACAAGGTGGGGGCCGATCGGATCCTGTTCGAGACCGACTTCCCCCACCCCACCTGCCTCTACGGGGACGAGGTCCAGGATCGGATAACCAAGGGGCTCGGCGACAGCGACGAAGAGACCCGACGCAAGATCCTGTGGTCGAACGCCGAGAAGCTCTACAGGATCGAGCCGCCCACCGCCGCCGACAACGCCCGCCTGCGCGCCCTCGCCGGGGCCGGCTGAACCGACCTCGCCGGCCGGTCGTAAGCTCTCACTTCCCTCTCGGCATCAGCAAGGAGCACCGTCGATGACACGCCGGACCACCAAGAGTCGGGTCACCAAGCCGTCGGCTCCCATCCACGGCCAGGTTCGCCGCCGCCGGCACGGCGATCACGTCCACACCGAACGGTGGTGTGCTCACCATCAGCGGTGGGAACAGGCCGACTGAACACCAGGCCGACTGAACACCAGGCGGGCTGAACACCCGGGCGGGGCCGCTGTCGAGCTGGTTCGGGACGCCGGTCCCGAGGTCAGGCCGGGTCGGTGACGGCGGCCACCGCGTCCTCGACGACGGTGCCGGCGAAGAACGACGGGTTGGGTTCGCCGTAGAAGCGGGCGGCGTTGCCGAAGACGAACTCGCGGAAGTCGTCGCCGGTGATGAGCCCGTACTCCACCAGCTCGTAGGCCTCCTCCAGGACCTCCGTCATGTCGGGCACGTCCCAGTGCCCGATGTCGGACGAGAAGAAGGCCTTAACCTTGACCCCGAACGGATTACCCCTGGTGTCGAAGGCCCAGGCGTTGATCGGGTCGTCGGCCTCACACCCGAAGTAGAAGTTGGGGATGAACCGCTCGGCGATGTCGAGCGCCTCGGTGATACCGGCACCGGCGAAGTCGTCGAGCCGATCGGGATCCTGGAGCCCGGGGCCGAGGCGACGGTAGACGTCGTCGACCTCGCCGGCGTGATCCCGCATCCGCCCCTCGGCGAAGCGGTCGAAGAGGTCGGCGAACATCGCCCGGTCGAACCGCTCGGGGTCGTAGTTCAGTACCGCCGTCCCGCCCCGCTTCTCCCAACGGGCGACCAGGCCGGCGAACAGATCGACGGCCCACCCCACGCCGCCCTCGAGGAAGCCGAAGTGGAGGCCAGGGTGGCGACGGGTCACGCCCCCGAAGAACAGCGCCTTGCACAGGGCCTCCGACGCCGCGGCGAAGTGGCCGATGTGGTTGTACATGTACACGGAGGGCGACATACGGCTACCCCAACCCATGCCCCCCGAGTGGAAGGTGGGCGATACCCCGAGCTCGGCGCACCGGGCCCACACCGGCTCGTAGTCGTAGGCGCTGTCGATGGCGAACACGTCGAGGTAGGTGCCGGTCCGGCCCGTCTCTATGGGCCGAACCACGTGGCTCGGCATAAGCACCGCCTTCAGGCCCTGGGTCACGAACGCCTCGTCGAGCACGGCCCGCGCCTCGTCGGGGGTGTGCATCGGCACGATGGCGACACCGGTCATCCGGTCGGCGTGGGGACCGAACACCTCGGCCTGGTAGGCGTTCCACGACCGACAGGCCCCGATCCGAAGATCCTCGTCGGCGAGGTGGGCGGCGCCGAGGCCCGTCGTGGGATAGAGCACGGCGTAGTCGAGCCCGATCTCGTCCATGCGCGACCGGAGCAGGCCCGGCAGGACGGACGTGGCCGAATCGAGCGTGTTCGTCGTGGGCAGCGCCCACCAAGGGGGCCGGGTGTACCGCTTGGCCCGTCGAACCTCGTCGCCGAGGGCGTACCACCGGGGATGGCGGACACCGAAGTGGGCGACGAGGTCGTCGCCGCCGATGTCGGCCATGATCTCGAGCAGCAGCGGCATGTACTCGACGAAGTGCCCGTCGCCGTCGATCACCGGATGGTCGAGCCCCTGGCGGATCTGCGCCGATCGCCCCGATTCGGTCATGGTCATGGTCGGTCCCCCTCAGGACAGCTGTCGCCACCATTGTCGGGCAGGTTCCCACCGTCCGTCCACCTCCGCTCCCCACCGAATCGCCCGGGCGGTGGCCGTTGCGTCATGATCGGGAACGGGCGGCGGCCGGGACCGCTGGCCGACGATCGACGGGAGCGAGCATGAGCTACGACACGATCACCTACGACAAGGAGGCACCGATCGCCTTCGTCACCCTGAACCGGCCCGAGAAGCTCAACGCCCTGTCCGAGGACCTCCAGGCCGAGGTGCGGGACGCGCTGGAGGACGCCGGGTGGGGCGACGACTCGATCCGGGTGATCGTTCTGAAGGCGGCGGGCCGGGCGTTCAGCGCCGGCTTCGACATCTCGGGCGGCGAGGGCCGACCCGACGCCGTCGAGATGCGGCGCCGCTTCCTCGACGGGAAGGGATTCTCGGCGTCGTCGTGGTGGGACGTGTTCTGGAACAACCCGAAGCCGATCATCGCCCAGATCCAGGGCTACTGCATCGCCGGTGGGCTGGCCACGGCCACCTTCTGCGACCTCCGGATCTGCGCCGACGACGCCAGGTTCGGGGCGCCGGAGATCCGCACCGGCGGGCCCTACATTCCGGCCGTGTGGCCCTGGGTCATCGGGATGACCAAGGCGCGGGAGCTCCTCTACACCGGCAACCTCATCGATGCCGAGGAAGCCAAGCGGCTCGACCTGGTCAACCAGGTCGTGCCCCTCGACGAGCTCGACGCCGCCGTTCGGGCCCAGGCCGAGACGATCGCCAAACTCCCCCGCCCGACCGTTGAGTACAACAAGAAGCTCATCAACATGGCCTACGAGCTGATGGGGGTGCGCCAGGTCATCGATCGATCCATGGAACTGGAGGCGGTGGCGCTGACCAGTCCTGGATCGTCACCCGAGATCGAGGAGTTCGAGCGGCTCCGCGCCGCCGAGGGCCTCAACGCCGCCCTCCGGTGGAACGCCGCCCGCTTCGAGCGGGAGGACGCCTGGTTCCGGGAACGGCGGCGGGAGGACTAGAGGGATCGGCGGCTCAGCCCAGCTCCAATGGGGTGCCGAAGGTGTCGGCATAGGCCAGCTCGTCGGGGCCCAGCCGGCTGATCGGCCCGTGGCCGCCGCCCACCGGATAGCCGATGGGGACCATGGCCGCCGTCGCCCACTCGGCCGGGATAGCGAGCGCCTCCCTGACCTCGGACTCCCGGTAGCAGTGCAGCGTGGTGAGCGTGCACCCCAGGCCCTCGGCCACACAGGCCAGCATGGCGTTCTGCACCGGCGGATAGACCGACGCGCCACCGACCAGGCTCAACCGGTCGAGGTCGGCGTCGGTCACCGCCATCCGCCTGAAATCGGCGCAGAACAGCAGGATGGCGGGTGCCTCTGCCAGGTGATCGGCGAGATGGTCACCGGCGGCCTGCATCCGCTGGCGGCGGGCCCGGGCATCGTCGTCGAGGGCGTCGAGCCGACCAGCGGCGGCGTAGCTCTCGACGTAGCGGTACCACTCCGGTCGGTAGAGGTCGGCCAGGGCCTGCTTGTGTTCGGGGCTGCGGACGACGATGACCCGCCACGGTTGCTGGTTACCGCCGGTGGGGGCCCAGCACGCCGCCTGCAGCACCCGACGGAGGACGTCGTCGGGGATCGGGTCGGGCTTCAGCCGGCGCACGGCCCGGAGTGTGCTCATGGCGTCGTACAGCCCAATGGTGGGAGCGGTGTCCGGGGAGTCGGTCATGGGCGCCGACGCTAACACCCCGCCCCCGCTCCGGCCGCCCCCGTGCTCGCCCACCTCCCGGCTCACTGCCTGGTCGGACGGCCCCGATGGCCGGTCCCACTGACCGGACGTCGGCCTGTCGGGGCGGTGCTCGCCAACCGGACCGAGGGGCGGATCGTGGCCGACCCGACCGCGGTGCCGGAGCGCCCGGTGCTGATCGTGCCCCGGAGCCCGGGCCCTACCGAGCGGTGAGCCGGGGCGCGGATCGGCTGTCGGCCGCCGCCGACCCGATCGACCGGCTGTGCAGTTGTCAAGTTGCTTCGTGGGCCCGTCCCACCAGCGGCGGCGGTGGTGGTGACGGCGGCGGTGGGGGTGACGGCGGTGGTGGTGGTGGTGGTGGTGGTGGTGGCCGGGATGCGCAGCACAGTCTGGCTATCTCACCGGGGGTGAGGCCCTGCCCATCGGCGGTCTCGAGGAATGAGTGCTCGTGGGGGCCGCGATCGAGGGTGTCCTGATCGGCCAGGACGGTGACCTCGACCCCCACCCGCTGGTTGGCGAACGACGGCGTGTGTTGGCCCCTCGGATCAAGAGCCGACTGAACGCACGGGCCATGATCAGCGACGCCGTCTCCGGCGTGCCGCACGACCCCTCCTAGGGGCCCGCTGTCCTTATCGGGCAGGACAGCGGGGCCGGCAGCCCCGCCGATCCCGCCGGCCCCGCCGCTGCCGGCATGCCCACCGGGGCTGCGTTCGTCGGTGTCCGGATGGGGGCGGACAAGGCGCCGGTATTCGCCGTCGAGCGCCGCTCGGGCGGCGGCGCCGTCGAGGGGCGGGCAGCCAACCCGAGACCCGGTACCCCCGCCGCGAGCGGTCGGGAGAGATGCGCCCGAAGGCATCACGCCGAGCCCGTTCGGCCGCCCCAGACCCATGATCAGCCCGGATCCGGTCCCTCATCCGGCGCAACCACCGCCGGAAACTGTCCGGACCGAGCCGGACGACCACGCCGGCCAGCTCGTCGTCTCGTCCCCGCAGCGCCGCCACCTCGTCGGAGGTCAAGCCATCGAGGGTTCGGACCAACACGTCGAGGTTGTCCGCGCCAACGTGGCCGGCGGCCACCGCCTCCCGCACCGTGGGGAACCCCGCCGCCGCTCGTGCCCGTTCCGCCTCGACCCGGGCCGTCGCCTCGGTGACCGAGCCCTCGGCCGCCAACGCCACGTCGGCCGGCGGACCCGACCCGGCCGCAGCCAGACCATCGGCGGCCTCAGCCAACGCGAAGCCGACAGCATCGCAACATCGCTGCAGCCGCCGCCACCCGGCCATCGCCTCGGCCAACGACGCCGCTGACCACCCACCACCGGCCGACCGAGCCGCCACCAACGCCCCCCACCCCGTCACCGCCGACGCCAAATCATCGACCGACTCAGGCGGCGCCGACC
Source organism: Acidimicrobiales bacterium (assembly GCA_050330635.1). Lineage (GTDB taxonomy): Bacteria > Actinomycetota > Acidimicrobiia > Acidimicrobiales > SZUA-35 > CADEDH01. The sequence goes on along the minus strand of JBHJNQ010000005.1, from coordinate 20,133 downwards.
CGCCCACACCCGGCCCCGCTCCCCTCGGGCCCGTCGTGCCGCCGGCCGGACCGGTCACGTTGCGACCGTGCACCCTGCTCGGCTCCGCACTGGGCGCTTCGGTGGGCTTTCTGCGGTGGTCTCCGCTGTGCTTTCTGCGGTGGTCTCCGCTGTGCTTTCTGCGGTGGTCTCCGCTGTGCCTTTTGCTGGGTTCTCCGCCTCGATCACCATGGAGCCAGTCTGACGAACAGGTGTGACATCGAGCCGAACTCATGTTCGACCACACGGCGATCGCCGGTCTCGAGGGAGCGACCTCGGGCCGCGCCCTGGTCGACACGGCGGGCGACGTGGTGGGTGCTCCGGCGGGTCAGCCGCCGGCTCGGGTGGTGGTCAACGGCGGCCCTGGTGGCTGTCAGCCGGCGGCCCGCTTGTAGGCGTCGGGCGGGAAGGCGGCGGCGACCACACACCGCTCCGACCAGTCGTCGAGCTGGCCGATGAGGTCGTCGACGTCGGCCCCCAGTCGGTCGACGAGATCGTCCTGGGCCCGGTCGGTGGCATCCTCGATCCGTTCCCGGAGGGCGAGGCCGTCGTCGCTCAGCCCGTCGCCGTCGAGGAGTCCCTCCTGGCGGAGGGTGGCGGCCCGTTCGGCGATGGTGGCCTCGTCCCATCCCCGGCTGGCGGTGTAGGCGCCGAGCGGCATCCCGACCCAGAGCTCGGTGAGGATGTTCATGGCCACCGGATCGAGACCCTCGACCACGCACGCCGCCACGTGGCCGTCGCCGCGGTGCTCGCGCACCATCTCGGCGCTGCGCCACAGCACGCCGACGGGGTCGTCGGGGAACGGCAGGTCGGCCAGGCCGGCATAGAGGGGACGACCGCTCCGGTCGAGTTCGGCGACGGCCCGGCCGAGGCGGTCGGCAGCGTCGCTGACATCGACACCGTCGAGGACGGCGGCCAGGCTGGCGGTCGTCGCCGTGGCCCTGATGGCGAGGATCTCATCACGCCCGCAGGCCTGGCGGCCCTGATCGTAGGCGCCGGTGATCATCGTCGGTTCGAACACCGCGAACGACGACACGACGACCCCCGCCGCAGGTTCGCCCAGGGCGGCCGCCCGACCCCAGGCGTAGGCGGAGAAGAAGTCCAGACCGAGCCGGGCCAGGGACTCGTTGGTGCCCCGGGACCACACCGGGTGCATGGCGATCGGCTCGATGGCGTCGCGTAGGCGCCGGGCGACCGATTCCCTCCGGGTCGGACGGGGCACCGTGTCCGCCGGCGTCGGCACGAAGAACGCCGCCACCACCTCGTCGTACTGCATCCCACACCTCCGGTTCCCATGGTCCTGTGCGCGCCCACCCTAGTGGCCAGCCCGCCGAGCCGAAGGGGGGCCGGTCACCAGATGGCGTCGGCCGCCCGGAGGGCGAGGAGCTCGTCGGGATCGTAGCCCAGCTCGGTGAGCACGGCGTCGGTGTCGTCACCGTAGGCGGCGGCGGTCGATCGGGTGCCGGGGAAGGCGTCGACGTCGAACGGGACCGGCACGGCGACGGAGCCGTCGGGATAGGTGGCGACGTAGCCGTTGGCCACGACGTGGTCGTCGGTGGCGAGCTCGTCGTAGCGCCGCACCGGCGATACCCAGAGACCGGCCTGGCGGAACAGGTGCCACCAGTGGTCGGTGCTCTCCTGGCGGAACCGTTCGATGAGCAGCGGGGTGGCCGCCGCGCTGTTGTCGATCAGATCGCCCAGGGTGGCGAACCGGGGGTCGTCGAGCAGGTGAGCCAGGCCCATCGTGTGGGCCACGTGGCGCCACTGCTCGTCGAGGACGGCCCCGATCGAGATCCACCCGTCGGCCGTCTCGTACACGCTGAGCAGCGGGCTGGCCGCCTTCGTGAGATCGAAGCGGGCCATGCGGCGGCCGAGGTTGGCGGCGAAGCCGATGCCGAACGTCTGCAGCCACATCATCGTCTGCACCTGGGAGGTCCCCACCACCGATCCCTCACCGGTGAGCGATCGCTTCACCAGTCCCGCCATCACGGCCGAGGCCAGGTTGGTGCCGGTGGCGACATCGCTCAGCGCCCCCGGCGGATAGTGGGGTTGCTCGGTGGTCGAGACCGCGTCCATAAAACCGGAGTAGGCCATCCCGACCGTGTCCTGGCACGGGTCGTCGGCGATCTCGCCGGCGAAGCCGAAACCGGCACCCCTGGCGTAGACGAGCCGGGGGTTGACGCCGAGGAGGGTGTCGGGGTCGACACCGAGCCGGTCGAGGGCGGGCCGTCGCAGGTTGGTCACGAAGACGTCGGCCGATTCGATCAGACGATGGAAGACGGGACGGCCCTCGGGGGTGGCGACGTCGAGGGCGATGCAACGCTTGCCCCGGTTGACGAGGGCGAAGATCCAGTCGGCCCCCGCCTCGTCGAGCTGGACGCCGTACATGCCGGCGAAGGTCCGGAACGGGTCCTGGGCCCCGACCGGTTCGATCTTGACCACCTCGGCTCCGAGGTTGGCCAGGATCAGGCCGGCCACGGGGCCCTGGGCGTAGATCGAGATCTCCACCACCTTCAGCCCCGCCAGTGGTGCGTCGGCCTCCATGTCGCTTCCCCCTTCCGACCACCGGACCACCGCCCCCCGGCGTGGTGGTCGACTCCAGCATCGCTCATCCCGTCGCCGGGCGACAGCGGGTCACCTCATCGGCACGCTCGGGCAGGCGCTGAGCCAACTCCCACCGTTCCCCCGGACCAGAGGAAGGGGCTGACGAACACGGGTTCGGCGGAGCGGGCCGGCGTCGCCGTCGTGGCGGCGGTGGCCACCGGGTCGGCGACGGTCGTCCGCTCCAGGGCTCGTATGGCCGACGCCCCCAGCAGCGGGCCCGGGGCGAGCATGGAGGAAGGCCCAGCCCCAAGCCGTGGGCGTCGCGCACCACCGGTACGAGGAAGATGGTGAACACGGTGAGGGTGAAGCCGATGGCCAGCTGCAGGGTCAGCGCGGTGCCGACGTAGACGGCGTCGGTCTCCTCGGTGACGATGGTGGAGAACTGGGCGCTGTCGGCCACCACCCAGAACCCCCAGACGAGCCCGGCCCCCACCACGATCGGCACCGGGGCGTCGACGAGGAACCCGGTGACGAGGGCCAGGGCGGCCGACGATCCCAGGGCCTGGGCCGCCGCCCCCGTGCGTGACACCCGATCGCTGACGAGGCCGGCGTGAAACGAGCCGGCGGCGCCGGCGGCGATCACGGCGAAGGCGGCCACGCTGGCGGCCCGGGCCGAGTCGAACAGATCGCCGTAGAAGGCGGCCATCCACGCCCACATGGCGTAGAGCTCCCACATGTGGCCGAAGTAGCCGGCGCTGACCAACCGGAACCAACGGTCGGCGAGGATGGCCCGCACCTGGCCCGGGTCGCTTCCACGCCGAGGCTCTCGGCGCCCGTGCCCATCGTCATCAGTAGCGAACCGACGTGGCCTGATGCGGCCGGCGGCTCCGTTCGTCTAGCGTCTGTCCGATGTCGGGAGTGGAGAACATCTCGGACGACGGTGCGGCCGTGGTCCGACCCCCGGAGTGGGAGTCGGCCCTCGTGCTGCGGGCCCGGCGACCGGAGCTCCGCCCGATCTGCGGCGGTACCGACCTCATGGTCGACATCAACTTCGGGCGGTCCCGACCCGCCGGCCTGCTCGACCTGTCGGGTATCGCCGAACTGGCGACGTGGGAACTGATCGACGACGGGACCGTCGTCCGCCTCGGCGCCGCTCTCCCCTATCAGCGGATCGCGACCGAGTTGGCCACCGCCTGCCCCGCCCTGGCCATGGCCGCCCGGACGGTCGGCTCACCCCAGATCCGCAGCCGGGGCACCGTTGGCGGGAACCTGGCCACGGCCTCCCCCGCCGGCGATGCCCATCCGCCGCTGCTGGCGTCGCGGGCCGGGGTGGAGGTGGCCTCGGTGCGGGGCCGACGGGTGATCGGCATCGACGACTTCTTCGTCGGCCCCAAGCGCAGCGCCCTCGCCCCCGACGAGCTGATCCGGGCCGTCCTCGTTCCGGTGGCCGCCGGCCCCCAGCACTTCGCCAAGGTCGGGCCCCGCAACGCCATGGTCATCGCCACCGTGTCGTTCGCCCTCGCCGTCGACACCGCGGCGGGGCGGGTCGGCACCGGCATCGGATCGGCCGGGCCGACGCCGTTGCGGGCACCCGAGGCCGAGCGGATGCTCGAGGGCGCCCTCGCCGCCCGGTGGGCGACCCCAGGTCCCCCCGACGACGATGTGCTCACCGAGTTCGGGCGGGCCGTCGCCGCCGCCGCCAGTCCCATCGACGACGTGCGGGGCACGGCCGACTATCGCCGCCACGCCCTGGGGGTGCTGGCCCGCCGGTGCGCCGGGTGGGCCTGGGCCGAGCTGGCAGCGGGCGCGCCGCCAGGAGCGATGGCATGAGGGTCGAGCCGACGGCGGGCGCGCCGCCAGGAGCGGGGCGATGAGGGTCGAGCCGACGGCGGGCTCGCCGGAACGAGCGATGGCATGAGGGTCGAGCTGACGGTGAACGGCGTCGAGCGGGTGGTCGACGACGTCGGACCGCTCGACAACCTGCTCCACCTCCTCCGGGAGCGGCTGGGCCTGCGGGGCACGAAGGACGCCTGCGAGCAGGGCGAGTGCGGGGCCTGCTCGGTCTCGCTCGACGGGGCCCTGGTGTGCTCCTGCCTGGTGGCGGCCGGCCAGGCCGCCGGCGCCACCGTGCTCACCGTCGAGGGCCTGGCCGGCCCCGACGACGACACCCTGCACCCGATCCAACAGGCCTTCCTCGACTGCGGAGGCGTCCAGTGCGGCTTCTGCACCCCGGGGATGATCATGGCCACCCGTGCCCTCCTGGCCCGCCACCCCGAGCCCGACGAGTTGACCGTGCGGGAGGAGCTGGCCGGCAACCTGTGCCGGTGCACCGGGTACCGCAAGATCCTCGACGCCGTCCACGAGGCGGCCGCCCGCCTGGAGGAAGCGCCGTGACGGTGACGGGCACCAGCGTCGACGCCGGGGAGGCACCGGCCGCCACCATCCGCTGGGGGATCGGGACCTCCGCCCCCCGGCCCGACGGGGAACCGAAGGTCACCGGGAGCTTCGTCTACTCCTCCGACGAGCACCACGAGGGCGAGCTGTGGGGGGTCACCGTCCGCAGCCCCCACCCCCGGGCCCGGATCACCAGCATCGACACCTCGATCGCCGAGGGCGTCGACGGGGTGGCGGCCGTGCTGACCCACGTCGACGTGCCGGGTTCGAAGACCTACGGCATGAAGGTGGCCGACCAGCCGGTGCTCGCCGTCGACGAGGTCCGCTATCAGGGCCAGCCGGTGGCCGTGGTGGCGGCCACCCACCCCGACCTTGCCCGCCGGGCGGCAGCCCTCGTCGAGGTCGACTACGAGGTGCTCGAACCCGAGCTCGATCCCGAGGAGGCCGTGGCCGGCCGCTACCCCCAGTTCCCCGACGGGGGCCTGGCCCGCCACATCACCATCGTCCACGGCGACGTCGGCGCCGCCCGCCCCACCGCCGACGTCGTCGTCTCCGGTCGCTATGAGCTCGGCACCCAGGACCCGGCGTTCCTCGGTCCCGAGTCGGGCCTGGCGGTACCGCTGAGCGACGGTGGGGTGGAGCTGTACGTGTCGTGCCAGAACCTCCACCTCGACCACCAGCAGGTGGCGGCGTCCCTGGGCCTGCCCGGGGATCGGGTGCGGCTCGTCCTGTCCGGAGTCGGTGGGGCGTTCGGCGGCAAGGAGGACCTCAACGTCCACATCCACGCCTGCATGTTGGCGCTGCGCACCGGACGGCCCGTCCGCATGGTCTACAACCGGGAGGAGTCGTTCGTCGGCCACGTCCACCGCCACCCGGCGACGGCCGACGTGGAGCTCGGCGCCACCGCCGACGGCGACCTGGTGTTCAGCCGGGTCCGGCTCGTGCTCGACGGGGGTGCCTACACCTCGACGTCGCAGATCGTGATCGCCAACGGGTCGTACTTCGCCGCCGGCGCCTACCGTTGCGACAACGTCCGGATCGACGGCTACGCCGCCTACACCAACACCCCGCCCCGCGGGGCCATGCGGGGCTTCGGGGCCGTCCAGTCGTGCTACGCCATCGAGTCGGCGATGGACGTCCTGGCCCGGGCCCTCGGAATGCACCCCCTCGAGCTACGCCGCCGCAACGCCATCGGCGAGGGCGACGTGCTGCCCACCGGCCAGGCCGTCGACGGGCCCGCCCCCACCGACGAGCTCCTCCGGTACCTCCAGCAGCTCCCACTGCCGCCGGAACCGGATCCCGCCACCCTCGACCCCCGGGCCCGGCCCGGGGCTGTCGGCAACGTGACCCATGGCGAGGGGATGCGGCGGGGCGTCGGCTACGCCCTCGGCATGAAGGCCATCGGGTTCTCGGGCGGCGTCGACGACACCTCCACCGCCCAGGTCACCCTGTGGCTGCGTGACGGAGCGCCGGTGGCCGAGGTCTACTGTGCCGCCACCGAGCTCGGGCAGGGCATCGTCACCCTCGAGACCCAGGTGGTACGCACCGAGCTCGGAGTCGACGAGGTCGTGCTGCGGGACAAGGATACCCTGATCGCCGAGGCCGGCGCCTCGTCGGCGTCACGGCAGAGCTGGATGAGCTGCGGCGCCATCCTCGGCGCCTGCGCCGCCGTCCGGGCGGAGCTGCTGGAGCGGGCCGGCGCCCTCGTCGGCGAGGACCCTGCCCTCCTCCGCCTCGACGGGCCCCGCATCGTCCGGGCCACCGACAACCGGGTCGTCGTGGCCGTGGCCGACGTGCTCGGCCCCGAGCCGTTGTCCCACACCTTCACCTACCATCACCGCCCCACCGAGCCGGTCGACGAGGAGGGCCAGGGCGACGCCCACGTGGCGTTCGCCTACGCCGCCCACCGGGTCGTGGTCGACGTCGATGTCGAGCTGGGTCTGGTGCGGGTGGTGGAGATCGCCACCGCCCAGGACGTGGGCCGGGCCCTCAACCCGATCGCCGTCGAGGGCCAGATCGAGGGCGGCACCGTGCAGGGTCTCGGGCTCGCCCTCATGGAGGAGCTCCAGCTCGACGGCGGACGCGTCCTCAACCCCTCGTTCACCGACTACCTCATTCCCACGATGGCCGATGTGCCACCGATGCAGCTCCAGGTGTTCGAGTTCCCCCACCCCGATTCGCCCTACGGGCTCAACGGCGTGGGCGAACCCCCGAACCTGTCGTCGACCCCGGCCGTGGTAAACGCCCTCCGGGACGCCACCGGCCTCGAACTGCCCCGGTCCCCGGTCCGCCCCGCCGACCTCGTCGTCACCCGCTGACGGGTCGGTGGCCCCAGATGGGGGGTCGACGGTCGGCCCAGGGGTGGGCCACCTCCAGCTGGGCGGCCACCCGGAACAGCACCTCTTCCCGCCAGGGGGCGGCCACCAGCTGCACCCCGATGGGGAGGCCGGCGCCGTTCCAGTGCAGGGGCACCGAGGCCGCCGGCTGGCCCGAGGCGTTGAACGGCGAGGTGAAGGCGATGCTGGGGTAGGCCTTGGCCATGCCGGCCATGGGGTCGTCGTCGGTGTGAACCAGCTCGCCGAGGCGAACCGGTGGGTTCGCCATGGTGGGGGTGAGCAGCAGATCCCAGTCGGACCACCATGCGCACACCCGGCGGCGCCACCGGTCGACCCAGGCCACCGACTCCAGGTAGCGGCCGGTGGGTCGGGTCTTGGCCCGCTGGACCATGGCCCAGTCGACCGGTTCGATGTCGTCGGGGGTGAGGGACCGACCGAGGAGCCGTTCGAAGGCGTCGAAATCGGCGGCGGCGTGGGCCGAGACGATCACGCCGAAGTGGCGGCGCAGGTCGGCCGCCTCGTCGAGAGCGGCCGGGTGGGCCAACGTGACCTCGTGGCCGAGCTCGTCCAACAATCGGGCGGCGTCCGATACGGCCACCGCACAGTCGGGATGGACCTCGCACAGGCCACCGGGGGCATCCACCAGCACCCCGACCCGGAGCCGCCCGGTGGCGGCGCCGACCTCCGCGCGGTAGGGCCGCCCAGGGGCGGGGGCGACGTTGGCGTCGCCCAACTGGGCACCGATCACGGCGTCGAGGGCGGCGGCCGAGTCCCGCACCGAGCGCGACAGCACCCCCTCCGAGGCGAACCCGGCCCACACCTCACCGTTGTCGGGCCCGGTCGGTACCCGACCCCGGGCCGGCTTGAGTCCGAACAGGCCGCAGGCCGACGCCGGCACCCGGATCGAACCACCCCCGTCACCCCCCGACGCCATCGGCACCATCCCCGAGGCCACCGCGGCGGCCGACCCGCCGCTCGAACCGCTGGGCGAATGGTCGATGTGCCAGGGGTTGCGGGTGGGCCCGAAGGCGATGGGCTCGGTGGTGGGGAGCGAGCCCCACTCCGGCGTGTTGGTCTTGCCCAGGAACAGCAGGCCGGCCCGGCGGAAGCGGGCGGCCAGCTCCGTGTCGCGCCCGGGGCGATGGTCGATGGCCTTGAGCACCGGCATCCCGGCGCAATAACGGTCGCCGGCGGTTTGGACCATCAGATCCTTGAGTAGGAACGGCACCCCGCGCAACGGGGCCGCCGACCCGGTTGCCGGAGGGCCGCTCCGGTCGATGGCGGCCGCGGCGGCGAGCGCTGAGTCGAACGTCGGGGTGATGACCGCGTTGAGGACCGGGTTGACGGCCTCGATCCGGGCGATGGCGGCCTCGACCGCTTCCACCGCGCCGAGGGCGCCGCTGCGGATCGCTTCGGCCTGGGCGATGGCGTCGAGCGACGCCAGTTCGTCATCGGTCACGGGCCTCGGCCCGTCAGAGGGCCAGGGATGGGCCGGCCGGCCCCTGGCGGCGAATGATGAGATACGTGAAGAACGTGCCGGCGACGAGGGCGGCGCCGAAGGCGGCGTTGCCGGTGTTGACCCCGGCGTAGCCGAGCAGGGCGTAGAGCAGGCCCGACGACACCCCGGCGAAGGCACCGGAGCCGATCATGGCCAGATCACCCACCCCCTGAACTCCCACCCGTTGGCCGATCGGGAACTCGGCCACGAGCAGGCTGGAGGCGGCCACGACCCCGAACGACCAGCCCAACCCGATCAGGAAGTTGCCCATGAACACCCCGACCCGGCCGTCGGGTGGGGTGAGGGCGGCCCAACCAGCCCCGGCTGTGCACAACACACCGGCGGTAGAGAGCATCGGGTACTGGCCGACCCGGTCGGTGAGCCAGCCGACGGCGGGTGAGAACATGTACATGCCCCAGATGTGGAAGGCCATCATCCACCCGATCACCGTCTGCGACTGCCCGCCCTCGTCCATGTGGAGCGGGGTGAGGGCCATGACCCCGACCATCGTGACCTGGCTGACGATCATGGCCCCCACGGCCAGGCGGGCCGCCGGGTTGGCCATGATGAGACCCAGCGACTCCCGGGCGCTGGGCTTGGCGGCACCCTGATCGGTGGCCGCACCGATGCCGCCGGCCAGCACCAGCGGATCGGGCCGAAGCCGGGCCTCCACGATAGCGGCGGCCAGGAGGAACATGAGGCCGGACATGAGATACGAGCCGCCCCGCACCGGCAGACCCAGGTTCTCGCCGACGTCACTGGCCAACCCCGACACGACCGATCCGGCGGTGGACCCGATCGTGGTGGCCCACACGATCAGGCTGATGGTGGTGGCCCGCCGTTCGGGGCGGGCCAGGTCGGAGGCGGCGTACCGGGTGGCGAGGTTGGCGGCGTTGCCGGCACCGGCCCCGAACACGCCGAGGCACAGGAGCGGGTAGTTACGGGTGATGGCGCCGGCCAGGGCCACCGCAGCACCGGCGGCCCCGACGAGGTACCCCGTGCGCAGACCGACCCGCCGGCCCTTGGCGCTCATGAGTCGGGCCATGGGAAACGAGACGGCGGCGGCGCCGATCGACAGGCAGGCGGCGGCGACGGTGGCCAACACCTTGGAGCCCGTGATGTCGAGGGCCAGGAGCGCGGTCACGATGTAGGTGGCCACGAGGCCCACACCGCCGGCGGCCTGGCTGGCCAGCAGGGTGCGGATCGTGCGCTTCTGGACCTGCTCGATATCGACCGGTGTGTTGGCGACGGCCGCTGATTCTTGATCACCCGTGATGCTCACCGAACAAGTCTGCACCCGCCGTCCAGCCCGGGTCGAAACGAGCGCCCGCCATGGCGAGGGACCTCGGCCGCCGAGACGTCCTCAGACCACCGCCCACTGGAGCAGGGTGTGGGGCGGGTCGTCGTCGGGGTGGTGCTCGAACACGCCGTGCACCCGGGACCCGATCACCAGGGGCTGGAGCGGGTCGCCGATCAGGTTGCCGACGATGCGGACATCGTCGGCCTCGGGGAGCTCGACCAGGGCCACCACGTACGGGCCCTGATCGACCAGGGCCGGGTGCACCGGGTGCCAGATGCGCTCGTGACTGTAGAGGATGCCTTCAGCCGGGGTCTCCTCGTAGCGGAGGTCGAAGCTGTGGCACCGATGGCACACCCACTCGGCCCCCCACTGGAAGCGGTTGCATGCGTTGCAGCGCTGGAGGAGCAATCGGCCCTCGCCCAGCCCCTCCCAGAAGGGGGCATCCAGGCCGTCGGGGGCCGGGGCCGGTTTGGCCAGTCCGGGCCGGAGATAGGGAGTCATGGACGGCTGGCTCACAGGGTCGCCTCCGCGCCGAAGATGCTGGAGCTGACGGGGGTCACCATCGGACCGGAGCACACCATGGCCACCTCCGCCCCGGGGACCTGGGCCGTGGACTGGTTCCGGATCTGGCGGACGGCTTCGATGTTGAGCCCGAGGCCGTGCATGTAGCACTCGGCCAGGTTGCCGCCGCTGGTGTTGAGCGGGAGCTTGCCCGACGGGGCCAGCAGGTTGTCGGCGGTGAAGAAGTCGTTGACCTCCTCGGCGGTGCAGAAGCCGTGCTCGACGATGCTCATCAGGACCCCGCCGGTGAAGTTCTCGTAGCTCTGGAGCACGTCGACGTCGGACGGGCCGAGGCCGGCCATCCGGTAGAGACGGGGGGCGACGGTGGTGAAGCCCGACGAGGCGTACTCGGGGGTGTTGTGGACCGGCGCCCCGGCCCGATGCTGGGAACCCGACACCGCCGCCAGCACGTAGCAGGGCGGGTGGGGGAAGTCCTTGGCCCGCTCGGCGGCCACCAGGACCACGGCGGCGGCCCCGTCGTTCTCCTGGCAGCAGTCGTAGAGGTGGAACGGTTCGACGATCCAGCGGGACTCGTCGTAGGTGGCCTCGTCGAGGGGCCGTCCGTGCATGACCGCCCGCGGGTTCGACTGGGCGTGGTGATACGAGGCGAGGGAGATGGCCCGGAGGGCTTCCTGGCGGACGCCGTGGTCGTGCATGAACCGGTTGCACTTCATGGCGAACATGTGGGCGGCCGACATGAGCCCGAAGGGAAGGGTGTGTGCGGCCGGGCCCGAGACCACCTTGGATCGGGGGCCCTGGCCGAATCGGCCGAACTGGCCCTGGGCCAGGGCGCGGAACGCCACTACGCACTCGGCCTGGCCGGTGGCGATGGCAGCGGCCGCGTTGGCCACCGCCCCCGAACCGCCCCCTCCCCCACCGCCCCACTGCATCGAGGCGAAGCTCAGTTGCTTGCAGCCTAGGGCGGCCGACAGCCGGGAGGCGTCGCTGCGGTCGTTGGAGTACGACGAGAACCCGTCGACGTCGCGTGGGTCGATCCCGGCGTCGGCGCAAGCCTTGAGGACTGCTTCGATGGCCAGTTTGAATTCGGGGTCGGGTGATCGGCCCCACTTGAAGTATTCGGTCTCGGCCACGCCGACCACAGCGGCCCTTCCCCGCAGCGTTCGCTCTGTCATCGGGCTCCCCATGGTCCTGCTCGTCGGCCGGGGGCGTCCCCGGCACGGTCGAAGCTAGGTGCCGGCGACGACACGAACCAAAACCGGGGGCGCCGCCGTCGCGCTCAGTGGCAGTGCGACGACGGGGGGAGGTCCATGACGGGGCTCTCGTCGAAGAAGCCGGCGGGTTTGAGGGTGAAGCCCATGTTGGCCACCGGCATGACCGGCCAGTCCTCGAGGATCGGCAGGTGGTTGTGGCCCATCACATACCAGACCACGATGTCGGTGTCGGTCACCGACCGGTTGGCCTTCGTCCACTCCGGCAGCCCCGCACCGCCGGGGTGCTGGTTGGGGTAATCGCCGGCCGGGTGGTTCTCCGACGGATCGTACGGGGTGACCCACAGGTGCTTCCACATGTAGGCCGCCCGCTGGCGGATCGACGACTCCTCGGTAGCGAACGGGAGGATGTTCTCGCCCGGCACCAGCTTGTAGGCGGTCGGCGCTCCGGTCTTGTTGGTGGCGTCGGAGCTGGTGATCTTCCAGTACCGCCCGACCAGCGGATCGATGAGGCGCTGAGCCTCCTGTTCGGTCGCCAGGACCGTCTGCTCACCGTAGAAGGCGTTGCCGAACGGGTTCTCCTCGGGCGGGGCCGGGCGGGTGTTGACCTCGACGACGGAGTTCTCGACACCGTCGATCTGGGTGTCGAGTCGTACGCAGAAGAAGTGCTGGTGGTTGGGGCCGTAGAGCCCGTCACCCAGGTCCGTCCCGTACTTGGGCGGCGTTCCGTTGCTGAGCGCACCGGTGCTGAGGATGCCGGTCAGCTTGATGTCGAGCTCGACGCGGCCGTCCTGGTAGAGGTACCAGTACAGGCCGTATTCGTAATTGCCGACGGTGGCGATGAAGGACACGACGAGCCGCCGCAGGCGGCGGACCTCGGCCTGCTCGGTGCGGAAGTCGGTGTGCTTCCACGAGATCCCGAAATCCTCCTCGTGGATACAGATGGCCTGGGGGATGGTGATGACATCGCCGTCGCCGTCGACGAAATGGCCGTCGAGGTAGTGGATCTCGCCCAGGCAGTCGCAGCCCAAAACGAGTGAGTTGGCCAGCATGCCCAGCCCGTACTCGCCGACGTCGAAGGCGTTCTTGCGGGCCTGGGTCGGGCTGGGGTCGCCGTAGGGCACGGTCATCTCCGCCAGCGACGCCCGGTACAGGACGGGCCGCACCCGATCGCCGTCGGTGTAGGTGACGGTGTTGAGCACGAGGCCCTCGCGGTGGGTCCAGCCGACCCGAAGGTCCCACTTCTGCCAGCGGATGCGGTCGCCGTCGATGGTGAAGCTCGCCCCGTCGGGCTGGGTGATCTCGAGCGTCTTGATGTCGGTGCGGGTGTTCGTCCGGTACGTCGACGAGTAGTTGTTCATCGTCTGGGGGACCGGGATCACCCCCTCGTCATCCACCCGGACGACCTTCATCTCGTTGAGGTCGATGATGACCATCACCCCGTCGACCGGATGGGCGTATTGGTTGTCGCCCTCCTCGGAACGGACCCAGACCAGGGCTCGGATGATGCGCTTGTCGGATTCGACGGGGTCGCCGTAGTTGCCGGCCGACCACGGATCGATCGTGACGAGCGACAAGTCGGTGATGTCGCGCTTGGCCATGGCCTCGACGAAGGCGGGGTCGTTGCGGATCAGCTCCTCCGATTCGAAGAACTCGTTGAGGATGACGGCCGGCTGCACCCCGAGCAGCCGTTCGTGGCGGGTGACGGTGCCCGTCGTCAACGAGACGGTCATCTCCACTGCGGCCCCGTCGGCGTTGTCGAGCAGGATCGCATCGGCCCGGCGGTCCCACTCGTCGCCCGGGGCGAACGACAGGACGTCGGCCTTGTCCGGCGGGTGCAGGCCCAGGGAGGCGAAGCGCATCCGCGGCCCGAAGTGTTCGCTGTCCTTGATGATGGCGACGGCGGCCGCCATCTCCTCGGGGGTCAGGCGGTCGAGGGGGTGAGCGGCGCCCGTGTGGCCGGAGCCGGCGTCGATGTCGTCGCGTGCCGTGGTGGTCATCGTCGGACCTTTCGTCTCGGTGATTCGTCAGTCGGTGATCGGGGCTGAATCGGGCGACGCAGCGTCCTGCTTCTCGTTGCCCCTCGGTCGGCGCTCGACCACATGGTCGTCGTGGGCGTCACCGGGAAGGAGGAAGGCCACGATCGACGCCAACAGGGCGAACCCGATGACCCAGGCCGCCTTCTTGGCGAAGAACTCGTGGGCTCCGAGGAAAGCGTAGTACAGGGCGAGGATCGTGACCGCCAGACCGACCACCCCCACCCCCCACCCAGCGCGACCGAGGAGCCGGCGCTCACCTCCGGTTCGGAGGGCCCGGTTGGCCATGAGCAGGATGTGGTAGGCGGCGTAGATCAGTAGCCACACGTAGGCGCCGGCGAAGATCCAGTCGACGACGTCCGACGAGAACAGGGCGGCCAGGGTCGCCATGGTGGCGAAGAAGACGATCGCCAGCACCGGGGTGTCGAAGCGGGGGTGCAGCACGCTGAACGGCCGGGACGCCGGCCCGAAGAAGTTCCCTTCGCGGGCGATGCCGAAGATGATCCGCGGTATGGCGGCGAAGGCGACCGTCATCGATCCGAGCGTGGCCATCACCGAGGCCAACGCCATGAGCGCTCGACCGGTGCCCCCGAACATCGCCTCGCCCACGACCAACTGGGGGCAGCTCCCGGCGCACTCGGCGGTCTCGTCGATGGCGACCTGGGCCCAGGTGACGCCGGGCTCGGGTTGGGTCCCGGCGACACCGAGGCCCATGAGCCACGAGGTCCCGAGGATCACGACCAGCCCGACGACGATGCCGGCGACCATGTTGCGGCGGGGGTTGCGGACCTCCTCGGCCAGCGGGGCCACGAACTCGATACCCACGAAGGTCCAGAAGCCCAGGACGAGACCGGCAGCGAGGAGACCGTCGCTGCCGAACCAGTCGAAACTCCCGGGGCCGCCGGTGTCGAGATTGGCGCTCGACCACGACGTGGCGTCGGAGAAGCCGAGGAAGCCGGCGAGGCCGAAGAACCAGCGGATGCCGAGCATCCCGACGAGCAGAACGGCGCTGACCCAGGCGGCGACGCGGATGCCCAGGATGTTGGGGATGACGCCCGCCACGGTGAGGGCGACGATGAACCAGTTGAGGTTGGTCGACTGGTTGAAGAGCGCCTGCAGTCCGAACCCGCCGGCCGCCGTCTCACCGGCGCCGGCGAAGACGAACATGCCGGCGAAGGTGAAGGCGAGGAAGATACCGATGAACTTGCCGATCGCACCGCCGAAGATGTCGTGGCCGTACTCGTAGAGGGCGCCCGCCTTCGGGTACTCGGTGGCCAGTTCGGCCACCGAGAGACCCAGCAACAGGTTGACGATGAAGGCCAGGAAGATGGCCATGGCGAAGGCCAGTCCCAGACCGAAGTAGCCCTGGAAGTCGCTGACCAGGGTGGTCGACGCCACCACCAGGGCCACCCCGGCAATGAACACTTCCCGCGTGCCGAGCGATTTCGCCAACTCCCCGTGCGCCGCGGCGTCGGCCAGCGATCCAGTCGTCTTGTCCATGCAGTCCTCACCCTCATCGCCGGCTACGCCGCAACACCTCCACGTCGCCGTGGCCGCACTGGGTCGTAAGCGCTGTGCCGTGGACGCTTCGTGGCCGAGATCTTCCCATGCACACGCTGCGTGCACAACAGCCAACACATGGCGACATGCTTTGCCAATCTTTCGCCCCGGGAGCGGGCCGGCGTCGGCTCGCTCAGGTCGTGGGTTCGAGTTGTGGGACGGCCGGGCTGGCCGAACTCGGTCGCCGGCCGAGTAGCCAACCGACGCCGACCAGCGCGGTGATGGCGACCGCCGCCAACCCGACCACGGTGAGGGTCTCCCGGACGCCGATGGCGTCGGCCAGCACACCCCAGACCGGGGCCAGCAGTGCCTGCGAGGCGAAGCCGATCATGGCCAACGACATGACCCGGCCGTGGTAGCCGGGCTCTGCGTTCGACATCAGCAGGGCGTTGTTGAGCAGCATGAACCCGGCCCGTCCGACACCGAGGGGCACACCGGCGGCGACCACCAGGCCGTAGGTCGGGGCCCGGGCCAGCGCCAGGAGGCCCACGGACATCACCAGACCGGCCACGAGCAGCGCCGGCCAGGCGGCCGAGGTGCGGACGACCCCGGCCAGTGGCACGCTGGCCACCAGGCCGGCGATGGCCAGGACCAGGAAGATGACCCCGACCTCGGTCGGTGACCGGCCGAGCTCCTCGGCCAACAGACCGGGGAGGAGGGTCTGGTAGGCGAACCCGCACACCACGAGCCCCATGAACCCGAGCCACAGTGTCCGCAGCAGCACGTCGCCCCAGACATAGCGGACACCGGCCACGAGCTCGTGGGCGACCGAACGGGTTTCCTTCGCCGCCGGTTTCGTGTTCGGCAACCGCATCGTGAGCGGCAGGACGATCACGAAGAGCGACGCCATGAACAGGTAGGTCCCCCCCACCCCGAGCCACGTCCCGACGAGGATGGCGATGAACAGGGGGCCGAGGACCTGGGAGATGTTCTGGGCGATCTGTTGGAGGGCGATGGCGGTGGGGAACAGCTCTCTCGGTACCAGCTCACCGACCCAGGCCTGTCGGGCCGGCACCATGAAGGCGAATCCCAGACCCATCAGCAATGTACCCGTCGTGAGCAGCGGCACGGTGATGGCGTCGGCCACGATCAACAACCCGGTGGCCAGGATCACCAGACCGGGGACGATCTGGCCGGCCAACACCAGGCGCTTCTTCGGCACCCGGTCGGCGATCACCCCACCGATCGGTGAGGCGAGGACCATGGCCACTCCAGCGCCCAGCTGGGCGATGCCGGCGGCGGCGTTGGAGCCGGAGATCTCGAATGCCACGCTGGGCACGAGCATGAACGACATCATGAACGCCGTCGTGGCCAGCAGCGATCCCGACCACAAGAGCTTGTAGTCGCGGTGCTCGAACGCGGTGAATGTGCCGGTCATCCACGACATCGAGATGCGACCTTCAGGATCGAGACCGGGCCCGACTCGTGCCCGGCACCGATCGCGCGATCGGTCCACGGAGTGTTGCAGTGTTCGGGCCCGGACAGCGAGTCGCGCGGGTCGGGTCGGCCCCCGCCCCGGCGTAGAATCATCCCGGATCGACCACCGAGGTGAGGACGTACGACGATGAGCAAGTTCTGGCTCCTGGACCAGCACGGTGATGCTGGTCCGACGGCGCTCGTACAGACCGACGGGCGGTTGCAGATCGTCGACGTGCTCCGGTTCGGGCCGTCGGTCACCACGCTGGACGACCAGCAGGAGATCTGGGACAAGGTGATCGGTCGGGTCGCTCCGACGATGAAGCCGGTGGTCAACGCCTCGTCGATCGACGAGAAGGGTGTGGCCCCGCTGGCCGAGCTCCGCCGGGACGTCGTCGCCGACACCGGTACCGTCAACCGCGCCGGTCGCCGCGGTGCGAGCCGAGGCAAGGGATCGGCCGGTCGGGAGAGCAGCGGACCATCCCGCAGGGGTGGTCGAGGAGAGCGGTAGGCGCCTGGTCCCCCGTGCCTCGGTCCCCATGTCTCAATCCCCTACGGCGTCGATGACCCTTGCTGCAAAGTCCTCGGCCATCCGGTACTGGCGTTCCAGCGGGAGGATCATGTTGATCTCGTCGAGGCCCTCGGCCGCCAGGGCACGGAGCTGCTCTACGACCTCGGCCGGGTGACCGGCGAGGCAGAAGCTGCTGATGATCTCCGGCGTGATGAACCGCACCTCATCCGGGTCGAGATAGGTGTAGTGGCTCTGGTGCATGGCCAGATGGGCGGTGTCGGTCGCCCGCCGAGCGTGGAAGTCGAGGTAGTCCTCCCAGATCGGGAGGACGTACCCGGGCGGCTCGGTCCCGGTCTCGCGGTGGAGATCGACGAGATAGTGGACGTTGGCCATGATCATGGAGCCGCACTCGGCCACCACCCGGTCCGACGTCAGGTCCTCCCCCGGTTCGAGCAGGAGCGGATTGACGAGGGCGATGATCTCGATCTCGTCGGGATCGCGCCCGGCCCGACCGGCGCCCACCGCCACGTTGGCCCGGGCCTGGGTGATCGAGCCGCCTCGGGGGATGCCGGTGATCAGCGCATCGCCCAGCTCGCCCGCCAGGGCCTGGGCCCGGGGCCCGAATCCGCCGATCTGGATGGGGATCGGGTCGTCGACGTTGACGTAGCCCAGCTCGGTGTTCTGGAAACCGATTCGGTGGGTGGTGCCATCGAGGGTGTAGTCGACCTCGTCGCCGGCCAGGAGTGAGCGCAGGACCCGCACGTACTCGGCGAGGGTCGCCACGCTCACCGGGCGCTGGCCCAGCGACCGCATCGCCGTGTTCCCGGTGCCGACCCCGCAGGTGACCCGGCCCGGGGCGAGGCGGGCGATGGTGGCCAGGCCGTTCGCCGCCACGGGCGCCAGGCGCATCGCCGGAATCAGGAGCGCCGTACCGAGGGTGATCCGTCGCGTCCTCTCGGCGGCCAGGGCCATCACGGCCCACGGGTTGGATCGGAGAAGCGGGCTGTCGCTGATCCAGGCCACGTCGTAGCCGAGGTTCTCGGCGTGGGTGATGAAGCCGACCTCGTCGATCTTGCTGCACGTCACCCCGAACCGCATACCGCTCCTCCTCATCCGGGTCGGCCGCCGACCCCGGCCGCCGACCCTGGCCGCCGACCCCGGCCGACGGGTGTGGCCGGTGGTGGCGTCCCTGCGATGCCTAGCACAGGGGTGTCGCGACGTCGGCGGCGGCGGACAACGCGTCGCCCCAGCGGGTGGGAGCGGGGCCTGGCCACCCGGCGAGGCCACTGTCACCCCGCCGGTGTTGACTGGACGGGTGTGAGGGCTTCGGCCGAGCCTCCGACGAAGGGCGGTACCCATGTCGATCCAATCCGACGAACTGATCAGCCTCGGCTACGGCCGGTACGTGCGCTCCGACGACGTGGTCGCCATCGAGCCCATCGTCGACGGGCGCGGACCGGGGCGGCGCACCCACGTATGGGTCAGGGGCCTGGCCGCGCCCCTCGTGGCCTCCCGTTCGGAGAAGGCCATCGCCGACGACCTGCTGACCCGGGCCGACGACGCCGCTCACCTCCACGAGATGCGGGCCCTGCTCCGCAGCATCGCCCGCCACCTCGACGAGATCCCCGCCGTCCTCCGCCGCGTCGTCAACGAGGAGGCCGGCATCGACCTCGACGGCCTGATCGGCGACGCCACCCGCGTCGCCGGCTGAGCGTCGCCGCCAACCGGTCCCCCGAGCCGCCCGGTGGTTCCGCCGGGTTCTGATCGGCGGAGGGATGCTGTATGAGGCCCCGCCGTCGCTCCGTGACGTCAGGTGCTCGGGTGTCCGAGCGTCGGCGGCCTGCGCTCGAGGATCTCGGTGTTCTTCTGCCTGATGGCCTCATCCCATGCCGTGTCGGTGAACAGCCAGAACTGGTTGTCGACGATGGCGTCGTACACCTGGTCGCCCACGATTGCGGCGTCGATGCCACCGGCGAGGGCCCGTTCGGAGAAGTCGAGCCATCTGGCCCCCCGCTCGTCCTGGACCGCACCGACCTCGCCGGCCGGCCGTCGGCGGGCTGCGGCCACGATGTCGGTGTCGACGAAACCGGGGCACAGGCAGGTGACACCGATCGTCGACTTCTCGGCCCGGAGCTCGTGGTGCAGCGTCTCGGCCAGGGCCACGACCCCGTGCTTGGCCACCATGTAGGGCCCGCTGTAGGCCGACGACACGTGCCCCGCGATCGATGCGGTCATGACCACGTGGCCGTTACCGTGCTCGATCATCCCGGGCACGAAGGCGCGGACGCCGTGGATGACACCGTCGAGGAGGATGCCCAGCGTCCAGTCCCAGTCACGGGTGGTCAGCGCCCATGACCGACCGGCCGAACCGGTGACCCCGGCGTTGAGGCAAACCACGTTGACCCGACCGAAGGCATCGCAGGCTGCGGCGTTCAGGGCGAGGTTGGCCGCCTCGTCCGACACGTCGGTGTGGACCCCGATGGCTCGGACCCCGAGTGCCGCCACCTCCTCGACCACCCGATCCGTGGCGTCGTCGTTCACATCGCCGATGACGACGTTCATGCCCGCTGCGGCCAGTCGCAGCGCCATGGCCCGCCCCATCCCCGATGCGCCGCCGGTCACCACGGCCGTCTTGCCCGAAAAACCGTCCATGGCCGAACCTACCTCGGCCGTACTTGGTTAGCGGGGCGCGCTGGGGTGGATTTGGTGGTATGGCTGGCCTCGGGTCGCCGGGTTTCAGGTGAAGAGCGGGATGGGGGTGGGTGCTCGGGCGAGGCGGGTGAGGTAGTC
>JBHJNQ010000004.1:0-146091 GCA_050330635.1 Acidimicrobiales bacterium | reverse complement strand
CCTAGCAGTCCGCGCGGAGCGGGTGACTAGGGTTTGGAGATGGGTGAATTCTGTACTGCTGAACAAGATGGCAATCTGCTGATCGTCACGATCAACCGACCCGAGCGGATGAACGCACTGCATCCTCCGGGCAATGCCGAGATGGCCGCGGTGTTCGATGACTTCGCTGCCAACGACGACCTGTGGGTCGCCATCATCACCGGTGAGGGGCGGGGGTTCTCGGCCGGCAACGATCTCCGCTACCAGGCCGAAGGCGGTGAACGGGTCCCCACCCCTCGCGGCTTCGGGGGCCTGACGTCACGCTTCGACCTGACCAAGCCCGTCATCGCCGCCGTCAACGGCGTGGCGATGGGAGGCGGTTTCGAGATCGCGCTGGCCTGCGACATCATCCTCGCCTCGGAGGAGGCCACGTTCGCCCTCCCCGAACCGAAGGTCGGCCTGGCCGCCCTCGCCGGTGGCCTCCAGCGGCTACCCCGACAGATCGGCTCCAAGCGGGCCCTCAGCATGATCCTCACCGGACGCCACGTCCCGGCGGCCGAGGGGATGCAGCTCGGCTTCGTCAGCGCCGTCGTCCCCGGCGACCAGCTCATGGCCACTGCCAAGGACTGGGCCCAACAGGTGTGCGCCTGCGCCCCCCTGTCCATCAGGGCCAGCAAGGACGTCGTCTACACCAGCCTCGACATGGCGTCGCTCCAGGAGTCGATGGAACACCAGTACGACTCGGTCAAGGCCATGGCCAAGAGCGAGGACTTCGTCGAGGGCCCCAAGGCGTTCGCCGAGAAGCGGGCCCCGAACTGGACGGGCCGCTGAGCCCGCCGATCACCGTGGCCAGGCCAGAGGGAAGTAGGGGTGGTCGAGCTCCTCGCCCTCGGTCAGCTCGCCATCGAGACCGGGGAACTCGGGAACGGTCGGCCACGGTCGTCTGACATAACGGGCGTCGGCACTCAGGTAGCGGAGGGCGAGCACCCGCCGCCGGATGTCGATGGCCCGCCCCGGGGCCGTGTGGACGGCGGCGAAGTCGTAGAAGATGACGTCGCCGGGGTCGAGATCCCACCGGCGGATGTCGTAGCGGGAGCGGTCGTCGTCGATGTCGGGGATCTCCGCCACCGTACCCTCGGGGAAGAACCGCCCAGCTCGCTCCATGAGTTCGGGCGGGAGTCGCCACGGACCGAGGTGAGAGCCGGCCCAGAACTCCGGTGACCCCTTCTTCGGGACCCGGTCGGCCGGTATCCAGGCGCTGATGCCCCGGCCGTGGACGCCGAAGTACGGCTGATCCTGACGCCACGGCGTCGGCCGTTGCGGGTCGGGTTCGACGACGAGGAGCCGATCGTGGAAGAACCGGGCGCTGGGGGAGTCCATGAGCTCGGCCGCGGCCCGGGGCACGGCCGATCGGAGCGCCACCTTGGCCAGGGCGTCGATCTCGCCCCAACGGCAGTAGGCCTCGACCACACCGGGCTGCGACGTGTGGCCGGCGAGGAGGTGCTCGCTCGCCAGGTGGTCGAGGACGTCGGCGACGGAGGCGAGCTCCTCGGGCGTGACGAGGCCACGCACGACGACCACACCGTCACGGGCGAATGCGGCGACCGCGTCGTCGGAGACCATGGGTCCGTTCTACCGCACCGGTCCGCAACGCGGCGCCGCCGACCGGACGCTCACGAACCTGCAACCAAATCTGTAGCCAACTGTGTAGGGCAAAGGAGAACGTCACTTTCCGCCAGTGAGCGATCAGGGACCGAGCGCCGCCGATCGGCGGTCACGAAGAGTAGGTCCAAGATGGCCGTACGTCCCGTATGGGCGCAAGATTTGCCCCCCCGTCGTCCCGGCGCTGCCCCGGATGGTCCGCCAGGGATCGGCGTAGTGGTCCAGACTCTCGGTGTGACCCCGCTCTCGTTCGACGACCTCGACGCCGCCTCCTGCGCCATCGAGTCGGCTGTCGACCATACGCCCGAGATCGACCGGTGGTGCTCGGGTCCCGACTGGGTGCTGCCGGTGGCCGCCGGCTTCGCTCCCGACACCGACCGCTGGTGCCGTCGGGTCGAGACCCCGTCGGGGTCGGGGTTCGCCCTGCTGGCCCGCTACAGCCTGGAGGACGGGCGCTCCATCGTGGCCGGGCTCGAGCCTCTGTGGGGCTTCGCCTCCCCGCTTCTGGGGGCCGAGGTGGAGGCCGTGTGCGAAGCGGTGGCGGCGGAGCTGGACGCCGATCCCTCGTGGGATCTGCTCGTCGTGACGGGGATGCCCCGGCCGAGCGGTCCCGAGGCGTTCACCTCGCGGGTCGTCCGTTCGCTGGGCCGGCTCGGTCAGGTGCGGGTGGGGGCTGGCATCGTCCGGCAGGTGGCCGACATCGGGGGCGGTTACGACGCCTGGGCGGCCGGCCGGAGCCCGCGGTTCCGCCGCAGCCTGCGGCAGGCCGCAGACCGGGCCGATCGGGCCGGGCTGCGCCTGGTCGACCGCAGCGACGACGGGGACGTGTTCGACCGCCTCCTCGACATCGAGCGTCGATCGTGGAAGGGGCTCGACGAGAGCGGCATCGCCGCCCCCCAGATGCGGGAGACCTACCGGCGCATGGTCGAACGGCTGCAGCGACGCGGTCGGGCCCGCATCCATGTGGCCGTCCTCGACGGCCGCGACGTCGGCTACATCATGGGCGGGGTCCGGGCCGGCAACTACCGGGGCCTGCAACTCAGCTACGCCGAGGAGGCGGCCGGGTTGTCGATCGGCCACCTCCTCCAGCACCATCAGCTCCAACGGCTGACCGCCGACCGGGAAGCCACCCGCTACGACCTCGGCATGGACCTCGACTACAAGCGACGGTGGGCCGATCGGGCCGAACCGTCGTTCACCCTCGTCTTCGATCGTCGTCGGCCCACCACCGGGTCCGGACCACGAGGCTTCCCTCCTCGAACCGCCCACTAGGGTTGGGGCCATGATCGACATCGGACGGGTAGGCATCTGGCAGGGCGTCCTCGACCGGCAGCCGGCAGGGGTCGTACGCGACGTGGTGGCCGAGCTCGACGAGGCCGGGTGGCCGACATTGTGGGTACCGGAGACGATCGGCCGCGACCCGTTCGTGGCCGCCGCCATCATGCTCGAGGCCTCCCACGACCTGCGCCTCGCCACCGGAATCGCCTCGATATGGGCCCGGGACGCCCTAACCACCGCCAACGCCAGTCTCACCCTCAACGAGGCCTACGACGGGCGCTTCCTCCTCGGGTTGGGGGTCAGCCACCACACACTCACCGAGTGGGTCCGCAAACACGAGTACGCCAAGCCGCTGACCAGGATGCGGGAGTACCTGGAGCGCATGGACGCCGCCAAGTTCTCCGGGGTCCGACCGGCAGAGCAGCCAGCGCGGGTGCTGGCCGCCCTGGGCCCGAAGATGCTGGCCCTCTCGGCGGAGCTGGCCGATGGGGCTCATCCCTACTTCGTCCCGGTGGAGCACACCGCCATCGCCCGCGAGGCCATCGGCGACGACAAGCTCCTCGCCGTCGAGCAGATGGTCGTACTCGAGACCGACCCCGGCACCGCCCGAGACATCGCCCGCAAGCACATGGGCGTCTACCTCGGCCTCCCCAACTACGCCAACAACCTCCAACGGCTGGGGTTCGCCGAGGGTGACATCGCCGACGCCGCCGACGTCGTCGTCGACGCCATCGTGGCCTGGGGCACGATCGACGAGGTGGCGGCCCGTGTTGCCGCCCACCACGACGCCGGCGCCGACCATGTGTGCGTCCAGGTCCTCCTCGACGATCCGGGGACGGTGCCGGTGGACGAGTGGCGGCGGCTGGCCGAGGCCCTGCTGTGACGATCGACGCCTCGACCATCACCTGGCTCATCCTCGGGGGCCTGACCCTCAGCGCCCTGGCCGTCGTCATCGACCGGGTCAACTTCCCCCAGAAGCCGTTCCGCCCCAAGCGGATCGAGACCAGGAGGGGCGGCGCCGCCCGCGACCGGACCGGCGCCCACATCCTGGAGGTCGACGAGGACGGCGAGCCGCTCCTCGAGCGGGAATGACGGGGCAGCGGCGGCCGTGACCTCCCCGACCGCCCCCATCCCGACCATCCCGACCATCGTCAAACGATTGCCGGAACGGATCAAGAACCACAATGTGGTGGTCACCGCCGCCGGCATCGCCTTCTACGGTCTGCTCGCCCTCGTCCCGACCCTGATCGCCACGGTGTCGATCTACGGGCTCGTCAACCGGGGAAACGAGGATGCCATCAAGGACCAGATCGCCGACGCCGCCGGCTCCCTCGACGCCTCGACCGCCGCCTTCGTCGAGGATCAGCTCGTCGGCATCACCACCAGCGACGGCAACGTCGTGGCCCTGGTGCTCGGGATCGTGCTGGCGCTGTTCTCGGCCTCGGGGGCGGTGCAGAAGCTGATGGCGACGGTGGCCGTGGCCTACGAGGCGACCGAGGACCGGCCCGGCTGGAAGGTCCGGGCCCTCGCCTATACGTTCACGGTCGGGTCCGTCGTGGGGGTGCTGCTCATGGTGGCCGTCGTCGGCGTCGTGCCCGCCGTGCTCGACGAGCTCGACCTCGGCGGGGCGGCCACCGCCGCCATCCGGATCCTCCAGCTGCCGGCCTTCGCCGTGCTGATGATGGCC
Organism: Acidimicrobiales bacterium; assembly: GCA_050330635.1. Taxonomy (GTDB): domain Bacteria; phylum Actinomycetota; class Acidimicrobiia; order Acidimicrobiales; family SZUA-35; genus CADEDH01. Next base: position 141,485 of record JBHJNQ010000004.1, on the reverse strand, counting down.
GGGCTCACGATCCTCTACCGTTACGGGCCCGACCGCTCCCCCCCGACTCCGTGGCGGAACCCGGGGGCGGTGGTGGCCACCATCCTGTGGGTCGTGTTCGCCGTCGCCTTCAGCGTCTACTCGGCCAACATCGGCGCCATGCCGGCCTCGTATGGGCTGCTCGGCACCGTGGCCGCCCTCATGATCTTCCTCCAGCTGACGGCGCTGGCCGTCATCATCGGGGCCGAGTACAACGCCGAGCGCGAGGTTCGGCTGCCGTCGGGGGCCACACCCAGGTCGGTCGGGGCGGGAGTCGGCGCCCCCGGCCCGGCGGAACCACTGGGCCTGGGCCGGGCCGTCGCCGGCCTGGCCGCCCTGTTCGTGCTCGGCCGGGGCCGCTGAGGCCGGCGGGAGCCGACGATGACCGACGCCCCCCTCGAGGTGGTCTCGCGTCGGGGCCACCCCGACTTCATCGACCTTCCGTGGGACCGGCCGCTGGAGGGCTGGAGCGACGGCAGGCTCGTGCGTATGGCCCACGGTCTCAGCCGCCATGTCGTCCGGTTCGTGCGCTACGACGACCGGGTCTACGCCATCAAGGCCACCGACCTGGGGTCGGCCCGCCGGGAGTACGAGATGCTGGGCCGGCTCCGGGCCGCCCATCTACCCACCGTCGAGCCCGTCGGCGTCGTCACCGGAGCCGCCGGCCACGGCGCCGCCCTCATCACCCGCTACCTCGACTTCTCCCTCCCCTACTGGTACGTGTTCGGCCGCGACGACCTGCCCGCACCCGACTCGGTACTGCGCGACGCCGCCGTCGTCCTGCTCGTACGGCTCCACCTCGCCGGAGTCTTCTGGGGCGACTGCTCACTGTCCAACATCTTGTTCCGACGGGACGCCGGCGCCCTCATGGCCTACCTGGTCGATGCCGAGACGGCGGAGCAACGACCGTCGATCGGCGACGCCCTCCGGGAGCACGACCTCGACCTGGCGGTGGAGAACATCGTCGGCGGGCTCCTGAACCTGCAGGCCGAGGGGAGGGTCGATCCGGAGCTCGATGTCGTCGGTCTGGTCGACCGGTTCCGCTCCCGCTACGACGAGCTGTGGCAGGAGCTGACCGGGACCGACGTGGTCGATGTGGACGAGCGGTGGCGGATCGAGCGCCGGGTCCGTCACCTGAACCGGCTGGGGTTCGACGTGGAGGAGCTCGCCATCGAGACCACCGACGAGGGCCGCCGCCTCCGGATCACTCCGCGGGTGGTGGAGGAGGGCCACCACGCCCGGGAGCTGCAGCGCCACACCGGGCTCACCGTGCAGGAGAACCAGGCCCGCCGGCTCCTGTCGGACATCGCCAACTTCGGGGCCCGGCTCGGCCAGTCCGAAGGGCGAACCCTTCCCGAGGCGGTGGTGGCGGCCCGCTGGTTGGCCGAGGTCTACGAACCCATCGTGTCGGCCATACCCGAGTCGTTGCGTGACCGGCTGGAGCCGGCCGAGCTGTTCCATCAACTGCTCGAGCATCGCTACCTGGTCTCGGCCCGCCAGTCGCGGGAGGTGCCCAATCTGGAGGCCCTCGACAGCCTCCTGCGTACCGTGATCACCGGTCGGCCGAGCGAGCAGCTCCTCGGTGGTGCCGACGCCGGCGACCGCTGATCTCCGGCGGCCGGCTAGCCCTCGTCGGCCTCTTCGGTCGGGGTGTCCGACCCGCCGGGCCGGAGGGATTCGGTCGAGGCGGGCGGCGCCTCGGCCACCTCTCCCACCACCTCGACCTGGAACTCGTCGAGGCGCTCCGAGCAGGCCAGGATGGCGACACACAACTCCCCGACCCCCGGGGCTTGGTGAACGTCCCCGGCGTCGATCCCGTAGGGCCGGTAGCCGGTGGTGGCCACCCCCACCACGGTGCCGTCGCCGGTGAGGAGGGGACCGCCGGCGAACAGCGGACCGAGACCGGCGGTGTGCTGAAGTCCCGCCTGGGTTCGGTCGAGCAGTACGCCGGGTGAGGCCGTCGCGCCCTGGCCACCGACGCCGCTCATGGCGAAGATCCGGGCCCCGACGGCCTCGATCTGGCGACGCTCGTTGGCCAGCTCGAGCGGGGGAACGGCCTCGGCCACGACCACGAGGGCCACATCGTGCTCGGCGTCCCACGTCCACAGCTGCGCGGGGAGGCGGCGCCCGTCCTTGACCAGTTCGAGGGGCGGCGCCGGCATGCTGGTGGAGGACCGGACGAGTGAGTAGCTGGTGACGAAGGCGGTGCCCCCGTTGTGGGCGGCAACGGCGAAACCGGCGCCCCCCACGACGCGACCGGCCTCGTCCCTGGTCTCCACCAGCCACACCGACGGACCAGCGGTGGCGGGCAGCGTGATGACCCCGTTGGCATCGGCCACATAGTCGCCCAGCGGATCGAGCTCGGACCGTATGTCCTCGACCGCCCCCACCCGCAGCTCGTCGATGGCGCCGGCGGCGTCGGTGAACTGCTGGTCGAAGCCCTCGATGAAGCGGGCCACCGTCTCCTCGTTCTCGGCCAGGCGATTGTCGTAGTAGGCGTAGAAGGCGGCGCCGCTGAACGCGGCCCCGACGGCGAAGGCCAACACCACGAGCGAGATGCCGATCACGGTTCGGGGCAGGATCCGGTGGACCAGCCGGGGCCGACCCGGGCTGAGGGGCACGAAACCCTGTCGTTCGAGTCGACGGCGGGCGAGGAGACGGCCGGCCCGGCTCCGGGGAGCCACGAAGGGAGCCACGCCCCCGATCCGTCGGCGGCCCCACGGCCACGACCGCACCGTCGACGACGCCGCACCGGCCCGGCGCAGGGGAGCGGGCGCGACGGGGACACCGACGACGGGAGCGGTGCGGGCACGGACCCGGGCCAGGAGACCGGCCAGGGCCGAGGTCGAGGGCTCGCCGACGGCGTCGAGGTCGATGACCGAGACCGAGCCTCGAGACCTCGCCCGTCCCCGCTGGCGGCGACGGCGCCCCCCACCGTCGTCGCCCTCCGGATCCGACACGTTCGTGGTGCGGGACGCCCCGTCCGGGGCGCCGCCCGACCGGGCGGTGGCGGCGGTCGTTGATCGACGACCGGTCGTGGAGGCGGCGCCGGTGGCGGTGGTGGCCGGGGCCGGGCCGGTGGCGGAGGCGGTGGCGGCCGCGGCGGTGGTCGAGTTGGTGGTCGATCGGCCCAGCCCGGAACGGACACCGTCGGACGACCGTGCCCCGGATGCCGAGGTCGGGCCCGGGGTGGTCGTCGGGGTGGTCGTCGAGGCGCCCGGATTCGAGGGGCCGGAGGTGACGGCCCGATCCGGCGTCGCCACCCGTCCCGCGCTCTCCTTGGTGATGATCGTCTTGCGGACCTCGGCCTTGCGGGCCAGGGCCTTGCGGTTCTGCGACCGGCGTTGCTGGGCGGTGGTCGAGCGGGTCATCGTGGCTCCGGTGGGGGATTGATGGAGAGGTTGGAGGTCGGTCTCGCCGTCGCCGTCGAGGTCGTGGTCGACGTCGGGGTGGAGGCCGTCCCGTCGTCACCCGTCGGCCCCTGGGGGGCGATCGGGAGGGTCGGCGGCGGAGCCGGCGGAGGGAGACGGGGCACGACGGGCACGCTTCGACGGAAGCACTCCGTGCCACCACAATCGGCGGCCAGGGTGGCGGGGGTGCGCTGCCGCCCCGCCTCGGTCTCGTCGCGGGGACGGATGAGCTCCACCTCGGCCGCCGTTTCCGCCCGGGGCACGATCTCCGACGGTTCCGGGAACTCCCGAACCTCCCGACCCTCGTGGGCGAACTGCATGAACCGCTGCCAGGCTATGGCCGGGTGGGAGCCACCGGTGACCGAGCCGACCCCATTGACGCCCCGCAGGGGAGCCAAGCGATCGGCGTGACCCATCCACACCGCGGTCGTGAGATCCGGGGTGTAGCCGACGAACCAAGCGGCCCGGTAGTTCTGAGCCGTACCGGTCTTACCGGCGGCGGGGCGGTCGAGCCGGGCCCGGGTACCGGTGCCGGCGTCGATCACGCCGGTGAGGACGTGGGTCATGTTGTCGGCTACGGCCTGGTCGACGACGACCTCACCCTGCCGATTGCTGTTGTCGACCAGGACGTTGCCGTCGCGGTCGACGACCCGTCGGATCCCGGTCGGCGCCACCCGCACGCCGCGGTTGGCGAACGTGCCGTAGGCCGACGCCATCTCGAGCGGTGACGTCTCCGCCGCCCCCAGGGCCAACGACGCCCCGTAGGAGGCCTCGGGATCGAGTCGTTCCAGACCGAGGCGACGGCCCAGGGCCACGGTGTCCTCGATCGAGACGTCGAGCACGAGCTGGGCGAACACGGTGTTGACGGAGGCCCGCATGGCCTCCCGCAGGGTGATGTCGCCCCGGGAGGCGTAGTCGTAGTTCGAGACCGTGCACTGGGGCCCTGAGCAGTTCCTGACCGTCCACTGGCCCGGGGCGGGGTAGGTCGTGTCCGGCCCGATACCCATCTCCAGGGCGGCGGCCATCACGATCGGCTTGAACGAGCTGCCGGGCTGGAAGCCGGTGGTGCCGCCGGTGGCCAGGTTGACCTGGCTCGCCCCGTAGTCACGGCCGCCGACCATGGCCACGACGAGACCGGACGTCGGGTCGAGCGACACCAGCGACATCTCGACGGGGTACTCGGTGGTGCGGAGCCGGTCGGCGACGGCCGCTTCGGCCTCCGCCTGGAGCCGGGGGTCGATCGTCGTCTCGATCGTCAGCCCACCCCGGTAGAGGAGGTCGGGGCCCAGCCGATCGAGCAGGTCCGCCTCGACCCAGTCGACGAAGAACGGATGGTCGACCGCCCCCTTCGCCGGCCGGGGGGCCACCACGGTCACCGAACCGCCGGGTCGGGGCAGCCCGCCGTCGGCCACCCAGAGCTGGCGGGCCGTCTCCCGCTCCAGGTCGACGGCGGGAAGGTACCCCTGCTCGTACATCGACTGCAGGACCAGGCGGCGACGGCGTTCCGACGCCTCCAGATCCTGGCGGGGCGACAACCGGGTCGGGGCCTGGACGAGGCCGGCCAGGGTGGCGGCCTCCGAGATGTCGAGCGCCGAGACCGGCTTGGCGAAGTAGACCTCGGCGGCGGCGCCGATCCCGTAGGCGCCCTCCCCGAAGTAGGAGGTGGTCAGGTAGCCGAAGAGGATCTCCTCCTTCGACTGACGTTTCTCCAACTCCAGGGCGAGGAGCGCTTCCTCCACCTTGCGCTCGATCGTACGCTCACCCGACAGGTAGACGTTCTTGATGTACTGCTGGGTGATGGTCGAACCGCCCTGGGCCACGCCGCCCTCCTCCAGGTTGGTTCTGGCGGCCCGGGCGATGCCTTCGACATCGACCCCCGGATGCTCCCAGAACCGCTGGTCCTCGATGGCGATGACGGCCTCCTTCATCACCTCGGGGGTCTCCCCCGGAGCGACCTCGACCGTGCGATCGAAGCCACGGAACACGGCGATCTGATTGCCGTGGCGGTCGAGCACAACCGAGGGGTAGGCGGTCATCGGCGGTCGCTCGTCGGGTAGCTCGCCGGCGGGCACCGGGCCGTGGAGGAGGGTGGCACCGGCCACGGCCGCCGCCACCGGGGGAACGACGAGGAGGCACAGGGCGAGGGCGGCCACCAGCCGTAGGGCGCCGACCATGACCCCGGCGAGGCGATCGGTCGGCTCAGGCACCGGGGCCTCCGGTCACGGTGGCGGGGCCCGGCTCGACCGGTGGTGATGGTGGTGGGGGAGGAGGAGGGAGCGGGATGCAACGGGGAAGCCCGAAGGTGGTCGACGCCCCATCGTGGGTGGCGGTGGCCGAGGCCGTGCCGAGCCCGTTGCAGGTCATGGTGAAGCGGGCCACACCGTCGGTGTCAGCGACGACGACCGGGGGGGTCAGCGTCACCCCCGGCGACGGCGTCAGGGTGACGATGGCCCCGGCCAGGCCGGCGACGACGGCGATCCCGTTCTCGTCGACCGTCGCCGCCGTCACCGACACCGCCACGGTGCCGGTGAGGCCGACGTGGATGTCGCCCCCGTCGGCGAAGGTCATGACCGGCGTCGGGTCGACCGGCGCCACGGTGAGGGGCAGTTCGACGCTGGCCCGGTCGTGGAGGAACAGCACCTGGGAACCGGGGCTGGCCGCGATGTCCCCCTGCCACGCCCTGACCCGGTAGCGCCCGCCGAGGAGACGGCCGGCCGACCAGCGGCCGGCGGCGTCGGTACGGAGATCGACCGTGGCCACGCCCTCGTCGGTGTGTCGTTCGAGGCGTACGGTGGCCGACCGGGCGGGGCCGTCGGCCCCGGTCACGACTCCGGAGAGGCGGCCCGTTCCACCGGTCACCGCCACGTCGTTCGCCTCCGGCGGGGGCCCATCGTCGGGGGTCAGGTCGAGGGCGACCCGTCGGGTGTCCGGGGCGACGGCGACCGTGTAGGGCGAGGGCTCGATCTCGCTCGGTTCCATCGCGAGATCGAGTCCGTCGAGGCGGACGGGCACGGCCCGGGCCTCCGTCGAGGTGTAGGCGTCGACGAGGTGCGACCGCTCGGACCACATGACGCCCAGTCCGACGATGAGGGTGAGGGCCAGGATGGCCTTGACGACACGCACACCCTCGCCGTCGGCCGGAACCACGAGGAGCTGAGCCGAACGGCCCAGCTCCTCGTGGTTAGAACATCGGCCCGGTGGTCGTCCGTGACCATCTCCGGGGGATGCGACTCCGTTGTCTCAGCGCCGCCGGCCGGAGCGGGCGGTGCCCGACGTCACTCGTCGACGTCGATGAAGATGCACTCGCCGGGGCATTCCTCGGCCGACTCGATGACCCGCTCGAGGCCGCCGTCGGGAACGCGGGCCATGCCCTCCGCTCCGGCCGGGTTCGCTACCCCGTCGAACAGCTTCTCGCTGCCGAAGTTGTCGGCTGACTCCTTGACGTAATAAAGGCCGTCGTCCTGACCGAAGAACACATCGGGTGCGATCTCGGCGCACAGGCCGTCACCCGTGCAGAGATCCTGGTCGATCCAGACCTTCACCATGGTTGTCAGCTCCTCACTGTCTGTCGTGCCTGTCGGCCACCCTACGATCCGGGGCCTGCCACGCTCCAGCTTCGTTGCCGTCGACGCTCGTTCGGAACGCTCGGAATCGGCACCTTACGCTCACCAAGCCTAGCGGTATCCGCCCTGCTTGAGATGGGTCGGGGGCCGAGACCCCAGGTGATCGTCGGCTCCCGATCATGGGGGGTTCGTCGTCACCTCCCGGCCCTCGCCGGACCGGGTGGGGCGAGCGCCCGCTGGCTAGGGTCGGAGCCGTGACCCCCACCGTCCGTTCCGTCGATCGGGCCGTCCTCGACTTCCCCGTCGCTTACGCCCGCACCGCCCGATTCACCCTCGGCACCCCCCGCAACCTGGCCGTCACCGGGAACGGGTCGACGGTGCTGTTCTGCCGCTCCCGCCAGGCCGACGACCCGGTCCTGTGCCTCTGGGCGCTTGACGTGGCCAGCGGCGAGGAGCGGATGGTGGTGGATCCCGCCGAGCTCGGGGACGGGAGTGCCGATCTCCCCCCGGCCGAGCGGGCCCGGCGGGAACGGGCCAGGGAGAGCGCATCGGGCATCGTGGCCTACGCCGTCGACGGCGACGGGACGACCGTCTGCTTCGCCCTCGCCGGGGCGCTGTTCGTGGCCGACGTAGCCACCGGGCGGGTCATCTCACCCGAGCTGGCGGGCACGGCGTTCGATCCCCGCCTCAACTGCCAGGGCACGGCCGTGGCCTACGTCGACGGTGGCCAGCTGCGGGTCGTAGAGCTCGGTCCCGACGGCCCGGCGGCCGACCGACCCCTGCGCTCGGACGACGACCCCCTGGTCAGCTTCGGCCGGGCCGAGTTCATCGCCGCCGAGGAGATGGACCGCTCCCGCGGTTACTGGTGGGGGCCCGACGGTGCCCGGTTGCTGGTGGCCCGTGTCGACGAGCACCCCGTCGACCAGTGGTGGATCGCCGATCCGGCCCACCCCGATCGGCCCCCCGCCCCCATCCGCTACCCGGCCGCCGGGACCACCAACGCCCTCGTCGGGCTCGAGCTCGTCACCCTCGACGGCACCGTCACCGGGATCGACTGGTCGGACGGGGGCCACTGGGAGTACCTGGTCGACGTCATCTGGGACCCCGAGCGGCCACCCCTGGTGGTGCGCCAGGCTCGCGACCAGCGCACGATCTCGATGGCCGAGATCGACCTCGGACGTCGATCCACCGACGGGAGTCCCTCGGTGGGCGAGCGATACCGCATCACCGACGCCGTGTGGGTCGAGCCCGTGCCCGGTTCGCCCCGCTGGTGCGGCGACGGTCTGCTGACCGTCGAGGACCGGGGCGACGACCGGACCCTCGTGCTCGACGGGGTCACCGCAAGCCCCCCCGGACTCCAGGTGCGGTCGATCGTGGGCGTGCTCGACGGCGACGGTGGCGACCGGCCGGAGGTCGTGATCACGGGCTCCTACGAGCCGACCGAGATCCACGTGTGGCGTGTCCCGCTCGGTGTCCCGCCGACGGTCGACGCCATCACCGAGGGCGCCACGGTCAACGGCGGCGTGCTCGGGGCCGCCACGCTCGTGGTGACGACCGCCGACCCCGGTCGACCGGGAACCGCCCTCACGATCCGATCGCTGACCCGGCCGGGCGGGACGGCCGATGGCCCCCGGGCCACGATCGCCGACCACTCGGCCGAACCCGGCTTCGCCGCCGCTCCCCTGTTCTGCTCGCTCGGCCCGACGGAGCTGCGCAGCGCCCTCTTCCTCCCGTCCGGCCACGACGGCGCCGAGTCGCTGCCCGTCCTGCTCGACCCCTACGGCGGACCGCACGCCCAGCGGGTGCTCCGGGCCCACAACCCCCACCTGGTGTCGCGTTGGTTCGCCGAGCAGGGCTACGCCGTGCTCGTCACCGACGGTCGAGGTTCGCCGGCCCGGGGACCAGGGTGGGAACGGGCGGTGTGGGGCGACCTGGCCGGTCCCGTGCTCGACGATCAGGTGACCGCCCTCGACGCCGCCCTGGAGCGCCACCCCTTCCTCGACGGGGGCCGGGTGGCGATGCGGGGCTGGTCGTTCGGGGGCTACCTGGCCGCCCTCGCCGTGCTCCGCCGCCCCGACCGGTTCCACGCCGCCATCGCCGGCGCGCCCGTCACCACCTGGCGCCTCTACGACACCCACTACACCGAGCGCTATCTCGGCCACCCCGACCAGCACCCGGAGCACTACGACCGCAGCGACCTCTGGTACGAGGACGATGACGGGGCCGTAGTCCCGCCCCTCGAACGACCCCTGCTGCTCATCCACGGCCTGGCCGACGACAACGTCGTGGCGGCCCACACCCTCCGGTTCAGCACCGTCCTGCTGGCGGCCGGCTTCCCCCACCGGGTGCTCCCCCTGTCGGGCGTGACCCACATGACCCCCCAGGAGGCGGTGGCCGAGAACCTGCTCCGACTCCAGCTCGATTTCCTGGACGAGGCGGTCTCGGCCCGATGACGGCGAGCGACCCGTGACCGACGGCGCTCTGGACGACCTCGCCCGCCTCACCCCCGACCTGGCGTCGCTGGGGTGGGACGACGAGCTCGACCGGTGGGCGGACGACGCGGCGCGCCAGCTCGATCTCGATCCGGAGACGGTGATCCGTGGCCGCCTGGCCCGGGTCTCACGGGGCCACTCGGTCGTGTTCGTCGGGGGGGAGGCCGTGCTGGCGGCATCGGCCAGCACCCGGTCCGACACCGGTGTGGAGCCGGCCACCGGCGACTTCGTGCTCGTCGCCGACGACGAGGACGACGGTCCCCACATCGCCGCCACCGCCCCCCGCCGCACCACCCTCCAGCGGCGGGCCGCCGGACGGGTGCCCGAACCCCAGGTCCTGGCGGCCAACATGGACGGTGTCCTCGTCATGCACGGCCTCGATCGTGAGCTGAACCTGCGCCGCATCGAGCGCCAGCTGGTGGTGGCCTGGGACAGCGGCGCTATCCCCACGGTCGTGCTGACCAAGGCGGACGTCGCCGATGACCTCGCGGCGTCCGTCGAGGCCGTGGTCGCCATCGCCCCCGGCGCCGACGTGATCGCCACGTCGACCGTGACCGGTGTCGGCCTCGACCACGTCGCCGCCCTCACCCGGGGTCATACGGTCGCCATGTTCGGCCTGTCCGGCATCGGCAAGTCGAGCCTGGTCAACGTCCTGTCCGACGGTGTGGTGCAGCGCATCGGTGAGGTGCGGGCCACCGACCATCGTGGCCGCCACACGACGGTGACCCGCGATCTCATCCCCCTGCCCGGCGGGGGTCTCGTGATCGATGCCCCGGGGGTGCGCGAGATCGGGCTGTGGCAGGCCTACGACGGGATGGCCCGGGCCTTTCCCGTGATCGCCGGGGCCGTCACCGCCTGCCGCTTCGCCGACTGTGAGCACCGTCAGGAGCCGGGCTGCGCCGTGCGGGCGGCAGTGGACGCCGGCGAGGTGGCGGAACGGCGCCTCGACCACTGGCGGGAGCTGCAGGCCGAGCTCGACCTGCAGGAGTCCCAGCTCGCCGAGTTCGCCCGGCGGTCCGAGTCCCGTCAGCGGGCCGGGGCCGAAGAGGAGGCCGACCGCACCCGCAGTGACCACACCCGCCGCAGTCGCAGAGGCGGGCGGCGGCGGCGCTGACGGTGAGGTGGGCGCCGGGGGGCGGGGCCGACGGTGGGCCATCGTCCCAGGTGGGAGGCACCCCTCCGCCGCCCCGGGCCCGACGTCGGCCATACTCATTCCCGCAACGGTTCCCGCCGACCCCCCGACCTCCGACGTGACGATCTTGCTCCCGACCACCATGACTCCGACGACGACCAGGGCATCCGCCGGCGACCCGACCCGACCGGGTCGGGCGATCGCCGTGTGGGCGCTGCTGCCGGTCGTCGTCCTCGCCGCCTGCGGGCGTTCCGCCCCCGAGACCGCCATCGTCGACGATGGCGGCGATCCCGAGATCGCCGGCGTGTCGATCACCAGCCCCGATGCCGTGGTCACCACCGTGACGACGGCCCCGGGTGAGACCGTGCCCCCCACCACCGAGCCGGCGCCTCCGGCCGACATCCTCTACACCATCCAGCCCGGCGACACCCTGTCGGTCATCGCCGGCCGCTACGGAATCGCCATCGGCGATCTCGCCGCCCACAACGGCATCACCGACGTGGACTCGATCAAGCCGGGTGAACAGCTCGCCATCCCCGCCCCACCCGACGCCAGCGGCCCCGACACGACCGGCCCCGATGTGACCGTCGCCGGCCAGCCCGACGGGACGATCGAGGTCACGGTGGTCAGCCAGCCCTGAGCGGGCGCCGCCAGCGAGCCCGGCTCCACCTCGTCGTTGGCGAGCCGTGGATCGGCGTAACCTGGGCCGGTGGGAGACTCGAACGACAGCGTGGTGATCGTCGGTGGTGGCATCGTCGGCCTGGCCACGGCATGGTGCATGATCACCGACCGGCCGGGGACGAACCTGACCGTGCTGGAGAAGGAAGCCCGGCTGGCCGTCCATCAGACCGGTCACAACTCGGGTGTGCTCCACTCGGGCATCTACTACCGGCCGGGCAGCAACAAGGCCCTGACCTGCCGTGCCGGTCGAGCCGCCATGATCGAGTTCTGTCAGACCAGGGACATCGCCCACGAGATCGGGGGCAAGGTCATCGTGGCCACCGACGCCGCCCAGATCGCCCCCCTCGATGCCCTGGCAACGAGGGCCGAGGCCAACGGGGTGACGGCGATCCGTATCGGGAAGGGGAGGCTGGCCGAGCTCGAGCCCAACGCCGCCGGCATCGACGCCCTCCACGTGCCCGACGCCGGCATCGTCGACTACGGGGCGGTGTGTCGATCGCTGGCGGCCGAACTGATCGACGAGGGGGTGACGATCCGCACCGGGGCCGAGGTGGCCGACCTGACCGAGACGGAGCGTCGGGTGACGCTCGAGCTTCGCACCGGCGAACAGCTCACCGCCGATCTGGTGGTCACCTGCGGGGGGTTGCACAGCGACCGCCTGGCCAGGATGGCCCAGCCCGATCTGGCGGAGCGGATCCTTCCGTTCCGCGGCGAGTACTACGAGCTGCGCTCCACCAGTCGTCACCTGGTGAACCAGCTGATCTATCCGGTGCCCGACCCCCGCTTCCCGTTCCTTGGGGTCCACCTCACGAGGATGATCGACGGGTCGATCCACGCCGGCCCCAACGCCGTGCTGGCCCTGGCCCGCGAGGGCTACACCTGGGCCGACATCAACCTTCGGGACATGGCCGAGGTCGCCCGGTTCCCCGGGTGGTGGCGCCTGGCCGCCTCCTACTGGCGGACGGGTCTCGGTGAGTACTACCGGTCGCTGTCGAAGCGGGCCTTCGTCGAGGCGCTGCGCCGGCTGGTGCCGGCCCTCGGCCCCGACGACCTGGAGCCGTCGCCCGCCGGCGTACGGGCCCAGGCGGTGTCGACCGACGGCAGCCTCCTCGACGACTTCGTGTGGTCGGAGACACGGCGTGTCGTGTCGGTGCTCAACGCCCCGTCGCCAGCGGCGACGGCGTCGCTGGCCATCGGCCAGAGAATTACCGAGCGGGCGTCCGCCCACCTCGACATCTGACGGGCTGACAGCAGGCGGAGCTGACCTCGTGGTTCTGGGTCATCGCTCTGATCCGGATGCGTCGGTGTCGAATCATCTCGGCGCCGTCGAACGGCGGAGACGTGGCGCCTGCGACGACTCAGGCGGCGATCGTGGCGGCGAGCGCTCGGACGAGCACGTCGATGAGATCGTCGGCGGGTCGGTCGAACGCTGCCGACTCGTCGGCGAGAAGGGCACCGACCGTGCCGAACACGCACCATCGGACCCGCCACGCCATGACATCGAACCTGACGTGAGGGAGCGCGGTCACGAGGCGATGAGCGTTCAGCGGGGCGAGGATGCGGTCGAGTACGGCGGTGGCGAGCGCCTCACGGCCCCCGAAGTGGTAGTGGACCGCGCCCGGGTCGGCACCGGCGTCGCGCATGATCTTGCGAAGCGACCCCGTCTCGAATCCTTCCGTCGCGAACTCGGCTTCGGCCGCGTCGAGGAGGGCGTCAACCGCCGCGCTGTGGGTGTACTCGACGATGGCGTACGTGTAGCGCAGCTCACGACCGAGGAACCGGGCGACGAAGGCGGCCTCGCTGCCGACCTGGAGCGGCGGCGGGGTCTTCCACTCCACTTCGGAGATCTTGGCGTACCAGTGTGGAGCGTTGGACGGATCACACGCGTAGCTATCACCGAAGGACAGCCCGTGGGATCGGTGCGGTCGAGGAGCAGTTGGTTCGGCTCGGGGAAGCGCCTCGGGTCTCGGTTGACGGCGCCGAGCATGATGGTCAGGTTCTGCCCCTTCCTGATTGTCTGGCCTGCGATGACCGTGGTCTCGAGGGCAGCTCGTGGGTCGGTGTGGATGGCGGTGTCGAACAGGAGCAGTTCTTCGACTGCGTTTGGCCACAGGTCGCGAGGACTACCCGACCGTCACCCTCGACGACTGAGCCAACCGAGCCCTGAGGACGGGCACACAAAGGTTACAAATCCGACCTGAAAAGTAGGGAATAGGTGCGTCGTGGGGTTAGGTTCGTCATCGCACGCTCCCCAACCGGGCTAACGCCGGGCCACGGGCGGGGGCGTGACACCCGACTGGACGAACCCGAGGAGCCTCGAGCCGATGACCCTGCGACTGGGCGACACCGCCCCCGATTTCACCGCCCCCACCACCGAGGGCGACATCTCGTTCCACGAGTGGAAGAAGGGCTCGTGGGCCGTCCTGTTCTCCCATCCCAAGGACTTCACCCCCGTGTGCACGACCGAGCTCGGTTACACGGCGAAGCTGGTCGACGAGTTCGCCGCCCGCAACGTGAAGGTGCTGGCCGTCAGCGTCGACAGCGTCGACAGCCACCGATCGTGGCTGTCCGACATCGCCGAGACCCAGGGCACGGCCGTCAACTTCCCGATCATCGGCGACCCCGACCGCACGGTGGCCGATCTCTACGACATGATCCACCCAAACGCCAGCGACACCCTCACGGTGCGGTCGGTGTTCGTCATCGACCAGGCCGACAAGATCCGGCTGACCCTCACCTACCCCGCCTCGACCGGGCGCAACTTCGACGAGATCCTCCGGGTCATCGACTCGCTGCAGCTGACCGACGGCTACAAGGTCGCCACCCCGGTCAACTGGACCGACGGTGACGACGTGATCGTCTCCCCGGCGTTGAGTGACGAGGAGGCGACGGAGCTGTTCCCGGCCGGTTTCACCACCCACAGGCCCTACCTGCGGACCACCAAGCAGCCCAACCGCTGAGCGACCAGCGACCGAAGCACCGACGCCTCGGACCGGCGGCGGTCAGCGGACGCTGGCCGTCGCCCCGGCGGCCCGCCGCAGGGCCATGACCCAGCCGGCGGGATCCATGCCGGCCGACCGCATGCGCTGCTCGGCCTCGGCCGACGACGACCTCAGATAGAGGGAGGCTGCCAGGTCGACCAGGAGCCGGCTGACCTGGTCGTCGGTGGCCGCCAGCTCGGCGCGGGCCGCGGCCAGGGCCTGGTCGCCGCCGTCGATGTCGCCGGCGGCGACGCACACCGCGGCCTGGGCCAGGAGGGCGTAGACCCGGTCGAGGTACGTCGATCCCTCGGTCAGGGTGAGGGCCACGAGGCGGAGCGCCAGCTCCTGATCGCCCTGGGCCGCCGCCACCAACGACCCGACGGCGTTGGCGAAGTGCCCAGCCCGGGGGTTTTCGGTCGTCTCGGCCCACAGCAGCTGCGACGCCGCCTCGTCGACCGCTCCCCGTTGAAGCAGGGCCAGGGCGAGCGACATGACCAGGTCGGCCTCACCGACCACGGTGGGGTCATCGTGCAGGCCGTCGAAGCGGGCCGCCCACCGGATGGCGCGATCGGGTTCGCCCAGGCGGGCGGCCGAGGCGCAGTTGGTGATGAGGGCGATGCGGCGGCTCTCGCGGTCACCCGCCTGGTCGGCGATCGAGAAGGCCTGCTCCAGGGAATCCGTGCCTTCATCGATGGCGCCGAGCGAGACGAGGGCCCGACCCTCAAAGGCCCTCGACTGGACGGCCAGGGTCACATCCGACACCCGCTCCGCCACCGCGCGGGCTTGGCGGGCGAGTTCCACCGCGGTCCCGGCGTGACCCGACCACAACTGGAGCGAGGCGTCGAGGATGAGCATGATGGCCTCGGCCCACGGATCGCCCCGCCGCCTCGTTTCGGGCAGGACCGTGTCGATAAGGAGGCGGGCCTCGTCCCACGCCCCGGTGTGGAACGCCACCCAGGCCTGGACCGACTGGGCCCACACCAGGCCGCCCCGGTCGTCGAGCTCGGTGAAGATGCCGATCGCCTCGTCGACCAGGTGGCGGGCTTCCAACACCCGGCCCAGCTGGAAGGCGTGGGACGCCATGGCCTGGAGGGCCCAGGCCTCCCCCCTCCGGTCCCCGGCCGCTATCGCCACCGAGCGTGAGCCCTCCAGCGCCCGGCGGGCCAGCGAGTCGTCACAACGGGCGGCCTCGGTCAACCCCAGCAGTCGGAGGGCCAGGGACTGCTGGTCGGGCACCTCGAGCACGGAGAGCCGGTCGGCGGCCTCCCGGAGGCGGGCCGCCGCTTGATCCAGGTCGCCGGCCTTGCGGTCGACCTCACCTTGGATCAGCAGCGCCTTCGCCGCCAGTACGGGATCGCGCCGGGTCAGGGCCTCCAGCCGCTCGAGGTCGGAGCGGGCCCCGGCGATGTCCCGGAAGTCGTTGCGGGCTCGGGCCCGACCGAACAGGAACAGGGCGAGCGCGGCGTCGTCCTCGGCCAGGTCGATGCCCTGGTCGAACCACTTGACCGCCTGTTTGGGGGCGCCCACGTCGAGGGCCCGTTCCCCCGCCTCCTGGAGCCAGTGGATGGCCCGGCTCAACACCTGGGCCCGGTCGAGGCCGACGACGGCCACCTCATCCGACAGCTGGGCCGCGGCTCGGTAGTGCTCGGCGATCGCCACCACCTGCGAGTTGCGTAGGGCGGCCTCGTCATCCTGCTCGAGGAACGTGGCGATCCCGAAGTGGCGACGGGCCCGGGTGCTCTTGGTCAACCGCCCGTAGGCCACGTCACGCACGAGGTTCGAGACGAACCGGTATCGCACGCCCTTGATCTCGAGCAGGTCCTTCTCGATGAGGCCGGCAAGGAAGGGGCTGGCGTCGTCGACACCCCGGCCCTCGGCGGCCAGGATCCGCAGGCCCTCCAGCGTGCCGGTGCGCCCGAGCACCGAGGCATCCTCCAGCAGGCCCCGCTCACCGCTGTCGAGGGCGTCGAGGCGGGCGGCGATGATGCCTCGCAGCGTCGCCGGCAGGTCGTCGAGGTTGGTGGCGAAGTCGTGCTCGGCCGTGTCGACGACGGGGCCCTCCTTGGTCACGAGACCGGCCAGCTCCTCGAGGAAGAACGGGTTGCCGCCGCTGCGGTCGACCAGGTCGGCCACCCGCGAGGGCGCCAGGTCGAGGCCCAGCTCGCTCAGGAGGGAGGCGGCGGCCACCTCGTCGAGCGGTCCGAGCTGGACGACCGAGAGCCCGTAGCGTCCTTGGGGTAGGTGGTCTTCCTCCATCGGTCGAGCCGTGGTCAACACGACGAGCCGCTGCCGGGCCAGCTCGGTCAGCACGTGGTCGAGCAGGACCCAGATGACCGCCGCCGCCCAGTGGAGGTCGGACAGCACGATCACCACCGGACGGCGGGCCAGCTCGGCCTCGACGATCGTGGTGAAGGCCAGCATGACCTCCGACCGGTTGCGGTTGCGGTCGCCACCCCGCAGCACGGTGTGGTAGCCGAGGGCGTGGAGCAGGGCCGTGGTGAACCGGTCGACGTCGGCGTCGCCCGGAGGTTCCAGGTGCTCCGCCAGGCACTTGCGCAGGCGGATCTCGGTCTGATCGACGGGGGCGTCAACGCCGAGGGAGAACAGGTCGCGCACCAGGTCGGCCACCGGCCACCACACGTTGGCTTCGCCGTAGGGCAGGCACCGGCCCTCGAGCACGGTCGCCCCGAACTCCGACTCGATGTGGGCTGCGGCCTCGCTGATGAGGCGCGTCTTGCCCATGCCGGCCTCCCCGAAGATGACCCCGAACTGGGCCCGCGACCCCTCGACGGCCAACCGGGCCTGAGCGGCCAGCAGGGCCAGCTCGTTGCGCCGTCCGACGAACACCGCCCCCCGCCGATGGTGGAGGCCGGGAGGGTGGACGGCCTCGAGCGCCACCCAGGCCTCGATCGGGGCCTCCCGCCCCCGGGCCGGCAACTGGCCCGCCGACTCGTAGGCGATGGCGTCGCCGGTGGCGAGGCGGGTGGCGCCGCCGACGAGGGTCTGGCCGGGGGCGGCCAGGTGCTGGAGACGGTCGGCGGAGTTCATCACATCGCCCATCGCGGTGTAGTCGCCACCGGCGGGGGTGGTGCCGACCAGGACCTCGCCCGTGTTGATCCCGATCCTGACCCGGATCGGCGGCTCGTAGTCGTGCGACAGGGCCATGACGGTCTGCTGCATGCGCAGGCCGGCCCGGACCGCCCGCTCGGCGTCGTCCTCGTGGGCGATCGGTGCCCCGAAAAGGGCGATGATGCCGTCGCCCAGAACCTTGTCGACCACGCCCCCAAAGCTGGTGATGTCACCGATGAGGCGCTCGAACGTGCGGTCGACGAGGTGCTTCACCACCTCGGGGTCGAGCTTCTCGGCCAGGGTGGTGAAACCCACGATGTCGACGAAGACCACCGTCACCACCCTGCGCTCGTCACCGGTCGGCATCTGGGAGGCGCCGCAGTGCGAACAGAAACGGGCGTCGACCGCCAGGGGGCGGCCACACGAGGTACACGACATCGTCATACAGCCTAGATCGTCCCGCTCGATCGCCAGGACCCCAGTGGGGCCCAGCACATCCGCCCATCGGCCCCGTTTCGCCCTGCCCACGGCGCCCGGCCGTCCTCCCTCGGTGGTGGCCTACGGGTCGGGGGTCATCGCCCCGGGCGGGAAGCTGCGAGGGCGGGCGGGGGCCGGTCGGTGCTGGCACCCCTCGCACCAGTAGGTGCTGCGCTGATGGGGGCCCCGGAGCCCCCGGACGACGGTGGCCCCGCACCGGGGACAGGACGAGCCGGCCCGTCGGTACACGGCCAGTCCCCCGCCCCACGTCGCCCGGGGACCGCCGCCCAGGTTGGCCCGCAGGAGGCGGTGAGCAATCTCCGCCACCCGGCGCCGCACGGTCCCGTCGAGGCGGTCGATGGGCGTGTCGGGGTGGAGGGCGCAGGCGTGCAGGACCTCGCTCTTGTAGACGTTGCCCACACCGCAGAAGATCCGCTGGTCCAACAGCACGTCGACCAGCGGCCGGTCGGGCGGCCCGAATCGGTCGAAGCGGGCGACGATCTCGTCGAGGTCGACGTCGGGCGTGCACAGGTCGGGACCGAGGCGGACCGTACCGTCGCCCCCGCCCGCTCGGCGGCCCCCCGGCCCCGGAAGGGCGGGCCGGAACACCACGTGGGGGGCGTTGAAGCACACCGCTAGCCAGTCGGCGGTCTCCAGCACGACCCGGGCCGTGGCGGGCGAGCGCCGCCACCGCTCCCCCGGCCGGTAGAGATGCCACGAGCCGCTCATCTTCATGTGGGTTTCGAGGACCGTCCCGTCATCGAAACCGATCACGAGATACTTGCCCCGGGCCTCGACCCCGTCGATCCTGGTCCCGGAGACCGGGAGGGGGGTCACGACCCGGGGCGCCCGCGCACCGGTCAGCGTCGCCCCGGTGAGGGCGGCGGCCAGCCGGTGGGCCGAGCGGTGGATGGTGTCGCCTTCGGGCACGGGTCCAGCATGGCCCGTCGACGTCGAACCCGGCACACCGGCCCGGCGGGGCATCCACCCGGCGCCCCGGAGCACCGGGAGGTCCACCACTGTCACCGCCGCCCGCTACCGTCGCGTTCGATGCTCGACCCCGAGACCAACCCCGAGACCAACCCCGCGATCAGCCCCGAGATCGGCGACGTTGCCTGGTGGCGCCGTGGTGTCGTGTACCAGGTCTATATCCGGTCCTTCGCCGATGCCGACGGCGACGGCACCGGCGATATCTCCGGGCTCCGGAGCCGGCTTCCCTACCTGCGCGATCTCGGCGTCGACGCCATCTGGATCAACCCGTGGTACCGGTCACCGCAGGCCGACGGCGGCTACGACGTCACCGACTACCGCGCCATCGACGAGCGCTACGGCACGTTGGCCGACGCCGAGGGGCTGGTCGACGAGGCCCACGACCGGGGCATCCGCATCATCGCCGACATCGTCCCCAACCACACCTCCGATCAGCACATCTGGTTCCGCCAGGCGAGGTCCGCCCCCGCCGGCGATCCCTCCCGTCGCCGCTACCACATCCGGCCGGGCCGGGGGCCCGGTGGTGAGCTGCCCCCCAACGACTGGCGGAGCGTGTTCGGCGGTCCGGCCTGGCACCGCCTCCCCGACGGCTCCTGGTACCTCCACCTCTTCGCCCCCGAGCAGCCCGATCTCAACTGGTCGAACCCCGACGTCCAGGCCGAGTTCGAATCGGTGCTGCGCTTCTGGCTCGACCGGGGCATCGACGGGTTCCGGGTCGATGTCGCCCACGGGCTGGTCAAGGCGGCCGGCTACCCCGACAGCGGTGACGACGGGAGCGCCATTCTCGGGTCGTCGAAGCAGCCCGGCCACCCCCACTGGGACCAGGACGGCATCCACGAGATCGTCCGCTCGTGGCGCACCCTGCTCGACGGCTATCCCGGCGAGCGGATGCTCGTGGCCGAGGCCTGGGTCCGGGC
This sequence comes from Acidimicrobiales bacterium, assembly GCA_050330635.1. GTDB lineage: Bacteria > Actinomycetota > Acidimicrobiia > Acidimicrobiales > SZUA-35 > CADEDH01. The sequence continues at coordinate 121,755 of JBHJNQ010000004.1, read as the reverse complement.
CGAACGGCTCCCCCTCTACCTACGGTTCGACGAGTACCACCAGTCGTTCAACTTCGACTTCCTCCGGGCCGAGTGGCAGGCCGACGGCTTCCGCCAGATCATCAGCTCCGCCTCGGCGGCCGCCGCCGCCGTCGGTTCGACGCCCACCTGGGTGCTGGCCAACCACGACGTGATGCGGGAGACCACCCGCTACGGGCTCCCGCCCGGCACCAACTGGCGCACCTGGCCCGTCGAGGGTCCACCCGAGCTCCTCGACGCCCCCCTGGGCCGGCGCCGGGCCCGGGCCGCAGCCCTCATGATGCTGGGGCTCCCCGGGTCGGCCTATATCTACCAGGGCGAAGAGCTCGGCCTCCCCGAGGTGTGGGACCTGCCCGACGACGCCCTCGACGACCCGGTGTGGGAACGGTCCAGCCACACCCAGCGGGGCCGCGACGGCTGCCGGGTACCACTGCCGTGGACCACGGCCGGTCCATCGGCCGGCTTCGGTCCCGGACCCTCCTGGCTACCCCAACCGCCGGGGTGGGGCGCCTACTCGGTCGAGGCCCAATCCGCCGACGAGAGCTCGACCCTCGCCCTGTACCGGACCGCCATCGCCCTCCGCCGTCGTTGGGGCTCCGCCGACGAGGAGATCGAGGTCCTCGACACCGGCGACGACGTCGTCGCCTACCGCCGGGGCAGCGGTCTCGTGTCGGTCACCAACATGGGCACCGCCGCGGTGCCGTTGCCCTCTCACGACCGCGTCCTGGTGTCGAGCGAGGCCCAGGTCGACTGGGGTACGCTCGCCCCCGACAGCACGATCTGGGTCGCGTAGCCCTTCCGGGCACCGGTGAGCACAGCCCGGGGCGGTGAGGCCGGGCATCCACCCAGAGGATGAGGGCCAAATCCCCATCGCGACCGAGGTGGCAACACCTTGGCGTGGTCTGGGTTCGATCCGTCGAGACGAATGGAGAGGGAATGGGCGAGGACGCAACGGCTGACGTGAGCGACGACATGGCGGTGAGCGCGCCGCCGCCGGCCCCACCCAGCGCCTCCCCCAACGCCGCCGCCCACTCGATCGGGGCTACGAAGATCTACGGGTCGGGCGAGACCGCCGTCCACGCGCTCCGCGGTGTGACCGTGGCCTTCGAGCGGGGCGACTTCACCGCCATCATGGGCCCGTCCGGTTCCGGCAAGTCGACCCTGATGCAGTGCATGGCCGGTCTCGACCGCCTCACCGGGGGCGAGACCTTCGTCGGCGACGTTGCCCTGTCGAGCCTGAACGACAAGGCCCTGACCGAGCTCCGCCGAGACCGGATCGGCTTCATCTTCCAGGCCTTCAACCTCATACCGACGCTGAACGCCCTGGAGAACATCAGGCTCCCCCTCGATCTCGCCGGCCGGAAGGTCGACCGCGACTGGCTCGACCAGGTCGTGTCGGCAACCAGGCTCGGCGACCGGCTCGACCACCGGCCCAACGAGCTGTCGGGTGGGCAGCAGCAGCGGGTGGCGGTGGCCCGGGCCCTGGCCAGCCGGCCCGCCATCATCTTCGGCGACGAGCCGACCGGCAACCTCGACTCGGCGACCTCGAGCGAGATCCTCGAGTTCATGCGGGAGGCCGTCGACAACCTCGGCCAGACCATCGTGATGGTGACCCACGATCCCCACACCGCCTCCTATGCCGATCACGTGCTATTCCTGAACGACGGCCAGATCGTCGACCGCATGGACGGCCCGACCCCAGACCGGGTGTTCGACCGCATCAAGTCGCTGGGGGGCTGAGCCGTGACCATGGTCCGCCTGGCCGTCCGCGGCATCCGGTCCAGCCTCGGACGCCTCGTCCTGACGACCATCGCCATCGTGGCCGGCGTCGGTTTCGTCGCTGGCTCGTTCATCCTGGCCGACAGCCTCGAAGACACCTTCGACGGGATCTTCGAGCAGGCCAGCGCCAACATCGACGCCCAGGTCCAGGTGGCCGATCTGGCCTTCGGCACCGACCAGCGCACCATCCCCGACACCCTCATCGACGAGGTAGCGGCCCTCCCCGAGGTCGGTGAGGTCACGCCCGGCGTCACCGTCGACACCGCACAGAGTTTTACGCCCTTCATCGTGCTCGACGCCGAGGGAAACGAGGTGCTACCCCCGACCGGGGCCCCGATCATCAGCTTCTCCTGGGACGGGGAGGAGGACGAGAACGCCATCACCCTGGCCGAGGGTCGGGCCCCCGGGGCCGACGAGGTCGTCATCGACACCGCCTACGCCGACCTGGCCGCGGTCGAGGTCGGACAGGCCATCGAGGTCAAGACCCCGGACGGGGAGGCGACCTTCGACCTCGTCGGCCTGGTCGACATCAAGGTCACGGCCGGTGCGTTCTTCGTCATCTTCGACTTCCCCACCGCCCAGACCCTCTACGACAAGGAGGGTCAGGTCGACGCCATCGCCCTCGGTCGGGCCCCGGGTACGTCCACCGAGGAGATGATCGCCGCCGTGCAGGAGATCCTCCCCGAGGAGGCGGAGGTCATCAGCCAGCAGGAGCTGATCGAGGACCAGTCGGCGCTGTTCGAACAGATCCTCAGCGTGTTCCGCAACGGGCTCCTGGCGTTCGCCGGCATCGCCCTGTTCGTGTCGCTGTTCATCATCTACAACACGTTCGCCATCCTCGTGAACCAACGTCTTCAGCAGATCGGGATGCTGCGGGCCATCGGCGCCTCCAGGGGCCAGATCCGCATCTGGATCGTGTTCGAAGCCCTCCTCGTCGGACTGATCGGCTCGATCCTCGGTCTGTTGGCCGGGCTCGGGATCGCCTTCGGCATCAAGTCGATCTTCCAATCGGCCGGCGGTTTCCCCGAGACCAACACCATCCTGGCGCCCCGCACGATCATCGTGGCCCTGGCCGTCGGTATCGTCGCCACCCTCGTGTCGGCGCTGCTCCCGGCCCTCCTCGCCGGGCGGATCTCGCCCATCGCGGCCATGCGCAACGAGGCCCCGGCCCGATCGTCGCGCACCGTGCGAACCATCAGCGGGGCCGCGGTCACCGGCCTCGGGCTCGTCCTGCTCGGCCTCGGCCTGTTCGGCAGCGGGCAGAGCACCACGGCCGTGCTGACCCAGCTCGCCGTCGGCGCCATCCTCACGTTCATCGGGGTCGCCCTCCTCAGCGTGCTGTTCGCCGGCCCGATCGTGAACGTGCTGGGCCGGTCATCCGTTCTCGGCGTCAGCCTGCTGGCCCTCGGAGTGGCCCTGCCGGCACTCATGTTCACCGTCGGCGACGGGGTACCCGACGGGGCCTTCGGATGGATCACCTTCGTGATCAAGCTGTTCGTCGCCCTCGTGGCCGTCATCACCGGCGGCTCGATCCTGGCCAGCGCGGCCGCCGGTCGGCCCGTCGGGATCGGCGGTTCGGCGGCCGCCCTGCCCGGCCACCTGGCCCGCCAGAACGCAGCCCGTTCGCCGCAGCGCACGGCCGCCACCGCCACCGCCCTCACGATCGGGATCGCCCTCATCTCCGCCGTCGGTGTTGTCGGCGAGTCGATCAAGGCCAGCTTCTCCGAGACCCTCGACCGGGCCGTCCAGGCCGACCTGTTCATCTACAACCAGAACAACTCCGGGTTCTCCGGTGACCTGGCCGACCAGGTGGCGGAGGTCGACGGGATCGCCGCCGTCAGCGGGTTCCGGGCCAACGAGGCGTGGATCCCGATCGACGCCGCCGTCCAGCAGGCGGTGACCGACGCCGACGGTCCCGTCGACGTCGACTCCTTCGTCGACGACGCCGGCGACCTCGACGGGATCGACGCCATCGCCGCCTACCGGGCCGCCACCGGGGAACAACTCCTCAACTTCGGGATCATCGACGGATCGATCGACGGCCTGGTCGACGGGGGCATCCTCGTGTTCACCGACGCCGCCACCGACCGCGGCCTGTCCGTGGGCGATGTCGTCCCCGTCGTGTTCCCCGACAACCAGGTGGAGCAGATGCCGGTGGCGGGCATCTTCGAAGACAACTCCGTGCTGGCCAGCCCCTGGATCATCGACCTGTCGGTCTACGAACGGCACGTCACCGTCGAGGACGACCTCTTCGTGGGGGCGTCGATCGCCGACGACGCCGACCCGGCGACGGTGAAGGAGGCGGTGCGGACCGTCGCCGACGGGTTCACGTCGATCACCGTCGAGGACAACGAGGAGTTCCTGTCCACGACGGAGGGCCAAATCGACGGGCTGATCACCCTCATCAACCTCCTGCTGGCGTTCGCCCTCGTCGTCGCCTTCCTCGGCGTCATCAACACCATCGTCCTGTCGGTGGTGGAACGGACACGGGAGATCGGGTTGCTGCGGGCCGTGGGCATGACCCAGACCCAGGTTCGTTCGACGATCCGGTGGGAGTCGGTCATCGTCTGCCTTTTCGGTGCGGTGCTCGGGATCGTGCTCGGGGTGCTGTTCGCCTGGGCCGCCGTCAGTGCCATCCCCGACGACATCATCGGATCGGTGGCGATCCCGTTCGAGACGGTGCTGTTCGCCATCCTGGTGGCGGCCCTCGCCGGGGTGGTGGCGGCCCTCCTCCCGGCCCGCCGGGCCGCCCGGCTCAACGTGCTCGACGCCATCGCCAGCACCGGGACCTGACCCGCTCCACCCCACCTCCCGCCGGCCCGTTGGCGCCGCCGGGAGGTGGGTCGGAGCCCGGGCCGATGCCGCCCCGCTCCTGCTGGGTTCCCCACCATCGCTTCTGTGGCCGGTCTCGACACGAGTAGGGTCGGGCCGATGAGCGCCGTCGCACCCGACGGGCCCGAACGGAGGATCCGTCTCGCCGTCTACGCCTGGATCGTGCACGACGGTGCCGTCCTCCTAGCCCGGAACTCGCCTCGCGTGCCCAACCGCGGCCACTGGGCCCTGCCGGGGGGCGGGGTCGACTGGGGTGAGCATCCCGAGGTCGCCCTCGACCGGGAGCTCTACGAGGAGACCGGCCTCGCCGGGTCGGTCGAGGAGTTCCTGGGGATCGACTCGGTCGTCTACGACGCCGGGCCCCTCGACGTCGGGTCGCCCCTCCACGCCGTGCGCCTCGTCTACCGGATGACGGCGACGGGCACGCCGACCGTCATCGAGCGCGACGGCACGACCGACGAGGCGGCCTGGATCCCGCTCGGCGAGCTCGAACGGTTGCCGACGGTGAGCCTCGTCGACTGGGCCCTGGCCCGCCACCGCGTCGATCCACGGTGAGGTTCGGACCGGTTCGTGTCCGAACCGGCGGCCCCGATCATGGCGGCGATCAGTCCCAGGGCAGCGAGTAGCCCGCCGAGCTCCCACGACTTGCCGTCGGTGAGCAACCCGGCAATCAACCGACCCGCCAGGTCGACAACCCCAGGACCTACCCTCGGGCTCATGTCACCGGAGACCCCGCCCCCCGTCACCTCCACCGAGGCGTGGGCCGCCCTCGCCGCCCACGCTCAGTCTCGGCGCCACGTCACCATCGCCGAGCGCTTCACCGCCGACCCCGACCGGGCCGAGCGGTTCACGTTCGACGCCGCCGGCTTCCACGTCGACCTCTCGAAGAACCGCATCGACCCCGAGACCGTCGACCATCTCGTGGCGGTGGCGGAGGCGGCCGACGTGGCCGGTTTGCGCGACGCCATGTTCGCAGGCGAAGCGATCAACGTGACCGAGGGTCGGGCGGTGCTGCACACCGCACTCCGCTCACCCCTGGGGGCCGGCCCGACCGTCGACGGGGCCGACGTCACGGCCGAGATCCACGCCGTGCTGCGCCGCATGACGGGCTTCGTGCAGGCCGTGCGGGACGGGACCTGGACCGGCGTCACCGGACGAGCGATCGAGGCCGTGGTCAACATCGGCATCGGCGGCTCCGACCTCGGGCCGGCCATGGCCTACCACGCCCTGCGTCCCTACAGCGATCGGGCTCGCCGGTTCCGGTACGTGTCGAACATCGACCCCACGGCACTCGACGAGGCTCTCGTCGACCTCGATCCGGCCACCACCCTGTTCATCGTGGTCTCGAAGACCTTCGGCACCATCGAGACGCTCACGAACGCCCGCTCGGCTCGGGCGTGGTTGACCGACGCCCTCGGGCCGGACGCCGTGCCCAGCCACTTCGTGGCGGTGTCGACCAACGCCGAGCGGGTGGCCGAGTTCGGCGTTGACCCCGGCAACATGTTCGAGTTCTGGGACTGGGTGGGCGGACGGTACTCGATCGGCTCCGCCGTCGGGCTCTCGCTCATGGTGGCCATCGGTTCCGTGGCCTTCGGCGAGTTCCTGGCCGGGATGCACGAGGTCGACGAGCACTTCCTCACCGCCCCACCCGACCGAAACCTACCGCTCCTGCTCGGCCTGCTCGGCGTGTGGTACACCGACCTACTGGGAGCACAGTCGCACGCCGTCCTCCCCTACGCCGAGCATCTGGCCCGCTTCCCCGCCTACCTCCAGCAGCTCGACATGGAATCGAACGGCAAGAGCGTCGACCGCTACGGCCGGCCGGTGCCCATCGACACGGGCCCCATCGTGTGGGGCGAGCCGGGGACCAACGGTCAGCACGCCTTCTACCAGCTCCTCCACCAGGGGACCCGCCTCGTGCCGTGCGACCTGATCGGCTTCCTCGAGCCGACCAACCCGATCGGCGACCACCACGACCTCCTCATGGCCAACTTCTTCGCCCAAGCCGAGGCCCTGGCCTTCGGTCGCCGCCACGACGACCCGCAGCGGGCCTTCGACGGCAACCGACCGAGCACCGCGATCCTGGCCCAGCGGCTGGATCCCCGGACCCTGGGGCGCCTGATCGCCCTCTACGAGCACAAGGTGTTCACGATGGGAGCGGTGTGGGGCGTGAACTCGTTCGACCAGTTCGGCGTCGAGCTGGGTAAGGAGCTGGCCTCGGCCATCGGCCCGGAGCTCGCCGACGACGGTCCCCTCGACCACGATCCCTCGACCAACGCCCTCATCGACTACTACCGCCGGCACCGCTGACGCCGACACCGATCGATGGCCCGAGTCCCCGTGGCGTCAGGAGACGGCCCGAGTCCCCGTGGCGTCAGGAGACGGCTGAGGTCGTGGCGTCGCTCCAGGCGATGGCATCGAGGTAGAGCTCAGCCAATCGGGCGCCGGTCACGCCCTCGAAAGCGGCCCCGTCGGGGGCTCCGGCCTCGAGTTTCTCGACCAGATCGAGAGCAGCGCCGTGGACACCGGAACGCTCGATCAGAGCCGACTTGATCTCGGGAATGAAGGGCAGCGAACCGACGAGTTCGTGCATCGGCATGCCGAGCATCGAGTCCATCATGGAGAACAGGCCGACCGTGAAGTAGGTGTCCTTGCCCGCAAGGCGGGCCTCGACCGACAGCTGCTCGCAGAACCGGGCCCGCACGAAGGCGGCCGTGATCAGCTCCTGGATGCTGTTGCTGAGACTGGCAATGGCCAGCAGCATGGCCCAGGTCTTGATCATCTCTCGCCCGGCCATGACGATGGCGTGGTGGATCGAGTCGATCTCGTTCTTCAGCCCGCTCAGGGGCGAGTTTACGAATCGGAGGATCCGCAACGTGAGGGTGGGATCCATGGCGATCAGGGTCTCCAGCTCCCGGCTGTGGATGTCGGGGTCGCTGAGCTTGATCACGAGCTGGAGGACGGCCATGCGGTTGGTCGGCAGTTGACGTCCGGACACCACCTCGGGACGGGCCAGGAAGCGACCCTGGAAGGCATCGAAGCCGAGCTCGGCCAGCTCGGCGCGGCGGGCCATGGTCTCTACTCGCTTGGCTGCGGCCAACACCCCCCGCTCCTTGGCCGCCGCAAGCTGCACGGCCAACACCTCGGTCGACACGTCCAGGGCGTCGATCTTGACCAGGTCGGCCAGCTGGATCAGGGGCGCTGCCGGGCGATCGGTGCGGAACCCGTTGATGGCGATCTGGAACCCGTCGTCTTTGAGTCGGCGGATGGCGGTGACGTTCTCCTCGCTGGGGAACGTCGTCTCGGGCAAACCGATGATCACCCGCTCGGGCGGGAAGCAGGCCAGCGACGGCTCGGCCAGGAAGCTCTCGGTCACATTGAGAACCGCCCGGTGCCGGCCGACGATCGTGTCGAACCCGATGTCGACGAACGTGTTGACAATCACCCGCGAGGTGGCAACCGTTAGGTTGACGTCCCCGGCCGAATCCTGCAGGCTGCCCCGATAGAGCAGGTCGTAGGCGAAGACCTTGTCGTCGATGTCGATGATGGGCTGGCGCCCCACGAAGCAGTCGGCCATTGGCGATCCACCCTTTCGTCGGCTCTTGCCTTGTGCCATCGGTCGACGGGACGACGTCCTTGAGCGAACCCGGTCACGCCGGTTGCGCCGGGTCCGGTGCCGCCGGCTCCAGGTCGGCACGCCGTCGAGATGTCCGGTCACCGGCTCACCCGAATTCCAGCTTCGCCGGACCGTCGTCGGCTCCGAGGGGTGCCCCGGAGCGTCGGTCGGACCCGCCCTCCTAGCGACGGAGGATCGGCCCGCGGTAGCCGGAGCGGAACCCCCCGGCCAGTAGGGCCTCCACCGCGCCGGGACGTTCGGCAACCGGCGCTCCATCGATCTTGCGAATCTCCAGCACCGCCAGCTGGTCGGTAGCCACCAGCCGGGCCAACCCCTCGACCCACCCGCCGTCGTCGGCTGCGGCCGGGAAGAAGGACAGGCTACGCCCGCCTCGCTCCAGATGGACCAACGGCACACCGGCCCGGAGGACGACGAAGGCGCCTGCGGCCCGGGACGGGCGACCCTCGGTATCGGGCCACGGCAGGGCAGCACCATAGGGTTGGGCGGGGTCGGCGGCAGCCAGGGCCATGACATCGTCACGGCCGGAGTCGCGCCCGGTACGACCGGTCTCGGCCGGGCCTGCGCCCGACCGGTCACCGCCGAACCGGTCACCGCCGGACCGGTCACCGCCGGACCGGTCACCGCCCAACCGGTCACCGCCGGACCGGTCACCGCCCCCGCCGCCGGCCGCCCACGAGGTGGTGGGGCCCACCCGTCGTTCGTCGCGGAGGCGGTCGACCGCGCCGGGAAGGGCGAACTGGGCTGCACCCAGGCCGGCGACGAAATAGCCGCGCCGGACCTGGCCCCGTTCCTCCATCTCCTTGAGGAGGGGATACACCCCAGCGAACCCGCCGCTCGCCCCCTCGGCCAGCGCCATCTCCCTGGTCAGGACCCCGTAGCGCTCCAACAACTGCAGGGCCCGCACGGTGGCGGCTTCCGTCGGCGTCACCGGTGGCCGCCGTAACGGAGCGACGGGGGCCCACCGCCCCGTCGCGGCCGGAGGACCGAGCCGGGACAACGAACGGAGCTGGGGGCGACGACCCCGCGCTGCGGATCGACGGCCGGCGGGCTTGGCCGCCGTCGTCCCCGCCACGAGAGACCGAAGCGGGGTGAACGAGTCGTTGGTGACCTCGCCCGACCACACGAGATCCCACAGCGCGGCGAGAACGGTGGGATCGTCGTAGTCGCAGCCGGCGCCCTGGGCCGCCGCCACCAGGTCGGGCCAGAACGAGGCGCCGCGGGCCTCGAGATGGGAGCGCAGCACATCGTGCAGCGGTCCGCAGGGACGGTCGTCGTCGGGTTCGGGAACGAGGGCGGGGGCCTGGTCGCGCCACACCAGCCGCACCCGGCCGTCGGCGGTGCCGAGCGGGGCCGCACCCACCCACACCACCTCCCCCGCCGTCAACAGGGTGTCGAGATCACCGGGCTGATAGCTGGCCAACCGGGCCGGGAGGATGGAGCGCTCCAGCACCGAGGCCGGGAACGCCGCACCTTGGAGGGCGGTCACCACCTCGGCCAGGCCGTCGACGCCCCGCAGGCGTGACCCGACGTGCTGCCAGATGGGCAGGAACCGTGCCAGCACCTCCGGCTCGACGGGCTCCACCTCGGAACGTAGTGCGGCGAGCGACCGACGGCGCAGCACCCGCAGCACATCGCGGTGACACCACTCACGCTCGACCCCGTCGGGGCGGAACTCGCCCCGTACCACCCGACCCTCACGCTCCAGGGCCTCGAGCTCGGGCACGATCCGCTCGGGATCCACCCCGAGGGCGGTGGCTGCGGCGTCGGTCAGGAACGGCCCGTGGGTGCGAGCGAAACGCGACACGAGATCGGCCAGGGGCGCGGCCACCGGATCGGTGAACGCCGCCGGCAGGCCGGGTGGCAGGGCCACCCCGAGGGCGTCGCGCAGCCGGGAGGCGTCGTCGGCGGCCGCCACCCGCTGCTCCCCGGCCACCGCAACCGGGATGAGCCGGCGCTCGGTCATCAGCCGATCGACAGCGTCGGCGGCGTCGATCCCGTCGACCCGCTCTGCGAGGGCCTCGACGGTGAGGGGGCCGAGCCACCGCACGAGGTCTTCGACGGCGTCGACCGAGGTGGCCCGCCATCCGTCCGCCGACCGTTGGAGCTCGGCCTCGAGGGCGGCCAACACCTCGGCGTCGAGCAGCTCGCGGAGCTCCTCGGCCCCCAGTAGGTCTCGTAGCAGCTCCCGGTCGAGCGACAGGGCGGCGGCCCGCCGTTCGGCCAGCGGGGCGTCGCCCGAGTACATGTACTGGGCGATCCAGCCGAACAGGAGCGACTGGGCGAAGGGGGAGGCCGACTCGGTGTCGACGGCCACGACCCGGATCCGTCGACTGCGCAGCTCGCCCAGGACCTGGCGCAGGGCCGGCAGGTCGAACACGTCGTTCAGGCACTCCCGGCTCGTCTCCAGCAGGATGGGGAAGCTGGGGTGCTTGGCCGCCACCTGGAGCAGATCGGCCGCCTTCTGCCGCTGCTGCCACAGGGGGGTGCGGCGGTCCGGGCGGCGGCGGGGCAGGAGCAGAGCCCGGGCTGCACACTCCCGGAACCGGGCGGCGAACATGGCGGTCGACGGCAGCTGGGCGACCAGGAGCTCGTCGAGGTCGTCGGGGTCGATCAGCAGCTCGTCGACCGGGAGCTGGTCGACGGCTTCGGGGAGGCGGACGACGATCCCGTCGTCGCTCCACATCAGCTCGACGTCCCAGCCCCACTGCTCGGCCAGGCGATGCTGGAGGGCCATGCCCCACGGGGCGTGGACCTGGGCCCCGAACGGGCTGAGGACGCAGACGCGCCAGTCGCCGATCTCGTCACGGAAGCGCTCGATCACGATCGTGCGGTCGTCGGGGAGGCGGCCGGTGGCCTCGACCTGGTCGTCGAGGAACTGGATGAGGTTGTGGGCGGCCAGGTCGTCGCAGCCGTGCCGCTCCCGGAGGCGGGCCACCGCGTCGGCCCGATCCATCGCCGCCAGCTCCCGCACGAAGGCTCCCATGGCCCGGCCCAGCTCGAGGGGCCGGCCCGGGCCGTCGCCGTGCCAGAACGGCATCTTGCCCGGCTGGCCCGGCGCCGGCGTCACCACGACCCGCTCGTGGGTGATGTCCTCGATCCGCCAGGTCGACGCCCCCAACAGGAACGTCTCACCGGGGCGGGACTCGTAGACCATCTCCTCGTCGAGCTCGCCCACCCGGGTGCCGTCGGGAAGGAACACGCCGTAGAGGCCACGGTCGGGGATGGTGCCCCCGCTGGTGACGGCGAGGCGTTGGGCCCCCGGCCGTCCCCTGATGACGCCCTCGACCCGGTCCCAGATGATGCGGGGTCGGAGCTCGGCGAACTCGTCGGACGGGTAGCGGCCGGCCAACAGATCGAGGGTGGCACCGAGCACCTCGTCGGACAGCTCGGCGAAGTTGGCCGCCCCCCGCACGAGGGCGGCGAGGTCGTCGACGGCCCAGTCGTCGAGGGCGCTGGAGGCCACGATCTGCTGGGCCAGCACGTCGAGTGGGTTGCGGGGATAGCGGGTCTCCTCGATGAGGCCCTGTCGCATGCGGTCGACGACGACGGCCGCCTCCACCAGATCGGCCCGGTGCTTGGGGAAGAACTTGCCCCGGCTCGGTGCCCCCACCTGGTGGCCGGCCCGACCGACCCGCTGCAGACCCCTCGACACCGCTCCCGGCGACTCGACCTGGACCACGAGGTCGACGGCGCCCATGTCGATGCCCAGCTCGAGCGACGACGTGGCGACCAGCCCCTTGAGGTCGCCCCGCTTCAGACGGTCCTCGATGATCAGCCGCTGCTCCCGGCTTAGGGAGCCGTGGTGGGCCATGACCAGCTCGCCCGCCGCCCGGCGGACCCCGACGGAGTCGCCGTCCGACGGGTCGTCGAATGCCACCAGGCCCCGCCCCTCGGCCTCGGCGCACCGGGCGACGGCGTCGGCGTCGACGAGCCGGTCGGCCGCCAGCTCGTTGAGCCGGGTGGCCAATCGCTCGGCCAAACGGCGGGCGTTGACGAACACGATGGTCGACCGGTGCTCCTCCACGAGGTCGAGGAGGCGGGAGTGCATGGAGGGCCAGATGCTCCTGCGGACCGGACCTCCGGCGGCCGGGCCCGACACCGGTTCGTCGATGATCTCCCCCAGTCGGGCCATGTCGTCGACGGGCACGACGATCTCGATGTCGAGCTCCTTGCTGACGCCGGCGTCGACGATCGTGACCGGCCGGGGCCGGCCGCCCTCGAACCCGCCGAGGAAGCGGGCGATCTCCTCCAGGGGGCGCTGGGTGGCCGACAGCCCGATCCGCTGGGGCGGCGCCTCGGTCAGCCGTTCGAGGCGTTCGAGGGTGAGGGCGAGGTGGGCGCCCCGCTTGGTGGCGGCCAGGGCGTGGATCTCGTCGATGATGATCGTCTCCACCCGGGCCAGGGTCTCCCGCACCCGGGAGGTGAGCATCAGGTACAACGACTCGGGTGTGGTGATCAGCAGATCGGGTGGGTCGTTGGCCAGCTGACGGCGGACATCGGCCGGGGTGTCGCCGGTGCGCAACGCCACCCGGGGCTCCCAGAACGGCTCGCCCAGTCGCTCGGCCGCCAATCGGACCCCCTGGAGCGGGGCCCGGAGGTTCTTTTCGACGTCGACGGCGAGGGCCCGCAGGGGGGAGATGTAGAGAATCCGGGTGCGATGGTTCCGGTCGTCGGGCCGGGGCCGGGTGGTGAGCTGGTCGAGGCCCCAGAAGAAGGCCGTGAGCGTCTTGCCCGAGCCGGTGGGAGCCAGGATCAGCGTGTGGTCGCCGGAGGCGATGGGGGGCCAACCCTCGACCTGGGGCGGGGTGGGCTCGGGGAACGTGGTCGAGAACCACTCGGCCGCAGCCCGGCTGAATCCTTGGAGCGCGTCGGTGACCATCGGGTCAGCCTAGGTTCGGCGGGTGACAGCGGGAGGGCCGGGCAGCGACGGCGTCACCGCCGCCAGCGGCTCCGGTGACGCCGCCGGGTCGCCCTGCCATTGGCGTCACAGCAGCTCACAGGAGAACGTCACGACACCATTCGTGGAGCTGATGGTCGTCGACGGCGTGGGCCCAGTAGCCGGCGATCCACCGCCGGACCGGATCGAACCAGTCGAGCAGTTCGGCCTCGGACAACCACGCCCGCACCACGGCCCGGTCGGTGTCGCCGACCTCCGGGGTGATGGCGTCGGCACACAGATAGACGGCGGCGGTCACGGCGTCGAGGCGCCGGTCGCCGACCGCCGCCGTCGCCCCGATGTCGATGACGGCGCTGATGGTCGAGCCGACCGCCAGCATGTTCCCGGCGTAGGCATCGAGGTGGACGAAGGCCCGCTGGTCGCAGTCCGGCAGATCGCGGCACAGGCGCTCGACGTCGACCCTGCCGAAGCCCGGGGGACCGGGCGAGGCTCCAGGCGAGCTTCGCCTCGAGCCAGGCCCGCCACGACGGGGCCCGGATCGGATCGGGGGCGAGAAGGTCGCCGAACCATGGACGAGCCTCGAGAACGAGGTCGCCGAGCCGTGCGGCGGCATCGAGATGGGCCACGACGAGCTGGCGGCGGGCGTCCCCGGTGACCGTGGCCAGGAGGTCCTTGACCGATCGGCCCGGCAGGCGCCGCTCGATGGCGTAGGTCCGGTCGCCGACCGTCCCGATCTCGAGGACCTCGGGGAGCTGGTGGCCGAGCTCGGGATTGCGTCGGCGCAGCTCGTCGACGAGGTCCATCCTGGAGCGCAGGTCGTCGACCGTCCCGGCGTGCAACACTCGGAGCACCCGCTCGCCGTCGAGGGCGTGGACCCACGCCTCGCCGCCATGGCCGAGCAGGGCGCCAGGGGGCACCCCGAACGCCGCCAGCACCGCCCGTAGGCCATCGTCGTGAGGGTGCTCAGCGGGGACGCCCATGCCCCGAGTATGGCAAGTGAGGGGGCGCCGGTCGCCCACTGTCACCGGGGTGCCATAGGGTCTGATCCTCACCCGACGAGGACCGGCACATGGACAGCCCCACGGATCACCCAGCTACCCCCGACCACCGGTCCACTCGACGATCCCGCATTCCGGCGAGGGCGTGGCGGACGCTCGCCGTCACCTCGATCGTCGGTTTCATGGTCAGCCTCGAGATCACCGTGATCGCCCTGGCCTTCCCCGCCATCCGCCAGGCCTTTCCCGACGCCTCGGAGTCGACGCTGTCGTGGATCATCACCGCCTACAACATCGGGGTGGCGTCCCTGCTGCTGGTGGCCGGCTGGGCGGCCGACCGGTTCGGCCGCAAGCGGGTGTTCCTCCTCGGTCTGGCCGTGTTCGCCGTCGGCTCCCTCGGCTCCGGCCTGGCCCCCGATGCCACCCTGCTGATCGTCAGCCGGGTCGTTCAGGCCGTGGGGGGAGCGCTCCAGTTCCCGGCCGGACTGGCCCTGCTCCTGCCCGCCTTCCCGTTCGAGCGCCGCCAGATGGCCATCGGCGTGTGGGGGGCGATGGGTGGCCTGGCCGCCGCCCTCGGACCGCCGCTCGGCGGGTTCCTGGTCGGCGCCTTCGGCTGGCCCGCCGTTTTCCTGGTCAACGTGCCGATCGCCGCCGGGGCGTTGGTGGCCGGCTGGTTCTGGCTGGAGGAGGGCCGGGGCGAGACCCTACCGTCCCGGGTCGACCTCGTCTCGATCCCGGCCGCCAGCCTCGGCGTCGGTGTCCTGGTTCTTGCCATCGTCCAATCGGAGAGCTGGGGGCTCGGCCCGTCCACCGTGGCCGCGGTGGCCATCGGGGCGGCCCTCGTCGCCGTGTTCGTCGTCCGCTCTCGGCGTCACCCCGCCCCCCTGTTCGACCTGGAGCTGTTCCGCCTCCCCAGCTACTGGTTGGGCTGTGTGGGCACGGTGGCGTTCGTCGTCGGGTTCTTCGCCTTCTTCGTCCCGTTCCCCACCTTCCTCCAACAGGGCTGGGGATGGTCGACGATCCGGACGGGGCTGGCCATCGTCCCCGGCCCCCTGTTGGCCGCCGTCGTCTCCCCGCCGGTGGGCCGCCTCGCCGACCGGGTCGGCAACGGGCCGATCCTCGCCGTTGGCGGCGCCGCCGGGGTCACCGCCATGGGCCTCCACCTGCTGCTCACCGATCTCCAACCCCGGCTGTTCCTCGGGGTGATCCTGCCCGGCCTGTTCCTGGGCGTGGCCGCCGGCTGCAGCTTCGCCATGTCGGTGGGAGCGACGATGCGCGACGTGCCCCCGCACCGGTTCGGCATGGCCGGCGCCGGCCGTACCACCGTGTTCCAGCTGTCGGTGGCGGTGGCCATCGCCCTGGCCGTCGCCGTGATCGGCGACCCGGCCACCGGCGAGGCCCGACTGTCGGCCATGCGGCTCAGCTGGGGGCTGTGCCTGGCCGCCTTCGCCGTCCAGGCCATCGTCTTCGGTGTGTTCTTCCCCCGGGGCAACCCGGTCGCCCCCGTCCACGGCAGCGACGCCGCCGGCGCCCCCTAGGCTGCCGACCATGACCCGACCGTTTCGCTTCGGCGTGCAGACCAAGGCTGCCGGCTCCCGGGCGGAGTGGGTGGCGCTGGCCCGCGCCGTCGAGGACCGGGGCTACAGCAGCCTCACGATGTCCGACCACTTCGACGATCAGCTCGCCCCCACCGTGGCCCTGATGGCGGCGGCCGACGCCACCGAGACCCTCCGGATCGGGACCCTGGTGTGGTGCAACGACTACCGCCACCCGGTGGTCCTGGCCAAGGAGGCCGCCACCCTCGACCTGTTGTCGGAGGGTCGGCTCGAGCTGGGGCTGGGGGCCGGCTGGATGACCAGCGACTACACCCAGGCCGGGATGGTCCTCGACCGGCCCGGCGTCCGAATCGAGCGGTTGGTGGAGGCGGTCGAGGTGCTCCGGGGTCTCTTCGCCGACGGGCCCCTCACCCACCACGGCACCCACTACACGATCGACGGTCTCGAAGGCCTACCGAAGCCCCCGCAGCGCCCCCACCCCCCGTTCCTCATCGGCGGGGGCGGGCCCCGCATGCTCCGCACCGCCGGCCGCCTGGCCGACATCGTCGGTGTCAACTTCGATCTCACGGCCGGGGCCATCACCGCTGACATCGCCCGCGACGCCACGGCCGAGCGCTTCGACCAGAAGCTGAGCTGGGTGCGAGAGGGGGCGGACGACCGGTTCGATCGGATCGAGCTCCAGGTCCGGACGTTCATCGTCCAGGTCACCGACAACCGCCGGTCCGTGGCCGACGCCCTGGCGGGCGGGCTCGGGCTCACCGTGGAAGAGGGCCTCGGCTCCCCCCTGGCCATGGTCGGCACACCGGCCCAGATCGCCGACGACCTGCGGGAGCGGCGGCAGCGTTGGGGCTTCAGCTACATCGTGGTCGGGGTCGAGGAGTTCGAGGCGTTCGCCCCCGTCGTGGCCGAACTGGCCGGCACCTGACCATCTCCGGCATCGCCTTCACGGCGGTCACCGCCGGGTCGTGACGACGGCGGCGCCCCCGTCGCCATTGGTGGAAGCGGCGCCGTCCAGGGCGGGGCGGAGGACCTCCGGCAGGGGACGCTGGGCCACCAGGGTGAGCCGCTTCGTGGCCCGGGTACAGGCCACGTAGAGCGAGCGGGCCCCCTGGGGTTCGTCGCCGTGGATGGCGGCCGGTTCGACCACGACGGCGGCGTCGACCTCGAGACCCTTCACCAGGTGCACGGGGACGACGGTGACCTGACGGTCGAGCCCGTCGCGAGGGGCCCGACCGATCTCGACCCCGGCGGCGTCGAAGGCGTCGACCACGTCGTCGTAGAGCGAGCGGGGGCAGATCACGGCCACGTTCCCGGCCCCGGCCTCGGCCACCTCGGCGGTCACGGTGGCCACGACGGCATCGGTCAACGCCCGCCCATCCTCCACCCGGACCAACCGGGGATCGTCGCCCTCGGCCCTGACCGACACCGGCGGTGACAGCTCGGGGGCCGCCTCGCGCAGGATGTGGGCCGCCATGTCCATCGTGGGGCCCGGGATCCGGTAGCCGACGGTCAACTCGGCGAACTGCGGCGGGCGACGGTCGGGCAGGTGCTCCAGGATCTCGTCCCAGCCGCTGTGGGCCCACGCCCCCGTCGACTGGGCGATGTCGCCGACGATCGTCATCGAACCGTTGAGTGACCGCCGGGTCAGCATCCGGAGCTGCATGGGTGACAGGTCCTGGGCTTCGTCGACCACGATGTGGCCGAACGTCCGGAAGTCGTCGTCGCCCCGTCGTCGGGGACGGGGTCCGAGGATCTCCCGGGCCTCGTCGAGAACGGGGACGTCGTCGACGGTCCACACCACCCGGTCGGCGTCCATCCCGTCCTGCCATGGTCGATGGAGCGACGCCCGCTCGGCCGCCGTCAGCTTCGCCCCGGCCGAGCGGATCAGGGAAGGCGACCCGTACAGGTCGTGGAGCAGCTGGGCCGGGGTCAGCACCGGCCACATCCAGTTGAGGGCGGTCCTGACGTCGGCGTGATCGGCCAACTGGTCGCGGATGGCGGCAGCACCCATGTCGTCGGGATGGCTCTCGGCCAGGGCATCGAAGAACGAACCCACCACGTACTTGCGGGCGGCGTTGTGGGTCCGGTAGCGGCGGCGGGCCTCCGACACGATCGACGCGCTCCGCTCCACGCTCAGACGGACACGTCGGGCCCCGATCCCGATGACGAGCTCGCGACGCAGGGGGCGTTGGCGGTCGCTGAGGGCTCGCCGCACGAGCTGCACCATCCGGAGGTCGCCCTTGACCCGCCCGGCCACCAGCTCGTCACGTCCCGCCACCCGCACGCCCCGTACCAGGTCGGCCAGGACCGCCATCTCCACCCCGGCCTCGCCGAGGGAGGGCAGGACCTGCTCGATGTAGCCGAGGAACAGCCGGTTGGGGCCGACAACGAGGACACCCTGGCCGTCGAGGGGGAAGCGGTGGGTGTAGAGCAGGTAGGCGGCCCGGTGCAGGGCCACGACCGTCTTGCCGGTACCGGGGCCGCCCTGGACGACGAGGACGCCGGGCAGCGAAGCCCGGATGATCTCGTCCTGTTCGGCCTGGATGGTGCCGATGATGTCGCCCAGGCGACCCGTGCGCCCCTCCTCGAGGGCGGAGATGAGGGCCCCGTGGCCCCGCAGCTCCCGACCGTTGACGGTGATCGTGCCGGTTCCCGCCGCCGCCTCACCGAAGAACTCATCCTCCAGGGCGAGCAGGACGCGGCCCCGGGAGACGAAGTGGCGGCGGCGGACCAGACCCTGGGGGTCGCCGCCGGTCGCCCGGTAGAACGACTCGGCCACCGGGGCCCGCCAGTCGACGATCAGTGGCTCCTGGGTCTCGCTCGCCACCGCCACCCGGCCGATGTGGTAGCTCCCCCCTCCGGCCTCCTCGTACTGGTCGATGCGACCGAAACACAGGGACCGTTCCCCCAACTCGAGCTGGTGGAGCCGGGCCACGATGCTCTCGTTGATGACCTCACGCTCCCAACGGGCCTGGTTGGTGCCACCCACGCCGACCTCGACCATCCCCTTCAACCGAACGGCGTCGTCACGGGCCTGGTCGAGACGCTCGTAGGCGAAATCGATGTGGGCTTGCTCGGCAGCCAGCTCGGGATCCGGGTCAGTCACCGCACTCCTGACGAATGGGGGGGTCTCCCATGGTAAGGCCTGGAGCGTCCGGTCACGCATCGGGCCCTCTCCGGGCCCGATCGGCGGGGCGGGCCGGGTAGCGTGACCCCGATGACGGCAAACGAGTCGGCGCTGCTTCGGGCCATCAGGCAGGAACCGGGCGAACGGGTCCCGATCTGGTTCATGCGGCAGGCCGGACGATCACTCCCCGAGTACTTCCCGGTTCGGGGCGATGGCACGATCCTCGACGCCATCGCCGACCCCGAACGGGCGGCGGAGATCACCCTCCAACCGGTCCGCCGCTACGGGGTCGACGCCGCAATCCTGTTCTCCGACATCGTGACCCCGGTGTGGGCCAGCGGCTTCGGTATCGACATCACCCCCGGGGTGGGGCCCGAATGCGAGCGCCCCTTCGCCTCGGCCGCCGACCTCGACCGCCTCCGCCCCCTCGACCCCGACGACCTCGACTTCCAGACGGCCACCGTCAAACTCCTGGTCGACGAGCTGACCGTTCCCCTCATCGGCTTCGCCGGGGCCCCGTTCACCCTGGCCGCCTACCTGGTCGAGGGCCGCCCGTCGCGCGATCACGCCAAGGTCAAGTCGCTGATGGCGTCGGAACCCGACCTGTGGCACCGGCTGTGCGACCGGCTGGCCGACCTCGCCATCACCACCCTCACCGCCCAGGTGGCGGCGGGGGCGGCGGTGGTCCAGCTGTTCGACTCGTGGGCCGGCGCCCTCCACCCCGACCACTACCGGCGCCTCGTCGCCCCCCACAGCGCCCGCATCCTGGCCGCCATGGCCGAGCTGGGCGTACCCTCCATCCACTTCGGCATCAACACCGGTGAGCTGCTCGACCAGTTCGCCGACGCCGGGGCCAGCGTCGTGGGGGTCGACTGGCGGACACCGCTGACGGTGGCCCGGGAGCGCACCGGGGGCCGGGTCGCCCTCCAGGGCAACCTCGATCCCGCCCTGTGCCTCGCCCCGTGGGACACCGTGGCCGCCGAGGTACGCCGTGTCCTGGCCGACAACGGCGGCCATCCGGGCCACATCTTCAACCTCGGCCACGGGGTCCTGCCCCAGACCGACCCCGAGATCCTCGAACGGGTCGTCGACCTCGTCCACGCCGAGGGTCGGGCGATCGCCCCGCCGGTCGCCGGGACCAGTGATCGGTGAGCGCCGGTGGCCGACGACGGGTCCTCGTGGTCGGTGGGGGGATCGCCGGGCTGTGCGCCGCCTTCGACCTGGCCGACGCCGGCTGGGACGTCGAGATCGACGAGGCCAGCGACCGGTGGGGCGGCAAGATCCTGACGAGCCCCGTCGGCGACCGGATGGTCGACGCCGGACCCGACACGTTTCTGGCCCGGGTCGAGCCGGGCCGTCGGCTCTGCGCCGACCTCGGCCTGGCCGACGAGTTGACCAGCCCCGTGGCGCCGGTGCCGGCGTACCTGAACCGCGATGGGGCCCTCCATCCTCTGCCGTCCCATTCGATGCTGGGGGTTCCGACCGATCTGGAGGCACTGACCGCCTCCGGCCTGATCTCGGCCGAGGGGGTGGCCAGGGCGGCCGAGGACCTGACCGGCCCCCCGAGCGAGCTCGACCGGGTCGACGGTGACGTCTCGGTGGGGGCGCTGTGTCGGGCCCGCCTCGGCGACGAGGTCACCGACCTGCTGGTCGACCCGATCCTCGGGGGCATCAACGCCTCCGACCTCGACCGTCTGAGCCTGGAGGCGGGAGCGCCCCTCCTGGCGGCGGCCATGGCCCGGGGGCCGTCGCTCATCGAGGGGCTGCGGGCCCTCCGACCCGGCACCGGCCCGACGCTGGGAGCGGCCGATGATCAGCCGGTGTTCCACGGGCTACCGGGCGGCATCTCCCGCATCGTCGACGCCCTCGTCGAGTCGCTGCGGGAGCGGGCCATCCTGCGTCTCGAGTCACCGGTGAGCGACCTGGCCACCGCCGTCGACGACCACGACGCCGTCATCGTGGCCACCCCGGCCCCGGTCACGGCCGAGCTGCTCGCCCCGCTGAGCCCTGCGGCGGCCAAGGAGCTCGACTCGATCGAGTACGCCTCGGTGGCCCAGGTCACGGCCGAGCTGCCCCGCCACGCCGTCGCCTGGGAGCTCGACGCCTCCGGCATCCTGTTCCCCCGCGTCGGGGGGACGGTGCTCACGGCGTCAACCTGGTTCAGCACGAAGTGGGCCCACTACCGGCGGCCGGGGACGGTGCTCATCCGACTGACCTCGGGCCGCTTCGGCGACGAGCGGGCCTTGGCCATGGGCGACGACGAGCTCGTGGCCCACCTGCTCGGCGAGCTGTCGGCCGTCGTGCCCGTCACCGGGGAGCCGAACGCCATCCGGGTCCACCGCTGGATCGGGGCGCTCCCCCAGTACCAGCCGGGTCACGGGGCCCGCATCGACCGGGCCGAATCGGCGGTGGCGGCCGACGCCCCCACCGTCCGCCTGGTAGGGGCCGCCTACCGGGGGATCGGCATCCCGGCCTGCATCGACGGGGGACGCCAGGCGGCCCGTTCGCTCGTCGACCAGCTCGGGTGACGGAACGACGACCATGGCCCCGGTGACGGTGACGGCCGGAAACGCGAGGGCGATGACCGACGATCGACCGACCGTGACCGATGGCCGGAACCGAGATCGGTGGGCGTTCGTCGCCTTGCGGGCCATCGTGGCCGGCCTCGCCATCGCTGCCGCCCTCCCACCCTGGGGATGGTGGCCCTCGGTCTTCGTCGGTGTCGCCCTCCTCGATGATCTCATCGCCGGCCGGTCGTGGCGCTCCCGCTTCGCCCGGACGTGGCTGGTGACGGCGGCCTGGCTCTACCCCGCCACCCTGTGGATGTACGACCTGACCGCCCCCGGCTATGTGGTGGCGGGGGCGATCTTCGCCTGCTACTTCGGTCTCGCCGCCGCGGTCACCCCCGCCGGACGGGGCCGGCGGCTGGTCCTGCCGGGGGCGATGGCGGTGGCCGAGCTGGCCCGCTGGACCTGGCCCCTCGGCGGGGTTCCCCTCGCCCACCTGGCGTTGACCCAGGTCGCCACCCCCCTGGGGCAGGCGGCCCGGGTCGGGGGGCCGTTGCTCGTCGTGGTGGGGGTCGTGGTCGGCGGGCAGGCGTTGGCCGCCGCCGCCCACCGCCGGCTCCGGCCGGCGGCTCTCGGCGCCGCCGTCGTGGCGCTCCTGGCCGTAGCCGGGGTGGCCCACCCTCGATCGGGGGTGGTCGACACCGTGGAGGTGGCCCTCGTGCAGGGCGGTGGACCCCAGCGGACCCGGGCCTCCTCGGACCAGCAGCCGGTGGTGCTGGCTCGCCACGTCGAGGCGAGCCGCTTCCTCGCGCGACCGGTCGATCTCATCGTCTGGCCGGAAAACGTCGTTAACCCGGGGCGGTTCCTGAGTGAGTCCGACGCCCGGGCCCTGGTCGAGCAGGTGGCGGCCGACAACGACGCCAGCGTGATCGCCGGGTGGTTCCTGCCGATCTCGGACCGCAACACCGTCAACTACCAGTCGACCATCACCCCCAACGGCGCGGAGATCGACCGCTACGACAAGGTGAAGCTCGTCCCGTTCGGCGAGTACGTACCCCTGCGCGGGCTGATCGAGCAGTTCAACGACGACATCCCGGGTCGTGACGTCGTGGTCGGCGAGGCCGCGCCGGTGCTCGACACCCCGGTCGGCAAGATCGGGGTGTCGATCTCGTGGGAGGGCTTCTTCGAGACGAGGAGCCGCCACGCCGTGCGGGAGGGGGCACTGGTGCTGACCAACCCCACCAACGGTTCCTCGTACTGGTTGACGCAGGTCCAGACCCAGCAGCTGGCCTCGAATCGGCTTCGGGCCATCGAGAACGACCGGTGGGTGCTGCAGGTGGCCCCCACCGGCTTCTCGGCCGTGGTCGACCCCGACGGTGGGGTCGAGCAGCGGACCGGGATCGGGGAGCGGGCCACCCTGATCTCGACGGTCGAGCTGCGGGACGGGCGGACCCTGGCCAGCCGGGTCGGCTACTGGCCCGTGCTCGGCTACGGCCTGGTGGCCGTGGTCGGCGGCCTGCTGGTGGGCCGGACCCGACGCCAGGACGTCCGACCGGGCTGAGCTCCGGGCCGACCCACACCTCGACCCACACCTCGGGCCACACCTCGGCCCGCCCGGGGAGCGGACGAGGTACGGCCGGAGGCAGGACCAGCACGAGATGCCGGCCCCGCCGACCGGCTCACACCTCGGCCGGACCGCCCGCCCTGGCGTAGAGGCCGGTCATGGCGGAGACGGTGAGGGCCTGGCTGGCCGCCTGACCCAACACGTAGAGCAGGAGCGTCACCAGCATCACGCCGGTGCTGGGGAGGAGGTCGCCGAAGCGGAGGACATCGACCGCGGCGACGTCGACCCCGTTGATGATCACATCGCCGTCGGCGGTGGTGTCCAGGTAGCTGGGCAGGGAGACGGTGAGGACACCGTTGGCGGCGAACTGGAACACGAACGAGACGATGTAGCTGGCGACGCCGACCAGGAGAAGCCGACCGAACACCGCCCAGAACCGCCCGCGGGTGGCGCTCCACGACGCCGAGAATGGGTTCGTGCGGGTGTCGACGGCCACCGCCACCGCCAAGAACGACAGACGGATCCCGACCCAGAAGAGGGCGATCAACGCCGTGAGGCCGACGAGAACGCCGACGAGGATCCCGGCGCCCTCCCCCACCCCGGCCGCCACCACCACGAGGACGACGACGGCGGCGTAGGCGGCGACGACGCCGAGGGCGAGCAGCAGCCCGTAGCCGATGGCCCGGGGCAGGCGGGCCAGGCCGACCGACAACGAACGTCCGACGGTGGCCGGTGTTCCCACGTGGGTGCTGTACATCTGATGGTGGGCGCCCAGCCACGTGACGAGGCCGACGAGGGCGACGATGGCGATGATCGCCCCCGCCAGGATCAGGGGACCGGGCTCGAAGCCGGTGAACCGGTCGGGGCCTCGCTCGTAGACGAGCCCGTCGATGGCCGTGAGGGCCAGGAGGGCGGCGGCCACGGTTCCGATGGCGGGGACCACGAACAGCAGGAGGGTCAGGGGGACGACCCGGGAGAACAAGGCCGACAACGACTCGCCGAGCCAGCTGCCCACGTCACCGAGACCGGTACCATCGACGGGCGTGTAGGGCTGGCCGTACTGGGGAGCGTAGGCCGGTGGTTGACCGTACTGGGGCGTAGAGGTCGATGGCTGGCCGAAGGCACCAGACGGGGAGTAGCCCGGGTCCGGCTGGCCGAAGGCACCGGACGCCTCCGGAGCGGCCGGGCCACCGCCGGCGGGCGACACCGACTCGGTCCAGTTCTGCCCGTCGAAGTAGCGCAGCTGGTCGGCGTCGTAGGGGTCGGGGTACCAGCCCGCCACCGGTCCGTCTGGATTGGTCATGATCGTGTCCCCTGCGCTCGCCAGAGCCCGTAGGCCCTCCATCTCCCGACGACGGTCGGTCGTCCTCCCAAGGTGAACGCCGGCGGCACGGCGTCGGTTCCCTGGTCGGCTACGACCCTAGCTACTGCCCGACGATGTAGCTGTGGGCGGGCTCCCGGTATGGGGTCGGTCGTCGCGATCGTGGGCTGGTCGACGCCCGGCTCGGCGTCGGTGCACCAGCGGACGGGTCGCTGCACGCCGTCCACGCCGACGAGGCCCCGGTCACCCGCTCGACCGGGTCTGTGCCCGGTCCAGGGGCACCCGGCCTGTCAATGGTCTGATCGATGGTCTGATCGATGGTCTGATCAACGGTCTGATCGATGGTCTGATCAATGGTCTGATCAACGGTGCGAACGGCGTGTCGGGACGGGATCGCCGTTCACAGCCAGCTGCGGGATCAACGGGAGGCGGCCACGACCGGCTCGCCCTTGGTCTGAGTGCGCCACATGAGCCGGATCTCGGCCGGATCGAAGGGGTCGCGTTTGTGCAGCAGCATTCGGTTGTCCCACACCACGACCTCGCCGGGGGTCCACGCGTGGCGATAGACGAACTCGGGCCGGGTGGCGTGGGCCCAGAGCTCGTCGAGCAGCGCTTCGCTCTCGGCGAGCGGCAGCCCGTTCACGTACCCGTTGGTGCGGCGCCCGAGGAACAGCGCCTCTTCGCCGGTGCTGGGGACGATCCGCAGAATGGGATGGCTCTGCCCGATCGCCTCGACCGGCGACGGCGGCGGGGTCATGCCGGGCCGGAGCAAACCGCTGCTTCCGTAGGTGGAGTCGTGCTTGATCGTGCGGCCGATGATCCGGCGGCGCAGTTCCCCGGTAAGCCCGGCTGCGGCCATGACCTGGCTGCAGAACCACGTATCGCCACCCCGGGACGGCACCTGGCGCGCATGGAGCAGGCTGAACGTCGGCGGCACCTCGATGTAGGACATGTCGGTGTGCCACTCCCACTCGCCGAAGAACTCGGGCGGACGCTCCTTCTTGACCAGCATGTGCCGGTCGACATTTCCGAGGAACGTGAGATAGGGGTCCTCGCCGTTGGCCCGCAACGCGGCGACCTGCTCGTCGACCGTCCGGTTCTCCTCGCCGGGCGGCGGCCGCTTGCCGATGCCGTTGATCAGCCCTGGGGCGAACTCGCTCTCACCGAACACCGCCGTGAGGGCGTGCAGCTCGGCGGCGTGGAGTGGTCGATCGAAGACGAAGCAGAGCAGGCCATGGCGTTCCCGGTAGGCCTGCCAAATGACATCGCGGTCGGCGCCGGAGATGGCGCAGGCATCGAGGCCGGTCACAACGGCCCCGAACGGAGCGTCGGCCAGGGATCGTACCCGGAGCTTCGCCAAGAGAAAATCGTACCCCTCGTCCATCTCGGACGCCAAGCACGCCCTCCACGGCCTCGCGCCTGATGCCGATCGCCTCGGAGCGGCGGCAAGAGCGTCGAATTCAGGAACCGAACCCTCGAGGGGCCAACTCGACCGCTGCGCCGTGTCCTCGCCGGGACTCGCCCCCGCCACGAGGTTTCCGGTTGCGGCGGTAGTCCTCGACCTGAGCCCCAAGGTGACACCAGCGGTGACCGTTGGGTAAGGTGCGCCACTCATGTCCGAAACGAACGGTCCCCGAGCCAAGGGCCGCGAGGCGGTCGAGGCGGCGTTGATCGAGGCAGCCAGCGACCTGCTGGCCGACCTCGGTCCCCGGGCGACCACGGTACGTGACATCGCGGCCCGGGCCGGCGTCAACCACGCCCAGGTCCACCACTACTTCGGCAGCAAGCGGGCCCTCCTCCGGGCCGCCATGAGTCACATGGCGACCAAGCACCACCAGGCCGTGCTGGCGTTGGCCGGCGGCCGTCCCGTACCACCGCCGCTGGCCGTCCCCGTCGATGATCAGCGCTACTGGCGGGCCGCCGTGCGGGCCACGATCGAGGGGGACATCGAACTGGCCGGGGTGGAGGTGACCGACGGGGTGTCGGTGTCGCGCACCGTCCTCGAGAACCTCACCCGCCATTTCGGGTTGGAGGAGCCGAACATCGACCTGAAGGTCCAGCTGGCTCAGGGCACGGCGACCCAGCTGGGTTGGCTGGCGCTCGAGCCCTTCCTGTTCCTGGTGGCGGGGGTGACCGACGAGGAGCAGGAAGAGGTGCGTCAGCGGGTGCGTCACTCGATCGCCTCCGGCCGCTTCGCCGTCAACACCGCCGAAGAGACGCAGCGTTGGGGCGAACAGCTTCACCAGGTCCAGCAGGCCACACCGGTCCAACAACCCCAGGATCGGTCCGAGCCGTGACCCCGAGAGCGGACGCTGCCGCGCCCCGCTCGGAACGGCGGACCGGTTGCCCGGCTCCGGTCCGCCGGGAGCGATCGGGACCGCCCTAGATGTCGAGCACGAGCGTGACCGGGCCCTGGTTGAGGAGGCGGACGTCCATGTCGGCCCCGAAGACGCCGGTGGCGACCGGCAGCTCCCATGTGACCCGTAGCTCGTCGGCGACCCGGGCGACGAGGGGTTCGGCCCGCTCCGGGGCGGCGGCGTCGCTGTAGCCGGGACGGTTGCCCCGGCGGGTGTCGCCGTAGAGGGTGAACTGGCTGACG
This sequence comes from Acidimicrobiales bacterium, assembly GCA_050330635.1. GTDB lineage: Bacteria > Actinomycetota > Acidimicrobiia > Acidimicrobiales > SZUA-35 > CADEDH01. The sequence goes on along the minus strand of JBHJNQ010000004.1, from coordinate 94,923 downwards.
ATCAGGACCTCGCCTCGGATGTCCCGCACGGAGCGGTTCATCTTGCCATGGTCGTCGCCGAAGACGCGGAGCTTGGCCAGCCGACCGGCCAGCTTGTCGGCCGCGACCTCGTCGTCGCCGTGGGTGACGCCCACCAGCACGCACAGGCCGGCGCCGATGGAACCGACGACGCGACCGTCTACCGTGACGGAGGCTTCGGTCACCCGTTGCACCACGGCGCGCATAGGAAGCCGATGCTACGGGCACCCGGTCACCACCGGTCGGGGGTCGACGAACCCGCTCGACGAGCCGGACCGGCGGGAACCCTCCCTACCCTGACACCGTTGATGCCTTACACCGTGAGGTCCGGTCCGGCCGGTCCGCACTCGACGCCAGCTCCCGCTGGTCGGGCGACCTCTCCCCACGGGTCGTTCGGTGCCCCGAGAGGAACCCCCCACATGCCACCAGCGGACCCGTCAGAGCAACGGCCACTACGCCTCGCCTACCTCTCGTACCGTTCGAAGCCGACGGTTGGCGGCCAGGGCATCTACACCCGTCACCTGACGAAGGCCCTGGCCGACCTGGGCCACCGGGTCGAGGTGTTCTCGGGCCAACCCTACCCCGTGCTCGACGAGCGGGTCGGGCTGCAGCGACTGCCCAGCCTTGACATCTTCAACGACCATTTCCCCGGTCGATTCCCCGCCTACTGGGAGATCAAGACGCTTCCCGACTTCGTCGAGATCTCCCAGTTCTCGCTGGGCACCTTCTCGGAGCCGTTGGCGTTCAGCCTCCGGGCCCATCGGGCGCTGCGCGACCGGGTGGACGACTTCGACGTCGTACACGACAACCAGTGCCTCGGCTACGGGGTGCTGGCTATCGACCGGCTCCTGCCGACGGTGGTCACCCTGCATCACCCGATCACGGTCGACCGGCGCCTCGAGATGGCGGCCGCCCCCACGTGGCGCAAGCGGCTGAGTACGGCCCGTTGGTACAGCTTCGTGAAGATGCAGGGCCGGGTGGCCCGCCACATGCCTCGCATCGTGGTCGTGTCGGAGAACTCGATCGACGACATCCACACCGACATGGGGGTCGACCGGGACCGGATGCGGCTCGTGCACGTCGGGGTCGACCCCGACCTGTTCCGCCCCCTGCCCGGCGTGTCCCGCATACCCGGTCGGCTCATCACGACCGCCAGCGCCGACGTCGAGCTGAAGGGCCTGCGGTTCCTGCTGGAGGCGATGGCGAAGGTGCGGACCGAGCGCGACGTGAGCCTGACCGTGATCGGGCGGGCCAAGGAGGGCGGGCCGGCGGCGGCGCTTATCGAACGCCTCGGTCTGGGCGACGCCGTGACGTTCGTGACGGGCGTGCCCGACGAGCGGATCGTGGAGTTGTACGCCGAGTCGGAGCTGGCGGTCGTCCCCTCGTTGTACGAGGGGTTCTCGTTACCGGCCGTGGAGGCCATGGCGTCGGCGACCCCGCTGGTGGCGACGAGCGGGGGGGCGCTCCCGGAGGTCACCGGCGTCGATGGTGAGACGGTGCTGCGGTGCGCGCCGGGGGACGTCGACTCGTTGGCCGCCGCCCTCCGGCGGGGACTCGACGACCCGGAGTTGCGGGCACGGATCGGGGCCGCCGGTCGGGAACGGGTCAGCCGCTTGTACACGTGGCGGCGGACGGCGGAGGCGACGGTGGCCCAGTACCGTGAGGTGCTGGCCATGTGGCGCCGGGACGAGAAGTGGGGATCGGGGCATGGCGGATCGGGGGTCGGTTCGGGGCCCGTGGGGCGGGCCGCCGTCGCCCGGGCGGCCGCTGCCCGCCGGGTGAGAGGACGCCGCTGATGCTGACCATCGACTACGAGCGCCTGGGTCTGCGGCCGGGGATGGTCGTGCTCGACCTGGGGGCGGGCTTCGGCCGCCACGCCTTCGAGACGGCCCGGCGGGGGGCCGACGTGGTGGCGGTGGACCTGTCGGCGGACGAGCTGGCGTCGACGGCGGCCACGTTTGCCGCCATGGTGGCGGACGGCGAGCTGGGGGGCGACGGTGGGTCGAGGGCGGTCGAGACGGCCACCGTACGGGGCGACGGGCGGCGGCTGCCGTTCGCCGACGGGTCGTTCGACCGGGTCATCGCCTCCGAGGTGTTGGAACACGTCCCGGATGATCTGGGCGTGTTGGGGGAGCTGTTCCGCGTGTTGCGCCCCGGGGGGCGGCTGGCGGCGACGGTGCCGGCGGCCCTGCCGGAGCAGGTGTGCTGGTGGCTCAACGAGGGCTATCACGCCCCGAGGAGCGTCGGCGGGCACGTCCGGATCTATCATCGCCCGGAGCTCGACACGAAGCTCGAGGCCGCCGGCTTCGAGGTGCGTGACCACCACCGGGCCCATGCGCTGCACAGCCCGTACTGGTGGCTGAAGTGCGCCGTGGGCTTGGACAACGACCGCAATCCGCTCGTTCGGGCCTACCTCCGGCTGTTGACGTGGGACATCGTCGAGGGCCCGGCGTTGACCCGGACCGCGGACAGGGTCCTCAACCCGGTGTTGGGCAAGAGTCTCGTGGTGTACGCCGATCGACCGGCGGCGGCCGCCGGCAAGGTGGCGGCATGAACGACCCTCGGGTGCCGGGCATCGTCACCGCCGACGAACTGCACGCCACGGCCGACACGATCGAGGCGGTCCAGTTGCCCAACGGCATGATCCAGTGGTTCCCGGGGGGGCACGCCGATCCGTGGAACCATGTGGAGGCGGCGATGGCGCTGGCCACCATGGGTCGGGTGGAGCGGGCCGAACGGGCCTACGACTGGTTGGTGGACCGGCAGCGGCCCGACGGGAGCTGGCACAACTACTACCTGGCCGACGGGATCGAGGACGCCAAGCTCGACGTCAACTGCGTGGCCTATGTGGCCACCGGGGTGTGGCACCACCTTCTGGTCACCGGCGACGAGGGTTTCGCCGAACGGCTGTTCCCGGTGGTGGCCCGGGCCATGGAGTTCGTGTTGGACCTGCAGACGAGGCGGGGGGAGATCATCTGGGCCCGCAAGCCGGACGGGATGCCGTGGAGCTATGCGCTCCTGACCGGGTCGTCGTCGGTCGGGCACAGCCTGACGTGCGCGGTGCGGCTGGCCGAGGTGGTCGGGGCGGAGGCCGAGGCCCAGAGATGGGGGGCGGCCCGCCGGCGGCTGGTGGAGGTGATCGTCAATCAGCCCGAGGCGTTCGAGCCGAAGGACCGGTGGGCGATGGACTGGTACTACCCGGTGTTGACAGGAGCCGTCACCGGCGACGACGCCACGAAGCGGATGATCGACCGTTGGGACGAGTTCGTGATGGAGGAGCGGGGGGTGCGCTGCGTCTCCGATCGGCCATGGGTGACGGCGGCGGAGACCTGCGAGTGCGCAATGGCGGCCCTGGCGGCCGGTGACCGGACCCGGGCCCTCGACCTGTACCGCTGGGCTCAGGAGCTGCGGGACGAGCGGGGTGCGTACTTCACCGGCATCGTCCACCCGGAACGCATCCACTACCCGGACGACGAACGCTCCAGCTACACGGCGGCGGCGGTGATCCTGGCCGCCGATGCCCTCTGCGGCACGAATGCCACGAGTGGGCTGTTCGTCGACCACGAGTGAGCGGTCGGGCTGCTCCGTCGATGTCGTCGGGGCCGCCTGGTCCGAACCGGCCGTCGTGCGTCACGTCGGACAACTGACCTCGGACGACTGCCCTGTTGGACGACTGACTTCGGACATGTGACCTCTCGGACATGTGACCTCTCGGACATGTGACCCCTCGGACATGTGACCCCTCGGACATGTGACCCCTCGGACATGTGACCCCTCGGATGTGTGACTTCGGATGCGGGTTACGGTTGGCGACGTCACCGCTCGTGGAGTGTGTCGACTTGGCGTGACCCCAGGTGGCTCAGCAGCGTCGAGGTCGTCGATCAAGGGGATGAGCGTGGTCTTTCTTCGAGCACCAGCGTTGTCGTCGCCGAGCAGTATCGGGCCCGGGTGGAGGATTCGTCGACGATGCTGTGGTTGGTGGTTGGCGGCGACGAGGGCTTGGACGGCGAGGTTGTTGACGGCTCGGGGTAGGCCGCGTCTGGTTTGGTGGCCGTGGGTGGCCGGCACCCCCAACTCCGCGGCGGTTCAGGTCCTTGCGCGTACGGGACCCCCCGAGCCTGCTCACCCCCGGCCACCCCGACAACCCAGCGAGCACCAAAACCTGCTCACCCAACCTGTCGCCAAACACCGCCCGCGTGCGCAACTGCCCGCGTGCGCAACCAAGGTGGCGTTCAACACCCGGCGCCGGCTGTCACGCGCCCGGCGGGTCAGCAACACCGACAGGTCAACGGCACCGACAGGTCAACGGCGCGCCGCGACAGGTCAACGGCACCGACAGGTCAACGGTAGCGGCGGGTCAACGGTCCGGTCGATGGTGCCGTCGGGCCGAGTGAGGGTGAGGGCCCGGTCGGGGTGCATGGTGAGGGTCCATCCCCGGTCGTGGATGCGATGGTGCCAATCGGGCGAGATGGGAAGCAGGTTGTCTGTCTCGGTCGGCCCGCCCGCCTCCCACGGCTGGTTGACGTGGTGGATCTGACACCACTCGAACGGTGTTCCGTCGAGCGGGCAGGCGGCGTAGAGCGCTCGGAGTTGGAGGCGTTGGTTGCGAGTGGCACTGCGTCGGGTGCGACCCACGGGACCGGGTCGGCCGAGCTCGTCGATGAGGATGGCGTAGCAGTCGGCGTCGCAGGCGTGCCTGCCGGCAGCCCGGGGATCGATGTCGTGGCCGGCCCAGGTCTGGGCCACCGTGGCCGCGTGGGGTCCATGGGCCAGGGTGTGGACGTCGACGATGTAGCCGATCCCCAGACGGAGCGGGGGTTCGACCCCTCGCCCACCACCGCATCGGCACGTTCCGTGATGCCCGCCGATCCGGGCGTCTCGAGGTCCGGTACCGGGGCCCGGTCCGCCGTCAAGACCGGCGCCAGGATCGGCACTGCGGCCAGCGCCAGGGCCAGGACCAGAGCCGGCACCAGGACCAGGACCAGAGCCGGCACCAGGACCAGGACCAGGACCAGAGTATGGACCGGAACCGGGGCCGGGACCGCCGTCAGAACCAGATAGGCCGGTTGGGTGAGCAGTCTCGGACGCAGGGCCGGGTCCGTCCGGTCGGGTGAAGGGAGCTCTCCCGGCGCCCCCGGCCCCCGCCCCGGACGAGGCGGCATTGCGGTCGGAGGCGGGCCGTGAGGTGCTCGCAGCGCCGTCGTCGCACGTGCACGCCGCCGCCGTTTCGGTGGCGTGGGTCAGGAGGTGATGGAGGGCGGCGGCACGGAGGTTGTCGGTCACCCTGCCGTCGCTGGCTGGCATGTCGTCGGCCAGGGCCCGCGCCATCTGGCGGATGATTCGGGCGATCTCGGCTCCTCGTTCGTCGTCGAGCTCGCCCTTCACCCACCACATCCCATCCCGGCGCCGTCCCACGGCGAACGACGAGCTCGCCTTCTGCTGCTCCGCCCTCGACGGGCGATTGGAGGGCTCGTCGGCGATCGACCGCAGCAACCCGATCAGGTAGCGGCGGAAGCCCTCCGGACTCTGCAACCGGGCCTGTTCGGCGATCTCGGCATCGAACGTCTTCAATCTCGCCAGCTCGGACGGCGACAGGTCCTTGACCTGTCGGGCCAGATGGTCGAGGTTCTCCTCCGAGGTCGCTCCCTCGTCGAGGTCGTCACCGACGGCGGGAAACTCGTCACCGAGGTCGGCTCGCTCCCTGCGCTGCTTGGCGTCGCTGTGGGAGGTATCACCGTCGCCGCGCAGCTGGTCGTCGGCGGTCGGCCCTCTCCGAGCCTCCTCCCGCCGCTTCACCTCCCTCGTCAATCTGGCCTCGAAGCCGCTCAGACGCCGCCGCCCCGCCCGGATCTGGCGAAGCAGCTCACCGAGAAGATCACCGGGGCACGAACCAACGTCGAGACCGGCCATCGCCCGCTCCAAGGCCCCCAGATCGACCGAGCTCGCCCCAGAACCGGATCGAGACCCAGACCCAGACCCAGACCCAGACCCAGACCCGGGACTAGAGCCAGACCGCAGCCCTGACCCGGAGCGAGAACCTGGGTCGGTTGCTGAATCGTCCGCCGATTCCATACGGCCGACACTAACGACGTCCTGTGACACTGAACGCCGATCAACTTCGGCTGCAACCTCAGGGTCGCCGGGCGGCTGCCGGCGTCGGTGTCAGGCCCGACGCATCACCCGCAGGGAGCCGACGGCTGCCACCTCGACGAACCGGCCGCTCTCCAACGCCGGTCGGTAGATCTGTTCGTGGGGAGCCTGCCCCCCCTCGGCCGGGTCGGTGAAGACGTCGTGGACGACGAGCAGGCCGCCCGCTGCCACCTTCGGTGTCCACCCTTCGTAGTCGAGCCGGGCCGGCTCCACGCCGTGGCCCCCGTCGATGAACAGCAATGACACCGACGTCGCCCAGTGCCGGGCCACCACCGTCGACTGCCCGACGACGGCCACCGCCACGTCCTCCAGGCCAGCCTCGTGCACCGTGCGGCGAAAGTGAGGCAGGGTGTCGATCCGACCGACGCCGGGGTCGACCAGGTCGGGCTCGTGCCACTCCCACCCGGGCTGGTTCTCCTCCGACCCCCGATGGTGGTCGACGCAGTACACGACCGTGCCCGAACGCCGGGCCACGGGCCCCAGATAGCAGGCCGACTTACCGCAGTAGCTCCCCACCTCGAGGAACGGGCCGAGGGCCACATCGGCCGACGCCGCGGCAGCGGCGAGGGCAACCCCCTCGTCGTCGGGCATGAAGCCCCGGGCCCGTCGAGCGACGATCAGTTCCTCCTCGCTGAGTGGCCCGGCAGTCGATGCCGGGTCACGATCAGACAACCTCGACCTCCTCCAGCCGCTTGATGGCATGCTCGAAGATGCGGTTGAGGATGAGGAACTTCAGCACCCAGACCACCAGGTAGCCGGTGAGGCTGCCGACCATCACCCACAGGCTCGCGCCGAACGCCCGGTCGGCCCCCTCGGCCAGGGCCGACGACACGACGAGGCCGAGCAGGGCCAACCCCCAGAAGGGCACGATCTCAGCCCGCAGGCTGTGGCTGCCCCGGACCTCCCACACCCAGTAGCGACTCATCAGGTACGCGGGCACGGCGGCCACGATGGCGGCGAACACGTTGGCCCTGCCGCCACTCCACCCCCAAACCCCGTTGGCGACGAACAACACGGCCTGGTGGTTGACCACGTTGACGGCGGAGACGGCGAGGTAGCGCCAGGCCACCGCCCGGCGATCCTGGGCGATGGCGCGGAGGAGGAGTGGTGATCGGTCCGGCACCCGGCCAGGCTATCGGGACCCCGAACCCCCATCTGGTCGCGTCGTCCTCCACAATGGCTCGATGCACGACGCCCCCGTCGCCCCTTCCCACCCGTCCGCCGGATGGCCGGCCCGGCTCCTGCTGGTCCTGGTCCTGGCGGCGGGATCCGTCGCCGCCTGCGGCGAGAGCACCGATGCTGTCGGCGACGCCGACGGTGGTGGGCAAGAGGGCGGTGCGTCCGACGGCGACGCGCCGGGCGGGGCCGGGGATAGCGACGCCGACGACGGTGCGTCCGACGATGGTGGGCCAGAAAGCGGGAACACCGCCGACGTCGGCCCTGCCGGCGTCCAACCCCTCGAGGCGTGGGACGGCCTGGAGTTGACCCTTCAGACGGTCACCATCGTCCCCGAGCCGACTGCTCTGGCGGTCAGGGAGGGGAGCGACGACCTCTGGGTGGCGGAGCGGCGTGGCCGGGTCCGTCGCGTCGATCGTGTGCTCGACCTCGACGGCGGCACCGAGACCCTGGCCCTCGACCCCGAGCCCGTGCTCGATCTGACCGACCAGGTCGGCACCGACGGTGAGGGCGGGCTTCTCGGTCTGGCCTTCTCCCCCGACGGCCAGGTGCTCTACGTCCACTACACCGACACCCAGATCGACAACGCCATAGTGGCCTTCGACATGGACGGCGATGCGGCCGACGGCGCCACCGGGCGCACCCTGTTGACGATCGATCAGCCGTACACGAACCACAACGGTGGCGACCTCCACGTCGGACCCGACGGACTGCTCTACACCGGCATCGGTGACGGGGGCAGCGGAGGCGACCCGGAGGGCAACGGCCAGGACCCGACCACTCTGCTCGGCTCGATGCTCCGCATCGACCCCGCACCCGACGGTGACGAGCCCTACACGATTCCCGACGACAACCCGTTCGTGGGGACAGACGCCGGCCGGGACGAGGTGTGGATGTACGGGTTGCGCAACCCGTGGCGGTTCTCGTTCGACCGTGTGACCGGCGATCTGTGGATCGGCGACGTCGGCCAATCGGCCCTGGAGGAGATCAACTACTTCCCCGCCGGCGAGGGGGCCGGAGCCAATCTGGGATGGAACCTCGTCGAGGGCGACCAGCCGTTCGCGGGCGACCCGCCCCCCGACCACGCCGCCCCGCTCCACACCTACACCCACGCCGGCCGCTGCTCGATCATCGGCGGTTACGCCTACCGGGGCTCGCTCGTCCCCCAGCTCACCGGGGTCTATCTGTTCGCCGACTACTGCCACGACGCCGTCACCGGCCTGGTCCGCAACGGCGACGGCACGGTCGCCGTTGCCGACCTCGCCCTCGACCGGGAGGTGTCCCAGGTCATCTCGTTCGGCGAGGACGGCGACGGCGAGATCTACGTGCTCGAACAGGGCGAAGGTCGCGTGTCGCGCATCCAGCCCGCCGATCTGGATCTCAGCACCGAATTGACCGGCTGAGCCGGCACCCGCAACCCGGTTCGCCGGATGCGGGGCGGCTGTCACAGCTCGAAGCGGTAGACGTTGGTGTCGCGGGCCTTGAAACCGAGGCGCTGGTAGAGCCGGTTGGCCGCCTCCCGGCTGGGTCGCGACGTGAGGTCGACGGTGGTGGCGCCGAGGGCCCGGGCCCGCTCGACGGCGTCGTTGTTCAGGGCCGCCCCCACCCCCAGTCCCCGGCCCGCCTCGTCGACGACGACGTCCTCGATCCACGCCCGGATTCCGGTGGGGATGGTGAACACCACCAGCGTGAGGCTCCCGACGATCGTGCCCTCGTCGTCGACCGCCACCAGCAGCGTCGACGCCTCGGAGGCGGCGATGGCGGCCAGCCGTTCCCTGCTCGGGGGCGGGTTGGACGACGACAGCTGGGGTACCAGCCGATCGAAGGCCGCAACCACCTGGTCGGTTACCTCGGTCACCTCGACGATCTTCACGGCGCCCAGTATGGCCGGTCGCGTCCACGACGAGACCCGACTCCGACCCCGGCGCTAACGTGGTGCCGTGGACTACCTCCGATGGACCGCTGATCGACCTGCACTGCGCGACCCGATCCTTCTCGCTGCGTTCGAGGGCTGGGGCGACGCCGGCGATGCGGCGACGACGGCGGCACGCCACATCCGCGACCGGTTGGGCGGCGAGCCGTTCGCCTCCATCGATCCGGAGCCGTTCTACGACTTCACCGTCACCCGCCCCATCGTTCGCCTCGACAAGAACGAGCGGGTGATCGACTGGCCGGAGAACGAGTTCGCCGCGGTCGACGTCCCCGCTGCCAGCCACGACCTCATCATCCTCGTTGGCATCGAGCCACAGCTTCAGTGGCGGACGTACACCGAGCAGATCCTGAGCGTGGTCGACACGTTCGGCGTGAAGCTGGTCGTCTCCCTCGGCGCCCTGATCGCCGATGTCGCCCACACCCGGCCGGCAACCATCTACAGCTCGGGCTACGACCGGGACCTCAACGAGCGCCTCGATCTTGAGCCATCGACCTATGAGGGCCCGACCGGTATCGTCGGCGTCCTCCACGACGCCCTGCGGACCCACGACACCGCGTCGATCTCGTTGTGGGGCACGATTCCGGGCTACGTGCCCAGCGCCACCTCACCCAAGGCGGCGTTGGCGCTGGTCGAGCGTGTCGGTCAGCTGCTCGACCTGTCGGTCCCGACGACCGCTCTGGAGATCGGGGCCGCCGCCTACGAGCGGCAGGTCTCGGAGCTGGTCGACGACAACGACGAGACCCGGGCCTATGTGGAGCAGCTCGAAGCCACCTACGACAGTCTGCGTCCCGAGTCGGGGGCGGCGCTGATCGAGGAGCTGGAGCAATATTTGCGAGACCGCTGAGCCCACCCGACCGCTGAGCCCACCCGACACCGGCGCCAGCGCCGGGCGGCATCGGACGCTCGGAATCGACGCCAGCGCCCGCGCAGCACCGAGGGCGTCAGCGTCGCGGCGGCGGGGCCCGCCAGATGTCGTTGCGCGGTGGGTCGAACAGCAGCTCGTCGACCTCGCCGTCGATGGCCCGGAAGGCGAGGTCGCGCCACTGGTCGCCGCTGGCCAGCGGTGACGGCAGCTCGTCGCGCCCGAACCACCCGACGTCGAGGGTCTCGTGGGGGTGGGCTGCCAGCTCCCCTCCGACCGCCCGGCAATGGAACACGATGCTGTACAGGGGGATGCGGCTGAATCCGGCCCGCATTCCATCGATGATGGCCAGGGGTCGCACCACCTGGCACCGGATCCCGGTTTCCTCCCGCACCTCTTTGACCGCCACCTCCGACGGCGAGTAGCCGATGTCGGCCCAACCGGTGGGGTACAGCCACACACCCGAGTCGGCCCGCTGGATCAGCAGCAGCCGACCATCGTCGTCGCCGACGACCGCGCCGATGGCCACTTTGGGGGTGACGTAGCCGGCCACGCCCGATCCGACCATGCGCATCCATTCGTCGGTGGTGCGCGACACGTGATCGATCCGCTCCTCCTGCTCCGGGTCGTGGTGGGCGGCGGCCCGGATGTCGGCGGCGATGGCCAGGATCTCCTCGTAGCGCTCCGCTTCGAACCGATTGGTGGTGAACCCGAGCCCAGTGCGGGCCACCCCCGCCAGCGCCTCCGACCAGCGGAGCAGGTCGGCCTCTCCCGGTAGATCGTTCACCGCTGCTCCTCTCCGATGGCGTGGCGGATGGCGAGGGCGAGCTCGGTCAGGAGCTCGGGGTCGGAGATCTTGGCTCCGTCCCGGTCGCACAGGTAGAAGCTGTCGACGGCCTGGGGTCCGAACGTCTGGACCTTGGCGCTGCGGATGTCGAGGCGGAGCTCGGCCAGGGCCTGGGTCACCCGGTACAAGAGGCCGACGGTGTCGGCGGCGTGGACCTCGACGACGGTGGCCACGTCGGAGATGTCGTTGTCGACGACGACGTCCTCGCGGGGTGGGGTGGCCGACAGCCGCCGGCGGTAGCGGGCGTAGGTCTGGGCCCGTTGCTGGACCCGTGCCGTGAGTGCCACCCTCCCGTGGAGGGCCTTCTCCGCCATGGCGGTGATCCGGTCCCAGTCGACGACGCCGGCCGTCGGCGGTTGGAGGGTGAACTGGCAGGCCGCGGCGTCGTCGCCGGAGTAGGCGACGGCGTCGAGGATCTCGAGCCCGTTGACGACGAGGACCCCGGCCATCTGGCTGAAGAGGGCGGACCGGTCGGGAGCGACCACGGTGAACGTCGACCCGTTGCCCCGCAGGACGGGCTCGCCGGCCCGCATGAGCTCCACGATCTCGTCGGTGGGGAAGTCGGGGCCGGCGATCTCGGTGGGGGCTCCGCCGTCGAGGACGTAGGCGGTGCGGTCGACGAGGTCGCGCAGCAGTCCCGCCTTCCACGTACCCCAGGCCGAGGGTCCCGTGGCCTTCGAGTCGGCCTCGGTGAGGGCGGCGAGGAGCTCGAGGAACTCGACGTTGTCGACGGCGGCCGCCACCGCGCTGATCGTGCCAGGGTCGGCGAGATCACGTCGGGTGGCGATGTCGGGCAGCAGGAGGTGATGTCGGCACAGGTCGACGAGCACGCCGACCTCGTCATCGGGGAACCCCATTCGGGCGCCGATGCGGGCGATGTGGTCCATGCCGGCTTCGGTGTGATCGCCCGGGTAGCCCTTGCCGATGTCGTGGAGCAGAGCCCCGAGCACGAGCAGGTCGGGTCGCTCGACCCGCTCGACCAGCGCCGCGGCGTTCGCCGCCGCCTCGCACAGGTGGCGGTCGACGGTGTAGGTGTGCATGACGTTGTGTTGGGGTCGGCACCGCACCGCCTCCCATTCGGGGATGATGCGGGTCATGAGGTGGTAGTGGTCGAGATCTTCGACGACGGCGATGGCCGGGCGACCGGTGAGCAGCAGCTCGACCAGGAGGCGGCGAGCCTCGGCCGGCCATGGCTCGGGCAGGGCGACGCCCACGGCGACCAGTCGGGCCAGGCTGCGGCGGCCCATGGTCCGCTCGGTCCTGGCCGCGGTGAGGGCGAACCGCAGGAGCAGCAGCGGGTCGGTCGTCGGGTCGACCCGGTCGGTCAGCTCGAGTCGGCCGTCGACGAGGCCGAACTCGGTGGCGATGGGCTCGGCGGTCAGGGCGGTGAAACGGGCCCGCCCGGTCCGTCGTTCCCACCGTGACCACGCTTCGTCGCTGAACCAGGCGAGGCGGCGACCGACCCGGCTGATGCCGACCATGAGCTCGTGGCCCGACGGGAAACCGAGGGAGGAGGCGACGTCGTCCTGGGTGTCGAGGCTGAGCACGTCACCGCTGCGGCCGGTGATGCGGTGCAGTTCGACCCGTGCGTCGAGCATCGGTTCGGCCACCCTGTCGAGGTCGTCGAGGTCGGCGGGCACGAATCCGGGTGCGGCGTGCTCGGCCCACCGCAGGGCGTGCAGGTCACGAAGCCCTCCTCGTCCCTCCTTGAGGTTGGGCTCGATCTGGAAGGCGACGTCGCCGTGCTGGTCGTGGCGCTCGTGGACCGCTCGGCTCAGCTCGGCCAGGAGGCGGTCGCTGTCGGTGGCCCACACCGTGCGGACCCGCTCGTCGAGGCGGTCGAGAAGCTCGGGGTCGCCGGCGATCAGCCGGGACGACAGGAGGGAGGTGGCCCAGTGGAGCTCCTCGGTGGCGAGGATCACGGCCTGGTCGACGGTGGCGACGGCGTACCCCATCTTGAGGCCCCGGTCCCACACCGGGTACCACAGCGCCTCGGCGGCCTCGGCGTAGTCGTCGAGGTCGTCGTGGAGGAGGAGGACGTCGACGTCGCTGCGGGGGCACAGCTCCCGGCGACCGTACCCGCCGACCGCGGCCAGGGTCAGCCCCGGCGTGGCGCTGAGGGCGTCGTCGAACACCCGGCGGAACCATTGGTCGGTGGCGTCGGTGTTGGCCTCGACGTAGGCCCGGCCCCGCAACCCGGCGCCGGGGGCCAGTAGAGGCGTGCCCTTGCCGCTCACCGCCCGTCCGTCCCGGTGGCGGTGGTCAGCAGGTCGGGCAGGCGGCGGAAGAACACCGAGCGGGCCAGCACCTCGTCCCAACCGGCGTCGAGGGCGGAGCGTTGCCGCTCCTCGTCGACGTGCGACCCGAATCCCACCACGCGAGCCCCATCGAGTCGCCACCGGCCGAGCTCGCCGGGGTCGCAGCGGTCGAGGTCGACGAGGACGATGTCGGGCCGGGCGGCCGTCGCCTCTGCGGCGTCGTCGACGAAGGTGACGGAGCGACCGAAGCGCGACCGGTCGAGGAGGTTGGGCACGTAGGCAACGATGGTCACTTGCGCTCCTCGCGCCGCCGTTGGAGATGGATGTGGGCCTTGGCCGCCCCCCAGGCGATACCTGGTTCCTGGACGGCGGGGTCGAGGTCGGCGAAGGAGGCGGGAGCGAGATCGTACAGGTCGTCGGGGTGGAGACGGGCCGCCGTCTCGTCGCGGGGGGCGGGGGCCACGCCGGCCTCGGCCAGCACTGCGGTGGGAAACGTGACGGCGTCGCGGATGATGGACAGGGGGTTGGTCCACTGCTCGTCGATGTCGAGGGCCAGCAGGTGGCGCAGTCGCTCGACGACCTGCTCGGTGGCCTCGGCTCCCGCTCGCCGGGCCCGCACGGCCATCTCCTCGGGCACGGGCCCGGGGTGACGCTCGTCGATCGACCGCTCGACCCACGGGCCGATCGCCTCGGCCACGGCGGCGATGAGGGCGTCGGCGTAGCCGTCGATCAGCTCGGCCCCCGAGCGGCTCAACCTCCGTACTCCGCGGCCTGTCGTATGGAGAGCTCGACCCGGCGTCGCCTGCGGTCGACCGACAGGATCTTCACGCCGACCTCGTCGCCGGGGGCGACGATCTCGTCGGGTGAGATCACCCGGAACTCGGCGAGCTCCGACAGGTGGACCAGTCCCTCCACCTCACCGAGGGAGACGAAGGCCCCGAAGTCGACGAGCTTGGTGACCCGGCCGACCATGACGTCGCCGACGATCAGTTGGGTCAGCGGGTCGGGGGTGAGCCGGCGGATCGACAGGCTGACCCGACGCTTCTTGGCCTTGACGTCGAGGATCTGGACGGCGACCTCGTCGCCGAGGGCCACGACGTCGCCGGGCTTGCGCACCCGGTGCCACGACAGTTCCGACAGGTGGACGAGGCCGCTGACGCCGCCGAGGTCGACGAACGCCCCGTAGTCGGTCAACGAGGTGATCCGACCGTGGCGGACCTCGCCGGGCCTGAGGGTTGCGAGCATCTCCTGGGCTTTTTTCCGCTGTTCCCGCAGCAGCAGCGATCGGCGGCTCAGGACCAACCGCTCGCGCCGGGGTTCGGCTTCCAGGACCCTCAGCTCGAGCACCTGGTCGGCGTAGGGGCCGAGGTCGGCGACGGGCTCGAGCTCGAGGTGGGAGGTGGGGACGAAACCCCGGACGCCAACGTCGACGACGACGCCCTTGGCTCCGACCGACACGACCCGTCCGCTGATCGTCGTGTTGTCGGTGGCGGCAGCGAGGACACGATCCCACGCCTGCCGCTTCAGCGCCCACGCTCGTGACAGCACGACCCGCTGCTTCGGGTCGTCCCGGGCCAGTTCGGCCCCGAACGCCCGGTCGTTGACCGATAGCACGGTTGCGGGGTCCTCGTCGTCGGTGCCGAAGTTCCGCCGGTTGATGACGGCTGGGCGGCCGTCGTCGAGGGTGAGCTCGACCTCGTCCGAGGTGACCCTGGTCACGACGCCCTCGAGGATGCGGCCCGGCGGGCTGGGTGCACGTGGTGCCGGGGTGCGGGGCGCCTGTCCGGGCGGCGGCGGCACTCCCCTACCGTCCTCCGCCGCCTCCCCGGGCTGCACGACCACCGGCTCCGGCACCACCGACTCGGCCTCGGGCGCCGAATCCAAAACCACCGCCTCCGGTCCCATCGACCCGGCCTCCGGCTCCGGCTCCTTGCCCACGACGACCGGTTCGGGTTCGGCAGTCCCGGCGCGGGCCGGTCCGTCCGTCGCCTCGCTGGCCGCCGGCTCGTCCTCAGGCGGCGGAACGGCCGGCTCGTCCTCGATCGGCGGCGATGCCGGGTGGTGCGGCGTGGTCACCGGAGGTGGTGCGGCGTCGGTGTCTACTTCCGGTTCGGCGACGTCGTCGGCCCCGTTCGCTGAGGGTTCCTCATCGTGTGGTGGACGCGCGTGTGGTGGACGCGCATGGTCCCCTGGTGCCATCCGTCAAGGTTAGGCGTCGAACTGCGGGTCGTGCGAGATCGTCAGCCCGCCGACCAGGGCGGCGTCAGCTCAACCCGATCCGTTCGAGCACGTCCGCCGGCTCGGCCACGAGGCCGGTGTAGAACGGCCCGAACTCGGCGAACACGGCGGAGGCCTCGTCGAAGCGCATCGTGTACACGACGTCCTTCAGATCGTCGGGCCGGGTGGCGAACAGGGTCACGCCCCACTCGAAGTCATCGACGCCGGTCGATCCGGTGATGAGCTGGACCAGTCTCCCTGCGAACTTCCGGCCGGAGGCCCCGTGCTCGTACATCAGCTCCTTGCGCCGTTCGAACGGGGTGGTGAACCAGTTCTGATCCGGGTTGCGCCGCTTGCTCATGGGATAGAAACACCACGCCTGCTTGCCCTCGGGCGGAAGCTCGGGATACAGCCGCGTCTGCTTCATCTCGTTGGGTACGCCGGCCGCGTACTCGCTCACCTCGGTCATCGAGAGGTAGCTGTCGACCACGTCGAGCCCGGCGGTCGCCAGGGCCGTCTGGAGCCGGCGCAACGACCACCAATCGCGGGCCAGGGCCATCACGGCCAGATCGGCCTTGTGACCGAGAATGGCCACGGTGACGACCTGATCCTCGCCGCCGGCGGCGGCCGCCAGGGCGTCGAGGACACCGCCGCGATCGGCCAGCGGGGTGAGCTTGCAGAACAGGTGGAGGACGCCCAGACCCTCGGTGGAGACAGCCGGTTCGGTCATGGTTCAGGAGTGTACGGGCGGAGGCGGCCTGCCATCGTCGTCACACCGCGTCCGTCGGACTGTAGAGATTGCCGGCGCCGTCACGGGCGAAGCCGACGAAGGTGATGCCCGCCCGCCTCGCCGTCGCCACCGCCAGGGCCGACGGGGCCGAGACGGCCACGAGGGCGGTGAACCCGGCGGCCCACGCCTTCTGCACCATCTCGAACGATCCCCGACCGCTCACGACGAGCGCCAGGTCCTCGGCCGGTAGTCGGTCGTCGAGCAGGAGCCGACCCACGACCTTGTCGACGGCGTTGTGGCGGCCGATGTCCTCCCGCACCACGACCAGGCGACCCGTCCGGTCGACGGCCGCTGCCCCGTGGACGCCGCCCGTGGCGTCGAACAGGGGCTGCGTCGACCGCAACAGTGCTGGCAAACCGAGGAGCAGGTCGGTGTCCCACGGCTCGTGCGGGGCGAGCACCCGCAGGCGTTCGGTCAGCTCGGTGATGGCCTCCACTCCACACAACCCGCACGACGACGACGTCGAGCCGAGCCGTGGGGTCGGGGCCGGGGCCCGGCCACCCGTCTCGACCGTGACCACGTTGAAGTCGCTTTCGGTGGCCGCCCCCGTCCCGCAGTAGCGGATGCCCTGTACCGGCGCCCCGGCCAGTGCACCCTCGGTGTGGAGGAACCCGACCGCCAGCTCGAAGTCGTGCCCGGGGGTGCGCATCGTGGAGCTGACCTGGACGTCGTCGAGGCGTATGGCCAGCGGTTCCTCCACGATCAGGTGTTCGGGGCGTCGACCGTTGCCGTCGCGGTCGAAACGGCGGGCCAGAACCGAGTCGGTGCGGGAACGGGTCACGGTCCCACGATAGAGCGGGGCCACGAGGCGGGTTCAACCGGGCCCGGAACGACCCGGACGGCGCGGAAACCCCGGACGGCCCGAACGACCCGGACGCTTCGGACGGCCGAAGCGTTGGGGCGTCCCGGCCGACGCCGGGTCACGACCGGTGCAGCTCTGCCGACAGATGATGGGTCAGTGGCTGGCCGACGGCCGCCATGGCCACGTCATAGCGCAGGGTGTCGCCGTCGAGTTCGAAGCGGCGCCGCACGTCGGTCACCGACTTGGCCGTCGGGGTCAGACCGATCGATCGGGTCTGCATCTCGATCACTGTGCCGTCGACCGCGCCGTCGACCGTCCCGGCATAGATCTCGACGATCCCGGTGGGGTGGCTGAGGACGACCTCCAGGCCCGTCACCCCGCCGGCGTCGTCGGTCACGGGCCGCCAGTACCCGGTCTCGGCGTGGAGGGGAAGGTCGGTCTCGGCGTGGCGGGTCTTCTGGGCGTAGGCCAGGAAGGGCTTGCCCACGTGACCGAATGTGACCTCTTCCACATACTCGAAGGGCTCGATCGTGGGGTACCTGCCGGCGCCCCGGCCCCGCCAAACCCCTATGAGGGCGGCCAGCGGTTCGACCGAAGGATGGATGTCAGGGTTCACGACCCACCTCGTCTGTCCGCCCCGACCGGCCGGCCGGAGTACGTTCGATGTCTTTCATAAACGCTCGTTTACGATACATGCGGCTCGTCAGAGCCCAAAAACCACGACACCCGGGCTGATGCGTGATCAGCTCCGGGCATCGTGCTCTCCCCGTGGGAGGAGTCTAGAAGTCGTCGAGGTCGGCTCCGCCACCCTTGCCGTTGGGGCTGTCGGAGACCACCGCCTCGGTCGTCAGGAACAGGCCGGCGATCGAGGCCGCGTTCTCGACCCCGGACCGGGTGACCTTGGCTGCATCGACCACGCCGGCCGCCTTCAGGTCTTCGTAGACGTCGGTGGCGGCGTTGTAGCCGTGCCAACCCTCGAGGCCCCGGACCCTGTCGACGACGACGCCACCTTCCTGGCCGGCGTTCTCGGCGATCTGGTTCAGCGGCATCTGCAGGGACCGGGCCACGATGCGGGCGCCCGTGGCCTCGTCGCTGTCGGTCATGGCGGCGGCGGCGGCGAACACCGCGTCCTGGGCCCGGACGAGCGTGACGCCACCCCCGGCCACGATGCCCTCCTCGATGGCCGCCTTGGTCGTGCTGACGGCGTCCTCGATGCGGTGCTTCTTTTCCTTGAGCTCCACCTCGGTGGCGGCCCCGACCTTGAGCACGGCGACCCCACCCGACAGCTTGGCCAGTCGCTCCTGGAGCTTCTCCCGGTCGTAGTCGGAGTCGGTGTTCTCGATCTCGGAGCGGATCTGCTGGATCCGGCCGGAGACCTCGTCGCTGCTGCCGGCTCCCTCGATGATCGTGGTCTCGTCCTTGGTGATCGTCACCTTGCGGGCATGGCCCAGCACGTCGATGGTGGCGGTCTCCAGGCTGAGGCCGACCTCTTCGAGGATGACCTGGCCATCGGTGAGGATGGCCATGTCCTGCATCATCGCCTTACGGCGGTCACCGAAGCCGGGCGCCTTGACGGCCGCCACGTTCAGCGTGCCCCGGATGCGGTTGACGACGAGGGTGGCCAGGGCTTCGCCCTCGATGTCCTCGGCGATGATGACGAGGGGCTTTCCCGTCTGCATCACGGCCTCGAGCACCGGTACCAGCTCCCGAACGGAGCTGACCTTCGAACCCACGAACAGGATGTAGGGCTCGTCGAGGACGGCCTCCATGCGGTCCTGGTCGGTGATGAAGTACGGAGAGATGTAGCCCTTGTCGAAGCGCATGCCCTCGGTGAAGTCGAGCTCCATGCCGAACGTGTTCGACTCCTCGACCGTGACCACGCCGTCCTTGCCGACCTTGTCGATGGCGTCGGAGATGAGCTGGCCGATCTTGGTGTCGTTGGCGGAGATGGACGCCACCTGGGCGATCTGCTCCTTTTCGTCGACCTCGACCGCCAGGGCTCGGATGGCGTCGACGGCGGCCTTGGCCCCGAGATCGATGCCACGCTTGAGTGACATCGGGTTGGCCCCGGCGGCCACGTTCTTTATCCCGTCGCGCACCATGGCCCAGGCCAGGACGGTGGCGGTGGTGGTGCCGTCGCCGGCGACGTCGTCGGTCTTCTTCGCCACCTCTTTGACGAGCTCGGCCCCGATCCGCTCGAGCGGATCCTCGAGGTCGATCTCCTTGGCGATCGAGACGCCGTCGTTGGTGATGGTGGGGGCGCCCCACTTCTTGTCGAGCACCACATTGCGGCCCTTCGGTCCGAGGGTGACCCGGACGGCATCGGCCAAGGTGTTCATTCCCGCTTCGAGCTTCCGTCGAGCGCTGTCTTCGAACGTGATGGTTTTCGCCATTGCTTGGGCGGCCTCCAGAGACGAGTCGGTGTGGTCGTGCCCCTCGGGCACGTAGTTAGCACTCTAGCAACGAGAGTGCTAACTCCACCCGGTCGGGCCGCGAGCGGCCCGACCCGCCGCTGGGGTACCGTCTGGTCATGGCCCTGGCACCGCTCGACCGCCCCCCGACTCCGGTGCTGGCCCTCGTCGTCGTGGCCGTCGTCGTGTTTGTCCTGCTCCTGGCCACGGTGGCGGTCGGAGTGCTCATCGACCTCCTGGGTCTCGTGCTCATCGCCGTGGCCTTCGCCGCCCTCGGACTCATCGGGCTCTACCTGTGGCGCCGCGGCGACATGGGCCGCAGCGGGATCCGCTAGGTAACCGAGGGGAGCCCTGGAGCGCACGTCGGACCGGCGCTCCCAGCGAGGATCCCGGTGGCCCGACGGGCGGCCTCACGGCGCCAGGCGCTCCCGAACCACGGTCGCCACCAGGTCGAGTGTCTCGGTGAGCGCCCGTTGCCGTCCGAATCGCGCCGCCAGGGCCACGACCTCAACGCCGTCGGGGACGAGCACGTCGTCGGTGTCGCCGACAACCGCCAGTACAGGCACCCCGTCGTCGGCAGCCCATTCCGCCACCCCGCCCACCACCTTGCCGTTGAACGACTCCCGGTCGAGATGACCCTCACCGGTGATGACGAGGTCGGCGTCGGCCAACGCCTCGTCCAGTCCGACCTGCTCGGCGACGACGTCGAAGCCCGGTTCGACGCGACCACCGACGGCGACCAGGCCCCCGGCGAGACCGCCGGCGGCTCCTGCACCGGGCACGGTCGAGACGTCGACCCCGTAGCGCTGCTCGTAGAGCTGGACGAGGCGATGGAGGCGGCGTTCGAGCAAGGCCACCTGCGCTGACGTCGCTCCCTTCTGGGGGCCGAAGACGGCGGCGGCGTCGACGAACAAGGTCCGCACGTCGGTCGCCACCACCAGCTCGATCTCCTTCAACCGCGCCGCCGGGGGCAGGGCCTCGACCGCCCCCCAGCCACCGTCCGTGGTGGCCGAGCCGCCCAGGAAGACGGTCACCGATCGGGCGCCGAGCTCGATGGCGGTGGCGATGAGCTCGCCCGTGCCACGGGTGGTGGCGGCGATCGGGTCGTTGCCCTCGGACCCGCCGGCCAGGGTCAGCCCCGACGCCCTGGCCATCTCGATGAACGCTCGGCGGCCCTCGAGCCGCCAGCCGGCCTCGACCGGTCGACCGAGGGGGTCCGTGACCGTGGAACGCTTGTTGGGGCCACCGACGGCCTCCAGCGACCCCTCGCCCCCATCGGCCAACGGACACACCGTGACCCGCCAGCCCCGCTCGCCGGCGGCCGTGGCCGCCACCCGGCAGAGCTCGGCGGCCGAGGCCGTACCGCGGAACTTGTCGAAGGCGATGACGACCGAGCCGGTGGGGGCCACCTCAGACGTCTATCAGGCCATCCTCACCCACGACAACAATGATGTCGGCGTCCCGGGTATCGGAGATCGGCTTGTCTGCCGGGTCGAGGGCGGCCACGACGTCGGCCGCGTCGACCCGGAGCACGTCGGCCACCGCTCGGGCCTGCGCTTCGAAGCCCTCGACGTAGAGGACCTGCGACGGGCCGAGGAAATCGGCGTTGCGGGGTGCCAGCACCTCGTAGCCGGCGAGCTGGAGGATCTCCGAACCACGACCGGCGACGCCCTTCGTCCCTGCGGCGTTGAGGACCAGCACGTCGACGTCGGCCGGACCGGCCGCCTCCGGCCCCGCCGGCTCGGACGTCGACGTATCGGTGCCGGCGGTGTCGCCCATCCCCGCCTCGTCGCCCTCTCCGTCGCTGTCGGTGTCGGTGTCGGTGCCGCCCGGGACCGTGGCTCCGTCGCTGCCGGACCCGTCGTCGGCGGCACCGGGGCCGGCCGTGGTGGCGGCGGTGGAGGAACCGATGGACGCAGCGGCCGTCCCGTCGGGCGTGGCCGACGGATCCGTGGTCGTCGACGCGTCACCCGCCGCCGCCCGGCCACCGGCGGCGAGCTCACCGCCACCGTTGCGGGCGGGATCGAGCCCGCGGGCAACCATGAAGCCACCGATGGCGAGAGCCGTGACGATGACCAGGATCCCCCGGACCAGACCGACGCGGCCGGGGGCCTGATGGACGGCCCGATGATGATCTGGTGCTTGCATCGACACGCGCTCCAAGCTGTTGCGGGGGTTGACGTCGACCGCCGCCACAGTAGGCCCGACCGGGCGAGCGGTCGGGGATGTGGGGCGTCCCGTTGTCCGCCCATCCACGACGTCGAGCGGAGCCCGGTGCCGTAGACTACACCGTCAACCTGCCCGAATAGCTCAGTTGGCCAGAGCGCTGCTCTTGTAAAGCAGATGTCGTCGGTTCGAATCCGACTTCGGGCTCGCTTCGTCTGCCTCCTCGGGCTGCCGCCCGCCCCGTCGGCGCAGTGTCCGTCGGCGCAGTGGCAGTGACTCAGCGCAGTGCCATGTGGACACGACCTTCGGCCGGCCCGGCCTCGATGGCCAACAGGAGCCCGCCGAAGTCGTCGGTCGTGACCTGCCAGCACACGTTGCCTTCGGCCGACTCCGCCTCGGACAGGCTCCCGATGAGGTTGAGGGGGTCGATCACGGCGGAACAGGCGTTGGTCGCCTGGTCATAGACGGTGGTACCACCGGGCCCCACGGCGTTGAGTCGGAGATCGCTCAGCTCCCCCACGGTTGGACCGCTTTCGTAGGTGATCCTGACCCGGGCCAGGGCCAGCACCTCGCCCGCCGGCGGCTGGGTGGCCCCCGATCCCGTGACCAGTTGCTCGGTCCGGTCGCTGACCGGTTCGAGCACCTGGATGACCCACCGGCGCTCTCCGCCGTCGACCTCGTCGGCGTAGTAGACGACGACGGCCTTGCCGAAGGGGTAGGGGCTGACGAACGAGCCGGGCGCTTCTGGATTGACCGCCTCATCGTTCCCGGTCGTGGCGGGCTCACCGCCGTCGCGGAGTGTCTGATAGGCGATGAACCCGGCGGCCACCACGACGGCGAGGAGCAGCGCGGCCACCATCAGCGGCCAGGCGCTCCGAACCGGGGAGGCGCCATCGGCGTAGCCGTCGCTGAGCTCGTCGATGTCGTCGTTGCCGTGCCGATCGTCGTCATCCCGGCGATCGTGGCCGATCGGGTCGCCTCGGTCGTGGCCGCGGTCGCGACGCCCGTGGTCGTGGGGATGGAGATCCAGGTCGGCGAGCGGATCATGGTCGTCGGTCAGGACGGTCTCGGGGGCGGCCGATCGGCCCTGCAGCGCCGCGGAGTCATCGGGATGGGGAGGGGAGTCGCCGGGCCGGGCGGTGGGCGTCCCGGTCAGCCCGGCGGCGACGACGCCGGGGGGCGTGTCGTCGTCACCGCCACGGGGACCGGCGTTCCGGTTGCCGGTGTCGCCCGACAGGCCCTCGACGATGGCGTCGAAGGCGTCGCCGAAATCATCGGGATGGGACGGACCAGGCCGGCGGGGCCCGTCGTCGGGGGCAGCGGCGCGGCCGCCGATCCCGATGTCGACGACGGGGGCCAGGGGCACATCGTCGTCGTCGTGGTCGTCGCCACCACTGCGGTCAGCGGCGGCCCCACCATCGTCATCGGCCCCACCGTCGTCATCGTCGTCGTCGGCGAAGGGGTCGATCCCGCCGAACACGTCGTCGATCGAGGGGAGCTCGTCATAGACGGGACGCTGCGAGTCGGCCATCTGGTCCTCGTCGCCTGCGGTCGTGTCGGCGGCCACGTCACGATCCGTCGGCGGCGGGCGGTCGTCGACCGCTCCGGCGGGGGAGCCACCCCCGGCGCCGCCGTTGGCCGACGGTCCGTAGCCCTCGGGCCACCACCTGCCGTCGTCGGCCTGGTACCAACCGTCGGGTGGGGGCCACTCGTAGAGGTTGTCGTCCCAGGCCGTGTAGCTCTTCTCGTTCACGCCTCACCCCGCTGGGCGTCGTCGGTCCGTTCAGCCGCTGATCTCATCTCGCCCGTTGATCCTGTCGACGTCGAACCACCTCGAAGCATGCGATGGCGGCTGCCGACGCCACGTTCAGGCTGTTCAGCCCTCCCTGCAAGGGTATAGCAACAACCTTGTCGGCTCGCTGTCGGACCAGGCGCGACAGTCCCTCCCCTTCCGCCCCCAGCACGAGGGCGATCGG
Organism: Acidimicrobiales bacterium; assembly: GCA_050330635.1. Classification (GTDB taxonomy): domain Bacteria; phylum Actinomycetota; class Acidimicrobiia; order Acidimicrobiales; family SZUA-35; genus CADEDH01. Next base: position 71,317 of record JBHJNQ010000004.1, on the reverse strand, counting down.
GCCATCACCCCCGGGCAAGGGACCGAACAGCGACTCCTGGCCGCCGGCGTCGAGGCCGACGGTGAGGATCCCGGCGGCCGAGAGGTCGGCAACCGCGGTGGGGATGCCACCGACGATGGCGATCGGGAGGTGTTCGATGGCCCCGGCCGCCGCCTTGGCCGCGGTGGGGGTGACGTGGACCGAGCGGTGACGGGGTAGCACGACGCCGGTCACCCCGGCGCACTCGGCGGTGCGGAGGATGGCGCCCAGGTTGCCGGGATCGGTGATGCCGTCGAGGACGAGCAGGAACGGGTCGTCGACGGCCATGAGCTCGGCCAGCTCGTGTTCGGTGAGCGCCGCCGCCCTGGCCATCACTCCCTGGTGGGAGGTGGTGGCCGCCTCGGCCGAGAGCCGCTTCCGGTTGACCCGGCGGACCGTCACCCCCAGCTCGTTGGCCAACTGCTCGATGTCGTCGATGATGTCGGACCGGTCGAGGTCGTCGAGGAGGAGGACCTCCCGGACGGGGCGCTTGCCCGCAAGGAGTAGTTCTCGCACGGCCTGACGGCCCTCCACCTGGTCACCGCCGAGCCCGTGCCGGGGCGGCCGGCGACCGCCCGTCGAACCCTGCCGGCCCCCGGCCGGCGGCCGGGCCGAGCGGTCTCGGGGCGATCGACCGTCACCGCTGCGTCGAGGCCGCTTGCCCCGCCCGCTCATCGGGCCGACTCCGTTGCCTCGGACGATCGGACGAGGGCCACGGCCCAGCAGTGGGCGCCGGCGGCCAGGGCGGCGATACCCTCCGAACGTTTCGCCTTCACCGTCACCGGGGCCCCGACGGCCTCGCTCAACCGGCGTTGCATCTCGTCGCGCACCGGAGCCAGCTTGGGTTGATCAGCCACCACGGTGCAATCGACGTTGACCGGAACATAGCCGTGCGCCGCCAGCCGGGCGACGGCCTGGCGCAGCAGGTCGACGCTGTCGGCGCCGGCCAGCGCCGGATCCTCGTCGGAGAACATCTCGCCGATGTCGCCCAGGCCGGCGGCACCGAGCAGGGCGTCGGTGCAGGCGTGGGCCACCACATCGCTGTCGCTGTGGCCCCGCAGGGACCGCTCGCCGGGGAACTCGACCCCACCCAGAACGAGCACCCGATCATCGTCGGTGACCCAGGGGTGGACATCGAAGCCCTGACCGATGCGCAGCCCACCGTGCTCGGTCACCGACTCATCACCGTCATGAGGGCCTCCGCCACCACCAGGTCGTCGGGGGTCGTCAGCTTGAGGTTGTTCCGCTCGCCGTCGACGTGGGCGACCTCGACGCCGAGGGCATAGAGCAGGCCGGCGTCGTCGGTCTCGTCGGCTCCCGAGGCATGGGCCCGCCGCAGCGTCGGGACATCGAAGCCCTGCGGCGTCTGGACGGCCACGAGCTGCGACCGGTCGGCGGGCCGACCGTCGATCGTACGGAGGCTGTCGGTCACCCCCACCACGGGGACGACGCCCCGGGCCCCGGAGGCCAGTGCGGCGACCACCCGGTCGACAAGGGCCGGCGACGCCAACGGCCGGGCGGCGTCGTGGACGAGCACATGGGTGGCGGCGGGATCGAGCGAAGCCAGGCCCGACCGTACGGAGGAGGAACGCGACTCGCCGCCCGCCACCACGGTCACACCGGGGCCGCCCAGATGGTCGTCGGCTGCCAGCTGCGACGGGACGACGAGAACCAGACCCTCGCATACCGGCCGCAGGGCGTCGAGCGACCAGTCGACGACGCGGCGGCCGGCCAGCGGGTCGAACTGCTTGAGCCGTCCGTAGCGATTTCCACGCCCGCCGGCGACGACGACGCCCCAGGTGTTCATCGTCGAGGACCCTACCGGAACGGGGCCCTCGGCCGATACGGCCACGGTCTCCGTTGGCCCGTTGCGAGCGTCGGCAGGACCCGAGGGGTCTCCCGTTCACGCACTCGGTTGGCGATCGTCTACCGTTGGCGCCAATGGTAGACATCGATCAGATTCGCGCCGTCGAGCTGTTCCGCGACGTCGATGACGAGGCGTTGGCGGCCATTGCGGCAACAGGTTCCACCCGCCAATTGGCGCGAGGCGACGTGTTGTTCCGTGAGCACGACGCTCCGAGCGACCTGTTCGTGGTCGTGTCCGGACGCATCGCCATGGTCAACCGGTCGGTCGACGGCCGGGAGTCGGTGGTGGCGCTCATGGAACCGGGCGACCTGTTCGGCGAGATGCCCCTCTTCGACGGCCAGAACCGCTCGACCGACGGCCGGGCTCTCGAGGCGTCGGAGGTGATCGTCATTCCCTACGATCCTCTCCGCAAGCTGTACGTCGACCAGCCGAGCCAATTGTGGCGGGTGGTCGAGATGCTGTCGATGCGGCTCCGCAACATGGACGGGGTGCTGGCCGACTCGGTGTTCCTCGACGTCACCGGGCGCACGGCCAAGCGGCTCCTCGAGATCGCCGGCGAAGCCGACGACTTCTCCCTCCCGGTGACCCAGGAGGAGTTGGCCGGCATGGTGGGGGCCAGCCGCGAGCGGGTCAACAAGGCAATCGCCTCGTTCGTGAAGCTCGGTTGGATCGAGCAGCGTGACCGCCGCTACCACATCCTGGACCGCAAACAGCTGGAGCTCCGATCGAGCTGAGAGGGCCTCGGAGACCCGATTCAGATCCGGTCGAGAATCGACGATTCAGCCAACCGGCCGACACCCTCCTTGAGCACCTTGGCCCTGGCCGGGCCGATCCCGGCCACGGCCTCCAGCTCGGAGGCCGTGGCCCGCAGAACCCGACCGAGGGTGCCGAACCGGTCGATTACGCTGCCGACGACGCTCTCGTTGACCCGGGGTAGCTTGGACAGCAGTCGGTAGCCGCGAGGCTCGATGTTGCCGTCGAGGTCGGTCGACGAGCCCCCCAGGTGAAGGCTCTCGGCCAGGCTCTGATCGTCGAAGAGCGCCTCGTCGTCGAGGGCGCCGAGGATCGCCATGGCCTCGTCGATGTGGAACCGCCCGCTCTCCCGCACATAGTCCTTGATCAGCAGGCGGCGATCGTCGACCACCCCCACCATCAGCTCCTCGAGCTGGAGGCGCACGAGCCGTCCGTCGGAGCCGAGCTCGACCAGGTTCCGCTCGATCTCGGCCGAGATCCGGACCACCATCTCGACCCGCTGGATGACCTCCACGACGTCGCGTAGCGTGACCAGGTCTTCGACCTCCAGCGCCGACAGGTTCTGGGACACGGTGTCGAGACGGGCCCGGTATCGCTCCAACGTCTGGATGGCCTGGTTGGAGCGTTCGAGCAGGCGACTGGGCGTCAACAGATGGTGCATCTGGTCGCCGACGTAGATCTGGATCTCCTTGCGGGACTCCGACACCGCCACGGTCGGCAGATTAAGTGAACGGGCCACCCGTTCGGCCGTCCGGTGTCGGGTGCCGGTCTCGGAGGTCTGAACGTTGGGGTTGGGCACGAGGTGCACGTTGGCCCGAGCGATCCGACTGGCGTCGTCGGCCAGGATGATCGCGCCGTCCATCTTCGCCAGCTCGGAGAGCCGCTGAGGGGTATAGGCGGCGTCGAGGAGGAACCCCCCGGAGCAGATGTTGAGCACTTCGGGCCCATCGCCGATCACGATCAGGGCCCCGCGGCCGGACAGGAGGATGCGATCGAGGCCCGTCCGGAGCGGCGATCCGGGCGCGACCTGTGCCATTGCACGCAGCAGCGCCCCTTCGACCCTCGGCTCCATCATGGGCATGGTAGACCACTGCCCTGATGCGGCGGTTCAACGACTCGAGGAGTTCGCCGATCCAGTCATCCCGACGGCCGCCCGCTTACCAGACCGAGAGCGTCGGACACCGTCTGGGCCCGCAACACCGTCATCCCCGTCGGTCCGTTCGGGGCCGACGCCGGCACGATGGCGGTGCGGAAACCCAGACGATAGGCCTCCTGGAGGCGGGCGTCGAGCAGGGGCACCGACCGCAGCTCACCCCCGAGACCGATCTCGCCGCAGGCCACGAGATCGGGGCGGTAGGGCCGATCGGTGGCGGAGGAGACGAGCGCCAACGCCAGCGCCAGGTCGCCGCCCGGCTCGGTGACGTCGGCCCCGCCGGTCGACGACACGAACAGCTGGTGGCGGGCGAGGGACAGGCCGACCCTGCGGCCGAGTACGGCAGCGACCATGGCCAGACGGCGACCGTCGATCCCCTGGACGGTGGTCGATCCGGTGGCCGAGCCCACATCGACGGTGAGCGCCTGGACCTCCACCAGCACGGGCCGACGGCCCTCGACCGTGGCCACGACCACCGAGCCCGGAAGCCCCGGCTGGCGATCGGTGAGGAATCGACCGGACGGGTCGGCCACCGTGGCCAGACCGGCCGCCGTCATCTCGAACAGGCCGACGTCGGTGGTCGGCCCGAACCGGTGCTTCACGGTGCGCAGGTACCGGAGCTCGCCCGTTCGGTCGCCACCGAAGGACAACACCGTGTCGACGAGATGCTCGATGACGCGGGGCCCGGCCAGGGAGCCGTCCTTCGTCAGGTGCCCGATCATGACGACCGACACGCCGAACCGCTTGCCCGCCGCCACCAGGCGCTCCGCCGCCGCCCTCAGCTGGGGGATCGAGCCCGGGGTGCCGTCGACGGCGTCGACCCGGACGGACTGGATCGAGTCGATCACGATGACCTGGGGCCGGAGGTCGTCCATGGCGGCGATGACGGCGTCGACGGACAGATCGTCGATCACGGCGAGGGTGGGCGGGACGGGACCCAGACGGGCGGCCCTGGTGGCGATCTGGGCCGGCGCCTCCTCCCCGGCCACGAGGAGCACGGCCGCCCCTCCCGCCGCCACCGACCGCCCGATCTGGAGCGTCAGCGTGGATTTGCCGACGCCGGGCTCACCGCCGAGCAGGGTGGCGGACCCGGCGGTGAGCCCACCCCCGAGGACCCGGTCGACCTCGTCGACCCCGGTGGGCGTAGGGATGGAGGCCGCACCGTCGACCTCGGCCAGGGACCGGGGCCCGGCGGTGGCGGGCCCCCGGCGGGATCGGCGAGTCAGGGCCGCCGGCTGCACCTCCTCGATGGAGGCCCAGGCCCCACAACCGGGACAGCGGCCGGCCCACCCCGCCGTCTGCTCCCCACACTCGCGGCACACGTGGACGTTCCTCGGTCGAGCCATGACCCGGACCCTACGCACGGGTGGTGACAGTGGAATCGTCCGCCGGCGCCCCCTGATGCGGGCCCGGCGGCCCCGGGGCCTACGGTTTGGCGTGGTCGACCTCGACCAGCTCGTCGTCGGGCACGTCGAAGCTCCGGATGATGGAATGGCCCCTGGCGTCGGCGTGGGAACCGCCGGGGGAGAACCACGAGGTGGCGAAGCCGAGATCGCGGGCGACGTCGAGGACGTCGAGGTCGTCGTCGACGACGAGGATCCGGCGCGGGTCCTCACCGGTGACCCGCCGCAGGACCTCGAACATCGGCTTGTCCGGCTTGCGGACGCCGACAGAGCCACTCACCACCCATGGATCGATCAATCGCTCGAGGTTGTGACGGGTTCGCAGCCGGGCCGCCCAGCCGGCGGCGTCGTTGGTGATGCAGGCGACCCGCACTCCCCGGTCGCGCAACATTCGGAGGTACTTGACCACCCCCGGCGACAGTTGATGGAGGGCGAGGTAGGCGGCGTCGAGCTCGTCGGGGTCGCCCTCGACCCCGATCGTCCGCCACAGCTCACCGGTCGTGATCCGGCCCAGACTGAGCGCCCTCGTCCTGGCCACGATGTCGTCGTCGGTGGCGGTGGCGCCCCGGTCCCGGGCGAAGGGGATGAGGAGGCGGCGGACGTCGTCGGCCTCGCGGTACAGCACACCCATGCCGTCGAGGGCGACGACCTTGTGGATGACGAGCGCCGGGAGCTCCTGCGTCACGTTCCTGGGTGCCTCGGGCGGTGGTTGGGCCTGGTTCCTGACCCGCTGGGCGGCCCGCCGTCGACGTTGGGCCCGCCGGCGCCGGTCGGGCAGCAGGACCCGGAGGAACTGGGCGAACACGATGATGGCGGCGAGGACACCGGCCGTGACGGCCAGCCCCCGCAGCACGAGGGCCGACACCTCCCGGGTCGACGATCCCAAGGTCACGGGGATCACGTCGGGGTCGGCGAAGTCGGCGGGCCAGCGGGCGACGAGGCGGCCGTCCTCGCTGGTCACGACACCGGTCGTCGTCTCGCCCGAGCCGTTTCCGGGCAGCGAGATGGTCAGGTCGAACCCGAGGTCGTCGGCGGTGGCGCCGTAGCGGGAGGCGATGTCGCTCAACGAACGTCCGAGGGCGGTCTCGAGATCGGCGTCGCCGAAGGCGTCGAGCCCGCCGGTGGTGTCGATGGTGCCGATCACCTCGTAGTCGACGCGGGCGAAGCTCTTCGTCCGCACCAGGACGAAGTTGCGCACCGCGCCGGCCTCGCCCGTCAGCTCGTCCATGACCTCGCTGAACTGGGACGCCGAGCCGAAGGCCTTGCTGGCCGTGATGACGGTCGACCCGTCGGCGCCCTCCTCCGGCGGGCTGACATCCCACCCGCTCAGGACCAGATCGGTGAGCAGGAGGCCGTCCGAGTCGCGCTGGAGATCGAGGAGGCGGGCCGAGGCCTCGCTGTCGAGGACCGTGGTGGCCCGGACCAGGCCCGAACCGTCGTCCTCGACGGTGACGGCGAGGTCGACGTCGGTCCGGCAACCGGTGCCGACCAGCAGGAGGAGGCCGAGCACGGCCCCGCTCCATCGCCGACGCCACGGTCGCCGCCGGGGCCCGCCAGCCGACCGGTCGGGAGACGACGCCCGGCGGTGACGTTGGAGGCGGGACAGAACGAACACCGCCCGCAACCCTACTCGGGCTGCGGGCGGTGTCGTGACGCCTCGATCGTCGAACCGCCGGCGGCGCCGGCCGTTCGAGTGGGACTCAGTCGCCGGTCTCGGCCAGCTCCGGAGTCGACGGGGGCTGGAAGCCCTCGTGAGCGGTGAAGCTCAACTCCTTTTCGTCGGCGTCGTTGGCGACGACGTCGATGACGATGATCTGACCGGCCCGGAACTCCTTGTAGAGGAGCTTCTCGGACAGGACATCCTCGATCAGACGCTGGATGGCACGACGCAGCGGCCGGGCCCCCATCGTCGGGTCGTAGCCCCGGTCGGCCAGGAGGTGCTTGGCGTCGGCGGTGAGCTCCAGGCCGATGCCCTGGCCCTCGAGCTGGTCGACGGTGCGCTTGATCATCAGATCGACGATCTCGGTCACCTCCTCGCGGCTGAGCTCGTGGAACACGATCGTCTCGTCGATGCGGTTCAGGAACTCGGGCCGGAAGTGGACCTTCAAAGCGTCGTTGACCTTCTCCTTCATCCGCTCGTAGCTCACGGCCTCATCGGACTTGGCGAAACCCAGGGTCGCCTTGCGGAGATCCTGGGTGCCGAGGTTGGAGGTCATGATCAGGACGGTGTTACGGAAGTCGACCGAACGACCCTGGCTGTCGGTGAGCCGCCCCTCCTCCAGGATCTGGAGCAGGGCGTTGAACACGTCGGGGTGGGCCTTCTCGATCTCGTCGAACAGGACCACCGAGAAAGGCTTGCGCCGGACGGCCTCGGTGAGCTGACCGCCCTCCTCGTAGCCGACGTAGCCGGGAGGCGACCCGACGAGACGGCTGACCGTGTGCTTCTCCATGTACTCCGACATGTCGAGCGTGATGAGGGCGTTGTCGTCGCCGAACAGGAACTCGGAGAGCGTCTTGGCCAACTCGGTCTTACCGACACCGGTGGGGCCGAGGAAGATGAAGGACCCCGAGGGACGCTTCGGATCCTTGAGCCCGGCCCTGGTCCGGCGTATCGACTGGGAGACGGCCCGGATGGCGTCCTGCTGGCCGATGACCCGCCGGTGGAGTTCGTCCTCCATGCGGAGAAGCTTCTCGGTCTCCTCTTCGGTCAGCTTGTAGACCGGGATGCCGGTCCAGATGGAGAGGACCTCGGCGATCGACTCCTCGTTGACCTCGTCGAAGAGGTCGACGCCGGACGCCTTGATCTCGGTCTCCATCTCCTCCCGCTTGGAGAGCAGATCCTTCTCGGAGTCGCGGAGACGACCGGCCTCCTCGAAGTTCTGGGCCTCGACCGCCTCCTTCTTCTTCGTCACGACCTCGGCCAGCTCGTTCTCGAGCTCCTTGAACGCCGGTGGGGTGGCCATGCGCTTGATCCGGAGCCGTGAGCCGGCCTCGTCGATCAGATCGATGGCCTTGTCGGGAAGGTGACGGTCGGAGATGTAGCGATCGGCCAGGTTGGCCGAGGCCACGAGCGCCTGGTCGGTGATCGTGACCCGGTGGTGGCTCTCGTAACGGTCACGCAGGCCCTTGAGGATCTCGATCGTGTGCTCGACCGTCGGCTCCTCCACCTTGATCGGCTGGAACCGCCGCTCGAGCGCGGCGTCCTTCTCCAGATGCTTGCGGTACTCGTCGAGGGTGGTCGCACCGATCGTCTGCAGCTCACCCCGGGCCAGCATCGGCTTGAGGATGCTGGCGGCGTCGATGGCGCCTTCGGCGGCGCCGGCGCCGACCAGGGTGTGCAACTCGTCGATGAACAGGATGATGTCGCCCCGGGTCTTGATCTCCTTGAGCACCTTCTTGAGGCGCTCCTCGAAGTCGCCGCGGTAGCGGCTGCCGGCCACGAGGGCACCGAGGTCGAGCGTGTAGAGCTGCTTGCCCCGGAGGGTGTCGGGCACGTCGTCGTTGGCGATCTGTTGGGCCAGCCCCTCGACGATCGCCGTCTTGCCGACGCCGGGCTCGCCGATGAGGACGGGGTTGTTCTTGGTCCGCCGGCTCAACACCTGCATCACCCGCTCGGCCTCGCGGGCCCGACCGATGACCGGGTCGAGCTTCTTCTCCCTGGCCAGTTGGGTGAGGTTGCGGCCGAACTGGTCGAGGATGAGCGATCCCGACGGGGCGTCCTGGCCGCTGCCACCGGTGGTGGTGCTGGCCTTGCCTCCCTCGCTCGGGGTGCTGCTCGAGCCGCTGGGGCCCGAGTAGCCGGACAGGAGTTGGATCACCTGCTGGCGGACCCGGGACAGGTCGGCCCCGAGCTTGACCAGCACCTGCGCCGCCACGCCCTCACCCTCGCGGATGAGACCGAGCAGGATGTGCTCGGTACCGATGTAGTTGTGGCCGAGTTGCAGCGCCTCGCGCAGCGACAGCTCCAGCACCTTCTTGGCCCTGGGGGTGAATGGTATGTGTCCGCTTGGAGATGAGCCACCCTGACCGATGATGTCCTCGACCTGGCTGCGGACAGCCTCCAGCGAGATCGACAGGGATTCGAGAGCCTTGGCCGCAACACCTTCGCCCTCGTGGATCAACCCGAGAAGAATGTGCTCGGTGCCGATGTAGTTGTGGTTCAGCAGCCGGGCTTCTTCTTGGGCTAGCACGACGACACGCCGTGCACGATCCGTAAAGCGTTCGAACATGAATCCTCCCGGAATGGGGTTCGTAGGAGAGGTGACCACCAGCCTACTAGCTCAGGCGGTGGATCTTTTTGCCGGTCGGCTCGGAAACCGGCTCGCTCCTCGTCGGCACGTGGGCGGTCGATGCTGAGCCAGACCTGCTAGCAGTACCTCCCTCCGCAGCGGGACATGGCCCGAATGTAGACCGTGGGTAGGGCTACGGCCCCATCGTGGGATCAGGTGGGTTGAGCCATGGAGCGGGCCGCTGGCCTACCTTGTAGCGGTGGCCACCAGTCCTCTCAACACCCTGCCGACCGCGTCGGACGACGCTGCCCGCATCGAGGCGTGTCTCCGCGACACCGTCAGGATCGAGGGCGACGATTACCTGACGGAGATCGCCTCCCACCTGATCACGGCCGGGGGGAAGCGGCAGCGGCCGCTGTTCACGGTGACGGCCGCCGCCACCGGCCTTCCCGACGGGGTCCCGGTGCCCGACGACGTGGTGCGGGGCGGGGTCGCCGTGGAACTGGTGCAGGTGGGTTCCCTCTACCACGACGACGTCATGGACGAGGCCCAGATCCGGCGCCAGGTGGCCAGCGTCAACGCCCGGTGGGGCAACCTGCGGGCCATCCTGGCCGGCGACTTCCTCCTGGCCAAGGCATCGGAGATCGCCGCCGGCCTCGGAACCGAGGTGGCGGGCCTCCTGGCCCGGACCATCGGCGATCTGTGCCGGGGCCAGGTGGCCGAGCTGCAGACCCTCTACGACGTGAACCGCACCGAGGAGCAGTACTTCCCGTCGATCGCCGGCAAGACGGCCAGCCTGTTCTCCGCCGCCACCCGCATCGGCGGCATCGTCGGCGGCCGCGACCGTCCGGCCATCGAGCGGCTGACCGAGTTCGGCAAGCTGTACGGCATGGGCTTCCAGGTGATCGACGACATCCTCGACGTGATCGCCACCGACGAGCAGCTCGGCAAGCCGGCGGGCAAGGACATGCTCGAGGGCGTGTACTCGCTGCCGGTCATCCACACCCTCGCCTCCCCGGTCGGGGTCCGACTACGGGAGCTGCTTCTCGACGGGTTGACCGAGGACGACCGGCTGCGGGCCATCCAGATCGTGCGGGAGGGCCCGGGTATCGAGTCGGCCCTGACGGTCGCCACCGGATTCGTCGAGCGGGCACGGTCGGAGATCCTGGCCGTTGCCGAGAACCGGGCCGGGCGGGCGCTGGCCGATACCGCGCAACACCTGCTCGACTCGGTGCGGGCGGTCCAGGTCGCCTGACGCCGGCCCCGACCGACCCCGTCGTCGTGGTGGGTCTGGCGCTCGCCGCCGCGGCGGTCGCCGTGACCGCCGTCCTCAACGCCCTGTACCAGCGCGATCCCGACCTGCTGCTGCGCCCGGCCCCGGTGATGGCCGAGATCGCCATCGGTACCACGATGTTGATCGCCGACACCTGGGTCTTCGGGTCGGGCGACCACCCCCAGACCCTGCCGTCGGTGTGGGTCGTGGCCGCCGTGGCCACGGTCGCCCTCGCCGGCGGCCGGCGGTCGTCACCGGGGCCGGCATGGGGCTGGCCCGCTACGTCGGGCTGCTCCCGTTCACCGGGGCGTCCGAGGCGGCGTTCCGGGGCCTGTCGACCACGGTGCTCCTGGCCGTGACCGGCTGGGTGGTCGGCTACCTGGTCCATCGGCTCGAGGAGGCCGACCGTTCCATCTCCGACTTCCGGGCCCGGGAGGAGGTGGCCCGCACCCTCCACGACGGCGTGCTCCAGACCCTGGCGGTCATCCAGCGCCGGTCGGACGACGACGAGCTGGTGGCCCTGGCCAAGGACGACGGCTGCGGCTTCGACCCGGCGTCGGTGGTGTCGGGTGAGGGCATCCGCCGTTCGATCGGTGACCGGATGGCCGAGGTGGGCGGGCGGATCGAGGTCGATGGTCGACCGGGGCGGGGAACCGAGATAAGGATATGGGCATGACGTCCAGGGTGACCGTGGTGCTGGCCGACGACCATCCGATCTGGCGTTCGGGGGTGCGGGCCGACCTGGGCGCCAACTTCCACGTCGTGGGGGAGGCGGGCGATGCCGACCAGGCGGTGACCGTGATCACGAGGACGAGACCCGACCTCGTCGTCTGCGACCTCAACATGCCGAACGGCGGCGGTCTCCGGGTGGCCCGGGAGTGCGGGGAGCTGTCGAACATCGTCATGCTGACCGTGTCGGAGGCCGAACGCGATCTCCTCGACGCCGTCGCCGCCGGGGCCTGCGGCTACCTGGTGAAGTCGACCCCGCCGGAGGAGCTGCGCCTGGCGCTGTGGAAGGCCGCCCACGGCGAACCGGTGTTCTCGCCCGCCCTGGCCAGCCTGGTGCTCGGCGAGTTCCGGCGGATGAGCAAGGACGCCGGAGGGTACCAACCGCTGTCCGAGCGGGCCGCAACATCCTCGGCAAGCTGCACCTCAGCCGCAAGCAGGAGCTGATCCGCGACGCCCTGGAGCACGGCATCGAGTGAGCGGCCCTGCGGTCGTCGCCCCCGCCCCGGCGCCCCCCTCTGCCACCTGGACGACGACGGGCTGACGGTCGACGACGAGCACCCCACGACCGGCGACGAGGGTCAGGCCGGGGCGGAGCCGGGGCAGGCAGCCGGTCAGCTCCTGGACCTCGCGGGCCCCGGGAGGGCGCAGGTGGAGCACGGCCCGGGCCTTGCGCATGTTCTGGATCAGCGGGTTGGTGCTGTAACCCTTCACGGCGGCGCTGGACACCACGTAGCGGACACCGGCGGCGAGCAGCCGTCCGCACACCGGGTCGAGCACCGGGTCGTCGAGCAGATCGATGTCGTCGACGATCAGCACCCGGCGGTGACGGGCACCGGGCGGGTGGTCGACGGGGTGTTCCAGCTCGGCCAGTCGCTCGAGGGCCGGGACGACGTCGGCCGCCCGCCCGAAGGCGGCGGTGGCGGTGGCGGCGCCAGCGGGGGAGCCAGCGGGGGTGGCGGGGAGGCGACGCAGTGGGGAGGCGCTGCTTCCGACCACCCACAGCTCGCAGCCCGCCCTCAGCGCCTGACCGGCCACGGTGGCCAGTGCCGTGCTGCGCCCCGACCGGGGATCGCCCACGACGACCAGGTCGTGGAGGGCGAGGTCGACGACGACCTCGTGGTGGTCGAGGTCGGCGACACCGAGCGAGATGGACAGCGGTGGGCGGGGCCCGGCCGCTTCCTCCAGGTGGGCGGGAAGTGCGGACCCGACGATCTCGTCCCCCACCGGTGGGGAACCGGCGGCACCGACGCACGGTGGCGGGAAGAGGCTGGTCAGGGCCTGGCGTTCGTCGCCCGGCGAAGTCGGGCCGGACGACGGCACGACCGTCGCCACCTGGACGGCCAGGCCGCGCTCGGTGAAGCCCCGCCCGGGGGCGAGATCGGCGGCGGCGAGGGTGCCCGGGAGTCCTAGCTCCACGTAGCCGGCGGGATCGGCCTGGCGGAGCACGATCCGGTTGCTGATGGCGGCCAGCACCCCGGGCTTGACCACGGCCCGGCGGGTGGCGGTGATGGCGGGGTGGATCCCCACCCCTCGACCGTCGACCACGATCCGGTTGAGCGTCTCGAGCCAGGAGTAGAGGACGGCCCCGGCCCCTGCGCCCTCGAACGTCTGGGCCAGGTTGCCGTAGTCGTCGATGAGGACCAGGACCGGGGAGAAGCGGAGCGGGTCACCGTCGCCGGCCCGTTCGGCCACGGCCGCCCGGCGCCGGCCCAGCTCCTCGTCGAGCGAGGCGATGACCCGGGTCACGGCCTCCAGGTCGTCGCCCCCGGCCACGATCCGACAGGCCGGGAGAGCATCGAGCACGGCCAGTCGGCGGGAGGCGAAGTCGAGGCCGACGACGGTGAGGTCGCCGGCCCCGTGCTCGGCGTCGTGGAGGGCGGCGCTCACCGCCAAGGTGACCAGGGCCGTCGTCTTGCCCGCTCCCCCGGTGCCGAACACGAGCAGGCCGCCGCCCCCGTCGAGATCGACCACGGCGGGGTGCTGGGCCTGGGCCGCCGGGTCGTCGACGAGGCCGAGCGTGATGCCCCCGTGGGGGTGGTGGGCCACGACGTCGAGGGGGAGGTGGGCGGGCAGCTCGTCGAGCCACGGGGAACGGGCCCGGGTCTCGCCGGTGGCCCGGGCCGCGATCCGAACCGCCCCCAGGAGGGCGTCCAACTGGGTGCCGGTGCCACCCACCGGTTGACGGTCACGCGCCGGTTCGGGCCGCTCGGCCGGGGCCGGGGCCGGGTCGGTCACCGGGGAGGGTCGGACCGTCGCCGGCGGCCCGGTCGAGCCGGGGACGAGGGCGCTGACGGCGATCGGGGCGGGCCCACCATCGGCGGCCACCGGAGCGGCCGTCCAGGCCGTCTGGAAGGTGACGAGCTCCCCGGGGCCGAGCCGGGCCAGTCCCCGCCCCTTGAGCGGATTGGGGATGGCCGCGGCATCGGCGGTGCCGATGACCGCCGAGGACTCGGCGCCGTCGAGCATGCGGAGACTGATGCGCAGGTTGGTGTTGGCCAGGATGTTGTCGTTGACGGCGCCGGACGGCCGTTGGGTGGCGAGGAGCAGGTGGATGCCGAGGCTGCGGCCCCGCTGGGCGATGTCGACGACCCCGGTCACGAAGTCGGGGATCTCCTTGACCAGGGTGGCGAACTCGTCGACCACGATCACGAGGGCCGGCGGGGCCTCGTCGGGGTACCGCTCGATCATCTCGGCCAGGTCCCTGGCCCGGCCCTGGAGCAGGTCCATGCGACGGTCGAGCTCGGCCCGCAGCGAGGTGAGGGCGCGCCGGGCCAGGAGGGCATCGAGGTTCGTGACCACGCCAACCGTGTGGGGCAGGCCCACGAACGGGTCGCTGGCCGCCCCGCCCTTGTAGTCGATGAACAGCACGTTGACCGCACGCGGGGGGTTGCAGGCCACCAGGCCGGCGACGAGGGCCGAGAGCAGCTCGCTCTTACCCGAGCCGCTGGTGCCGCCGATCAGGCCGTGGGGCCCGTGTTCGACGAGGTCGAGCACGAGCGGTGCGTCGGCCGTACGGCCGACGGGTGCGGGGAGATGGTGGGATCGGGAACGGCGCCAACGCTGCTCGATCCAGTCGGGGGTCACGGCGCGACCGAAGGTCTCGTCGAGGGTCACGAGGCGGGCCACCATGGTCGATCCCGTGACCGACGAGGCATCGCGCACGGCGGCCAGGCAGCGGGCGGCGTCGTCGACCGCAGCCGGCGAGGCCCGGTCGATCTCGAGCGCGATCGGGGCCAGATCCGGATCGGTAGGGGCCAGCAACGATCTCCCACCGCCGACGAGGGAGGCGCAGGTGACCACGGCCACCGCCTGGCGGGGCACCCTCCCTGCGTCGTCGGTCAGCCACAGGAAAACGAAACCGGCGGCGGGACCGACGTCGAGGAGTCGTGACAGCAGGACGGGATCGGGCTCCGCCGCCCGGTCGACGACGAGGAGGAGCCGGGGCCAGCGCCGGTCGATCGTCCGATCGGGCCGATCCACCCGTTCGGCGGCCGCCGCCAGGAGGGCCCGGAGCAGGGTGTCACCATCGCTGCGGCCGGTGACGAGATCACCCCCGACGGGGGCGCTGGCGGCCCGGGTGTGGGGCAGCCAGCGCAGCCACCGCTCGGGCCCGGCCCCGCCGGCGCCGATGGAGGCGATGACGAGATCCTCGGGGCTGTGGAGGCAAGCGGCCTGACACACGAGCGAAGCGGCGAGGGGGCCGACGTCGGCCGCCCGGCCCACGAGAGCCACGACCGGGTGGCGGCCGAGGTCGAGGGTGACGGGTACGTCGCGCAGGACGTCGAGCTCGGCCAGCTCGGCCTCGAGCTCGTCGCGCAGGCGTTCGTCGCCCCGCCGCTCCCTCGTGACGGTGACGGCGGCCGGGATGTCGCCGAGCCCGAGGCGGAGGGTGAGGAAGTCCGGGGCCGACCGGTCGCGGACCCACAGCTCGACGGAGCGTCTCCGGGCCCGGTCGATGAGCTCGGCCAGGTCGGGGGCGCTACAGCGGCGGCGGTGGCGCTCCTGGCCCAGGGCGTCGGCGATCTCGTGACGGCGGCGGGCCAGGAGCCGGCGGTAGCGCTCTTCCCCACGCCCGTAGCGGGACCTCGCCCGCCGGCGCTGCTCGACGTGGCCGGCGATGGCGACGACCGGCGACAGGGCGGCGAACAGGAGGAACCGGGGGGAGTAGACGAGGGCCAGCACCACGCCGACGACAAGGGGGGCCAGTGCCGCCAGGTAAGCGAAGCGAATCGGTTCGGGACGGTCGGGGATCTCGTCCAGCGGATCGAACCGACGCTGCTCGACCGGGGTCGGGTAGTACGGCGTCCGATGGAAGGCGACGGTGCCGAGCTCACCCGGCCCCCCGGGGGCAGGGCCGCCGACGCCCGACGACCCGGGCCCCGACGGGGACGGCACGAGCCGGGGGCCGACGGTGAACGTGGTGGCGCCGAGGCGGACCAGTTCGCCGGCACCGAGCGTGTGGGGTCCCGCAATCGGGACGCCGTCGACGGTTGGCGGTGTCGGAGCCTCAGGCCCGGGGCGGAGCACACACCCGGTGCCGTCGACCGACAGACGGGCGTGACGCCGTCCCACCGTGGGGTCGTCGAACACGAGGGCGCAGCCCCGGTCCCGGCCCAGCAGCGGCGTGACCGACGGGTCGAGCACCCAACGGCGGCCCACGTCGGGCCCGGAGCGGACGATGAGCTCCAGCGCCGGACGATCGGCACCGGCCGCCGGGGCGTCGGAGGGGTGGGAGGCGGCCCGATACCCGCCGGCGACGGGCCGGTCCGACAGCCCGGTGGAGGGATGGCGGCGGAGCTTGCCGATCCTGACCGCCTCGCCCGACAGCAGTCCGATCTCGGCCATCGAGCGGGCCGGGTCGAGGATCTCCCCGGTGGCGGCCCGAGCCAGGGTGGCCTCACCGGCCGCGCCCGGCCAGAACCATGGTCCGAGGGCGCGTCCGAGCTCGGCCACGGTGTGCTCGGGCTCGAGTCTCACCATGACGTCGACGACGGTCGGCCCGGGAGATCGGCCGCCGATCAACCGGAGCAGCAGCTCCACGGGTGGCGTTGGCGATCCGGCCCGGTCAGCGGACGCCGACCTCCCCGCCCGGCGACCCGCCGACCCCGGCCCGGTCGGCGGCGAGCGTGCCGTCTCTGGCGCCGGTCATGAACTGGGTGATCTGCTGCACGACCTGGCGGAGGATGTTGTCGAGGTTCTCGGTCTGGGCGGGAACCACGACGTTCTGGGCATGGTCGCGTGCTTCGCCCGACCATCCGGGGCTGGTGGCGGTGGCCCGGGGGATGGCGCCGAAGGCCGCCTGGTTCTCGGCGAAGAGCGAGGCGATGGCCGTCTGGGCATCGACGAGGTCGCCGGCGAGGAAGCGGTCGAACGCCGCAGTGTCGATGCGGTAGTCGTCGGCCGCCACCCCGGGCGGTGACGGCAGCGCCAGCGGGGGCGGCTTGTAGACGAACACGATGTCGCCGGCGCCGAGGGCGTGGGAGATGTTGGACGTCACCGCCGATACCGCGCCGGCGAAGGCGCTCACGGCGGCGTCGATCAGGGCCACCGATTCGGTGGCCAGGGTGACCAGGCCCGGATTGAACACCGTCTCGGCGTCTGGCCCCTCGTAGGTCAGCGAGAAGGCGTTGGTCACGAGTTGCTGCATCCGCTCGTTGACCCTGGCGAAGATGTGCAGCGCCTGTTGTTCGTAGCCGTCGATGGCGGCTTGGCTCGTTCCGATGATGTGCTCCGACATTGAACCCGTCCTCACGGTGGTGTTCCTGATGCGGGAGCCGGGCTCCGAGTGGGCGTCACCCTACCGTCGATGACGGTTGATTGGCAACAGCAGCGCTCGAGTTGGGTCGGTGTCAGTCGGGTACGACGTCAAGGCCGATGTCGAGGGCGGTGACGGAGTTGGTGATCGACCCCGACGACAGCAGGTCGACCCCGGTGCCGGCATAGGCGTCGAGGGTGTCGAGGGTGATCCCGCCCGACGCCTCCAACAGGGGCCGGGGCCGCCCCGACGTGGCCGCCCACCCATCGACCTCGGCCACGAGGCCGGCCAGCTCGTCCGGGGTGAAGTTGTCGAGGAGAATGATGTCGGCGCCCGCCTCGATGGCCTGGCGCACCTGGTCGGCCCGATCGGCCTCGACGTGGATGGTGCGGCCCGGCCACCGCTGGCGGGCCACGGCGACGGCGTCGGCGATCGTGGTGCCCATGAGGTGGTTATCCTTGAGCATGAGCCAGTCCGACAGGTTGCCGCGGTGGTTGGCCGCCCCGCCGGCCCTGACCGCCGCCTTCTGCAGGGAGCGGTAGCCGGGCAGGGTCTTGCGGGTGTCCCACACCGTCACCCGACCGGCGGCCAGCTCCACCCACCGGGCGGTGTTGGTGGCCACCCCCGACAGGTGGCCGAGGAAGTTGAGGGCCGTCCGCTCCGCCGTCAGCATCGACGGGAACGGGCCCCGGGCCACGCCGAACGCCTCGCCGGCCTCCACCCGGTCGCCGTCGGTCTTGTGCCACTCCACCCTCAGCGCCGGGTCGACGGCGCGGAACGTCTCGATCACACAGGCACAGCCGGCCAGCACCCCGGGGGCTCGGGCGCCGAACGTGGCCGTGGCGGTGCGGGACGGATCGAGCAGGGACGACGTCAGATCGCCGAGAGGGGTCAGGTCCTCCGCCAGCGCCCGCTCGACGAGGAACCGGATGTCGGCCGCCGGGGCCTGGAGATCGGGTCGCAGGGTTGCCGTCATGGGGCTGGAGACTAGTGGGCGGCGGGACCGGCGGTCGCCGCCATCTCCGTCAGGGGGTGGCCGTGCCATCATGGCCCGATGTCGATACCCGATGCCCGGTGACGCCCCGGCTCGTCGCCATCACCGGTCTGGCCATCGTCGCCGCCGTCGGGGCGGTCGCCGTCGGTGGCGTACCGCTGCTCGCCGGTCTCGGCCTGGTGGCGGCGCTCGCCCTCGCCGCTCTGCCGGGGGGATCACGCCGCTACCTGCTCCGCCGTGTCGTCCAGGTGGTCGGCTCGGTGTTCTTCGCCATGGCCATCGTGTGGCTCCTCGTCCACAACTATCCTGACGCCTCCCGCCTCGACGACACGGGGGTGGTGGCGGCGATGGAGCGCTACATCGCCTGGATCGGCGATGTCGTCGCCGGCGAGATGGGCGACACCCAGTACAGCGAGACCGTCGAGGCGGGCGTGAGCCGGACGATCCCCATCTCACTCCAGCTCCTGGCCTACAGCCAGGTCATGGCCGTCGTCATCGCCATCCCCGGCGCCATGCTCGGCGCCCGGTTCCGGGGCCGGGCGGCCGACGTCGGCTTCCGGGGCGTCGGTCTGCTCGGCCTGGCCGCCCCCACGTTCGTCAGCGGGCCCATCCTCGTCTACCTCCTCGGGGTCGGCGAGCTCAACGTCTTCGGGGCCGAGATCGGCGTAGGGATCTTTCCCACCGGGCGCTACGTCCCCCTCGGCCGGGGGGTGGTCGACCATCTGGCCTCGGTGGCGTTGCCGTCGTTCACGCTGGCCCTCACGACGGCCGCCACCTACCTGGTGCTCCTACGATCCGAGATGCTGCAACAGCTTCAGAGCGAGCACGTGCAACTCGCCCGATCCAAGGGCCTCACCCCGTTCCGGATCGTACGGTCCCACGCCCTCCGGCCCGCCGCTCCCACCATGGTCGCCGCCATCGGGGCCCAGTCGGCGCTCGTACTCGGCCACCTCGTGGTGGTCGAGCGGATCTTTCTCATCCCCGGCTTCGGCGACTACGTGCTGGTCGCCATCGGCCGTCGCGATGTGGCGGCGGTGGCCGGCGCCCTGTTCGTCACGTCGGTCATCGTGGGCGTCGTCAACCTCTTCGCCGATGCCCTCCTCCTGGTCGTCGACCCCCGGATCGGTCGCTGAGGCGCCGCCGGCAACCGCCGCCGTCGCCGCCGCCCGCGCCGTGATGCCTCCGGCGCAGCGCCGAAGGGTCAGAGAGGTCCGATGTTGGTCACCTGGCCGAAGGCGGTGTCGGGGTCGTAGCCGTCGACCACGATATGAGGGTCGAGATCGAGGAGAGGACGGACGACGAAGTTCCGCTGGTGCATCCGGGGATGGGGGATGGTCAGGTCGTCGTGGTCGACGACGAGGTCGGCGGCCAGGAGGACGTCGACGTCGAGGGTGCGGGGACCCCAGCGGACGGTGCGGCGCCGCTGAGCCGCCGTCTCCAGGGTCCGGCACAGCTCGAGCAGCTGGCGGGGGTCACGGCCGGTGTCGAGCTCGACGACGACGTTGAAGTAGGCGTCCTGCTCCGGTCCGCCGACCGGCTCCGTCTCGTAGAGGGGTGAGACCGCCACCACCTCCGCCATGGCCCCCACCGCCCGTCGCAACGTCTCCCGACGGTCACCGATGTTGGAACCCAGACCGAGGAATGCCCGCACGGTCCGTCGCCCGCCCTAGTCGCCGGCCCGGCGGCGGTGGATGCGGACCCCGGTGGTGTCGACGTGGACCGGGATCGGGGGTCGCATCTTGCTGACGGTGACCGTGACCGCCACCACCTCGGTCGTGTCCAACACCAGCTCCGCCACCCGCTGTGCCATCCGTTCAAGCAGCAGGAAGCGGTCGGCTCCCAGCTCGACGGCCAGGAGGTTGGCGATGGCGCCGTAGTCGGCGGTGTCGCTCAGGTCGTCGGACCGACCGGCCGGACCGAGATCGAGATAGAGGTCGAGGTCGAGGCGGAAGGGCTGGCGGCGGGCCTGCTCCTCGGGCAGGACCCCGCAGTAGACGAGCAGCTCGAGTCCCCGCACCTCGATGCGGTCGAGGAGGGCCGGGTCGGTGTCACCCACCGGCCGAGCCCGAGGCGCCACAGGGAGTGTCGGTGCCGGACGGCCGGAGCGAGGTTTCGGCCGCGGCCACGATGGCCCGTCCGGTGGGACCCATCTGCCGGCCGAGGATCCGCTCGAGAACGGTGATCGCCTCGAACGTGACCGGCACCATCCCGGTCCATCGCAGGTAGCCGGCCATGAACCCGGCCATCCGGTCGCCGACCTCCTCCATGTGGACCAGCAGCTGCTTGCCGCCGCCGAGCAGGTTGCCCAGCTCGGCGTAGAACTGGGGCAGGGCGGCATCGAGGTTGGTCGACGGCGCGAACGGCCAGTGCTTCCACGGCATCCCCAGCTCGTCGTAGCTGTGGAGGTTGTGGTCGGACGGGATGAGGGAGATGACGTACGAGAAGCCGTTCTCCCGTATCCAGATCACCTCCTCCTGGCGGCGGACGCGTCGATGGTTCTGGCCGTACCCTCCGGGCCGCTCGCACAGGGCGAGCCGGTCCTGGATGATCCAGTGGAACTGACGGGGCTGGATGCCCTGTGCCCACTTGCCTTTCGCCATCACGGTCTCCTGGGGTGCTGCTCGCCTGCGAATACGGTTGTGGCCTGCCGCGCCGCCTGTACATCGTGGACGCGAATCCCGTCGGCGCCAAGTACGACGGCCAGGGTGCTGGCCACCACCGACCCCACCAGGCGCTCCTCGACCGGCGCCGGACCGTCGCTCCCGTCGGAGCGGGCCACGAGATGACCGACCGTGTCGGTTCGACCGGTGTCCACGACGACCGGCCGGCCGGCGGCCACGATCATGTCGAGGTTGGCCAGGACGGTGACGTCGCGTTCGATGTCGTGACCGGCGAGCGCAGGATCGACCCAGATCTCCGTCACCCCGGCCGCTGCGGCCCTGGCCGCCATCTCCTCCAACGCCGCCGCCGTGGCCGTCACCACATCGTTGCCGTCGGCGGGGCGGCGGGGCCCGGTCGGCGGATGCACGATGAGGCCGACGCCGGCAACGGCGGCCGCCATCACCAGGACGCCGCTCGGGTCGTCGA
The DNA here is from genome assembly GCA_050330635.1 of Acidimicrobiales bacterium. GTDB lineage: Bacteria > Actinomycetota > Acidimicrobiia > Acidimicrobiales > SZUA-35 > CADEDH01. The sequence continues at coordinate 50,056 of JBHJNQ010000004.1, read as the reverse complement.
AGAGGTCGGCGCCGACGGCGGCGGCGGCGCGGGCCACCTCGGGTCTGGTCGTCCGCACGGCCGACCGGCACCGACCGGCGAGGATCTCGACGGCGTCCACCACCCACCGGCGCTCGTCGTCGGCGTCGGCCGTCGTGGGACCCTCGACGATGACGACATCGACACCATCGGCCACCATGGCCGCCGCCCGCTCCCCGACCGCAGATGACGCAGGCCCGGACCCTCGGCCGTCGGCAGGAGGAACGGTCGGAGCGTCGGCGGCGAGGGTTCCGAAGAGTCGGGGCGGCATCTAGTCACATGGTACGTACCGGGACTGGCGGCGCCACGGCGTCGCCCCTGGGTGCACCCGCCCAAGGCAGTGGTTCAGGATTCGGCCGGGGGCACGAGGCGGAGGACACCCCCGCTGCGGTACACCCGCCGCCCTCCCCGCAGCTCACAGCCGGCGGCGCGATGGTGCACGACGTCGAGCACCCGGGCCAGTTCGGCGCTGGTGGGAGGATGGCCTCGCTCGTCGCGCAGCCACCGGCGGAGTGCGGCCACGGCCACCGCCGGCGGCTGACGGGCCAGGCTCCTCGTGTCGGTCGGGTCGAGGTTGGCGGCCAGGGCGTCGAGGTCGTCGCCGACCGATCGCCCCAGCGCCGCCGTGCGGGTGAGAAGGGGCACGACGTCGCGCCCGGCGATGTCGGCCAGGAGGGGGATCGCCTCGTGGCGGAGCCGGTTGCGGACGAAGCGGCGGTCGTCGTTCGAGGGGTCGACCACGGGCGTCAGGCCGAGACGCCGGCACAGGTCGGCGGTCTCGGTGCGCCGGAGGGCGAGGAGCGGCTTGTCGGGGCCGGGTCGCATGGCCCCCAGACCCGCCGGACCGGCACCCCGGAGGAGGTTGATCAGGACCGTTTCGGCCTGGTCGTCGGCCGTGTGGCCGGTGAGGGCACCCGGTCCGAGGACCTGACGGCGGGCCAGGCGGGCCCGCTGCTCGAGGTCGGGTCCGTCGTCGAGATCGATGACCCTGGCGGCGAAGTCGGCACCGAAGCGGGCGGCGGCGGCGGCGACCACGTCGGCCTCGAGCGCCGAGCCCGGGCGAAGACCGTGGTCGACGTGGACGGCGGTGACCCGCAAACCGGCTGCGGCGGCCAGGGCCAGGAGGGCCAGGGAGTCGGCCCCGCCCGACACGGCGCAGACGACGGGGGTGCCGGCGGGGTCGAACGTGCAGCGCGCCAGGATCTCGACGATGGCGGGTTCGACGAGGTCCGGTGGCTCAGGCACCGGCCGGGGCCCGGGCCCGGCCGATCCACAGGTCGGGCTGGCGGATCTCGTCGATGGTGGGCAGGGCCTCGGGCCCCGACCACACGAGATCGAACAGCTCACGGCCCCCGGCCGTCTCGACCGCCCGCACGAAGTCCTCGCCCTCCTCGTACTGGGCCAGTTTGGCCTCGAGCCCGGTGAGGCGCTGGACGATTCGGCTGAGGCCGGAGGCGTTCTTGCGGCGCTGGCTCATGACCCGGGCAAACCGGGCCTGGCTGGGAATGAGTTCACGGGTGGCCCGGTCCATGGTGATGTCGCCGTGACCCTCGAGCAGGCTCATCAGGCCGGTCACCTTGCGGATCGTCTCCCGTTGCTCGGGGCTGGCGAAGAGCATCGAGAGACCCCCGTCGGCCAGAGACGGCCCGGTGCCCTGGCGGGCGTCTCGCACGGTCTGGCCGATGGCGTCTAGGAACCGCTTGGGGTCGGGGTCGACCGAGTCGAGGAGCTCGTCGACGAGCGACAGGAAGTACGGGCGGAGCCAGGGCACGCCGGTGAACTGGGCCCGGTGGGTGCACTCGTGCACCGCGATCCACAACCGGAACTCCCGGGGCGGGAAACCGTAGCGCTTCTCGAGCGACAGGAGGTTGGGCCCGACGTAGTAGACCCAGTCCTGGTCGTCCGGCTCGTCGTCCTCGACGATGAGGAGGTCGTACTGCCCGAGCACCCGCGAGGCCATCCAACCCAACATGGCCCCCAACTCGGCTCCGGCCACCTTGGGCCCGACGGCGTCGCCGGCGGAGGTCACAGCCCGGCCGACCGAGGCGATCAGCCCGGGTTGGCCCCGCCACCGGTCGGGTTCGCCGTCGTGGTGGCCCAGGCGCCCGATCAGCGGCCGCATCAGGCGCTCGAAGCTGGCGAGGTTGGCGTCGATCCAGCCCTGGCGGTCGGTGACCCGGGCCCGGGCCGGGCCGGCCGACGACACGAGCCCGGTCTCGGCCTCGACGAGGCCCTCAGCCTCGACCGTCAGCTCGAGCAGGTCGAGCTCGAGCGACGCCTGGTGGTAGCTGCCGGCGAACGGCTCGTCGCCGGACACCCGTCCGGCGACCCTGCGGGCGAACTGCCAGTCGACGTCGGCGGCCATGTGACCCCTACGGCTTCTTCGGGTATCGGGGCGACTCCACCTTGGCCAGGTACCCGACGGCGATGGCCAGCAGGGTCCCGACGACGCCGATCGCGAGGACGAGCCCGATCCAGTAATGCCAAACAACGGCCAACATAGGCGCTCAGCTTAGAGGTGTCGGCACCGGCTGCACGTACCGATGGTCTGGCAACGGCGAGGGCGGCGAGTTGGGAGGCGGATGGACGGTCATGCGGGCAGGGGTGGGGGGCCCAAGCCGATCGAGGCGGCGTAGTCGGCCAGCTCACGCCGCAGGACCTGGCGGCCGCGGTGGAGGCGGCTCATGACGGTGCCGATGGGGATCTCGAGGATCTCGGCGATCTCCTTGTAGCTGAAACCTCCCACGTCGGCCAGGAGGACGGTCTGGCGGTAGGCGGGGGCAAGACCCTCGACGGCGTCGAGGACCTCCGACTCGGCCAGTTGGTCGAGCAGCTCGTCCTCGGCGCTGCGGTTGTAGTGTTCGGCGTCGCGCAGCCGCTGCTGGACGTTCGGTGTCTCGGTCTCGTCGAGGGCCGTCTCGGCGGGGCGGCGCTTGCGGGCCCGGTGGCGGTTGATGTGGGCGTTGGTGAGGATCCGGAACAACCAGGCCCGCAGGTTCGTCCCGGCCTGGAAGGTGCCGTAGCTGCGATAGGCCCGCAGGTACGTCTCCTGGACGAGATCTTCGGCCTCGACCGGGTCGGTGGTGAGCCGCATCGCCGTCGAATAGAGGGTTCGCAGGAACGGACCGGCGTCGTCGGCGAAGGTCGACTGGTCTGCCATGACCGAACGGTAGTTTCCCCCGGAAGGCGGCGGAGCATCGGGGATGCTGGTTTTCCCGCGGTCGTCACGGGACGGCCACCGTGTGACGGGCCGGTGTCAGCGGGTGACCGGCGGGGCCTTCAGTACCTGCGAGAAGGGCACGGCCTTGTCGAGCTCTGGCTCGCGGGGCAGACCCAGGATCCGCTCGCCGATGATGTTGCGCTGGATCTGGTCGGTGCCCCCGCCGATCGACGTGAAGAACGCGTTCAGGAGGGCGTAGGTGGCGTCGGCGGCCCGGGGGGAGTCGGTCCCGCCGACCATCCCCTCAGCCCCGAGGAGTTCGGTCTGCAGGCTCCCGGCGGTGTGGAGGATGCGGCTCATGGCCAGCTTGCCCAACGACACCACCGACGACGAGGTGCCCTGGGCCAGCTCGGCCTTGGCCCGCCGGTTGTTCCACTCGTTGACCTGGACGAGGCAGTGGAGGTGGGCCAGCCGCTGGCGAACGACGGGATCGTCGGCCCTGCCGACATCGCGGGCCAGGGCGAGCAGCGACAGGTCGGGAACGGGGGCGGGGGCCTCGTCGCCGGCGGCCCGCACGGCCCCGTCGCCGGCCTGGCCGACCCGGCGCCGCTGGTTCTCGCCCATCACCGCCCGCTCGTAGGCCAGGGCCGTCTGGAGCACCATCCACCCGTTGTTCTCATCGCCCAGCATGTTGGCGTGGGGGACCCGGGCCTCGGTGATGAAGACCTCGTTGAACCGGGAGTCACCCGTGGCCTGGCGCAGGGGTCGGACCTCGACGCCCGGCTGTTTCATGGGGAACCAGAAGAACGTGATGCCCCGGTGCTTGGGCACGCTCCAGTCGGTGCGGGTGATGAGCAGGGCGTAGTCGGCCTGGCGGCCGCTCGAGGTCCACACCTTCTGGCCGGTCACGATCCACTCGTCGCCGTCCCGCGCCGCTCTGGTCTGGATGGCGGCGAGGTCGGAGCCGGCGCCCGGCTCGCTGTAGAGGAGGCACATGGCCACCTCCCCCAGGAGGAGGGGGCGCACGAACCGGGACTTGAGGTCGTCGGAGCCGAAGGCGAGGACGGTGTTGGCCCACAGGTTGTTCTTGTCCTGCGCCGTACCGTCGGCGCCGACGGCGGCGAACTCGGTCATCACGATATTGGTCAGGGAGGGGTCGAGGCCGCGGCCGTGCCACTGCCGGGGCCAGCTGGGGGCGGCCCAGCCGGAGTCGGCGACCCGGGTCAGCCACTCCTTGCGGGGCACGTCGGGGTCCCAGTTGTCGGCCAGCCAGGCCCGGACCTCGTCCCGCACCTCGGTCGCCGTCGTCGGACCGCTCTGGGGCTCGCTCACCGTCGTCTCCTGCTCGCGTTCGATGTCGTCGTCGCCGTCGACGACGTGAGGCTGTCGGCGTGGTGCTGTCGACCTGGTGCTGTCGGCGTGGTGCCGTCGCCGCCCCGCCGTCCCCGGCCGGGCCCTCGGTGTCGATGTTAGGACGGGGTGGTCGCCGGCACCCCAGTGACGGCGGCCGCTTCTCGCCCCGGGGCCGTTCATCGGCCACACTGGCGCTCATGATCGGACATCTCGGGATCGGCGTCGGCGACCTGGCGGCGGCCCGGTCGTACTACGACCAGCTGATGCCCCTGGTCGGGTTCGAGCCGTTTCTGGCCGACGACGATCAATTCGCCTACCGGCCGGTCGGAGGCCGGCCCGGCACCTACCTCTTCGTCTATCCCGCCGCCGATGCGTCCCGCCGCTTCGACGCAACGGCTCCCGGGCTCCAACACCTGGCCTTCATGGTCCCCAGGCGCGGTGCCGTCGACGCCGTTCACCGGTGGGCGGCGGCCCGCGGTGACGATGTCGTGCACGAGCCCCGCCAGTTCCCCGAGTACCCGCCCCCCTACTACGCCTGCTTCTGGCGGGATCCCGAGGGGTTCCTGCTGGAGGCCGTCTGCCACCACGACCGACCCTGAGCGGGGACGGACGCCTCTACGGCGGAGGAACGGGCTCGGTTGTGGACCGGGTGAGCCGGCGGGAGACGGCAGCGGTGGGAGCGACCGGTTCCGGCGGGCATCGACGATGGCCGGCCCGAAACGGCCCACGAGCCAGAGGAACGTCTGCATATAGCGCCCCGCGAGACGGCGCGGCTCCTGGATCATCCGGTACGCCCACTCGAATCCGAGGCGCTGGATCCACACGGGAGCCCTCGAGAGGCGGTGGGCCAGGACCTCGAACGAACCGCCCACCCCCATGGCGACGTTGACACCGAGCTGATCCCAGTGGTCGTCGATGAAGCGCTCCTGGCGTGGCGAGCCCATGCCCACCAGGAGGATGGCCGCCCCCGAGCGGCCGATAGCGGCTGCGACGGCGGCCTCCCGGTCGCCCAGGAAACCGTGGTGATGCCCGACCACCCGGAGGCCCGGGTGCCGTCCGGCGAGCTCGGCGGCGGCGGCGGCGACCGTGTCGGCTTCGGCGCCGAGGAGGTAGACGGCGTGGCCCTGCGCTGCGGCATGACCCGCCAATCGCTCCACCATGTCGATGCCGGCGACGCGTCCGGGCAGCCGGGTCCCCACGAGGCGGGACAACCACACCAGGGGTTGCCCGTCGGCCACGACGAGGTCGGCGCCACGTACGTAGCGACCGAAGAACGGCTGCTGTGCCGCCAGCATCAGACCCGTGCTGTTCAGTGTGACGACCCCCCCCGGCATCCCCCGGTGATCGTGCGGTCGATCCACGCCACGGCCTCGTCGGTGGTGACGGCGTCGACCGCCACCCCGTAGAGGTCGAGCCTGGCCGTCACGCCGGTACCTCCTCGGATCCCGGGTCGGCGTCGAGGAGCAGGAGGGCGTCGAGGAAGAACTTGGTGGCCCAGTTCGGATAGCCGAGCGGGGCGTACCGCCCCCAGATGGGGTGGGATCCCTTGATGGCGCCCCGAATCTCGGGTGGGCCGTCGAGGGCTTGGTGCCGGCCCACGGCCTCGATGACCCGGGCGGCGATCCGGCGGCGGATCGGGTCGAGGTCATGAGCGGCCAGCCGGAGCCAGATGATATGGCGCGGCCGGCGATCAGGCGCACGGGCCGGAACCGGTCGCCCGCTCGCTGCCCGACGGGGCGGGCCATCAGGCCACCGCCGCCAACGCCCTGAACGGCTCGACCGGACGACCCAAGAGGGCGTCGGCGATCCGCTGGCCCGCCCTGCCGTCTCCGTAGGGACTGGTGGGCCGTTCGACGGGATGGTCGAGGGCGGTCAGGACCGAAGCGACGATCAGGTCGGGGTCGGTGCCGACCAGGCGGGCCATGCCGACGGTGATCGCCTCCGGCCGTTCGGTCACCTCACGGAGCACCAGCACCTGCTTGCCCAACGCCGGGGCTTCCTCCTGGAGGCCACCGGAGTCGGTGAGGACGAGCGAGCAGCGGCTGAGGACCCGGGCCAGGTCGAGATAGCCGAGGGGGCGGGTCATCGTCACCCACGGCAACGGGCCGAGACACCGTTGGGCCTCGGCTCGCACCGCGGGATTGGGATGGACCGGGAACAGGAACTGGACGTCGGGTCGTCGTTGGCCGATGCGGCGGACGGCGGAGAACACGCCCACGAGCCCGGCACCGAAGTTCTCCCGGCGATGGGTGGTGAGGAGGATGAGGGGCCGGGTCGGGTCGAGGTCCGCCAGCGCCGGGTCGAGGGGTGCGGGAGGGAGGCGATCGCAGGCCCACCGCAGGGCGTCGATGACGGTGTTACCGGTCACCGTGACCCGTTCGGCCGGCACGCCTTCGCCGCGGAGGGCGTCGGCTGCCGTGCTCGTCGGGGCGAAATGGGCGGTGGCGATGGCGGCGGCCAGCACCGTGGTCGTGTCGCCCTGCACCAGCCAGGAGGGAAGCAGCTCGTCCAGCACCGGACCCAGCCGGTCGAGCACCCGCGACGCGACACCGCTCGGCGTCTGGCCCGCGGTCATCACCGCCAGGTCGATGTCGGCGGTCAGGCCGAAGGCCTCGAAGGCGTCGCTCGACAGCTCCAGATGCTGGCCCAAGTGTATGAGCCGGGCATCGACGCCGGCGCGCCGTAGCGCGTCGACCACGGGGAACATCTTGATCACCTCGGGCCTCGTGCCCACGACACAGGCGATCGTGTCGCCCCCCGCGCCCATTGCCTGTGCTACCCCGTACCCCGGCCCCATGGGTCCCTGGACATGCGCACCGGTCGATGACCTGATGGGGTCCCGCATCGACATCGTGCGCCCATCAGATGTATCAGCTCAGCAGGCGTTCTGCAGCAGGAAGAATGCCCTGGGGGAGCGGTTTGCTCAGTAGCTGCGGAGTTCGACCGTGTTGCCGTCGGGGTCGGCGACGTAGAGGCTCGTGGCGTAGCCCTGGGCCCCGAAGAGATGGCCCTCGGGGCCGCGCACGACCTCGACGTCGCCGCTGGCGGCGAGGGCGTCGAGATCGGTCGGCTCGATCGTCACGCAGAAGTGGTCAAGGTTGCGGGCCCCGCCGTCGAAGGGGTCACGGGCGCCCGCCTCGCCCCGGGGGAACAGATCGATGATCGTGGTGGCATCGATGCGCACCGACGGGAACGGGACCTCGCCCCGCCGCCACTCGTCGACCCGGTCGCCGCTGAGACCCAGGGTGTTGCAGTAGAAGGCCAGGGAACGTTCGAGGTCGCCGCACCTGAGCACGAGGTGGTCGAGGCCGGTGACGCGCACCACGGGAGCCATGGCTCGATCGTAGCCACCGACACCATGGTCGGTCGGACCGACGCTCGACGGGCTGACGGGGCACACTCGTTCCGGAGCGGGCACCCGAACTTCTTTCACGCGCGTGTCGATTCCCCGGGGGCGTTTTCGTGGTTGGTGGTGAGGGGCAACACGGCCCCGACCACAGCAAAGAGCAAGCGATGACCCAGTACCTGCTGTCCGTGTGGCACGACCACTTCGACGCCGACGTCGCGGCCATCGAGCCGGCCGACATGGAGCGGATGTTCGCCCAGGTCGACGCCTTCAACACCGAGCTCCAGGACACCGGGGCGTGGGTGTTCGCCGGCGGCCTCAACTCCCCGTCGTCGGCGACCGTGGTCCGGGCCTCGGCGGGCGACGTGTCGATGACCGACGGCCCCTACGCAGAGTCGAAGGAGCAGATCGGCGGCTTCTGGGTGATCGAGGCCCCCGACCTCGACGCCGCCCTGGAGTGGGCCCGCAAGGGATCCGTGGCCTGTGAAGGTGCCGTCGAGGTCCGGCAGGACGGCTTAGCATCCGGTGACGGCGAGCCACTGTCCACCGTGCCCGTCATGACACCCGACCACCGTCTCGGCGAGGGCACGAGAACTCGGAGCGTGGATTCGCCGGCAACCTGTAGCATTGGGCGCTGTGCCCGAATAGCTCAGCTGGTAGAGCAACGCATTCGTAATGCGTAGGTCCGGGGTTCGACTCCCCGTTCGGGCTCCACCCCTCACCAGGGAAAACGTCGACCTGGGTGGTCGCAATAGAGCGAGGGTGAGCCGAAAATCCAACACTCATCCAACAACTCGCCCCTGGCTCCGTCGAATCGTTGCACCTCGAACCACCAGGGTGCGCAGTACGTAGCAGATGGGGCCGACTCCCTGGCCACGTTGACCGGCCACGCCGACGCGGTGGCGGATGGGCGGGATCCCCCAGCTACGACGGGACGGTGCGGGTGTGGGATCCAGTCACCGGGGACACCTCGCCACCCAATGACCTCCCACCGCCGCCACCCCACCGATCCGATGATCGGTGAACCGGTGGATCTACCTTCGTCGACCAGGCTGGCCTCGGCCAGGCGGCCGCCATCCGCCGGTGGCTCGAACCGTTCCTCGGCCACGTCGAGTACCTCCTCGACAGCGGCGACTTCGACCATGACGAGATGCTGGCCCGCCGAGTCGAGCGCGACCGCGCCAACCTCTACTTGGGAACTCTTCGAGGGCGACCCCACCCAGCTCGACAGCGCCATCGTCGTGTCCACCGCACGACGGCTGTTCCGAGACGTCATCCCGGTCCTCCCGCATAGCCAGGGCTGGGAGCTGCTCGACTCGATCGCTGGCCAACATACCGAGGACCCACGAGATCCCGAACCCGTGGTCGACGCCATGCAGAAGGTCGCCGACGAGGTCGACCTAGGCCCAACACATCGTGACGTTCCTGGAAGCTGATCCACCCGCCGCCGGAGGTGACATGGGCCCAGCAGTCCGACAGCATCTTCCACAGATCCCGAAGCGCCTCCCCGGCCCGATGCGGCATGGTGACGACCACATGGAGGACTCCGCCGCCGGCGTTGAGGTGGCGGCGTACGGCCAGGGCGATCTCGACCGCCCGTTTCACCCGGATCTTGAACGAACAGGCCACGCAGGCCCATACCGACCCGCAGGTTTGCAGACCGGCCATATGGGCCCGCCCGTTCAGCTTGGCCACCCTCGGACGACCAGCCCCGGTCGGTGTGCGACCGCATCGAACGATCCGCTTCGCCTCCGACAGATCCCCGCAGGTCTCCCGGATCAACGCCTGAGCCTGCTCGATAGCCCGCCGCCGTCGCCGCCGATCACTCTCTGAAGACCCTTTCGCCATGGTTACTCAACGTGCCGTAACGACGAATCCGGCCTATCGGCCGATCGGCCGATCCGCGTCTCGATCGATCGGCCAGTGAACGTAGAGCCGATCCTCCGATGCGGGCGTCGACAACTCCGGCCACGCTGACCAGGGTCGTGTGCGGCGCACCTGTCGCACGAACCAGCAAGGAGTACCATGTCCACGATCAGAACTGCCCGAACCACAGGCGCCTTCTACCTGGCCCTCGCCGTGACCGGCATGCTCGGATTCCTCGTGTTGCGCCCGAGACTGTTCACGAGCGACGCCGCCGAGACCCTGGGCAACCTTGCCGACAATCAGGCGCTCGCCCATTCCGTCGTGCTCCTCGAGATGCTGATCGTGATCTCCCAAGCAACCACCGCCGTGTGGTTCTTCAAGCTGTTCCGCACCATCAACCCCGTCGCAGCGTTCGCGACCGCGGCGTTCGGCCTCGTCAACGCCGTGGCGATCATGATGTCCGCTGCGTTCCTGACAACCGCCATCGCCGTCGCCTCCGACCAGCCGCTCGTCCCCGGCGGCAACGCCGCCGGATCCGTAGGCCTCCTCCAGCAACTCAGCGAGTCGTCGTGGGGCATGGGCAATCTCTTCTTCGGTCTCTGGCTGATACCGATGGGCTGGGCTGCCATCGAGCACGGCAGGTTCCCCAAGGCGCTCGGCGCGCTGCTCATCGCCGGCGGCGCCGGCTACCTCGTGTCCGCATTGCTGCACCACGGCGTCGCCGGCATCCCCACAACCCTGGCCGACTCGCCCGCATATATCGCAACCGTCGCCGAGTTCTGGATGATCGGCTACCTCCTCACGGTTGGAATCCGCCCACAACGCCAGCCCGAGACCACCACCCACGGCGCCCACGGCGCTCCACCCTTCACAGCCACTCGGCTCGATCAACCGTCGCCCATCCGATGAACGACACCGTCGTCGAGCCCCTCCGCGATCGCAACGGCGTGCACCGGGCCGTCGGCGTCGTCACCCTCCATCCCACGACCACGACCACGATCACGATCACGTGAACGAGGGCGAGCGCTGCCGGCAAGCGCCTCCGCCCCTTCGTTGCGCCGCAACGGGAAGACGCCCCGGCTCCACTCGGCAAGGGCCCGACCACCTGCCACAGCACCCCGAGGCGTAGCCCGCTACGGTCACCGCCATGGCTGCTGCGCTCAAGGACTCGGTCGACGCTGCAGTCGTCGAGGAACTGGCCCGCCGTTTCGCCGGGGTCGACGACCGCTTCGACACACGCCAGTTCATCGCTCGGACCACACCGCAGCTCGCCGGGCTGGAGCTGAAGGCAAGGATGGAAATGATGGCGCGGGAGCTGTGGCGGGCGCTGGGCGACCGCGACCCTGCAGAGTCGCTGGCCTGCCTGGTCGAGGTCGCACGGGCGGAGCCGCCGGTCGAGGGGTGGGCGGCGTGGCCGTTGGCGACGGTCGTCGAACTGTTCTGGCCGTCGCGTCCGTCGGAGGCGCTCGACTCGATGGAGTACGTGACCCAGCGCATGAGTTGCGAGTTCGCGGTACGGCCGTTCTTGCGTGATCACTACGACGCGACGTACGCACGCCTGCTCGCGTTCACCGACCACGCCGACGAACGTGTCCGGCGGTTGCCTTCGGAGGGCACCCGTCCACGGCTCCCGTGGGGCATGCGGGTACAGCGGTTGCTCGACGACCCGCTCCCCGGCCTGGCCCTCCTGCATCGCCTCCGTCACGACCCGTCCGAGATCGTGCGCCGCTCGGTCGCCAACCATCTCAACGACGTCGCCAAGGCGCATCCCGGGCTGGTCGTGGACACGCTCGCGGCCTGGACGCACGAGCCGGCGACCGATCGACGTATGGTCAGCCATGCGCTTCGTACGTTGGTGAAGCTGGGCGAACCCGGAGCGCTCGAGGTGCTGGGCTTCACGACCGAGCCACAGGTCGTCGTCGAAAGGTTCGAGGTGTCGCCCCCGGTGGTCGAGATGGGCGCACAGCTCGTGCTCACCGCCGACCTACGTTCGGTGGCCGCCGAACCCCAACGGCTCGTGGTCGACTTCGTGGTCCACCACGTCAACGCTTCGGGCGCGACATCGCCCAAGGTGTTCAAGTGGGCGACGGTCGACCTCGGACCCGGCCAGCGACGCGCCCTCACGAAACGCCGATCGATCCAGCAGGCCTCCACACGGACGTACCGGGCGGGCATCCATCACATCGAGCTCCAGGTCGGCGGTCGGGTGATGGCGTCGACCTCGTTCGACGTCCACGTCTGACACGCCGTCATCGGGATCTCGAGGCCGAGTTGCTGGCGAGCCGGAACTCCGGGTCGACACTCGGCTACCGCGGCCGGCGATCGGGGCATACTCGTGCGATGCAGGTGTTCGCGTTGTGGAGCGCCCCACGGTCGCGGTCGACAGCGTTCTTCCGCTCGATGCTGCAACGAGGCGACGTGCTGGCGCTGCACGAGCCCTTGGAGGGGCTGCACTTCATCGGCCCGCTTGCGATCGGAACACAGACCTTCGAGTCTGCGCCGGAGCTCCTGGCGTGGCTGGGCGACGACAAGGAGGACCAGGCGGTGTTCCTCAAGGAGACGGTCAACCGACCGGTTCAGAATCTCGTTCTCGACGATCGGCGCCTCCTCGCCGAGGTTCGTCACGCGTTCCCGGTTCGACGACCTGAGGAGATCGCAGCGTCGTGGTACGCCCTCGAGCGCGACATGCGGATCTTCGACACCGGGCTGGAACTCCTTCACGAGCTCTTCGTCGCCGTGCAGAACGCCGGAGGGCATCCGCCGGTGGTCGTGGACTCGGACGACCTCGTGGCCCGGCCGGCGGCAACGATGGCGGCGTACTGTGCCGCCGTCGGGCTCCCGTTCATCGAAGAGGCTCTTCGGTGGCAACGAGGGGAACGAGCCGAATGGGGCCGTTCTTCTTGCTGGCATCAGGATGCGGCCGCAAGCACCGGTTTCGCCCCGCCCGAGGGCCCCGACCGCCACAGGCTCGCATCGCACCCTGAGGTGGCTCGCTTCGCGAGGCGCCACAGACCGTTCTACGAGATGCTGCGTGATCATCGCCTCGACATCGACTCGGGATCGCCTCTGCGTCGGTCGAGCGGCGGTGAGATCGCCGACACGACGTAGTGGCGAACCGCTACTCGTCGGCCGCGGCGTCACGGATGTGGCCCGAGCTGTTGGTGTCACGCGGACCCCGGAGACCGCCTGAGAGACTGGATCCACACAGATGCTGATGCTCAGGAGTTGAGCGCGAAGAGGAGCGGTCGGAGCAGATCGGTTCGGCCGGCGACCGAGAGGTCATCGTCGAGATCGGCGTCGTCGTCGGCGGTGCGCCGGAGCAGTGCGAGGATCGCCGCCGTGGTGGCCTCGATGACCATGATCGGCTCAGCGGAGAGGTGGCCGTACGCCAGACGCGCTCGGTCACCGGTGAACGACAGCGTCAGCTCGTCCCGGTGGTCGAGCAGAATGTGGACGTCACCGTCGGGGAAACCGCCGCGGTAGCGCGCCGCCCGCTGGGTGAGCGTCCAGCGGCCATTGATCACGTGGTCCCCGGCGTCATCCACTGGCGGCAGGAGTGGCCCGCCCCATCGAGCGAGGTCGCCGGCCAAGCGGGCGAGTTCCTGTCCACGTTCGGTCAGCTCGTAGAGATTGGCCGGTGCCGGGTTGCGGACCTCGCGCTGGCGCACGGCGCCGGCGCCTTCGAGTGAGCGGAGCCGATCAGCGAGCAGATCGGTGGAAATACCGGGGAGGCCGTCGAACAGATCGGTGAACCGGCGCGGCCCGGGAACCAGGTCACGCACGATCAACAACGCCCAACGCTGCCCGACGACGTCGAGGGCAGCAGCGAGGCCGCAGTACTGCCGGTACGTCCGCTTGCTCACGAGCACCACCCTACAACGATCCGCCCGTGCGATCTCGTTCAGCTGCTTGGATTGTTCGTGTTGACAGTTGGAAAACCCTGTGTTCGACTTCGGCTCATGCCGGAACTCGCTCGTCGCCCACCCGACACGCCACCCGCCCGCTCGCCGTGGGTCATCTTCACCGTGTGTGCCCTCGCCCTGTACCTCACGACGCTCGACCTCTCGATCGTCAACGTGGCGTTTCCCGACATCCTCGCCGAGTTCGACATCAGCCGAGCCGACGCGTCATGGATCGTCACCATCTACAACATCTTCTACGGTTCCCTCTTGGTGGTGACCGGCAAGGTCGCCGATCAACTGGGCCGGCGGCGCATGTTCCTCTCCGGTCTGGTGATCTTCGCCGCCGGTTCAGCCATCGGCGCGGTGGCGCCCGGACTCGGCGTCCTCGTCCTCGGCCGGGCGATCCAGGGCATCGGCGGCGCCATGTTGGCACCCGCATCACTCGGCCTGCTGCTGGCCGCCTTCCCACCGGAGCGCCGAACGCAGACCGTTGCCATGTGGGGCGGGATCGGCGCCCTCGGCATCGCCAGCGGACCGAGCATCGGAGCGTTCGCCATCTACCTCACCGACTGGCGGGCCGCCTTCTGGATCAACCTGCCGATCATCGCCGGCATGCTCATCGCCGGCCGCCGGGTCCTCGCCGAAACCCCCAAGGTGGACAGCGAACACCGGCCCGACTATGCCGGGGCCCTGTTGGTCACCATCGCCCTGGCGTGCCTGGCACTGGGCATCTCCCGCTCCGAGGTGTGGGGCTGGGTCGATGCACGAACCCTCGCCGCCATCGCCGCCGGGATCGTCGCCATCCCGCTGTTCATACGGCGCCAGCAACGTCACCCCGAACCGGTGCTCGACCTCACGCTGTTCCACAGTCGCTCGTTCAGCGTTGCCAACACGTCGGCCATGGTCTTCATGGCGGCGTTCGCCGCGTACTCGCTCAACAACGTCTTGTTCCTGCGCCAAGCGTGGGGCTACTCCGTCCTCACCGCCGGCCTCCTCACCGCCCTTCCCCCGGTGACCGTGGCTGCGCTGGCGCCGTTCACCGGCCGCTCGGCAGCCCGCCTCGGGTTCCGCCCCTTCGTCATCGCCGGCCCCCTCATCGTCGCCGTCGCCACGTTCGGGTTCGTCCTCCTGCTCGACGGCGATCGCACCCCCGTCACGTTCGTACTGACCGGTGAGGTGGTCGCCGTCGGCATCGCCTGCTTCATCCCGGTCAACTCGGCGGCGTCGGTCGCCGAGCTCCCCCCGCTTCGACTCTCGATCGGGGGAGCGGTCAACAACACCTTCCGCCAAGTCGGAGCGGTGCTCGGGGTGGCCCTCCTCGTGGCTTTCATCGGCTCGCCCGAGACCCCTGCGGAGCTGGTCGCGGCCCACGAACGAGGCTGGATCATGATCGCCACCCTCGCACTGATCACCGCCACCATCGGGCTCGCCCAACCAGCACTCGGCAAGCAGCGGGCGCCCGTCGTGCCAGCCACGACGCTGGTCACACCGATCTCACCTGCTTTGGATCTCGCCCCCGAATCCCCGCAGAGGTAGCCATGACCACGTTCGTCCGCACCGACGACCGCCACTTCGGTCAGGTCGAGGACTGGCCGCATTCCCCTTGATATCACCAGTGGAAGGACCTGCGCGTCCACTATGTCGACGTCGGGCCGAGCGATGGCCCGGTGGCGCTGCTCCTGCATCGCGTGGCAACGGGCCGACATCGACGCCCAAGGAAGGCGTCTACGGGTTCGGCGGAATGATGGACCTCGAGACAACCGCTACGAAGGTGTCACGAATCATCGCCTTCCGGATTCCCCCGACCCACTTCGAACGCTTCGGGCTCCCCACGACGGTCAACGAACCCACGGCCCCATGAGCGGCCGACCGTGGACCGACCCCGACAGCTGCGACCAGGCCCGAACTCCCGCCACCCATGCACGCACCGCAGGAGCAACGCCATGAAGCGATCCATCGCCACCCACGCCGCAGTCGTGGGTTCCGCCATGTTCACCGGTGTGATGCTGACCATCGGGCTCGCCCTCGGCCGCTACTGGTGGTCGCTCGAACCACCGGCCAACATCCGGCTGTGAGGCCTCGACCAAACCGACGCCGAGGTGACGTCAGAACTGCGCTGGTGGCTCATCCTCCACGTGCCCCGCGTGATCGCCGGCTTCGTCGGCGCCGTGGCGGCGCTCAGAATCGCGTGGAGAATCGCGTTGACGCCCGCTCACTTCCAGTAGGAGATGCGCGGCCGCTCGATGTCGACACCGACTGCGGCATCGACGGCAACTCCAGGCCCCTCTACTCGTAGGCCATGGCGTCACGGATGTCGGCCCGTGCGATGTGGGTCGCAGGAATGAGGGCCCCGAGACCGAGCGCCAGCGCCGCGGCTGTCAGTGCCTGCAGCGTGGTGGAGGGGCTGAACGCGTACTCGGTGGGGAACGGGCTGGTGTTGTTGGTGATGCGGACCCCGACCCAGTGGCCGAGGGCGCCGACGGCGACGCCCCACACGGCCCCCACCACTCCAGCGGAAATTGCTTCGGTGACGACGATCCGCCGGATCTGGCTACGGGTGGCGCCCAGGGAACGAAGCACCCCGAGCTGGCGGCGACGCTCGACAACGGACGCGGCAGTAGCGTTGAGGGTGGCGAGCCCGGCGAGGGCGACGATCGCAGCAAGGACGACGAGGAAGACGTTGGCGATGTCGTGGTAGACGGCCTCGGCATCGTGGAAGTACTGGATCCCGGTGTCGGCGACGACGGGCACTGCGCCCTTCGACGCACGGTCGGCGACCCGTCCCAGCTCGGCGGCCAGCGCGGTGTTGTCGACGCCCGACTCGGTGACGACCTGGAACCCGGTGGCTCCCGGGTCGCCGAAGGCATCGACGTAGTGAGTTCGCCCGATGATGACGGTGCCGAAGTTCGACACCGACACCGTGTCGGTCACGGCCAGGACGGGAAGCTCGAGACCGTGCTCGGCGCCGGCGATGTCGACCGTGTCGCCGATCTCGAGGTCGAAGGATCGGGCGTACTGACTGGTGATCACCGCTCCCTCACCTGCGGCGACCCGGGCCATGATGTCGGGCCCGGCGAGAGCGAACACCGGATAGTTGGCCGGCCCGTCGATGCCGATGAGCACGTAGCGACGATCGTCGCGGACGGCGTAGTGGATGGACTCGGTGGTCACCCCAGCCACGCCCGCCACCTCCGACAGCGCCCGCGCCGTATCGGTCGGGAAGTGATAGTCGATCGGGAGGTCGTCGCTTCCGGCGGTGGAAATCCAGACATCGGTGTCGCGGGTGAGCTCGAGATGGCCGGCGCTGGTGTCGACCTGATTCCGGGCCGATGATCCGACGGTGATGGCAAGGGCGACGGCGACGAACACCGCGGCTGCGACGGCCCAGACCCGACGGGCTGGCCCGGGGGCGCTGGCCTGGGACAGCGATCCCAGGGGCCCGGTTCGAGCAGCGAGCACACCGGCGGCGAGGGCGATCGGGCGGGCAAGCCCGTAGCCGAGCACGAGGAGGCCTGCCAGCAACAGTCCGAGCCCGTTCTGGGCGATGGCAAGCTCGGGGGACAGTGTCATGCCCAGCCCGGCGACCGAGAGCACACCGCCGACTGCGGCCGTGCGGATGGAGCCAGCACCGGATGTGGCTTCGCTCGTGGGTGGGCGCCGCTGCAGCACCTGGTTGGGTCGGCTCCGAACGATCCGGCGTACGGGCACGATCGCTGAGACCAGCGCCACCCCCAGCCCCGAAGCCAGGGCCAAAGCGATCACGCTCGACCCCACGTGGAAGGCGACCTCGGTTCCGGCTGCCGTCTCGACAACCGACGGGAGCGCTCCGACGACGAAGCGGGCCAGCACGAGACCGCCGGTCAACCCGACCACAGCGCCGACCAGTCCGATGATGGTCGCTTCCAGGACCAGGCCCGCCGAAACCTGCCGCTTGGTGGCACCGACGGCCCGCAGTATCGCGAGCTCACGACTGCGTTGACGGGCCGAAGCCTGCACGGTGTTGAAGACCATTGCGGCCCCGGCGACGAGGGCGATGGCCGACATCAGGTTCATCGGCTGCTGAACCTGCTCGATCTGGTTCACTGCGTAGGTCTTGGTGGCGTCGACGTCGACCACCAGTACCCCAGGCCCGACGAGTCCCTGAAGCTCGGCCCCGACGCCATCCAGATCGCCGGCTCTGCTGTCGTCGACGTCGACCAGCAACGAGTCGACCACGCCACCTCGCCCCGTCAGCTCCTGGGCCAGACCGAGCGGCAGGAGCAACACCCGGCCGCCATTGATCCCGGCCAGCGCATCGGGGGCCGCTTGTACCGTCACGCCCACCGGACCGAGCGGCGTGGCGACCTCCACCACGCCGCCGTCGACCTCACGATCCACCAGCGCCCGTCCCGCCATCGGCTCGGCGATGTCGGAACGGCCGACGACCATCACATCCTGCCCGTCGACCAGGGCGGGCTGGCGGAGCTGGGGCACCGCGCCACGAACCCCCGGTGCATCGCCGACGACCTCGGCCACCGACTCGGGGAACCCGAGCGGTGATCGTCCCGCCAACTCGAGTTCCGCCCCGGGCCACAGCGCACCCAGACCGTCGATCGAATGGGTCAACGAAGACAACAGAGCCGACACCGCCACCGCGAGCGCCACCCCCGCGGCGACGCCGGACACCGAGAGCGCCACCACTAGGGGACGCTCCCGAAGGCGCTTCAGCGCCAGCAGGTGAATCAACAGCACCCTCGAACTATACCAACCTGGTATACGAGGTTGGTATAGTCATCGAGATGGCGCCGGCAACTCCCACCCAGCACGTCCTCCTCGGCCTCCTCGACATCGCACCCCGCCACGGCTACGAGCTCAAACGCGAGTACGACAGCCGCTTCCCCGCCCTTCGGCCCCTGCGGTTCTCCCAGATCTACTCGACGCTCGCCCGACTCGACCGCGACGGTCTGGTAGCCCTGATCGATGAGAGCGCTGGCCAGGGACCCGACCGCAAGCAGTACGCCATCACCCCGACCGGCATCGGTGACCTCGAGACCTGGCTCGATACCCCCCTACCGCCCGACGAGCCACCCCAGGGTGAGCTGTTCCTCAAGATCACCCTCGCCCTCCTCGGCGGCCGAGACGCCGCAGAGGTGATCACCAGCCAACGAGAGGTCCACATGGAACACATGCGCGCCCTACGGTCCACCCGGCGAACGGCGACCGGCGAAGCCGAACGCACCATGGCCGACTACCGGCTCTTCCACCTCGAAGCCGACATCAAGTGGATGGAACACACCCAGGAACGGCTCGACCGCCTCGGCCAGGAACTGGCCTCGTGACCACGCCGCCGCCCGTCGTCGACGTCGCCGACCTCAGCTGCCACTACGGGCCGGTACGCGCCGTCAGCCGGGTCACCTTCACCATCGACCGAGGCGAATTTGTTGCCATCGAAGGACCCTCCGGATCCGGCAAGTCCACGCTCCTGCACATCATCGCCGGGATCGAAACCCCCACCTCAGGGACGGTGCTCGTCGCCGGGCACAACCTCACCACCATGAACGACCGCGACCGGAGCGTGTTCCGGCGCGAACACATCGGCGTCATCTTCCAGCTCTACGACCTCATCCCCACCCTCACCGCCTGGCAGAACGTCGCGGTGCCCGGGGTCCTCGGCGGGCAGTCCATGCGCTCACTCGAGCCGCGAGCCCGAGAGCTCCTCGACACCGTGGGTCTCGGCCCCCGAGCCGACCACACACCGAACGAGCTCTCCGGCGGAGAACAACAACGGGTCGCCATCGGGCGCGCCCTCATGAACGAACCCGACATCGTCCTCGCCGACGAACCAACCGGCGCCCTCGACTCCGTCACCGGCGACGAGATCCTCGACACCCTCCACACCCTCACCGAACGAGGGCACACCGTGGTCATGGTCACCCACGAACCCCGCGCCGCATCCTTCGCCACCCGATCCATCGGAATGCTCGATGGCCACACCACCGCCCCAGCCCCCCGATCCATGCCCCTGTAGGTAGGCGATGAGCCGATGGTGCGCCGGCGGGATCGGAGCATCCGTGCCCGAGTCGGACCGGGCTATCTCGCCAGGAGGAGCTCGAGCTGGCGCTCGAGAGCCGACTCCTGGCGAGCGGTCGACGGTGCGCCACCGGGGATCCGACGGAGATGACCGATCCCGAGATACGCGGCATAGGCCAGGCGCGCACGCGCTACTGCCCGTTCACGTGACAGCCCGAGCTGACGATACGTCCTGGTCAGGAACTGGAGTCGCTCGGCCGTCGCACGGGCGACCGTCGGGCCGACGAAAGGGTCATCGGCCTGGCCGACCAGGAGCGCATCGATGGGCCCGTTCACCACGTCGCCAAACGACTCGGCGAACAGCGCCCGCAGACGCCGCTCGGGATCGTCGATACGATCGAGTCGCTCGATGACCTCAGCGGTCGCGAGCTGATACCACAGCTCGAGCGCGCCCAGGATGAGTTCCTGTCGGTCGGCGAAGTGCCAGTAGAAGCTGCCTTTGGTGATCCCCAGGCGGTTGGCCAGCGACTCGACCTTGACTCCGCCGACGCCTTCGACCGCGATGACCTCGAGCGCCGCCCTGGTCCAGTCGTCCTTGCCGACCTTGGTGTTGGCGTGTCTCGTTTCCTGTGCATCCACACTTCCGTACGGTATCGTATGGATCATGTACATACGGCATCCTACGGAAATGTGGCGGCTCGGGGCAGGAGCGACTGCAGTGGCGGGGCTCGCCGGCGCCTCGGCGCTCCATGCGCTGTGGGCGACCGGATCGAGCTGGCCGACGACCGGCTCGGACGAGCTCGCCGACCTGGTTGTCGGGCGGCGCCCGATGCCGGGCCGAGCGGCCTGCGCGGCGGTCGCCGCTGCGCTCGCGGTCGCAGCGGGCGCAACTGCGACCGCCACCGGCGGGCGCCCCGGTCGGCTCACCGACCACAGCCGCACTATGGCAACGGTCGTGTCAGCGTCGCTGCTGGTGCGAGGGGTGGGTGGCATGGCCGCCGATCTCACCGGCATGGGCGATGCCACACCGACGTTCCGGCGCTGGAACCGCCGCCTGTACAGCCCGCTGTGCGTCAGCCTGGCGATACTCGTCGCCGTCGGCCGTCGGAGCCGGTCATGACGTCGATCGTCGGTGTCGCCCGGCAGACGCTGCGCTGGTGGCATCCCTGCGCCTCCCTCCGCTGGCCGGTCAGCTTCGCAAGATCCGGCAACTCCGCTCCCTCGGCGACCGGTACCGTCGCCGCGGTGTACGAGTTCTCGAGCACGGACGACATCGGCGGTTTGACGGCCTTCTCGAGTGCGACCTTCGACAGGTCGGGCGTCGAGGGCGCATTCGCCTCGGCCATGGGAGCGAAGGTGCTTGTCGCTCTGGAGTCAGCGATCACCGACGGGTACACCGACGCGCTGCTGATGCCGCCAACCGTCTGGCAGCAGGAGCACCTCGCCCAGCTCGTCGCCGCGTTCGCCGCTGGTGACGGGTGGGATGCTCCCTTCGTGGAAATCGGTGGCCTGGTGCCGGCAGGGCGTCCCGCCGCCGCCTACGTGCTCCTGCTCCGCCCCGATCCAAGGAGCGACGATGACCTCCGAGGCCTCACCGCGCCGGCCGTGCGGAAGGCGCTCGGGGCGGACGCCTGTCTCACGGTCAACGAGTACCTGGTCGTGCAACGGCTGATGTTCGAGCGGTTCGGTGACCACCGATTCGACAGAAGCTCGCACTTCGCGGGCGGGCGCAGTTCCATCCAACAATTCATCCAACCAACTCCCGGCCAACCGCCGGAACACACCGGAACGACCGGACTCCGTTCGCCCGCAAACCCCGCTAGATCAGCCACCACAGCCACCCAACCGACGCTCAATCACACGTTCGTAATGCGTAGGTCCGGGGTTCGACTCCCCGTTCGGGCTCGCTGACCAGGGATAATGCTCACCGAGCCGGTGTGGCCGGGGCACACGAGCAGCCGGACCAAGAATCCACCAAGAGATCTGCGACCCAACGGCTCTTCTCCGCGGTGGGCTGCAGTCTTGTTTGCGCCGGTACCGGGGTGTATCGATTGGCAGCTCCCTGATCGGGCTCGCTGACCACGGGAAACGCAGATCGTCCAGCCAGTCGCGGGCTCGCGGGCCGACGATCGGCAAGACGTGGTCGACGATGATCGGCTCCGGCTCACCTTCGATGTCGAATGGCAGCCTCGCGGACCTGGCTTGCTCAGCGATCGCGGTAGACGTCGCGGCGGTGGCCAACCCGAACGACGAGGATGAGGAGTCGAGCGTCGATGATTTCGTAGAGGATCTGGTAGTCGCCGATCCGGACTCGGTACACGGAGTCCTCGCCGGCGAGCTTGGTGCAGCCTGGCGGCCGAGGTTCGGCCGCCAGCAGGTCGATCGCAGCACGTATTCTCTGCTGGTCAGGCCGGGGCAGCTTGGCGATCGACTTCACCGCTCGCCGGGCGACCTCGATCGGCTCACTCGAGCCCCAGCATCGCCTTCACATCGTCCCACGGGACGTAGTCGTCGTCGGACCTTGCTGCGTCGAGTTCGCGGCGATCGTCGACATCATCAGCGATCTCGACAAGGCGATCGAACGCCTCGGAGTCGATGGTCACCGCGATGCGCCGGCCACGACGAGTCACCGAGACCGTCAACCCCGGTTTCGCCCTCGACGAGGCCGGCAACCTGACCGTCCCCGACTTCGGCGATTCGACCTGACGCCGGCCGAGGGCCGAGACCGTGGTTCCCGAGCGATTTCGGGCGGTCGGAGCTCGGGAGTAGCGTGAGCGCAGGGGGGCCGATGAGCACACCGAGGCG
The DNA here is from genome assembly GCA_050330635.1 of Acidimicrobiales bacterium. Lineage (GTDB taxonomy): Bacteria > Actinomycetota > Acidimicrobiia > Acidimicrobiales > SZUA-35 > CADEDH01. Next base: position 27,597 of record JBHJNQ010000004.1, on the reverse strand, counting down.
CACGACGGTGGAACACGAACTGGTCACGGCGGCCCGGGCGATGCAGCCCCTGGTGCGGGACCTTGCGCCCGAGGCCCAGCGGTTGCGCCACGTGCCCGAGCCGATGGTGCGGGCCATGGCCGACGCCGGCCTGTACCGGGTGGCGGCCCCCGCCTGCTTCGGTGGGGCCGAGGCCGACCCGTTCGCCACCATCGAGGTCATCGAGGCCATCAGCGAGGCCGACGGCTCGGTCGGCTGGACCCTCATGATCGGCATCGAGACCGTCGGCATCGGTGGCTCCCTCATGGACTCCGATATGGCGGCCGCCCTCTTCGCCGACCATCCCGACCTGGTGATGTGCGGCGCCCTCAACCCCCAGGGCCGGGCCCGGCCGGTCGAGGGTGGTTGGCTGGTGACCGGCCGGTGGCCGTTCGCCTCGGGCTGCCACCACGCCACCATCTTCTGGGGCCAGTGCATCGTCGAGGGCAGCCAGCCGACCCGTCTCATCGAGGTGCTCGTACCCCGGGACGACTACGAGATCCTCGACACCTGGCGGGTGAACGGCCTGCGGGGCACCGGCAGTCACGACGTGACGGTCACCGACCTGTTCGTTCCCGACGCCATGATCACCGAGGTCGCAGGGCGCAAGCCGGCCCACGACGGCGCGCTGTACCGCCTCCCCCCGTTCAGCCGCCTGGCCTACAACAAGGTGGGGGTGGCCACCGGCATCGCCCGGGCCGCCCTCGACGCCTTCGTCGAGCTGGCCGAGCACAAGCAACCCCGACTCTCCAGCCGGGTCCTGCGGGAGCGTCCCCGGGCCCAGCTGGCCTACGCCCAGGCCGAGGCCGCCCTGCGCAGCGCTCGGGCCTTCGTGTTCGACGCCGTGGGCGAGATGTGGGACACGGTCTGCGCCGGCGGCGTGGCCGACCGTCGCCAGCGGGCCCTGGTCCGCCTGGCCTGCTCTCACGCCTGCCAGGAGGCGATCCGGGCCGTCGAGCTCGTCCACAGCGCCGCCGGCACGAGCGCCAACATGGAGGATTCGCCCATCGGCAAGGCCCGGCGCGACGTTGCCGTGGTGGCCCAGCAGTTGATGGTTGCCCCCCAGTTCATCGAGGACGCGGGGCGGGTGCTCCTCGGCCTCGATCCCCAGGAACCCATCCTGTAGCGTCCGGGCCACGGGGCCGCCCCGCTCGGCGATGGCCCGACGAAGGAGGTCGACGTGCCCATCCTCTACGAGAAGGCCGACGGGGTCGCCACCATCACCCTCAGCCGGCCCGAGGCCCGCAACGCCTGGGGCGCCGACTACACCGAGGGCCTGCGCGACCTGCTGCCCGAGATCGAGGAGGACGACGAGGTCGGCTGTGTCGTCCTCACCGGCGACCCCGCCGGCGGTGCCTTCTCGGCCGGCGCCAACCTGAAGGACCCGGCCACCCACGCCGTGACCGACGTGGGCGACCACCTGCGGGGCCTGGCCCGCTACCGCCGTCAGCTCCCGTTCGAGACGTTGACCGACTTCGCCAAGCCGGTAGTGGCCGCCGTCGACGGCTACGCCGTCGGCATCGGCTGCCTCGTCACGTTCTGCTGCGACCTCATCGTGGCCTCCGACCGGGCCGAGTGGCGGCTCCCCCAGACCGCGCTGGGGATCCTCCCCGCCTATGGGGGCGCACCCCGCGTGGCCCGCTGGGTGGGCAAGGGGCTGACCGCCCGACTGGCCTACGGCTTCCCATTGGGAGCCGAGGAAGCCCACCGCATCGGGGTGGCCCAGTGGCTGGCCACCGGTGGCGACGACTTCGACCGCACCGTGGCCGAGGTGGCCGGTCATCTGGCCGCCCTGCCACCGCTCGCCGCCCGGCTGACCAAGGAGTCGTTGACGAGCGGGATGAACATCCCCAACCTCGGCGACGCCGCCCTGGCCGACGTCTACCGCTTCATGGCCCTGTCGCTCACCGAGGACCGGGCCGAGGGCCACGACGCCTGGCGGGAACGACGGGCACCACGCTTCACCGGGCGGTAGCGCCCTCGAGGAAGGGCACGAGCGCCGCGAGGAAGCCGGGCGTGTTCTGACCGTGGACGTTGTGACCGGCGGCCTCGACCGTGACGAGGCGGCCGTCGGTCAGGGCGTCGGCCAACCGGTCGGCGGCCTCCGCGGTGAGGACGTTGGAGTCGGCGCCCCGGATCACGAGCACCGGCATCGGCAGGTGGCGGACGTCGTCGAGGGTGAAACGGTCGCCCCGCTCCCGGTGCTCGCCCGTGGCTTTGAGCCGGGGTCCGTGATCGTGCTTCGAGATGTACTTGCCGTCGGCCCGGCGGAGCAGGTTGTACTTCACCGTGCGCTCGATGTGCTCCCGCGACCGGTACGGGTCGTACTCCTGGACCCGGCTGACGAAGTGGTCGATGTCGTCGAACTCCCGCGTCTCGGTCACGAACCGGCGGATCACCCTGGCCCCGTCGTCCGACACCTCCGGGCCGATGTCGACGAGCACCAGGGCACTGACCCGTTCCGGGTGGCTGAGCGTGAGGCGCATGGCGTTCTGGCCGCCCATCGAGTGCCCGACGACCACCAGGTGCTCCAGGCCGATGGCGTCGATGAAGGCGGCGGCGTCGAGACCCATCTCGCTCGACGAGTAGTCGCTGTCGCGGGTCCACTCGCTGTCGCCGTGGCCCCGCTGATCCAGGGCGTACACGTGCCAACGCGCCGCCAGGTGGAGGCTGACGAGATCCCACGAGTGGGCCGACTGGTTGCCCCCGTGGAGGAGCAGGAGCGGCGGGTTCGACGGATCGCCCCATTCGAGGAAGTGGAACCGTTGGTGGCGCATCACCAGGTTGCGCGACACGTAGCGGACGGTCGAGGCGTGCTCGATGCCGAGGTCGGCCGCGCTGGCGCAGAGGCTGGCGAACTCGGGGGTGCCGGCCATGTCGAGAGGGCCGAGCCCGTCGGCGTACTCGTTGAGGTGCATCGGCCGCGACCCTAGCCCGGTTGCCGGTCGCGACTCCCTTCCTTGAGGGGCGCCCCGATCGGCCGATGGAGGCTGCGTGTCTGCTACTACGCCGCAGCGCTCCGCCGGCCAGCGGCTGGCATGGGCGATCGTCGGCCTGCTCTGGGCCGGCTCGCTGGCCCTCGGCGTCCTAGCCCTGGGCGGCAGGGCGCCGGTGCACGCCACGATCGGGATCCCGTGGTGGGTGCTCGTCCTGTGCTTCGCCGCAGCCGAGTCATGGGTGGTTCACCTGCACTTCCGGAGCGAGACCGGCAGCTTCTCATTGTACGAGCTCCCGATGCTCCTCGGCCTCGTCTTCGCCAGCCCGCTGACGGTGTGGGTCACCACCATCGTCGGCACGTCGTTCGCCTTCCTGGTGATCCGACGCCAGCCGGCCATCAAGGCCCTGTTCAACATCGCCAACCTCTCGACCCAGGCCGCCCTGGCGGCGCTGGTGATCAACCAGCTCCTCGGCCCCGATCCCCTCTCACCCCGTTCGTGGATCGTCCTCGGCGGGGCCACGATCGTGACCGGGGCCGCCCAGATCCTGGCCCTGGCCGCCGTCATCCTGGCCACAGAGGGGGCGGTCCGCCGGCGCCAGCTCATGTCGATGTTGCTCACCGGCGCCGTCGTCTCCGCCACCAACACCGCCCTGGCCCTGGTGGCGGCCGTCCTTCTCGACGCCCGCCCGGCCAGTCTGCTGCTGCTGGCGGTGCCGGTGGCGGTGGTGGCCGCCGCCTACCGCTCCTATGTGGCGGAACGGAACCAGCGGGAGCAGGTGGAGTTCCTCTACGCCTCGACCCGGGCCCTGCGCCAGCAACCCGAGACCACCTCGGCCGTTGGGTCGTTGCTGGGCGAGGTGGTGTCGATGTTCCGGGCCCAGCGGTCGACCCTCTACCTCTTCCACGACGACGGTGGCGACGACGAGCCCATCACCGCCACCCGCTTCGACCACGAGAACGGGACGACCGTGGCCCACGCCGTCGACCGCCACGACCCGACGATCGACGGGCTGGTCACGCTGGGATCGACCCCCACGATCGTGCACCCCACCCCGACCGGGGGTCCGGCGGCCTCGTTTCTGGCCGCCGAGGGGGTCCGGGACGGGATCGTCGGCACCCTCCACGGGGCGAAGCGGATCGTGGGGGTCCTGCTCGTGACCAACCGGTTGGGGCAGGTGACGTCGTTCACAAACGAGGACGTCCGCCTGTTCGGCACACTCGCCGCTCAGGCCGCGGTCGCCCTCGAGAACGACCAGCTCGAACAGGCCCTGGCCGAGATGCGGCAGCTGGAGCGCAGTCTGGCCCACCAGGCCTCCCACGACGGCCTCACCGGGCTGGCCAACCGGACCCGCTTCGCCGAGGCCCTCGATGCCGCCTGTCTGGCGGGCGACGCCGTCGCCGTGCTCTACGTCGACCTCGACGACTTCAAGGTGGTCAACGACACGCTGGGACACGCCGCCGGTGACCACGTCCTCGTCGAGGTGGGCCGCCGCCTGCGGGCCAGTGTCCGACCCGACGATCTGGTGGCCCGCCTCGGGGGCGACGAGTTCGGCGTGCTGCTCCACGGCACCGACAACGCCGCCGACGTCGCCCACCGCATCGTCGAGGTGCTCCACGAGCCGCTGCGTTTCGCCGGTCATGACGCCCGCATCGGGGCCAGCGTGGGCCTGGCCCGGGCCGAGGGTGGGGGCGCCGACCCCTCGGACCTCCTGAGCGACGCCGACGTGGCCATGTACGCAGCCAAGAGCAGGGGCAAGGGCGCGGTCGTCGTGTTCGAGCCATCGATGAGGGACGCCGTGTGGCGACAGCACAAGATCCGCACCCAGCTGCGGCGGGCCATCGACCACGACGAGTTCGACGTGGTCTACCAGCCGATCGTCGAGCTGACCACCGGACGCCCGGTGGGGGCCGAGGCGCTCGTGCGGTGGAACAGCGACGACGGCATGCGCCTCCCGGAGTCGTTCATCGACGAGGCGGAACGGGCCGGCTACGTGGTCTCGATCGACCGGAACGTGCTGGCCAAGGTGGCGGCCGTGCTCGCCGCCCCCCAACCGGCGGGGCCCGGCTTCGTGTCGGTCAACCTGTCGGCCAGCAACTTCGTGGCCGACGACCTCAGCGATCACGTGGCGGCCGTCCTCGAGTCGACGGGGGTCCCCGGCGGACGTCTCGTCGTCGAGATCACCGAGTCGGCGCTGCTCGAGGACCTCGATGGCGTCATCCGCCAGCTCGGTCGGCTCCGCCGGTTCGGCGTCCGGGTCGCCCTCGACGACTTCGGCACGGGGTACAGTTCGCTCAGCCTCCTCCACCGCCTGCCGGCCGACCTGCTCAAGATCGCCCGGCCGTTCGTGGCCGACGTGGCCGACGACGTGACGTTCGTGCGCACGATGATCGAGCTCGGACACAACCTCGGGTTGGAGGTGGTAGCCGAAGGCGTCGAGACCGAGTCCCAGCTCACCGTCCTGGCCGGGCTGGGCTGCGACCACGTCCAGGGCTACCTCGTGGCCCGTCCGATGGGGCGGAACGAGCTCGGGCAGTGGTTGGGCGATCCGGCGCTCAAGTTCGTGCCCCTGCCGGTCGATGAAGAAGCAACAAGCAAGACGAGGCTTCGATCCGGTGGGCGTATGTGGTCGCCTGCCCCCCGGGGAGCCAGTGGCGAAACCGGCGTGTTGCATCCCGACAGGAGAACCGTGCCATGACCATCCGCAAGCTAAAACATCGTCTCGCCGCCGCCGCCCTCGCCGCCACCCTCGCCGTCACCGGCGTCGTCGGGGTCGGGGCCGCGGTCTCCACCGATCGCAACGACGTCGGCCAGGAACAGGCCGGCGGCACCTGGAGCCGGGTCGCCCCCGAAGACCCCAGGGGCGGCGGCTACCACACCAACGGGGGGACCTGGTCCTAGTCGGCACCCGACCCACCCGGGACCGGTCGGTCCCGGGTGGTGTCGTCACCTCCGGTTGCTCCGGGCGGACCGCCTCGGCCCGCCGGGCTCAGCCTCTGAAGCTGGTCTCGTAGTCGGTCGTGTCGACGAGGAGATCGCTCTCTGGGAGGACGCGGGCGTAGTTGAGCGCACCGTCGATGTCGTGCTCCCACACCTCCGGCGGCAGCTCGTAGAGCACCTCGACGCCGTAACCGTTGGGGTCGTTGATGTAGACGCTGTGGGTCATCCCGTGATCGACCCGTAGGTTCATCCTGACCCCGGAATCCCGGAGGAACTGGACCTGCTCCAACCAGCTGGTCCGGTCGGGGTAGGTCACGGCGATGTGGTTCACGGCCGACGTGCCGGTGAACATGCTCCACTCGTCGGGTGGCGGGGCCAGTCCCTCCCGCTCGACGAGGGCGATGTCGTGGTGGTTCACATCATCGATGACCCCGGAGTAGAACCGCATCTTGGGGGTGACCGGGCGATTGGCCCTCGGCTTGAGCTCGCCCACCTGCTTGAACCCCAGGAGATCGCACCAGAACTGGTGCGACACCTCGATGTCGTGCACGTTCAGGACCACGTGGTTGACCCCCTGCGGGATGACGGCCTCGGTCCGCTCCCTGATCGCCTCACCACTCATCGTCACATCCTTTCACCACCGGCCATGGCCGGTTCCCACGAACCCTTCTCGACGATACGGGGCCGTTCCCGATCGCATCAATGCCTACGCCACCTCGGGACCGATCTGCAGGAGCAGGTGCTGGAGCAGCAGGGCCTCGTTGGGGTTGCGGATCAGGTTCTCGGCCGCGGTCTGGATGGCGGCCAGGGCCGGCCTCGTGCTCTCGTCGCCCCCGATCAAGCGGTCGCGGTAGACCCGGGCCATCGTGGCCAAACCGAACCGCAGCTCGTCGACCCGCAGGCGGCGGATCTCCCGCTTGTGGCGGGCCACGAGCTCGCTGCGGCCCGAGCCGCGCTCACCGAGCTGCTCCACCCGTGCCTGGAGCTGGGCCAGTTCCCCCTCGTGGCGGACCTCGAGCGGGCCCTGGGCCCCGTCCATCCCGGCCCGGAGCTCGGCCACCAGGGCGACGACGGTCGATCCGGTACCGTCGAGACGGTCTGGAACCGACTGCCACAGGGCAGCCCTGGCCGCCAGGCCGTCGTCGTCGGCCAGCAGACGGGCCCGACCGAAGTCGCCGCCGGCGGCGGTGGCGGCGGCCAGGGCCCGCTCCTCGCCGATCCCCCGCTCGACGAGGGCCCCCTGGAGCTGCTGGATCGACAGCGACCCGAACTCGATGTTGACGCACCGGCTGGCGATCGTGGCCAGCTCGGGGGGAAGTACCTCGGCCAGCAGCACGAACGTGGCCGAGGCCGGGGGCTCCTCGATCACCTTCAGCAGCTTGCCGATCGCCGCCTCCTCGATGGCGTCGATTCCCTTGACCACGATGACCTTGCGTGACGATTCGACGGGTGACCGCAGCCCGGCCCTGATGATCTGTTCGGCCTCGCTCACCCGCAGCGCCGATCCCTCGGCTTCGACCACGACCACATCGGGATGCCGGGCCTGCAGGGCCAGGCGCAGGTGACGTTCGGCGTCGGCACCGGTGGCCGCCAGGCCCCCGGCCAGCACCAGGCCGGCGAACCCGAGGGCGGCCTCGCAGGCGCCGCTGCCGAGCGAACCGACGAACAGGTAGGCGTGGACCGGGGCGGTGGCGGCCGACTCGAGCCGGGCCAGGGCCTGGCCCTGCCCGACGACGGCCGCCCACGGTTCGAGGGTCACCGGCCCGTGGTCCCCAGTGTCGCCACCACGGCGGAGTGGATCCGGTCGGCCAGCTCGTCGATCGGGGCTGCGGCGTCGAAGGTCAGCCACCGGTCGTCGCCCGCCATCTCCCGGTAGGCGCAACGGACCCGGTCGTGGAAGTCCTGGTCCTCCCGCTCGAGCCGGTCGAGGGTCCGGTCGAGACGGCCGCGCGCGGTGGCGGTGTCGACATCGAGCAGGACGACCAGATCGGGCCAGCACCCGTCGAGGGCCCACTCGTTGATCCGGCGCACCTCCTCGATGCCGAGGCCCCGACCCCCGCCCTGATAGGCCAGCGACGAGTAGACACTACGGTCCGACACCACGTGGCGGCCGGCGGCGAGGGCGGGGCCGACGACCTCGATGACATGCTGCGCCCGGTCGGCCGCCATCAGCAGGGTCTCGGCCCGGACCCCGATCGGGGCCTGGCCCGACTCGAGCAGGAGGGCCCGGAGACGCGACCCGAGCTCGGTGGCCCCGGGCTCCCTGGTCAAGAGGGCGCCGAGCCGCTCGGCCAGGAGCCGGGCCTGGGTGCTCTTGCCCGACCCTTCGCCTCCCTCGAAGGCGATGTAGGTCACGACCTAGCCGGCCTCGCCGTCGGGCCGCTCGGCCGCCAGCTCGGCCCCCGCCGTCTCGGCCGACGCCCCCGGGGCGCCGCCCTGCTCCGCCGTCTTTCCGGCCGCCGTCTTCGTCGTCGACGTCTTCTTGGTGGCCGCCTTCTTCCTCGTCGCCGTCTTCTTCGTCGACTTCTTGGCGGCCGACTTCTTGGCCGTCGACTTCTTGGCGGTCGATTTCTTGGCCGCCTTCTTCTTCGGCGGATCGAGTTCCAGTTTCTGGCGACGGATGGTCAGCAGCTCCGAGGCCCGCATGATGTCGATGCGGTCGACCGAGTCGCCCGTCTGGAGGCTGGCGTTGATCTCCCCGTCGGTCACGTAGAGACCGAAGCGCCCGTCTCTGACCACGACCTCACGGTCGCTCACAGGGTCGACACCGAGCGTCTTGAGGGGGCCGGTGGCCCGCTGCCCCCGCCGCCGCTTCGGTTGGGCCAGCAGCTCGAGGGCCTGGGGCAGGTCCATCGTCAGCAGGTCGGCCTCGTTCTCGAAGCTGCGGGTGTCGTGGCCCTCGTCGCCCTTCTGGCCCTTCTCGACGTAGGGCCCGTAGCGCCCGTTGTGGGCGACGATCTCGAGGCCGTCGGCCGGGTCGACCCCGATCGTGCGGGGGATGGTGAGCAGCTGGACGGCCTCGTCGAGGGTGACCGTGCCCATGTCCATGGTGGCGAACAGGGAGCTGCGCCGGGGGGCCTCGCCGCCCGAGTCGGTCTCGCCCATCTGCACGTAGGGCCCGTACTTGCCGTCGCGCACAACCACGGGTAGGCCGGTGTCGGGGTGCGCCCCGAGCGGGATCTCGTCGGGCACCGACAGCAGCTGCGCCGCCCGCTCCGCCGTCAGCTCATCGGGCGGGATGTCGTCGGGGATCGACTTGGTGTCGTCGCCCCGCTGCAAGTACGGCCCGTAGCGGCCGACCCGGGCCACGATGGGCACCCCGTCAACGTCGGCCCCGATCGGGATCGAGTTGACGGCCCGGGCGTCGATCTCGCCCAGGCGGTCGTTGACCTTGTCACGCAGACCGGGGAGATCGTCGACCCCGAAGTAGAACTGGGAAAGCCACGGAACCGGCTCCTCCGTTCCGCTGGCGATCTTGTCGAGGTCGTTCTCCATCTGGGCGGTGAAGGCGTAGTCGACCAGGTCGGGGAAATGCTCCTCGAGCAGGGTCGTGACGGCGAAGGCCACGAAGCTGGGGACGAGGGCGTTGCCCTTCTTCCAGGCGTAGCCCCGGGCCTGGATGGTGCCCATGATCGATGCGTAGGTCGAGGGACGGCCGACACCGAGCTCCTCCAGCCGTTTGACCAGGGAGGCCTCGGTATAGCGGGCCGGGGGTTGGGTGTCGTGCCCGGCGACGCCCACCTCGGTCAGGTGGGCCGTGTCGCCCTCGGCCAGCGCCGGGAGCCGCTTCTCGGCCGGGTCGTCGCTGTCGTCGTCCTCGTCGGTCGACTCGACGTAGACCTTCAGGAACCCCTGATGGGTGATGACCGTACCGGAGGTGGAGAACAGGGCCCTGCTCCCCGACCGGCCCTCGACCCCCAGGCGGAGGGTGACGGTCTCACCGGTGGCGTCGGTCATCTGCGATGCCACCGTCCGCTGCCAGATCAGCTCGTAGACCTGGCGGTCCTGGTTGTTGAGCTCGCCCGCCACCTCCTCCGGGGTCCGGAACCGGTCGCCGGAGGGGCGGATCGCCTCGTGAGCCTCCTGGGCGTTCTTGACCTTCTTCTGGTACGAGCGAGGGGCATCGGGGACGTACTCGGCCCCGTACCGCTCCGTGATCTGACTGCGGGCCGCCGCCACGGCCGTGTCGGACAGGCTGGTCGAATCGGTCCGCATGTAGGTGATGAAACCCCGCTCGTACAGACCCTGGGCCACCCTCATGGCCTGGGCCGACGAGAGGCGGAGCTTGCGGCTCGCCTCCTGCTGGTACGTCGAGGTGATGAAGGGGGCGGCGGGCCGGCGACGGTAGGGCTTGGCCTCCCGGCTGCGAACGGTGGCCGGCCGGTCCTCGACGTCGGCGGCGACGGCCCGGGCCGCCGCCTCGTCGAGATGGATCACGTCGGTCCTGGCCAGTCGCCCGGTCTGCCCGAAGTCCTTCCCGGTGGCGATGCGCTGATCGTCGAGCTCGAGCAGCAGGGCGGTGAAGGGGCGCTCGTCGCCGGCGGAGAAGGTACCGGTCACGTCCCAGTAGTTGGCGGAGCGGAACGCCATCCGTTCCCGTTCCCGCTCGACGATGATCCGGGTGGCCACACTCTGGACCCGGCCGGCCGACAGCTGCGGCTTGACCTTCTTCCACAGCACCGGCGAGACCTCGTAGCCGTACAGCCGGTCGAGCAGACGCCGGGCCTCCTGCGCGTCGACGAGGCGACGGTCGAGCTCGCGAGGATTGTCGATGGCCCGCCGGATGGCTTCCGGGGTGATCTCGTGGAAGACCATCCGCTTGACCGGGACCCGGGGGTTCAGAACCTCGAGCAGGTGCCAGGCGATCGCTTCTCCCTCGCGATCCTCGTCGGTGGCGAGCACCAGCTCGCTGGCGTCCTTGAGAAGCGACCTCAACTTGGTGACGTGGCTCTTCTTCCCCTTCGACACCACGTAGAGCGGCTTGAAGTCGTTGTCGACGTCGATGCCGAGCTTGGCCCACTTCTCCGATCGGTGGCTCTCGGGCACCTCGGAGGCTCCCTGCGGGAGGTCGCGGATGTGCCCGATCGACGACTCGACCATGTATTCGTCGCCGAGATAGCCCGCGATGGTCTTCGCTTTTGCGGGTGACTCGACGATGACGAGGGGTTGGGACACGTTCGGCAGGCTAGGAAGCGTAGGCCCCATTTTGCCAACGTCGGCCGGAAGTTTTGCAATCGGGTTACCGATGACACCGAGTTGTCGTGGGATCCGAGGGGGTGAATGGGCAGGTCAGGTCCCGACCAGCACCCCCTCGTCGGCCTCGGCGGGGCGCCCCCGGTCGATCGAGCGGAGCACGAACCAACCGAGGAACGTTGCCAGTACCGACGCCATGAGGATGCCGATGATCGACTCCTCGGTGAAGCGTGGATCGTCGAAGGCCAGGGTGGAGATGAACAGCGCCACCGTGAAACCGATCCCGGCGACCGCTCCGGCCCCCAGCAGGTGGGCGGGGCGCAGGCCCTCGGGGAGGGTGGCCACGTTGGCCCGGATGGCGGCGGTGGAGAAGAGATAGATGCCGACCGGCTTGCCGATCACGAGGCCGACCACCACCCCCCAGGTCACCCGGGAGGTGAGGGCGCCCGACGCTGCGTCGCCACTCAGCTGCACCCCGGCGTTGGCCAGGGCGAAGGTGGGGATGATGAGGAAGCTGGTCCACGGGCTCAGCAGGGCGGTGAGCCGACCGGTGACGGGCACCATCTCGCGGATCCTGAAGCTGGCGTCGCGCACGGCCGCCGGATCGGCCGTGTCGCCGGCCAGGATGTCCTCGACGTGCTCGAAGGCGCGTTGTCCGAGCAGCGGCCTGGCCGGGGCGAGGAGCCCGAGGACCACGCCGGCGATGGTGGCGTGCACGCCCGACTCGTGCATGGCGAACCAGACACCGGTGCCGAGCAGGACATAGACCGGCTGGTACCAGACCCGCAGGGGTCGGAGGGCCACGATGACGACGATGAGACCGCCGGCGATGGCCAACCAGCCGAAGCTGATGGCCGTCGTGTAGAAGATGGCGATGACGAGGATAGCGCCGATGTCGTCGACGATCGCCAGCGTCAGCAGGAACAGCCGCAGACGCTGGGGCACGCGGGGCCCGAAGATGGCGAGGACACCGACGGCGAAGGCGATGTCGGTTGCCATGGGTATACCCCACCCGGTGCTGGAGTCGGTACCGTAGTTGAAGCCCAGGAACAGCAGGGCGGGGACGACCATACCCCCGAGGGCTCCGAAGGCGGGAAGGGCGGCGACGCGGCGATCGGCGAGGTCGCCGGCGACCAGCTCCGACTTGATCTCCATCCCGACGACGAAGAAGAACAGGGCCATGAGGGCGTCGTTGACCCAGCCGTGCAACGACAGGTCGAGCAGCTGGTGCGAGCCGATGGACAGGGCGAGGTGGGTGTCCCAGAAGGCGTGGTAGGTCTCACCCCACGGGCCGTTGCGCCACACCAGGGCGGCGGCGGTCGCCACCAGGAGGAGAACGCCGGACGCTGTCTCCTGGGCCAGGAACTTGACCATGGGACGGGCCACGACCCGAGCGAAGCGCGTGTCGCCCCCGCTCCACGTTTCCTCACGGACGGCTAGAGAACCCTCGGCCAACGCTCATCACCTTCTTACCCGCGATGCGGAGCCGGGGCGCCACCGCGCTGACCGAGCCCGGCTCGCTGGCCGGCCCCGGCGCAGACGTCATCGGAACGAGCCGAAGCCTACTGTCGTCCGGCCCGGCTCCTACCCCTACCCACCGTGCGGGACGGTGTCACTGGTGCAGCTCCATCTCCACGGTCGTGCCCTGGAGGTTCGACTGGAACGAGAGGGCGCTGCTCAGGTGCTCCATCAGGGGGAGGCCGAACGCCCCCTCGATGAGGAGGCGGTCGGGGTCGGTGATGTCGGGAACGGCGACCGACTCCGTCATGCCGGACCCCTGATCGCTGACGACGAGGCGGACCAGGCCGGTGGCCACCTCGCACCGGACCACGACCCGGCCATGGTCGTTGTTGGCCAGGTTGGCCTCGATGGCGTTGGTGGTGGCCTCCGAGGTCACCCAACGCAGGTCGTCGAGACGGTCGCCGTGGATGGCGTCGACGGCGTTGGTGGCGGCGGCCACGACCATACGGACGACCGCAACCATGTCGACACGGCTCGGTATCTCGATCTCCACCAAACCTGCGTTGGCGACACCGACGTCCTCGTTCATCGCTCCCTACGCTACCTCGCGGCCCTGGCATTACGGCCAGTTGACGTTTGTGTTCCAGCTTGAAGGTGGGGCAGGGCCGAGCGCCACCAACCCTCGAACGACGCCACGTCACCACCGTCGGGCCACACCAGCCAGGGCCACGGATGGACCGAGGCCACGTCGAGATGCCGGCGATGACGCCGCCACCCGGGCACCGGGGTGAAGGTCACCGCCAGAGGCCGGTGGGCGAGAGCGACCCGGGGATCGCCCAGGACGATTTCGACCCGGCGGCGGCACGCCAGCTCGGCCAGGGTCTCGACCAGGAACACGAACCGCTTGGCCGACAGCCGGAGACGAGCCAGGAGCGGCTCGTCGAACACGAACACGGCCGGAAGGTCGGGGTGGGCGACGAGGGCAGGGTCGTCGTCGCCGAGCGATTCCGCCGTCAGCCACACCGCCTCGGCCTGGCCGGCCCCGGCGGCCCCACGACCGGGCCCGAGTCCGAGGCCGGGTCCGAGGCCGGTGGCCGTAGCGGTGGCCTCCCGGGGTCCGGCGGTGCGCTCGGGTGCGACATCGTGAACGAAGCCCGGATCGGGCGGGGGCGCCTCACCCGGACCGAGGCCCTCGATCGGGCGCTCGATCGGGCAGCGGTGGACGAGCTCACACGTAGCGCACAGCCCAGCGGCCCGAGCCTCGACCTCCCAACGGGAGAAGCGGAACCGACCGGCCGGATCGGGAGCGGTCACCAGCTCCCAGGCCAGACCGTTGGCCGCCCTCGAGCCGTCGAGGAGATGGGTGACGAAGTGGCGCTCACCCTCGGCCGGCGACCGTCCGTGGCGGACGGCCCACTGCGACGCCAGCCATCGACGGCCCTCGTCGACCAGCCAGCCGTCGTCCTCGAGCTCGTCGAGGGTGATCTGTACGCAACCGAGCCGGCGGTCCCACACCGAACCGCGCTCGTCGATTCCGCCGCCCGAGCGGTCACTCGAGCGGTGACCGCGGCGGCGATCGTCCCGTGCGGCCGCGTCGGGTGACGACGGCGGCGAGCCCCCGACGGTGACCACGCCGGCGGCCCGACGGGCGTAGCGGTGGCGGGCGAACTCCTGCCAGGCCAGGGCGTGGGCGAAGGCGTCGAGGTCGACCGGCGGGGGCGACGGTTCGAGCCGATGGACGTGGTCCCACACCCGGGTTAGCGACAGCAGGCCGTGGCGGATCCACGGCGACAGGGCCGACGTGCGGCGACGGTGCTGGGGATAGGCGCGGCGGCCGGCCTCGGCGTAGCCGGTCAGGTCGAGGGCGGCGAGGGCGGCGTCGGCCGCCACCTGCCCGCCCCGGAACACTGCCGACGAGAACGTGCCGGCCCCGCTGGTGTCGACCAGGTGACGAAGATGGTCAGCGACGTAGCGCTCGGCCTGGCGCCGACCCGGTTCGGGTAGGGGCAGCGATCGGGAGGCATCGTGCCCGGCCGGGGGGCGACGGGCGTCGGGGTCGGAGGCCATTGCCTCTTCTGTCGGCATCGCGGGGCTCTCCTGGAGCCCGAGCGGGGGTGGGCAGAACTGCTCGGCCCTCCTCGAACCGATCCACGAATCCGACCCTCCGAGCGACCTGCACCATCGGGAGCCCTCACCGGGGGCCGTCGACGGCAGGCCCGGGCCCTGGTACGTCGAGTCAGTGGTTGAGCAGCGTTCTCAGGACCGTCCTGACCTGGCTGCTGATGTCCGGCCCGATGACACCCAGGCGATGGGTGAGCCGGTTGCGGTTGACCGACCCGATCAGCTCACATTGGACGTAGCTCGTGGCGCCGAGACCGGACTGGCCATCGGCTTCGACTTCGATATGAAGCGAGAGGCCGCGCCGAGCGGTGGTGAGCGGGACAACGATCACGAACGGGAACCATGGACCGAACGTGTCGGGCGGGCCGACGACCAAGGCCGGACGGCGTTCGGCAGGTTCGCCGGGGTACGTATCACCGAAATCGACCAGCCAGAGCTGATCAACCGACGCCATCGGGCACCGACGTCTCCTCCGCCTCGGCGAGGTAGGCCTGCCACGCCTCAGGGTCAGCCCGGAGCTCGGCGAGCTCGGCCGCCACCTGATGGGCGAAGCGTTGCCGTCGGAGCGCCTCGGTGGCATCGCGTACCGTCTCGATGAGCGATGCCCCGGTCGCTCGGCTCAGGGCGACGAGGCGGGCATGGGTGTCGGTGTCGATTCGGATCGTCGTGGTTCCCATCGATCGAGTCTACATAATGTATGCACACGCGTTTGCATCACCAGGTCATGGATGATCAACCGAGCCGGGGCGAAGGGCCATCGCCGCCCGACCCCGATACGGCGTCGAATCGAACGCGTGTCCGGTCGGGGCGGTCGGTGCGACTAGCCTCGGGTTGTGGATCTGGCGCTCGCCACCGCATCCGAGCCGTCCCGCGACGATCTCGGCTCCCGCCTCGACGCTGTCGTGTCGGCGCTGGAGGCCGACGGGCGCCTGGTCCACGTGGAGCGGCTCCCGGCCCGGCCCGCGGTCCACGAGACCCTGTCCCGCCCCCTCCCGCCGGCGATCGGGCACTGCCTCCCAGCCGAGGGCCTGTGGCGCCACCAGGCCCAGGCCGCCGATCTGCTACGCGACGGCCACTCGGTGGTCGTGTCGACGGGGACGTCGTCGGGAAAGTCGCTGTGCTACCAGCTCCCGATCGCCGAGTCGATCGTCAGCGGCCTCCGATCCGGCACGTCGCTGCTGCTGTATCCGACCAAGGCCCTGGCCCAGGACCAGCTGCGCAGCTTCGGAGAGCTGCGCGTGCCCGGCCTCGTCGCCGCCACCTACGACGGCGACGCCTCACGCGACGAGCGAACCTGGGCCCGCAACAACGCCAACGTCATCCTCACCAATCCGGAGATGCTGCACCACGGTCTCCTTCCCCACCACGGCAAGTGGGCCACGTTCCTCAAGCGGCTCGACTATGTGGTGATCGACGAGCTCCACGTGCTGCGCGGCGTCTTCGGCACCCACGTTGCCCACCTGATCCGCCGGCTCCGCCGGGCCTGCGCCCGCTACGGCGGTGATCCCACCTTCGCCTTCTCCTCGGCCACGATCGGCGACCCGGCCGTCCTGGCCGCCGAGCTGTGCGCCAAACCGGTGACGGCGGTCACCGACGACGCCTCGCCCTGCGCCCCCCGTCGCATCGCCGTCGTCCAGCCCGCCCTCCTCGACCCCGACCTGGGCATCCGCCAGTCGCCGGCCACCGAGACGATCCGGACCGTCTCCGAGCTGGTCCGTTCCGGCCAGCGGGTCATCGCCTTCTGCGCCAGCCGGGCCCTCACCGAACGCGTCGCCCTGGGGGTGGCCCGGTCGCTGCCACCGGAGCTGGCCGACACCGTCCGCCCCTACCGTTCGGGGTATCTGGCGGCCGAGCGGCGGGAGATCGAGGCCGAGCTGGCCTCCGGGTCGCTGCGGGCGGTGGTGGCCACCAGCGCCCTCGAGCTGGGGGTCGACATCAGCGGCCTCGACGCCACCGTGCTGTGCGGGTTCCCCGGTACCATCGCCTCCCTGTGGCAACAGATCGGCCGCTCGGGGCGGTCGGGCCGGGAGTCGTTGTCGGTGCTGGTGGCGGGCGAGGACCAGCTCGACCAGTGGTTCGTCAACCACCCCGACGACCTCTTCGCCCGCCCTCCGGAACCGGTCGTGGTCAACGTCGAGAACCCCAACATCCGTGACCCCCACCTCGGGTGCGCGGCCTACGAGACCCCGCTGCAACCCACCGACGAGCGATGGTGGCACGACCTCGACGACGGCGTCCGCCTCGGGGTTCTGGCCGACGAGCTGGCCATCCGCCCCGACCATCGCGGCACCCCCCGGGCGGTGTGGGCCGGTCGGGGCATGCCCTTCCATCGCATCGGCCTGCGTTCGGCGTCCTCGGGCGAGGTCCGCATCGTCGACGACGACAACAACCTGATCGGCACCGTGGAGGACGCCCGGGCCCCCGCCCTCGTCCATCCCGGGGCCATCTACCTCCACCGGGGCCAGCCGTGGCGGGTCGTCGAGCTCGACCTGGCGGCCCGGGCCGCCACGGTCGAGCCGGCCGACGGGTCGACGTGGACCCAGGCCCGTTCCGACATCGCCATCGAGGTCATCGACGGGGCCCGGTCGAAGGAGGTCGGGTCGGCCCGCCTGCACCTGGGCATGGTCATGGTCACCACCACGGTCCTCGGCTACGCCGAACGCCAGTCGGGGTCGCGCGACGTGCTCGGGCACCACGATCTCGACCTGCCGCCCCAGGAGCTGACCACGACCGCCATCTGGTACGAGTGGCAGCCCGACATGATCCGACGGTCCGGCATCCGTCCCCACGCCCTGCCCGGGGCCCTCCACGCCGCCGAGCACGCCGCCATCGGCATCCTGCCCCTGTTCACGATCTGCGACCGCTGGGACGTCGGCGGGGTGTCGATCGCCGCCGCCCCCGACAGCGGGCTGCCCTCGATCTTCATCTACGACGGCTACCCCGGTGGGGCTGGCGTCGCCGACCTGGCCTTCGCCGCCGCCGACCGCCATCTGGCGGCGACGGCCGAGGTGCTCGACCGGTGCTCCTGCACCAGCGGGTGCCCGTCGTGCGTCCAGTCGCCCAAATGCGGCAACGGCAACGAGCCCCTCGACCGGTGGGCCGCCCTGGCCCTGCTCCGCACCACCCTGGGCGACGACGAGCCGTTCTGAACGCTCCGCCCCGCATCGCCGGTCCGGAGAGCGGCCGCGTAGCCTCCGGCCATGGCGTTCGAGATGGTCCTCCTCCCGCCCTACGCCGAGCCGGACTGGCCGGAGCGAGCTGGTCGACAGCGACCTGGTCGTCACAAGGGCCGTGGCGGCGCGTGTTCTGGGGCGGGTCGGAGGCGCCTGCTGGCGGCGTGGGGTCGCCCGGGCTCAAGACGTGCGACAGAATCGAGCCCTGGCAATGGCGCCGCCGGACGGTCCGGTCAGATTGTTCGGTCAGTCGGCGGACCCGAGCGTCACCGCCCAGCTGTCGGCTCCGGGTTGGAGGGGGCCGCCGTCGGAGCCTCGGGTGGTGAGCACCCTGAGGCCGGCCGACTCGACGAGGGCCGTGAAGCCGTCGGGCGTGTACCAGTGCAGGAGCCACTCCCGTTCGGCGGATTCGACGCCGGCCGGTGACGAACGCTCGTAGCGGAGCACGGTTCGGCGGCACCGGAGCAGCTCATCGCGCTCCTCGCCGACCGGCGTCACGGCGATGACGGTGCCGTCGTCGAGTACCCGCCGTCGAGCGACGCCGAGCGCATCGGCTGGGGTCGGCGGAGGGATCCACAGCGGCACCAGCGCCGCACCGTCGGGATCGAGGTGGTCGCCGATCCGGGCCAGGGCGTCACGAGCCGCATCGTCGTCGGGAACGAGATTGAACGACGGTCCGGCGAGGAAGATCGACCGGAATCGTCGACCGAGAGCCATCTCCTCCATTCGCGCCACGTACAAGGTGACGTCGACCCCACGCTCGGCTGCTCGTCGGCGACACCGCTCGATCATGTCCGCCGACGAGTCGAGTCCGGCCACGTCGAGTCCGGATCGGCAGAGCTCGAGCAGTGGTTCACCGTCGCCGCACGCCAGCTCCAGTGCTGGTTCGCCCCACCGTGCGATGAAGCGGGCATAGGGCTCAGCGGGAAAGGTCTCGCCCTTCAGCGGTGCGTAGAGGTCGGCGACGATCCCGGTGTAGAAGTTCGACGGCTCGGTCGACGCCATCGGGCAAGTGTCGCGCACGTCGAGGACGCTGCGTTCGGAATAGTCGATCCTTCAGTGGCCGCTGGTCGCCTCGAGGCCCACGATCGCCGTCACGAGCATGACGAGGAAGAGGACGCGGGCCGGGTCGCCGGGGCACCGTGGACGGCGATGCCGACCACGACGATGCCAGCTCCTTATGTCGTTGCTTCGAACCACATGGCGCTGCTGACCCGAGGCTCAGGGGCGACCGGCAACGACCGTGGACCGCCGTCACTCGACCCGCATGGTGGCCGAGGCCTCCAGGGCGACGTCGGGGAGGAGGGCCCCGGCGAGCGGGATCCGGGTCGGGACCAGGTAGGTCACCGTCACCGTGGCCCGATCGCCGGGGTCCTGACCGCCGGTCACCGTGACCGTCAGGCGATCGACGGCCGGGGGACCGGCCCGGCGGGCGGCCTCGACGGCGGCCCCCTCGTCGGCGGTGACGGCGAACGCCCGGGCCCCCTCGCGGGCGGCGTTGATGAGCACGATCCGGTCACGGGCCACGAGCCCGACCTGGAGCACCACCAGCACCATGGCCACGACCACGGGCAGGACCAGGACCACCTCGACGGTGGCCTGGCCCCGCTCGCCGGTCCGGTCCCGGTCCCGGTCGTGGGGCTCGGGCCCGGGTGCGGTCACCCGACCTGGTCGATGAGCTGGCCCATCACCGCGTCGAACAGCCGGGTGATGCCGCCCGTGCCGGCAGCCCAGGCCAGGAGAAGGCCGGCCAGGGCGGCGGCGGCCAGCATCACGAGGGCGTACTCGGCGGTGGCCTGGCCCCGCTCCGATCGCCGACGGTCGGGACGGTGGGGCGGCGCACCCTCCGGCGACCCGGGGTCACGGTGAGGCCCACGGGCCGGGGCGGCACGGCCGCCGTCGGCGGATGGCACGGGGAGGGCCCGGTCGTGGGGGTGGTGGATCGAGGTCATGTCGGTTGTCCTTCACTGGTGGATGGTCTTCGGTGGGGGGACGCCCGGTCACAGCGAGAGCTGACGGAGGGCGACGATGGCCAGGGGCACGACAGCCCCGATGAGGACGGCCGGGAGGCAGCACACGACCAGGGGCACGAGGAGGACGACGGGGAGGCGCCGGGCCCGGATCTCGCCGGCCCTCCGCCGGGCCGACGACGCCTCGACGGCCAGCCGGCCGAGCAGCACGGCCAGGGAGCCGCCCCGTTCGTGACCGAGCAGCAGCGCTCCGGTGAGGGGCTGGAACCGGGGACCGAGGGCGGCCTGGAGGTGGCGCAGCACCTGGTCGAGGCGGCGCCCGGCGGCGCCCCGTTCGAGAGCGGCGGAGGCTGCCTCCGTCACCACCGGCGGGCCGTGGCGGGCCAGAGCCTCGACGCAGTCGCGTACCGAGCCACCGGCCCCCAGGACGACGGCGCACAGGTCGAGGGCCCGGGGCAGGGCGTCGAGCTCCGAGCACCGGCGGGCCGCCTCCGCCCGGCGCCTCGCCGTGACCGCCGAGACGGCGGCGAGGGCGATCAGGGCCACGACGAGGGGCAGCGGGGCCACGACGGTCGCCACCGTGACGAGCAGGGCGGTCGCCGTCGACCGGGTCGGAGGAATGGCGGGCGAGCGCAACGGGTCGGCACCGACCGGACCGGTCGGACCGGGGCGCCACGGGCCGGGGGGCGCCGGCATCACGGCCGATCGACGAGGTGCTGCATCCACCACCACCCGCCGTAGGAGAGGGCGGCGGCGGCGACGACGCACGCTGCCCCCAGCGGCTCGAAGGCGTAGAACCGGGCCACCCGGTGATCGAGGGCGGCCAGGCCGGCGGCGAACAGGGCAGGGAGGACGGCGAGCGCGGCCGACGATGCCGTGGCCTGTGCCGCCTGGGCCCTGGCCTCGAGCTCGACGGCGCGCGACGACCGCAGCGTGTCGTCGAGCCGCTCCAGCGACGGCACGGCGGGCCCGCCCCGCAGCACCAGCACCCGCAATGTCTGCACGGTGAGGCCGATCCCGTCGACCTCGCCCACTCCCACCGCCCCGTCGACCCGGCCCAGCGACGCCGCCAGCCCCAGACCCGCCGCCAGCCCGGCCGAGACGGGAGCAAGCCGACGGCGGAGGGCGGTGGCGCCCTCCCCGTCGACCCGATCGGCACTCAGGGCGGCGTGGATCGAGCCGGCGAGCGAGGCCCCACCCCGGAGTCGTTGCAGGAGCTCGTCGACCAGGGCGGGCACGGCGTCGGCCAGCGCCTCCGCCCGGCGGCGGCGGTGGGCCAGGTGGCGGCGGTGGACGTCGGCCGCCACCGCCAGTGGACCGGCGACGACGAGGGTCGGGCTCCCTGCCGCCACCCCCGCCGCCACCACGCCGATCGCCGCCAGCACCGGGACCGAGGGCCGCCGCCGCCAGCGGGGCGACGCAAAACCCGGTGGACCGCTCACGTCGCCCTCGATTCCGCCGTCGACCACAAGGGGCGAAGACGTGGTGGAGCGGCGCCGCCGGCGTCGTCGACGGCGGCCACATCGGTGACGAGGCGGCGGGACCCCCAGCGGGCGACCACCACGATCACGTCGATGGCCGTGGCCACCAGGGCCCGCACGGCCGACGGGGAGGCCCCGGGGGCCAGGAGGGCGAGGGCCTCCAAGCGGCGCAGACCGCCGGCGGCGTCGGGCCCGTGGCAGGTGGCGATCGAGCCCCGGTGCCCCGCGCCCAGGGCGAGAACGAGGTCGAGGGCCTCCGGTCCCCGGACCTCGCCGATGACGAGGCGGTCGGGCCGCATGCGGAGGGCGGTTGCCACCAGTGCCCGGAGACCGACGGCCCCCACCCCTTCGCTGTTGGCCGGCCGGGCCTCGAGCCGGACCACGTGGCGGCCGGGGAGGCGGAGCTCGGCCGTGTCCTCGATGGTCACGACCCGCTCGTCCCGGCCGAAGGCGCCGGCCAGGGCACCGACCAGGGTCGTCTTGCCGGCCGCCGTGGGCCCCACGACGAGGGTGTTGGCCCCGTCGGCGGCGAGGCCGGTGAGGAGGTCGACCAACGACGGGGGGCCGAAGGCCTCGAGGCCCGGCGGCTGGTGGGGGAATCGGCGGACGGTGACGGTGGGGCCGTCGACGGCGAGAGGTGGGATGACGATGTTGACCCGGGCGCCGTCGGCCAGTCGGGCGTCGACCACCGGGTTGGTGACGTCGACCCGGAGCCCGAGAGGGTCGACGATCCGCTCGACCAGGAGGTCGAGATCGGCGGCGGTGAGCTCGACCTCCGTCTCCACCACGGACGAGCCGTCGTCGATCCAGATCGGGCCCGGACCGTTGATCATGATCTCCGACACCCGGTCGTCATCGAGGAACGGGGTGAGCGGCCCGAGGCCGCCGTCGGCCCAGCTGGCGACCCGCTCGACGGTGGCGGTGACCGTCCCCAGGTCGAGGAGGGGGTCGGCCCGCCGGGCGAGGGCGACCAGCTCCGTGGTCGAGCGGACCGAACGGCCGACGAGGGCGTCGACGAGACGATCGGTCAGCCACGAAGCGTCGGCGCTCACGGGGTACACCCGACGGCCACCAGGGGCTCGAGGTGACGCAGCGGCCGGGGTAGGCGGGTGCCGAGGAGCCCGGCGTCGACGGCGCGAGCCACCGCCGGATCGTGGGGGATGGTGGCCACGACCGGTGCGCCGATGGCGGCGGCTATGTCGGCGTCGCCCAGGGCCCGGCCCCGTTCCCGGACGACGACGATCCCGTCGGGCCGGCGGTGCCCGGTAGCAGCCGACAGGGCCAGGTAGCACGGTCGGGTCACCAGCAGCGAGGGGGCGGCGAGGTCGACGAGGGCGGCCCACCGGTTGGGGGCGGCACCGACGTCGACCACCACCGTTCGGTCGTCGGCGGCCAGGAGATGGGCCAGGAGGCGCCGTCGTTCGTTGCCCCGCCGATCGTCCGCCGGTGTCTCCGTCGCCCCCAGCCGCCTATCCCCGGCGGGGAGCAGCGAGAGCCCCGGACCGGCCGGTCGTTCCAGCCGGCTGAGGGCGTCGGGCGGTGGGCGTTCGGCCGCCAACCACTGGGCCACGCCGGCGGACGCCGGGGCCGACCCGAGCACCAGCTCGACCTCACCGGCCAGGTCGACGAGAAGGGTCGGGTCGCGCTCGGCCCACAACCGGGCGAGGGCGACCGCCGTCACCGTGCACCCGCCACCTCCCTTGACCGTCCACACACACCACATGGCACCTCCCCGGAGCGGTCCGATGCCGCTCGTTCGTCGTCGACGGGGGAAGTCGTTTGGGGGCCGGGTCGGCCGGCGGGCCGGTGGTCGAGCCCGGTGCCGATGGCGCCGGGCCGGGCCGCCGTCAGCAGCGGTCGGGCCGGGGGATCGCTCCGACCCTACCGGGCCCGATCAGCGCTTGCGGCACACGACACAGAACTCGCCACCTTCGGGGATCGGGGTCACCGTCATGCCATGGTGGCCGTCGGGGGCCGGTCGAGGGCCCACCGCTGAAGGTCGAACGTCACCTTGCGGTCGACCCGGGCCACCGGGTCGAGGCGGAGCACGACGAACAGGGCGAGGCCGAGGGCGTAGATGGCAACGGCGGCGGCGAGGCGCAGGAAGGGGAACGAGACGGGGGTCAACGCTGGGGGACATGGACGAGGAGAGGTTTGGGGTGCTTGGTGATCACGAACCGCCCCCGTCCGGGGAAGGTCTCCCCGTCGGCGGTTAGCGTCGTCGTCCACTCTCCCGTGGCGACCTCCAGCTCGGTGACCAGACGACGCTGGTAGACCGGCGAACGGCTGAGCTGGCCGGTGCGCACGGCCAACAGGAGGCGGAGCCGGGCTGCCGGCTGGTTGCCGTCGACGAGGCGGACGTCGAAGTAGCCGTCGTCGAGCCGGGTCCGGGTGGCGGGGGCGAAGCCGGGCGGGTCGTGGGCGCAGTTGCCGACGAAGATCATCCAGATCGGGGTCGGGATCTGGTCGACCAGCACGGTCGACGGTCGCCCGTCGAGCAGCACGCTGGCGAGCGCTCGCACCGCGGCCGGCCACTTGCCGATCCGGTCCGGACGTCGAACCCCGGGCGGGTCGGGGTCGGAGGACGCCGGCGGCGGCGTCGACGAGGCCGAGGGCGGAGGCCACGGTCCCTGCGGCGAGGCCGGCCCGAAGGCCGGCCCGGCGGGTCCGACGGCCTCCGAGCGGGCCGGTCATCCCTCCACTACCCGGCGGTACCGGGCCTCGATGAAGCTGAAGCCGGCGTAGGCGACCATACCGACGGCGACCAGAGCGAGGATCCACGTGCCGGCGGGGGCGTCGACGAGCTCACGGACCGCCTGGTCGAGGCTCTGGGGCTCGTTCGGGTCGTACTCGACGGCGGCCTTGGTGATGAAGAAGCCGACCAGGGCGAACACCGCCATGTGGCCCGCCAGGCCGACGGCGGCGACGCCGTTGGCCAGCCCGAGGTTCCGGCCCCGCAGCTCGTGGCTCCAGTTCTCCGACACGTCGTCGGCCAGGGCTCGGTAGAGGTTGTGGCCAGCGGCGGCGAGGAATCCGAGCCCGATGGCGAGCACGATCCACCGGCCGAGGGGAAGGGCGAACAGTCCCTGTACCGACTGCCCGTCGCCGCTACCACTGCCGGCGCTGCCGACTCCGAAGATGAGCGAAAGCGCGGTGACGAGGGCCACGCCGTAGACGATGCCGCGGCCGACGTAACTCAGTCGCTTGGCCCATACCTTCAGGGCGCCCTCGTCAGCGCCGCCGCTGTAGGTGATGGCGCTCATGAACCGCCAGAAGGCGTAGCCGGCGAGGCCGAGGGCGACGATCGACAACATGACCTTGCCGAACGGCTGGTCGGCCACGGTGCGGAGAGCGCCGATCTTGCCGGGGCCCTCCTCCGACGAGCCGAGAAGGGCGATGCGTCCCGTGAGGAGGGCGCTGATCAGATGGATGACGCCGCGGGCGGTGAGGCCGGCCCGGCCCGCAGCCTCGACCGTGTCGTCGTCGACGGCGGAGTCGATCTTCTGGGGCACCCTCGTCGGCGCTGAGGAGGTGGGAAGTTCGACCATGGCGATGCTCCGTGAGATGGTGGCGCCGACCTACCCGGCGTGATCGCAGCCAACCATCGGGGCAGGGTCATCGCCGGTTCACCGGCGGTCTCGTGCCCCGTCGCCGGTCGATCACGCGGGCCTCGCCCCACTCGTCGCCGACCGATCACGTAGCATGGCGAGGGCCATGACGGTGGATCCCTACGCCTACCCCATCGACGTCGACCGCTACCGCCGCCTGCCGTCGGACTGGATCGGTGAGCTCGACCAGATCGCCGTGCACGCCGGCGAACCCCATCAGCGGATGGCCACCCGGGGGGTCGACGAGGACCGGTGGCTCCGCTTCGACGACGCCTACGGAAGCGAGATGGCCCTCCGGCGACGCCTTCACGACGAGGCCCGGGCGGAGGTGTTCGCCGCCCTCGACGGGAGCGAGGCGGCGTCGACCGAGGTGGCGGGCACCGTGCAGGCCTGGCTCGACCGCCACCACCCCGACGCCCTCGACCAGTGGGACGACGGCATCGACCACCCCCTGGCCCGGGCCGGCCTCGCCGTCCACGACGATCTCTGCGTGATGGAGCGCCACGACGAGGAGTGGCGGCTGACGGCGGCCCTGCTGTGCTTCCCCACCTACTGGCGCCTGGGCGACAAGATCGGTCACCCGGTCGACGTGATCCACGGTCCGGTCCCCCACTACGAGGAGACGCTGGCCCCCAAGGTGTCGCGCTTCTTCGACCGGCTGGCCCCCGGCCGGATCGTGAGTCGCCGCAACTGGAGCTTCACCGCCGACCCCCTGCTGTTCGTCCCCGACCGCAGGGTGTTGCGACGGCCCGAGCGGTTCGACCCGGCCCATCTGTGGCTGCGCAGCGAGCTCCAGACGCTGCGCCGCCTGCCCCGGACGGGGGCGGTGCTGTTCACCATAAGGATTCAGCTGGCCCCGGCGGTCGCCGTCGCCGTCCACCCGGCGGTGGCGGCCCGCATGGTGGCGGCCATGGCCAGCTGGACCCCGGCGCTGGTGGAGAGCCGGGGTGGCCGGCACGGCTGGATGGGCGAGGTGGCGCCGTGGCTTGCAGCGCTGGCCCGACGACACGGGGAACCGGCCCCGATCTAATGTCGGATCATGGCCTCCCGTCCCCTCGTCCGACCTCTCGACGATCGTAAGCTGGGCGGTGTCGCCGCCGGGATCGCCGACTGGCTCGGCATCGACCGCACCATCGTCCGTCTCGCCTTCGTCCTGTCGATCGTCCTCCCCGGACCCCAGGTGATCGCCTACCTGCTCGCCTGGCTCGTCATCCCCAGCGAACGACCGGCGCCCCCACCCCCCGCCCCCTACGGCCCGGTCGACGACGTGCGTTCCTGACTACCTGCCGACAACGACGCTGAGGCACCCGCAACATCTCGATCGGGCCGACGTGCGCACTCAGCGGATGTGGGGAACCACCTCCGTCCCGAACCGGGAGATGTTGTCCATGACGAGCTCGTCGGGCATGCCGCCCAGGTCGAACATGAAGGCGAACCGATCGAGCTCCAGGGGTAGGGCGTCTCGCCACTCCCCCACCCGGTCGATCACCTCCTCGGGACTGCCACAGAGCGCCGGGCCGGCGAGCATCTCGTCGTAATCGAACGGAAGGCGACGGGCCTTGGGGGTGTAATCGGCGATGAGGTCCTGCACCCATCCCCAGTACTGGCGGTAGTAGGGCTCGAAGCGGCGGCGGGCTTCCGAGGTGGTGTCGGCCACATGGCAGTGGCAGATGGCCCCCAGGCTAGGGCGACCCTCGCGGCCCGCTGCCTCGTAGGCCTCCACATAGGCATCGACCTGGCGGGCAAAACCGTCGGGGGGAGCGAACACGCTCGGCAGCATGAGCGGCAGGCCGAGGCGGCCGGCCAGGGTCGGTGTCTCCGCATTGAGGCCGCCGCCCAGCCACAGCCGCATCGAGTGAGCCGGCCGGGGACGACTGGTGAAGCCCTCCAGTGGTGCGCGCAGTGGGCCGGCGTGAGCAACGTTCTCCTCGTTGAGAAGCCTGATGAGCAGTTCCACGTGTTCGTTGTAGAGAGCTCGGCTCTGTTCCGGCTTCTGGCCCAGGTACTCGAAGGTGCGGGCGAACAGACTCCCCCTGCCGGCCACGATCTCGGCTCGACCGCCGGAGAGGCAGTCGACGGTCGCGTAGTCCTCGGCCACCCGTACCGGATCGAGGTTCGCCACCAGCGTCACCCCGGTCGACAGTTTGAGGGTGGTGGTACGCTCGCCGATGGCGGCCAGCACCACGGCCGGCGCACTCAGCTGGTAGCCGCTCCCGTGGTGTTCACCGAGATGGACGGCGTCGAAGCCGACCGATTCCGACAGTACGGCCTGCTCGACGATCGAGCGGTGTCGTTGGGCATCGTCGGGGCAACGTCCCGTCGCCGGATTGGGCAGCAGGTCGCCCAGTGAGGCCACACCGACGTCCATGCCTGACGACCCTACTTCGCGTTCAGACCGTGACGCCGACGTGGCCGAAGGCGTACGGCTCGAGGGTCTCCTGGGCGGCGATGCGGTACTTGTGCCACCGACCGCCCCCGTAGTAGGCGAGGCTGCCGGGCTCGGCGTCGCCGTGGCCGTTGTAGTACGAGAGGCAGTCCCGCAGGGGGGCCGACATGATGTCGGCCTGGCGGCAGTGTTCGGCGTAGTCGGCTTCGGGTTCGGGTTTGATGTCGACGATGTCGTGGCCCTCGTCGCGCAGGGTCGACAGCATCCACACGATGTAGTCGGCGTGGGCGTCGATGGCGTCGGTGAAGTT
>JBHJNQ010000003.1:0-14654 GCA_050330635.1 Acidimicrobiales bacterium | reverse complement strand
TTCGTGGCCCCCAGCACCGACGTGGGATCGGCGGCTTTGTCGGTCGACACGTTGACGAAGCGATCGACCCCTACCCGCACGGCGGCATCGAGGAGGTTCTTGGTGCCGAACGTGTTGGTCTTCACCCCCTCGCCCGGATGGTTCTCGAGCAGCGTCAGATGCTTCAGGGCGGCGGCGTGGAAGACCACCTCCGGCCGGCACCGGTCGAAGATCTCGAACATCCGGTCTCGGTCACGGATGTCGGCCACGACCAGCAGGTCGGAATCGAGCAGGGCCCGACCCTCAAGCTCGAGCTGCACCCCGTGGAGGGCGTTCTCGTCACGGTCGAGGAGGAACAGCTCGGCGGGGCCGAAACCCTGGATCTGCTTCGACAGCTCCGACCCGATCGAACCCCCGGCCCCGGTGACCAGCACCCGGCGGCCCCGGATGTAGCTGGCGACCTGCTCCAGATCGATCTCCACCGGGTCACGACCCAGGAGATCATCGACCGTGGGAGGACGGACATCGGCCAACGTCATCCGGCCCACCAGCTCCGACGCCGGCGGCAGGACCCGCAGCTCGAGGCCGGCGGCAGCAGCCCGCTCCGCCAGATCGGCGATCATATCGGAGTTGGCGTGCGTCACCGCCACCAGGAGGATCTGGGCGTCGGTGGCCTCCGCCGTCTCCGGGAGGTCGTAGCGGGTGCCCCGCACCCGCACCCCCTCGATCTCACGATTGCGCTTCTTCGGATCATCGTCGAGCAACGCCACGGGGTAGTACCCGCTGTCGGGATCCAGCAGCATGGCCCGGATGATCTGCGACCCGCCCTCGCCGGCACCGAACACGATCGTGTTCTGGCAGTGCTCGGGATCGGGCCGGAGATTGGTCTCCCAGTAGCGGCGCCACACCACCCGCTCGCTCATGAGGATCACGAGGGAGGCGAGGCAGCCGGAGATGACGGCCGACGTCGGGAGCCCACTATCCAGCGTCAACCGGGTGTAGAAGGCGGTGCCGGCCAGCACCAACGACGTTCCGGCCCACGCCACCCCCACCGTCGACGCCTCCGTGAACGACGCCACCCGCCACCGGCCCCGGTAGAGCCCGGTGGCAAAGCCCAGCACGGCGTGGACCACCACCGCCAGCGTGATGAGGCCGAGCAGCTCGGTGGCGGCCGCCCCCACATCGAAGACCAGCTTCAAGAGTGCCCCGACGACGAGCCCCACCGGCCACACCATCAGATCGACGGTGAACGGGAAGTACTTCGGTTGGTTGTAGATCCAGTCGAGAAAGTCGACCACGGCGCTCCGTGGGCCGCTCGTCAGTGTCGGCTCGGTCCGGTCCTCGCCCGCCCGTGGCACGCTCGCAGCCTGCAGCTCCCCAGACATACCGCCCACGAGAAGCTCCTCGTCGAGAAACGCCTCTTGCCCTCCCGTCATGGTCAAACCGCCGTTCGTTGATCGTCGAAATGAGGGACGAGATCCATCCCCGCGTGCCGACTCTGCCCCACGGGCAAGTCGTGCCCTGCGTGCTCCACGGAACCATCCTGCTTCCATTGGACCACCCGCATTGGCGACTGTACGGCTGTTCCACCGAACAAGGCAACGACCATTGACGGTTTGTTATGGTCAAATCAGCTCACCAAGGTGCGGCTCCATAAAGCCAAATGGACATGCGTGAGTTCGCTTGTCCAAGCATGTCGGTTTGCGCTGTATCCGCTGGCCGACCCCGGGAGTGTCCGACCGCCGACCGATGGCCGGTCGGGCCGTGCAGCCCCTTGATCGGGGGCGCAGGGTGGCCGGGACTCAGGCGCCGGTGTTGCGGGAGGCGCCAACGAGGCGCAGGGGGCAGCCGGCGCCCAGGAGCTGGCGGAGGTCGCTGCTGTTGGTGTGGGTGGCGGTGGCCAGGAGCGGGGCCAACGTCGACGGCGGCACGCCATCCCATCAGTCGGGCCGCGATGCGATCGGCGACGAGGAGTGGGAGGCCGGCCTCGAGCGCCTCGGCGACAAGACGTCAGCCGCCGCTGACAGGTATCGAGCCGCCGGACATCGCGTGGCCCGCCAGGCCTGAGCGGTGCTCGGGTGGGCCGGGCTCAGGCGCCGGTGTTGCGGGTGGCGCCCACGAGGCGCAGTGGACGGCCGGCGCCCAGGAGGTGGCGGAGGTCGCTGATGTCGATGTGGGTGGCGGTGGCCAGGCTCACGTAGGGATCCGACAGCTCCGCTGTGGTGTGGACGATGCGGGGGTGGCTGCGGGCCGTGCCGGCCTCGTCGGCGCTGAGGAGCGTCTCGTGGAGCTTCTCACCCGGCCGTAGGCCCACCACCTCGATGGGGGTGCCGGGCCGCACGGTGGCCACCACGCGGGCCGCCAGGTCGGCGATGCGGACCGGGTGGCCGAGATCCAACAGCAGCACCTCGCCGGCCTCGCCCACCGCCCCGGCCTGCAGCACCAGCTCCGCCACGTCGACGGTGGCGGCGAAGTAGCGGACGGCATCGGGGTGGGTGACCGTCACCGGCCCACCCCGGGCCACCTGATCGCAGAACGTGGCCACCACCCCACCCCGGCTGGCGAACACGTTGCCGAACCGGATCGACACATAGGCCCGCCCGGTCTCGGCCGCCGCCAGGGCCGTCAGCTTCTCGGCCGCCAGGGCCGTGGCCCCCAGCACCGACGTCGGGTCGGCGGCCTTGTCGGTCGACAGGTGGACGAACCGCTCCACCCCCTCCCGCACCGCAGCGTCGAGGAGGTTCTTGGTGCCCAGGGTGTTGGTCTTCACCGCCTCGCCCGGCTGCTGCTCCAACAGGGGCAGGTGGATGAGGGCGGCGGCGTGGAACACCACCTCGGGCCGGTGGCGGGCCAGCACCTCGTCGACCCGTTCCCGATCCCGCACGTCGGCCACCAACACTGGCCAGGCCTCCGACCCGATGCGGTGGTCGGGGCCCATGGTCAGCTCTCGGAGGGCGTTCTCGTCGTGGTCGACGAGCACCAGGGCGGCCGGGTCGAAGGCCGCCACCTGGGCCGCCAGCTCCGCCCCCACCACCCCGGCGGCGCCGGTGATCAGCACCCGGCGGCCCCGCAGGGCGGCACCGATGAGCTCGGTGTCGACCGTCATCGGGTCTCGGGCGAACAGGTCGTCGATCGTGGGCCGGCGCAGGTCGGCCACCGTCACCGGGCCCGACAGCTCCCGGGGTGGGGGCATGACCCGCAGCTCGAGGCCGGCCTCGACGGCCTTGACCTCGAGGTCGGCGATGAGGGACGAGCTGGCCCCCGGGTCGGCCACCACCAGCACCTCGGCCCTGGTCTGGTCGACGGCGTCGAGGAGGTGGTAGCGGCCCCCCAGCACCGGCACGCCCTCGATGAGGCGGCCCTGGAGGCGGGGGTTGTCGTCGAGCACGGCCACGGGGAACACGTCGCTGCGGGGATCGCGGGCCATGGCCCGCACCACGAGGCGGGCGTCGGGGCCGGCCCCGAACACGATCGTGGGCCGGACCCCCAGGTTGCGGGGCCCCACATCGCAGCAGCGGCGCCACAGCACCCGCTCCCCCACCAGCAGGGTCAGGGTGCACAGGCACCCGGCCAGCAGGGCCGACGTGGCCAGCTGACCGCCGACGAGGTGGGTTAGGGCCGACACGAACAACAGCAGCGACGACGCTCCCGCCCACACCGTGACCAGACCCAGGACCTCGTCACGGGAGGCGATGCGGTGCCGGCCCCGGTAGAGGGCGGCGGCCAGCCCCAGCAGGGCGTGGGTGGTGACGGCCACCACCATGAGGCCCAACAGCTCGAACGACACCGCCCCCAGCTCACCCCGGAGGTTCAACGCGGCCCCGAGCCCCAGGCCCACCGGCCACCCCAACAGGTCGGCGCTGAAGGGGAAATAGCGGGGCTGGTCGGCCACCCAATGAGCGAAGGCCACGAGCGGGTTGGTGCGGCGGTGATCGTCGATCGGTTCGTCGATGACGTCGGGCGGATCGAGATCGGCCACGGCCGGTGCCACCACGGGACGGTGGGTGCGTCGGGCACCCTCGGTGACCGTCATAGGGTCACCGAGCGTCTAGACGAACCGCTTCCGCCGGTGACTCTCCGCCGATCCACGAGATCGCAGCTCTGTACGTGCCTCACGGCATCATCCTGCTCTCCTCAGTACCACCCGCACGGGGACATTAGGTTGTCGGCGCGCCCAAGGCAACGTTATCCGTCCTATTTCATTTGACTTTTCATTTGGCTTTAGCAGCCTCTTTGTTCCTGGTTCATTGTGGTGAATGAGCGTGCTTGTTGCTCGTCGCACACGCATCGCAGGAGGCGGCGGCCGATGCCCCGGTGGACAGCACCGACAGCACAACGCTCAAGTGGGGCAGACGGGAGGCCCGTCACCTCGGTCGGGCTGCCGGGGCGGTGGGTGGCGATCACGTGGTGGGCCAGGTCGATGACCTTCATCGTGTGGCCCACGTCGGGGCTCACCACCTCGGGGCTGTTTCGTCTTCACCGCCTCCGGCGGGCGCCCCAAGATCGCCTGCGCTCGTGGCGCACAACGTCGGTTGCGGCGCCCACCGTCACGGGAGTTTCGGTCGACCGCAGGGAGGTAGGGTTTCGGGCGGTACGTCGACGCCATCCGGGCCCTCTACCCCATGGCCTACGGCCTCCGGGCCGCGGTGAAGGCCGCCACCGGCGCCGCCTACGTGGTGATGCCCCTCGAGGGGCTCTGGTGGGTGCCCGACATGGCCGACTTCGACCCGCACGACAAGTCGAACTGGCTGTGGACGATGATGATCTGCCTCCCCGACGCCGTGACCGGCCTCGACACCGCCGACGTCATCGCCACGGTCACCGATCGCAAGGCGCTGGCGGCCGGCTCGAAGGTCAGGTTCGAGACGTTCGCCGAGGGCGCCGCGGCCCAGATCCTCCATATCGGCCCCTACGCCGACGAGGCCGCCGACATCGAGACGCTGCACCACTTCATCGCCGACCAGGGCCACGCCCTGGCCGGCAAACACCACGAGATCTACCTCTCCGATGCCCGCAAGACCGACCCCGCCAAGCTGCGGACCATCATCCGCCAGCCGGTCACGGCGGCCTGAAGCCGCGGCCTGAAACGAGGGCCTCGGGCGGCGCACCGATGTCGCCTGCGTTCGGCCAGACCGTCACGGCGGCCCGACACCGCCGCCTGAGCCTGCTGGCGCTAGGGGCGGCCGGCCCTGGGCTGGCCGCGCTGCTCGGCCACGGCCCGCCACACCCGTTCGGGGGTGAGCGGGAGGTCAATGTGGGTCACGCCGTAGGGTCGGAGGGCGTCGACCACGGCGTTCTGCACCGCCGTTGGCGAGGCGATGGCCCCGTTCTCCCCGATGCCCTTGGCCCCCGTGATCGAGGTGGGACTCGGAATGTCCATGGTCGCGGTGCGGAACGCCGGCAGGTCGGCCGCCGAGGCCAGGAGATAGTCGGCGAAGGTGACCGTCCGGGGGTTGCCGTCGGCGTCGTAGACGAACGACTCGAACAGGGCCTGGCCGATCCCGGCGGCGGCCCCTCCGTGCTGCTGACCCTCGACCACCGCTGCGTTGAGCACGGTGCCGCAGTCGTCGACCGTGACGTGGGCCACCAGTCGGACCCGGCCCGTCTCGGTGTCGACCTCCACCACCGAGGCGTGGGTCCCCGACGGATGGCTGGCCCCGCCGCCCTGATGGTCGAGCGCCTCGGTCAACGCCCGGCCCTCGGCCCGGGCCGCCGCGGCCAGCCGGGGCCAGGCGACCACCGACGTCGGCACGCCGGCCACGCCGATCCCGGCCGGTCGACCACCGGCGGCCGGCATAACCACCAGGTCGTCGGGGCTGGCCTCGAGCACGGAGGCGGCCAGCAGCCGGGCCCGCTCCAGCACCAGTCGGGCCGCGCTCACGGCCCCACCCCCGGCCATCTGGGCGCTGCGGGATCCCCCCGTACCCCCGCCCCGGGGGATGGCGGCGCTGTCGCCGTCGGCGTAGGTCACCTGCTCGGCGGCCACACCCAACTCGGTCGCCACGAGGGCGCCGATCGTGGTGGCGTGGGACTGACCGTGGCTGAACGTGCCGCACCGGACCCGGATCGTGCCGTCGTCGTCGACCCCCACCTCGGCGTGCTCGGGCGACACGTCGACCACCGACACGTAGCAGGCGAAGCCCACGCCCAGCTCGACCGGACCCCCGGCCGCCCGGAGCTGACGCTGGCGCTCCCGCAGGTCGCGGTAGCCGACCAGTTCGGCCGCCCGCGCCAGGGCCCCGGCATAGTCGCCGCTGTCGTAGGTGAGGTTGGTGGCGGTGGGGCGCCCCAGCTCGTCGGCGGCCAGCAGGTTGCGCCGTCGCAGTTCCAGGGGATCGAGTCCGAGGGCCCAGGCCGCGTTGTCGATGGTGCGTTCCAGGCCGTTGGTCACCTCGGGCTGGCCCGCCCCCCGGTACGGTCCCACCGGGTTCGTGTTGGTAGCCACCGCGGTCCAGGCATAGTCGACCCGGGGTACCCGGTAGGGGCCGGGGGCCAGCTTGCGGCTCATGAACGGCATCAGCGGCCCGAAGTGGGGATAGGCCCCGGCATCGGCCAGGTTGTGGACCCGCAACCCCACGATGCGACCGTCGTCGTCGAAGCCGAGCTCGACCGTGTGGTCCTGGGCCCGGCCGTGGACCATGGTGGCCAGGTTCTCCGAGCGGGTCTCGTCCCACCGGACCGCCCGATCGAGCCGTCGGGCCACGGCCGCCGCCACGATCACCTCCGCCGGAACCGAATGGCGCCCCCCGAAGCCACCGCCGACGGCGGCCGAACGCACCCGGATCCGCTCCGGTTCCAGGTCGAGGGCCCGGGCCAGCTCGTGGCGCATGACGTGGGTACCCTGGCCGGTGGCCCACAGGTCGAGGCCCCCACCGGGGGTGGGTCGGGCGATGACGCCGGTCGGTTCCATCGGGGCCGAGCACAGCCGCTGGTTGGGGTAGCTGCCCCGCTCCACGTGGGACGCCAGCTCGGACAGATCGTCGATCCGGCCCTTGTCGTAGTGCATGACCACGTTGGACGCGGCGCCGTCGAACAGGGGCGGCGCCTCGGCCGCGGTCCGGGCGTCGATCACGGGGGGCCGGGGGGCGATGTCGACGGTGACGTACTCGGCGACATCGACCGCCTCGGCCCCGGTGGCCGCCACCACCACGGCCACCGGCTCGCCCACGAACCGGACACGGTCGGTGCTCAACAGGGGCCGGGCGAAGGGTTCGGGGATCGGGTCGTAGAACCGGAACGGGGCCAACCCCAGATCGGTTGCAGTGACGACGGCGATCACGCCCGGTCGGGTGGCGGCCGCTGCGGTGTCGATGCCCAGGAGATCGCCGTGGGCCTCGATGGAACGGACAAAACCGAGGTGGAGGCAGTCGTCGTGGGGCAGGTCACGGATGAATGCGGTCTCGCCCCGCACCAGGCCGGGGTCTTCTCGACGGCTCATCCACCGACCCTACCCACGGGCCGGTGGTCGGGCCAGGGAGCCGTCGTCGCTCGGGGCCGGGGCTCATCTGGTGATGGTCACCCGGCGCCCTAGCTGTGGCGGGACGGAGCGTGCGTGACGGCGTCGTCGGCCAGGCGGCTGAACATGACGACGTCGGGTTGGGCGCCCTTGACCGGTTCCCACGCCCGGAGCACCCCTTCCCGCACGAAGCCGCAGGGGAAGGTCGAGCTGCATCCCGATCTGACCGACGCAGACATCGGACGGCGGGACGGTGATGGCGAAGCGGGCCACGCCCCGGGGCCACCAGGCCAACCCGGCCTCGATCCAGGCGCTGGCCTGATCCTCGGTGAGGCCCTCGGCCATCATCGTGAAGCGGGGGATGTCGGCGTCGCGGCAGGCGGCGGCGACGGCGGCGGCATCGCCGATCCGGAACGGGCGGAGCGCCGTCTGCGGTCCGACGAGCGGCGGATCCGGTGGCTCGATCTCACTCATGGCTCGAGTCTCCATGCCCTGCAGCCTCCCATCGGCGGTGCGGCCGGGCCACCCGTTCACCGCCGGCCAGGCCGTGTTCCGCAGCACCGCCAGCCGCGCCGACACCCCCATCACGATCGACCTCACCAACGGCGAGGTCGGCCCGATCGACGCCACCCTCAACGTGCTCGATCGCTGAACGGCGGCCCGACCGGCACCCGCCGGCCCCGCCCCGGGTTCAGCCCTCGAGGTAGTGGCCCACGATCCGTGACATGCCGCGGGGCTGGTCGTCGAAGCCCATCGACCGCCAGAAGTCGACGGCCTCGTCGGTCTGGAGGTAGACGTGCTGGCCGCCCATAGCGTCCAGCAGCAGCTCGACCATGGCCCGGGCCACCCCCCGGCGGCGGTGATCGCTGTGGGTCCACACGTCGACCAGGTAGGCGTTGCCCACCCCGTCCGACAGGGCCCGGGCGGTGCCGATGCAACGGCCCCCGTCGAACGCAATGGCCACGTGCTGGCTGTTCTCGAACGACACCCGGAGCTGGTCGGTCGAGCGCCCGTTGTGGAAGTCGTCGCCGATGAGGTCGAGGCGCAGGGCCTCCCAGTCGACCCCCTCGAGGTCGGAGCGGAACGAGATCATGCGACATGATCCCACAGGCCACCGACCCGTCCGCCGAGCGGATACGTTCGCGTGATGCACGATGATGCGCTCGACGCGGACGCCCTCGACGACATCGACGGCGACGACATCGACGGCGACGACGGCGACGACCTGCCGACCGCGGCCGAGATCGCCGCTCGCCTGATCGAGGTGGCCCGGGACCAGCCGGGGATCAAGGCCGACGAACACATCGAGGCCGTCCTCGCCGCGTTCGGGGCGGCGGAGGACGGGCCGGTGGAGGACCTGGTCGACCGGGTCCTCGATCGGCTGGTCGACGGGCCGCTGCTGTGGCTCCCCGGCGACCGGACGGTCGTGGTGCCCGACATCGTCGGGACGGCCACGTTCACCCATCGCTTCAACGACATCGAGGCCAAGACGGGGGTGCTCACCGTGGCCCTCGACCTCGGTGCCTTCACCCGCTACGACCGCTTCGTGTTGGCCGACGGCACCGAGCTCGAACCGTTCTCGGCCGACGATCATCATCTCGCCTGGCACGGGCCGCAGGGGTGGCTCGACCCCTTCGAGCCGGGCGACCTCCTGGCCGTCACCGCCACCGTCGACCTACCCGACGACTGGCTCGACGAGCCGATGACGGCCACCGTCACCATCGAGGTGGTCGACGACGAACCGGATGCCACCGAGGCGTTGGTCGAGGCCGTCCAGGCCGCCTACGACGCACTGGTGGCCGAACCCGAGCTGCCGGTCGGCGGCGGCGACCTGGCGTGGTGGTTGCTGTTCCACCATCCGGGCCTGTTCGACACCCCCCAGCCGCCGCTCGGGGAGCTGTGCGCCGCCGCCGGCCTCGAACACCGGGGCGGGCGCGTCGCCCACGACGAGGAGATCTGGCGCAACGACCTGTTCCACCGTCGACTCTTCCAGGTTTTCGACACGGTGCCCGACCCCCACTGGCGGCAGGTTCTGGGCCAGGCCCTGGCCGTCCTCGACGACCCCGACGCCCCGGTCGACGACGTCCGCGCCACCCTCGACGAATGCGCCGAACCCGAGGTGCTCGACGTGCTCGCCGACGTGCTGTTCCAGCACCACCTCGAACCGGCCGACGAGTTCGACCGAAGCCGGGCCGACGCCCCCGGGCTGCTGTTCGACCTGGTCGACCGGGCCGTGGCGGTGGCCCGGCGACCACGAGAGCGCGCCACCGCCGAGTACCTGGCGTGCGTGCTCCACGAACGCTGCGCCGACCCCGTCGTGGCCGAGACCCGTCTGCAGCGGGCGGCCGACGCCCAACCCCGGTTGGGGCCCGTGGTGGAACGGATGGGCTGGTACCGGTTCGATCGGGGTGACGCCCGGGGCGCCATGCGGTGGTGGCGCACCCTCACCGAGCTTCCGGGGGTGGCCCGCACCCTCGAACCGTTCCTCGACGCCACCGGCGGGGGACCCAAGCTCGGCCGCAACGACCCGTGCTGGTGCGGGTCGGGCCGCAAGTTCAAGCAGTGCCACCAGAACAACACCGACCTGCCCGCCCTGCCCGACCGGGTGGCATGGTTACGGGCCAAGACGTCGATCTGGCTGGAGCACAGCACCGACGACGTGCGCCACACCGTCCTCGAGCTGGCCGCCATCCGGGCCACCGGCGACCCCGACGCCGAACCGTGGGAACTGAGCGCCCTCGTCGACGAACACAGCGATCGGCTCGCCGACGCCTTCAGCGACCCGATCGTGTTCGACGCCGCCCTCTACGAGGGTGACCTGATCGGGCTGTTCCTGCGCGAACGGGGGCCCCTGCTGCCCGAGGACGAGCAGCTGCTGGCGGCATCGTGGCGCACGGTCGACCGCAGCGTGCACGAGGTCGTCGCCGTCGACCCGGGGACGGGGCTGACCCTGCGCAACCTGGGCACCGGCGACGTCGTCGACGTGCGGGAGCGCTCGGCCAGCACCCAGCTCCGGGTCGGGGAACGCTACTGCGCCCGGGTCGTGCCCGACGGCGCCTCCAACCAGATCGTGGGCGGCAACTTCCCCGTGAGCGCCGGTCAGGAGACGGCCGTGCTCGACCTGTGTGCCGCCAACGATCCCAGCGCGCTGTGTGCCTGGGCCGGGGCGCTCTACCGGCCGCCGCGTGTGGTGCATGCGCCCGGGATGATCGACGACATGTTCGACCGCGACGCCATCGAGGCCCTGCTCGACGACGTCGACACCTCCGACCCGGAACAGGCCATGGCGGCCCTCAACGCCGAGCTCGCCCGTCAGGCCCAGGCCCGATGGCTCGACGATCACGTCCCCGCGCTCGGCGGGTTGACGCCCCGCCAAGCGGCCGCCGACCCCACCCGGCGGGAACAGCTCGAACGGCTCCTCGACGAGTTCGACGATCGCGGCTCGGCGCTGCCGGCCGATCTCCCCGAGGGTTTCGTGGCGTTCAGCTACGACGTCGCCGCCCTCCGCCGCGAGCTCGGCCTCGACTGATCCGGGGCGGGGTGGGGCGGGCCTCGACGCAGTTGCGTCGGGCCCGTCGCAGAGGCGCCCCGCCTTGACGGCCCTGAGGAGTAGGAGTACGCCTGGTAGGATTCCTACCTGTGAAAGTCACCGAGAAGGGTCAGGTCACGATCCCGAAGGAAATCCGCGACGCACTGGGGATCGGGGCAGGTACGGAGGTCGAGTTCGAACGCCGCGATGACACGATCCTCGTGCGCAAGCGAGCCGATCGGCCATCGCGAGGCCACAAGCTCGCCGAGCGGCTGCGGGGCCGAGGCGACGTCAACATGACCACCGACGAGATCATGGCGCTCACGCGAGGCGGTTGACGTGGCGGTCGGCTCCATCCCCGGGACTACCGCCGCGAGACCATTCCCTGGGCCGCCGCCTTTCTCGCCGGAAAGGCGTTCCGGCGTTACCGCCGAAACAGGGGCACCCGGTCCTCCACCCTCCCCGACTTCTTCATCGGCGCGCACGCCGCAGTCGCTGACCTTGTTCTGCTCACACGAGACACCGGCCGCTATCGCACGTATTTCCCCACCCTCGACCTGATCACGCCGCCAACCGACGGGTAGCGGCGAGCGCCTCGGGGTCGAGACGTCGACGAGAGCCGAGGCGCGGCGCGGCGGCACGCCGCAAGCCTGAACAGGTGCTGAACACCGGCTCGGAGTGAGACGGTCGACCCCGGCAACCAAGTTCCCCTGCTCGTACATCGAGCCCCTCCCAGATGGCGGGGCAGCTACGAGGAGAGACCATGACCACGTCGACGTCCCCAACCCGGAAGCTGGCCAAGCTGTCGGCCCTCCTGCTCGCCCTGTCGCTCGGTGCTGCGGCCTGTGGCGCCAACGGCAGCGCCGACGCCCTGTCGAGCGCAGCCGAGACCGACGACACCGCCGAGGGCGACACCGACGACGAGGGCAGCGCCGATGACGACGAGTCGGCGGCCACGGGCGACACGACCTCGGTGACCGTGACCATCGAGAACATCGCCGACTTCGCTATCACCGACTCGGGCGTGTTCGACACCCCGGTCGGTGCCGTCGAGCCCGGCCCGGCCCTGCCCGGTGACGCCTACGAGTTCTCGTTCCACGCCAGCCCCGGCCAGCGCCTGTCGTTCGCCACGATGTTCGTCCAGACCAACGACTGGTTCTTCGCCCCGAACCCCGACGGCGTCGAGCTGTTCGACGGTGACGGCACCCCCATCTCGGGCGACATCACCGACCAGGTGCTCACCTTCGACGCCGGCACCGAGATCGATCAACCCGTCGGTACCGGCGCCGACCAGGCTCCCCGCCAGAGCGGCCCCGACACCGGCGACGCCGACCCCGACACCTCGGTTCGGGAGGTGCCGTCGGCGGTGGCGTCGGAGTACGTCGCCGTGGTCATCACCCCCGGCGACGACGGCCGGTTCGACGTCCGCATCGAGAACGCGTCGGGGATGCAGATGGCACCGAGCCCCATCGCCCCCGGCGTCTACGCCGTCCACTCCCCCGAGGTCGCCCTGTTCGAGCTGGGTGCCCCCGACGCCGGGCACGGGCTCGAGGCCCTGGCCGAGGATGGCACGGCGGGCCCCTTCGCCGAGTACCTGAGCGGGCTGACCGGGACCCCGACCCCGATCGCCCCCGGCGCCTGGGCCGTCCACGGCCCTGACGTCGCGCTCTACGAGCTGGGCGCTCCCGACGCCGGGGCCGGTCACGAGGGGGTGGCCGAGGACGGCGACCCCGCGGCCCTCGCCGAGACCCTGGCCGGCCTGGCCGGGGTCGACGCCTCCGGGGTGTTCAACACGCCCGACGGTGCCACCGAGCCCGGTCCGGTGCTCCCCGGTGACAGCTACACGTTCGAGGTGCCGCTGGTCGACGGTCGGCTGTCGTTCTCCACGATGTTCGTACAATCGAACGACTGGGTGTTCGCCACCCCGGCCGAGGGTCTCGACCTCGACGACCTCGAGGGCGACATCACCGACCGGCTGCTGGTGGTCGACATCGGCACCGAGGTCGACCAGGTGCCCGGCTTCGGCCTCGACCAGGCTCCCCGCCAGGCCGGCCCCGACACCGGCGACGCCGATCCCGAGCCCAACGCCCGGATCGTCGAGGAGCGGAGCGCCGCCCGCTACATCACGGTGACCGTCAGCCGCTGAGACGGCCCTCTTGCGGCGGCCCGCCCGCTCGGCGGGGGCGCGGCGGAGCGGGCGGCGGGGCGGCGGAGCGGCGGGCCGGCGGTGCCCCCGCTCCCGCCGCCGAGTGGGAGCGACTCGGCGCCGGCAACCGCGTCAGAGCGACAACGCTCCCCCGCCTGAAAGCGACACGGCGCCGGCGACCGCGTCAGAGCGACAAGGCCCCGAGGATCCCGGGCCGTCCCTTGCGGCCGAACAATCCACCGGTGGCTGCGTCGCCCCGATCCGCCCGCTCGTTGTCGCTCCTACGCGGTCAGCACTACGGGGCGGCAGGCTCTACCGGGCAGTAAGCGCTCCGCTGTCGCTCCAACGCGGTGACAATTGCACCGGGTCACCGCCCCGGCGGCGCTCGGCCCCCCGGCACGCGGCGGGTCCCTGCGCCAGGTCAGCGCCGGCAACCACTCGGGACAGGAGCTGAGGCGGATCGCAACGGCACCCCCAGGCAGGGAGAGTTGCCGGGGGGTGCCGTCTGGAGCGGCAGGGGTGAACTGCCGCGAACGCGAGTGAAGAACCCGAACCAGAAGCCGACGAACCACCCGAATCGGACCCACCAGAGCCACTCGACGTGGAGCCGTCAGAGCTGGAGCCACCAGAGCTGGAGCCACCAGAGTCCGACTCCGAGCCACTCGAAGTGTCCGAGTCCGAGTCCGAGTCCGGGCTCGTGGCAGGAGAACCACCGCCAAGACCCAACCCCGCCTCGTCATACGATGACCCATCATCGAACGACCCATCATCGAACAACTCCGACTCGGCCGGTGTTGCGCCGGTCGAATCACCGCCGACGCTCGTGCCGGAGCTGCCGGGGTCGGCCGTGACATCGATGCCGGCCTCGTCGTAGGTGCCGGTGGGGCCCTGGGTCGAGAGGGCATCGAGGGCCTCGGTCAGATCCCGTGGCGAATTGTTGGAGAACGTGGTCACCAGGCTGGTGTTGTCGAGCAGGCCCCCGATCACCTTGATATCGACCTCGCCCGACACGATGATGCCGTCGCGGCTCTCGCCGGCCACCGAAATCGACCCGTCGAGGTACTCGACGGTGGCCACCCGCTCCCGATGCTGAAGGCCGCCGGAGGTGTCACCTGGGCCCGAGGCCCGCCCGGTGCCCACGACCAGATCCTCGCTACGGTCGCCGCTCCCGTCGGCGGTGACGGCGGTGCGTTCGATGATCGACGGGAGGTCACCGCTGACGAGGTTCGGTTGGGGGTGGTCGGCAGTGACGGCATCAGATCGACCGTCGGTGGGGCGTCGGGTGCCTGGGGAGCGGTCGGGGCCACCGGTGCCGTGGGAGCGACCGGGCTCGACGAGGGTCCGAGGTCGACGGCGTCGGGCGCCGCAGGGCGATCCTCGACCGCGGGAGGCGCCGGCTGCCCGGGGACGACGTCGACCACGGCCGGAGGTGCCGACGGTGCAGGAGCGGGGGCGGAAGCCGTCGGAGC
Source organism: Acidimicrobiales bacterium (assembly GCA_050330635.1). GTDB lineage: Bacteria > Actinomycetota > Acidimicrobiia > Acidimicrobiales > SZUA-35 > CADEDH01. The sequence continues at coordinate 75 of JBHJNQ010000003.1, read as the reverse complement.
GGGGGCGGAAGCCGTCGGAGCGGGGGCGGGCGCCGGGGCGGGGGCGGGAGCGGGAGCGGGCGCCGCCGGGGCCGG
>JBHJNQ010000002.1:0-154052 GCA_050330635.1 Acidimicrobiales bacterium | reverse complement strand
GCCTCCAACTCGACGACACGCTCCTCAGGCGACACGCCCACATCATACGAACACACGCGCGATCAGTGGTGGACCACCACACGCCGCGCGAATCAACCAACCAGCTGAGCAGTTACGTCTCACCGGCGATCTTCTGACCCATTGGTATGACGGCTGGCTCGAGTTGCATCAGGAGCGATGGCGTCAACTCAGGCTGCATGCGCTCGACTCGTTCTCCATCCAACTCACCGAGGCGGGATACCACGCCGACGCCGTCGACGCAGCCACTGCCGCCGTCGCCGCCGAACCGCTGCGCGAGTCCGGCTATCGGTCGCTGATGATGGCACACCTGGCGGAGGGCAATGTCAGCGAGGCGGTTCACACGTACGAGCGCTATTCGACGCTGCTCGAGCACGAGTTGGGGATCGCACCGTCACTCCAGATGTACGAGCTGTTGAACACTGCCCTTGATTCGGGAAGGGTTGAGGCAAAGCGGGAGGCGAAGCGACGTTCAAAGGTTCAGGAGCGTCGTCGAGGTATCGATGTCAAGAAGAGCTCGACCCGTCTCAAAATGTGGAAGTAGCTCCGTGGTAGGCCTGTCATTCGTCTCACAGGTGTCGGCTCGGCGGGTGCCCGACCTCGTGTACAGTCGTCTCTTGAGCGCAGCAACGAGGGCGTTGGTCGAGCCGTTGCTGGGAACCGGCTATGTGACGCGGGCCGTCCATATCAAACAGTGGTGGAGTGAGAGCGAGGATTACCGGGAGGCCTGGCGGGATGAGGCCCTCGGCTCGATCCTCCGCTACGCCATCGAGCGTGTGCCTGCCTACCGGGAGTGCCGGCCCGTCATCGACGACTTTCCCGTCGTCGACAAGCAGACGATGATGGCGGAGCCCGAACGGTATCTGTCCGACGAGCACGACTCGATACCGGTGGTGGAGAAGCACACCGGTGGATCCACCGGCGACCCCTGGACCTTCCCGCTGGATCGACGAGCATGGGCGGAGTCCTATGCCACGCAGATCTTCCGATTCGGGCAACTCGGCGTGGCCTACGGCGACAAGCGCCTCCTGCTCGGCTTTCCGGCTTCACTGCGTCTGCAGGGTCTGGGCCCGACCAGGCGACTCCGGCTCATCGCCGAACGGACCGACGCGTCCCTCTGTGGCTTCGAGATCGACCCGTCGGCCAGTCTGACGCGGGCCGAACGGGCCGCCACCACTGGAGCCCGGCTGTGGTATGGCTACGCCTCCACCATCGCCACCATGGCCTCGGCGGTGCTCGACGCCGATCGCCAGCTCCCGGGCCCACATCTGATCGTCACCATGGCGGAACCGCTCATGCCGGCCTGGCGCGATGACATCGTCGAGGCTTTCGGGTCTCCGGTGGTCGAGGAGTACGGCTGCAACGACGGCGGGGCCATGGCCCACCGCTGCTCATCGGGCAACCTCCACTTGGCCGATCACCAGTCGCTCGTCGAGGTCCTCGACGATGACGGCCGCCCGTGCCCCCCCGGCCGGGACGGCGCCATCGTGATCACGAACTTCCACGCCAGGCACCTGCCGTTCATCCGGTATCGGGTCGGCGATATCGGGGCACTCGGTCCGGATCCGTGCCCGTGCGGCCAGCCGGGACGGAGCCTGAGCCGGGTCACGGGGCGAACCGGCGATTTCGTCAAGCTGCCCGATGGCACGGAGCTGACTCCGGCTGCGTTCTTCGTACCGTTCAACGAGGCAACCGGCGTGCGGCGGTGGCAGATCGTACAGCCCGACCGGCAACGTCTTGTCGTCCGCATCGAGGCCCGGGAGGGGTTCGATGATGGCGACCGCGCCCTGATCCTGAAGTGGGTGGAGGATCGCACGCGACATCAGCTGGCCGTGGACCTCACCGAGACGGCACCGTTCGAGCTGACCCGGGGCGGCAAACATCGGATCGTCATTCGCCGGTTCTGACGTCGACGAGGCCGACGATGCTCGCCATCCGCCGCATCTGATCGGCAAAGAACGCAGTGCGCAGGACCGGGTCGTCGTCGACGACGACGTTGTGGGTGTGGCCGAAGAGCTCGAACGAGATCGTTCCCACCAGCGTGGTCCAGGCCAGGATGCCGCGGGCCACCAGCTCGTCGGGGACCTCGGCGGGCATGTCGTGGCGCACGGGGGCCAGCGACTGGCCGACGGTGGGGTCGAGGGCCGGTAGGGCCCGGGGGTCGATCTGGCCGCCGTCGACGGCGTCGACGAGGAGTGCGATCAGCACCCGGGGGACCCGGGTGGCCGGCTCGATCGTGGTCTCCGGTGCGGCGTAGCCGGGAACGGGGGAGCCGAAGATGAGGGCATGCTCGTAGGGATGGTCGATGGCCCAGCGGCGGGTGGCATGGCACGTGGCCGCCCACCGGCCCATGAGATCGCCACGGTCGACCTCACCCTCGGCCCGCTCCACGGCGTCACCCAGCGAGTCGTAGGCCTCGATGATGAGCAGGGTCAGCAGCTCGTCCCGCCCGCGCACGTAGCGGTACACGGCGGACGAGGCGAGCCCCAGCTCGCGGGCCACCGCCCGCAGTGACAGGGCGGCCGGTCCGACGTCGGCCAACTGTCGGCGGGCGGCGGCGACGAGCTCACGCGTCAGCTCCTCCCGCGCTCGCTGTCGGACGGTCCTGGCCGGAGTGGATGCCATCCTCCGATGATGCCGCCTATCGAGAGCGCTGACAACAAACGAGAGCAGCGCTCTTGACAGCTCGGTATCCCGCTGTCATCCTCGGTGGTGAGAGCGCTGCTCTCGTAACAGATCACCGCTCATCATCCCCTGGGGAGATCCCATGCCCGCACCCCTGCACCTCGTCGTCGGCGCCGGCCCGGTCGGCACCGCCGTGGCGGACCAGCTCGTCGACGCCGGTGCCAATGTCCGGATCGTCACCCGATCCGGTGGCGGACCCGAGCACCCCGCCGTCGAGCGGGTGGCGGCCGACGCCGCCAATACCGAACGGCTGACTGCGCTCGGCCGGGGCGCCGTGGCCATCTACAACTGCGTCAACCCCTCCTACCATCGGTGGACCCGGGATTGGCCACCGGTGGCGACCGCCCTGCTGGCGGCGGCGGAGGCGGCCGACGCCGTGCTCGTCACCTGCTCCAACCTCTATGTCTACGGCCCGACACCGGCGGCGCTGACCGAGCCCGGCCTCGGCGAGGACCTGCCCCTGGCCGCCACCGGGGTCAAGGGCCGGGTCCGGGCCCGGATGTGGGCCGACGCCCTCGCCGCCCACGAGGCGGGCCGGGTCCGGGTCACCGAGGTCCGGGGCTCGGACTACCTGGGCGCCACCGCCAACAGCCAGGTGGGCGACACCGTCGTTCCCCGGCTGCTCCGGGGCCGGACCGCCCGGGTCATCGGCGATCCGACCGTGCCCCACGCCTTCACCCACGTCGCCGACGTGGCCCGGCTGCTGGTGACGGCGGCCGCCGACGAGCGGGCCTGGGGTCGGGCCTGGCACGTGCCCTCCCACCCCGCCCGGCCGATCCAACGGGTGGTCGACGACCTGGCCGAGGTTGCCGGCGTGCCCACGGTGCGGGTGGCCCAGATCCCGGCCGTGGTGCGCCGGGGGGCCGCCCTGGTCGTGCCCTTCCTGCGGGAGATGCCCGAGGTGATGCACCAGCACAACCGGCCGTGGCACCTCGACTCCCGAGCGGCGCAAACCACCTTCGATCTCCACCCAACCCCGTGGGAGGAGATCCTGCGTCACCACCTCGCCCCGTACCTGGTGTCCACGGCGGCGGCGTGAGGCCGTCGAAGTGAGGCCGTCGGTGGTGGCCGGGCGCAGCCCGGCTCGGCTCGATCGAACTGGCCCGATCGGAGACCCCGATTGAGGAAAAGGGACGTGCCGGCTTTGCTGGTGACATGACCGATCCGTTCTTCACCGGTTTCGAGAGCCGCCGCATCACCACGTCGGGGGCGGAGAACTCGACATCGTGCCCACCCTGGCCACCTTCGAGCAGGTGTCGGGCCTCGACGGTCTGCGTATCTGGCACTGGTACTTCCTGGCCCAGCGTCCCCCGCTGCCCGAGCGGATGATCGCGGCCGATGGCGAGCTCTACCTGGAGACGATGCTCCGCTCGTGGGCGGGTTCGGCCGAGGCCATCACCGATGACGCCTACGCCGCCTACCGGGCAGCGTGGACCGAGCAGACCATCCGCGCCACCTGCGACGACTATCGGGCCGGCGCCCGGATCGACTGCGAGCTCGACGCCGCCGACCGGGAGGCCGGCAACCGCATCGCCTGCCCGATGCTCGCCCTGTGGGGCGGGACGGGCCGGGACCTGGTACCCGTGTGGCGCCAGTGGGCCGATGACGTGACCGGCCGCGGTCTTGACTGCGGCCACTTCATCGCCGAGGAGGCGCCGGACGAGCTCCTCGTCGCCGCCGTCCCCTTCCTGACGGCCGGGTGACTCACCCCTCCGGCGGGACGAGTCGTTGGTGGATGCGACGACGCTCGCGAATCCGGCGCCGTGTCGTCGGCTAGCGCGCTGTCCGATGGTGCCGTGTGGCCGGTGCCCGATCGATGGCCACCGGTGCCGTTCATGTCACGGCGACGACCCAGGCCCCCAACATCATCGTCGTGGCCAGCTGACCGGCCAGCATGAGCCGGAGATTGGTGGTCACCTCGGTCCGGACCTTGGCGAACTCGGCTGCGACCTCGCCTCTGGAGTTCAGCAAGCCGCCGCCCAGCTCGGCCATCCCGCCACGGATCTCGGCCCGCAGTTCGGCCATCTCGCCCCGCAGTTCGGCCATCTCGCCCCGCAGTTCGGCCATCTCACCACGGAACTCGGCTCGCAGTTCGGTCATCTCGCCGCGCAGTTCGACCATCTCACCACGGAACTCGGCTCGCAGTTCGGTCATCTCGCCGCGCAGCTCGGCGGTGAGGATCCGGAGGTCACCGGAGGTGGCGAGCTGGTCGTAGTCGAGCGGTGGCATGGCTTCCATGGCGATGGCCGCCAGGCGATGGTCGCCGAGGGCCGTTTCGAGGGCCCGACGGAGGTCGAGCCGGTCGTTCTCACTGATCGTCATGATGCTCTCGTTTCCCCGGCGCTGACAAGCGGCGTTCGAGATGGCGGGAGCGTCGACTCCGATGCAGAGACGGTACTGACGGCCGGTGACAGCGGCCCTCCGATCACCCGGTCGGCAGGGGGGCGGTACCGGTCTCGTCGTCGTAGCGGGCGTCGTCGAGGAAGGTGATGCCGGCCTCGTGCCCGGCGGCCATGACGGCCAGGGCGACGTCCGGTTCGGGGCGCCCATCTTTCAACCACGACTCGAGCGACAGCACCGAGACCGACAGGCCGGACCGGCCTAGCTGAGGCCTAGCTGCCGATGGGGGAGAGCCATGGCCGCAGCCTGGGTCGGGGGTGCGGGGGGACGTCGGGGCCCCCGACCCAGGCCGGGCCGAGATCGGTTCGCGAGGTGCCGCAGAGGCGGAACCGGGAAGCCCCGCTCCTGGTGGGGCGGCTCCATCAGACGGTCGCCGCCGCCACCCGGTGGACGACGGGGAAGGTCTCGTCGTCGGTGATGGGATCACCCGGCTGGAGGAACGTGTGCTCCGGGTTGATCACCGGGTCGACCCCGCGGACCCAGTCCCAGATGGCCTCGTCGCCGAGCCAGCGCCAGGAGATGGCGACCCGGTCGGTCGGGGTGGGGTTACCCCGGCTGCGATGGAGGATCCGGTAGTCGAACAGGAGCGCGTCGCCCGGCTCGACGTCGAAGCTGACGATGTCGTAGCGGTCGGGGTGGTCCTCGAAGGCGATGATCTCGTCGGGGATCGAGTGGGCCAGATCGCCGAACCCGTCCCACATCTTGTTCATCGTCTCCCTGGTGCCGTCGGCCGAGGCCGGTCGGTACACCGTGTCCCAAGTGTGGGAGCCCCGGACGAATTCGAGGGCGCTGGAGTCAGCGTTGTTGGCGGTGAGCGACAGCCAGGTCGACACGACCTGGGTGCCGCCGATGGGCCAGTACGGGGCGTCCTGGTGCCAGGCGAACTCGGCGTCGGGCGAGTTGGCCGGCTTGATGAAGATCTGGTCGAAGTAGATGCGGATCGTCTCGGAACCGGTGGCCTGAGCGGCGACGGCGGCGAGGCCGGTAACGGTGCACAGGGCCCGGAACTCGTCGTCGGTGGCGCAGAGATGACGATCGAGCCCGGTGCCCCGGCGCCGGCCATCGGGACCCGGCGGTTGGCTGGCGATGCGATCGATGGCGGCGGCGATCCGGAGTACGAGCTCGTCGTCGACCGCCCGCCGCACGTGCACCACCCCGTCGCGGCGAAAGTCGGCCAACTCCTCCGGTGTCAGGATCCGCATCTCGGTTCCACCTTTCTGACTGCAGTCATCTTTCTCGGGATCCGCTCCGGCGTCAACCTGGTTCGACCTGCGTCGCCCGTCGAGTCGACACGCATCGGCACCGATGACGCGACGGCTGCTGCGTCCAGCCGACCTCTAGGTTGATCGGAGGCAAGGAGGCGACGATGACGCAACGGCATGTTCACACCCGGCCAGCCCGGCGACGCGTGGTTCGACCCATCCAGGTGGCGCTGACCCTCGTCGTGGCCCTGGGAGCGCTGCCAGCCCTGGCGGCCTGCAGCGGCGACGACCCCGGGCCGGCCGGAACGGGAGCGGCCGGAACCGACGCCCCAGCGGCCGACCCCGTGGGCGAGGCGGTGCTCGTCACGCCGTGCTTCAGCACTGGTCCCGAGCTCGTGCTCCCCGACGAGTGGCTGGCGACCGACGTCTCTCCCGACGACGATCAGTGCCTCTTCGTCATCCAGCAGGACCAGCTGGCCGACACGACCGTCATCGCCGGTGAACTGTTCGTCAGCAGCGGTGGCCGGAGCTTCGACGACTTCGTGGTGCAAGTCGAGGACGAGCTCGCCGTCGGCCAGGAACCCGACATCCTCGCCCTCCAGCTCCTCAACTCCGGAGCCAGCGGTCGCGACCTGCCCATCCTGGAGCGGATCGACGTGGAGGAACCGAACCGGGCTGTCGTCTTCGTCCACGAGTCCGATCGACGGGACGGCTTCGTGGCTCTGTCAGCAGTGATCGACGTGCCGACCGAGTTCGGCCCCGCCGTGACCCACGCCATCGTGGTGTGGGCCGTGCTGGCGCCGGCGGCGGTGGGCGAGCCGTCGGATGCGGTGGGCTACGGCCTCAGCCTCGACCTGATCGACTCGATGCGGATCGTGCCCCAGTAGCCGGGCCTTCAGCCCCGGTGGCGGTCGCCGTCGACTATCTCGGCGATGCGGTCGGGGGAGACCCGCACCTCCACCCCGGCCCGTTCCTCCTGGAGCAGCATCGTGGAGCGGGAATCCCGGCCCGCCCACCCCCGGTTGATGGCCTCGGTCAGCTCCTGGAGGGTCAGGTTGGCCAGCCGCATGGGCACGTCGAGCTCCCGGCCCAGCTCGCAGGCCAGGGTCACGTCCTTGCGGGCCAGGGCCAGAGCGAAGTCGGGCGGGTCGAACCGCCCGGGCAGGAAGTTGCGGGCCAGGGTGTCGAACGTGCGGCGCCGGCCCAGGGCCCCGTTGCGCACCGCCTCCCACAGCCGGTCGGGGTCAACCCCGGCCTTCACCCCCAGGGTGAACGTCTCGGCCAGGGCCGTCTGGATGATGTAGCCGCTGCAGTTGTGCACCAGCTTGGCCGCCGAACCGGCCCCGATGGGGCCGAGCAGGTGGGGCTCGTCGCTGAAGGTCAACAACACGGGCCGCCATTGCTCGAAGGTGGCCTCGTCGCCTCCCACCCACACCGCCAACCGTCCCGCCGCCGCCCCGTCGGGTCCGCCGCTGACCGGGGCGTCGAGCACCTCGATGCCCTTGGGGGCCAGGGCGGCGTGGATCCGGCGCACGACCGACGGTGAGTTGGTGCTGAGGTCGAACCAGGTCAGGCCGGGCCGTCCCCCGTCGCCGATGCCGTCGAAGCCGGTGGCCACCGCCTCCACCTCGGCCGGTCCTGGCAGCGAGGTGAACACCACGTCGCTCCGAGCCGCCACCTCGGCCGCGGTGTCGGCCCACTCGGCCCCCGCCTCCTCGAGCCCGGCGGCCGTGGCCCGGTCGAGGTCGGTCACCACGAACGCCACCCCGCCGGCGGCGGCGTTGGCCGCCATCTTCGAGCCCATCGTTCCCAGCCCGATGAACCCGACGGTGATCCCGTCGAGTCCCGCTCCCGTGATGTCGCCGCCCCCGGTGCCCGCTGCGTCGCCGTCGCTCACGTCACGACCCGAACACGTCGCTGGCCACCCGACCGGCGTTGACCGCGCACGGCCAGCCGGCATAGAAGGCGACATGGGTGATGAGGGCCTTCAGCTCGTCCTCGGTCACCCCGTTGTCGAGAGCTCGGCGGAGGTGACCCTGCAGCTCCTCGGTCCGGTAGAGGGCGGCCAGCATGGCCACCGTGATCAGGCTCCGGTCCCGCTTCGACAGGTCGGGGTTCTCCCACACGTCGCCGAACAGGACGTCGTCTCGGAGGCGGCCCAGCTCGGGGATGAAGTCGTAGACGGGCATGCGTTGGCTCTCGTTGCTCACGGCGCCGAGCGTAGTTCGGCCCCGGCGGGGGTAGCCCGGCCCCCGGCCCAAGGCCCCGGCCCCCGGCCGCCGGCCCCGGGGCGGCAACGGAGGGCGGCGATGGCGGCGAGGCCCCACGGGAAGCCGACAGGGCCCGAACCGGTTGTCCCTCCCGTGTTCGATCGTGCCCTGCGAGAACCGAAGGCTCGGCTCCTCGCCCCGGTGGCCCAACGGCTGACCGCCGTCCCCGCCACCGCCGTCACGATGGCCGGTCTCGCCCTCGGCCTGGGGGCCGCCGCCCTCGCCGCCGCCGGCTGGTATGCGGCCGCCGTGGCGGCGTGGTTGGCCAACCGGTTGGCCGACGGCCTCGACGGTGAGGTGGCCCGCCACCGGGGGGCGACGTCGGATCGGGGCGGCTACGTCGATCTCGTGGCCGATGCCACCGTGTATGCCGCCGTACCCATCGGGTTCGCCGTGGGGCGCGACGACGGGGTGGTGTGGGTGGCGACGGCCGTCCTCCTCGCCACCTTCTACGTCAACATCGTGACCGTCACCATGCTGTCGGCGGTGCTGGAGAAGCGGGCCGCCGGGGCGGCGGCCCGGGGTGAGCCGACCACCGTCACCCTCCCGTCGGGCCTGGTGGAGGGGACGGAGACCATCGTGTTCGTCACCGTCCTCCTGGCCGTGCCCGCGCTGGCCGTGTGGTGGCTGGGGCTGATGGCGGTGGCCGTGGCCGTGACCGCCGTGGCCCGCACGGTCGGTGCCTGGCGCCGCCTGGCCCCCGACGATCACCGGCCGGCCACCGCAGGACAGCGACGATGAGCGCCGTTCCGGCCGAGCCGGGCCGGGCGGGCGACGGCCGGCGGCGGGCGGTGGCCCTCGTGGTGTGGGTGGGCGCCGTCGTTGGCTGGCTGGGCGTGTCCCGGGCCCGGGGGATCGGGCCACTCGACGCCGCCGAGTCGCTGCGTTCGGTCCTCGCCGGCAACTGGTGGGGGCCCCTGCTCTACGTTCTCGTCTACGCCCTCCGACCCCTGATCCTGTTCCCGGCCTCGGTGCTGACCGTGCTGGGCGGGCTGGCCTTCGGGCCGGTGGCCGGGGTCGTCTACACCGTCGTGGGCTCGAACCTGTCGACGGCCACCACCTACGGGGCGGCCCGCTTCGTCACCGGTCGCCGCCGGTTGACGCCGCCCGTCGGCCGGCGGGTGCTCGACGGTCTGGTCGACCACCCCTTCGAGACCACCCTCGTCCTCCGCCTCCTCGCCGCCCCCTTCGACGCCGTGGGGGTGGCCGCCGGTGCCCTCGGCCTGCGGTTCTGGCCCTTCCTCGCCGGGTCCTTCCTCGGAACCATCGCCGGGACGGTCGCCTTCGTGTCGTTCGGGGCGTCGCTCGAGTCGCTGACCGATGCCTCACCCTCCCTCGACGGCAGGCTGCTGGCCGTGTCGGTGGCGTTGATGGTGGGCGGGGTGGCCGTGGCCCGCCTGCTGCGCCGCCGGCGCCCCGACCTCGCCGATCCGATGCCCGAGGAGTCCTCCACATGACCGCCGCCGATCCCACCCGCTCCACGTCGCCGAGCCCACCCCGGTCTACGCTCACGAACCGCCGGGGGTGGGACCGTCGGGGGCTCCCCCGACACCTCCGCCGTCGCTGAGCCGCCCGTGCGCTCCGGCCGGCGAGTGTGGCAATCTGCGGTGATGTCGGAGCGACCCACGGTGGGGACGACGGACGGTCGGGCGGCGCTGCCGGTGCGAGAGCGGATCGCCGCCGCCGTGGCCAACCACCTCGACGACCACACCTTCGTCAACGTCGGCATCGGGATTCCCGGTCTGGTGCCCCATCACGTGCCCGACGAGCGGGGCATCGTCTTCCACGCCGAACACGGGGTGGTCGGCTTCGGGTCGGATCGGTTCGGGCCCGACACCGGGGCCGAGCTGGCGTTTTTCGGCACCAGCTACCGGATGCGGCCGGGCGGGTTCATCTGCGACCACACCCGCTCGTTCGCCATGATCCGGGCCGGCCGCCTCGACGTGACCGTGCTCGGGGCGTTCGAGGTGACCGTCGACGGTCGTCTGGCCAACTTCCGGGGCACGGGCATGGCCTCGGGCTGCCCCGGTGGCTCGCCCGAACTCGCCGGGGCCACACCCCGGGTCATCGTGGCCACCGAGCACACCGACCGCCGGGGCCGGCCCAAGCTGGTGGCGGCCACCGACCTGCCGGTGGGCACCGATCGCCCTCCCGACCTGATCGTCACCGAGCTCGGCTCGTTCCGCGCCACTGGCGACGCCTTCGTGGTCGATCGTCTGGCCCCCGGGGTCGACCTCGACCGGGTGCGGGCCGTCACCGGGGCCCCGGTCGTCGCCGCCGAGGGCTCGGCGTGAGCGGCGCCGTGTCCCTGGTCGACGCCGACGAGGCGGTGGCCGGCATCGAGGACGGGATGACGGTCATGCTCGGGGGGTGGGGCCTGTGCGGATCCCCCGACGAGCTCGTCGCCGCCCTGGCCCGGGCCGGACGGCGGAACCTGACCGTGATCATGGCCGGCAGCGCCCAGTCCGACCCCCTCCACGCCGCCGGGGCGGTGACCCGGATGATCACCTCGTTCGGATCCTACGCCGGGACGGCGAACACCGACCGGCCGTTCGAGCGGCGGGCCCAGGCCGGTGAGCTGACCGTGGAGCTGTGCTCCCAGGGGGTGCTGGCCGAGCGGATCCGGGCCGGTGGGGCCGGGATCCCCGCCTTCTACGTGGCGGCGGCGGCCGTGGGCCGGTTCCGGTCCACCGACGAGACCCGTACCTTCGACGGGGTGCCGTGCGTGCTCGAGACGGCCCTGCGGGCCGACGTGGCCCTGGTGCAGGCCACGGTGGCCGACCTGGCCGGCAACCTGTCCTGGCGTGACGGGGAGCGCAACTACAACGAGGTCATGTGCTGGGCCGCCGACCGGGTGCTGGTGGAGGCCGTGGAGCTGTGCGAGGTCGGTGAAATGGCCCCGGAGCAGGTGATGGTGCCGGGCCTCGCCGTCGACGTCCTCACCGTCGCCCCCGCCGACGCCTGACAGTGGCACTAGATTCGCCGTCATGGCAGACCTGGTGGAGTACGAGCGGGACGGCGGCATCGTCGTGCTGCGCCTGAACCGGCCCGACAAGCTCAACGCCTTCAGCGACGAGATGGTGATGGCATTGGGCGACGCCCTCCGCCGCTTCGACACCGACCTCGGCGCCAACGTGGCCGTGTTGTGCGGCAACGGACGGGCCTTCTCGTCGGGGGCCGACGTCCAACAGCGCCAGCTCCGGCCCCGCGAGGAGCTGGAACGTTACGGCGGTCCCCAGGCCCACGGGGCCAAGGCCGGTGAGCTGTTCACCCACTCGGTCAACTGGAAGCCGGTGATCACCGTCGTCCACGGGTACGTCCTCGGCCTTGCCGTCGGCATCATGCTCGACAGCGATCTGACCGTGGCCGAGGAAGGAACCCGTATGCAGGTCACCGAGGTGTCGCGGGGGCTGGGCGGGGCCCGCTACTGGGCCACGTTGCAGTTCCGCAACGCCGCCGCCTTCGGCAGCGAGCTGACCCTCACCGGCCGCTACTTCTCGGCCGAGGAGGCCCACGCCCACGGGCTCGTCAACCGGCTCGTTCCTCGGGGCGAGGGACTGGCCGCCGGGCTCGAGCTGGCGGCCGAGGTGAACGCCAACCCGCCACTGTCGGTGCGGGCCACGGTCCGGACCCGACGGTGGAAGCTGAAGCAGGCCATCGAGGAAGCCGACATGCAGCAGGGCGCCCTCCGCCTCTACCTGACCGACGACTTCGCCGAGGCGGCCCGAGCCCGCTCCGAGAAACGCGACCCCGCACCGTTCCAGGGTCGGTAGCCTCCCGGGCTGCCCGCCGGTGCCCCGGGCTGCCCGCCGGTGCCCCGGCCACCCCGGACGGGCCCGGACGCGGCTTCGGTCATGACCCGTCGGGGGCGTCCGCATCCGGATCGGGGGCATGGTCGACGGCATGCACTACCGGCATCCGGCGGTGACGGCCAACATTGCGGCCACGGTCGACATGATCTCCGGTGGACGGCTCGACGTCGGTAGCCGCCTGCTACGTTGCATCCACGTTGACGTTGACGTTGACGTGGGCGATGGCCGGGTCGGCTTAGCCGGACTCGGGCGCTTCGGGGGTCAGCCCGACGAGGGCCGTGCGGAACGCCTCCTCCAGGTTCAGCAGGAGCCGCTCGCTCGTCATCCGGTTGTTGAACCGGCGCTGCATCAGCGCGTGCCATGAGGCCCACAGGTTTTTGGCCAGCGGGTAGGGGTTGACCTTGGTCGAGAGCAGGCCCCGGCTCTGGGCCTCGGCCAGGACCCGGGACAGGTCGAGGAAGTACTGGCGCATGAAGTCGCTGGTGAGGTCGCCGATGGGGCCGGTGACGAACAGCAGCTCCTTGAAGAAGGCCCGGGCCAGGGCCGGGTCCTGCTCGTGGTACTCGGTGACGTGGCGGAAGGCGCCGAGCACCTGGTCGAGCACCGGGGCGTCGGGATCGACGTCGGCGAAGGCGTCGCTCCAGGCGTGACCGACACGCTCCCGGAACACGGCCACCAGCAGGTCTTCCTTGGATTCGACGTAGAGGTAGAGGGTGCCGGTCCCCACGTCGGCCGCGGCCGAGATCTCGGCCGTGGTCGTCGCCTCGAAGCCCTTCGACTCGAACAGCGTGGTTGCGGCCTCGATGATCCGGCGTCGTTTGTCGGCCTTGTTCCGTTCCCGCTTGCTCGGTCGGTTCGGCGCGGCGGGCCCGCCCTGCTCCGGTCCTGTGTCGTCGGCGGTCATGGTCACGTCGGCCAGAGCGTAGCCGTCGGCCACGGCCGGTCGAAAGGGGGGCCGGGCAGCCGGCGCGGTCAGGAAGGTGCCGCCCCGCCGCCCGGGTGGATGTCCCGCAGTCGATCGGGTTCCCTCGATGCGGGCCTGGTACGGGGTCGTCGTGGGCGTCCCGGCCTGCCCCCGTTCAGGTTCGGCCGGGCGGGGCCATGGCGACACCCGAGGCCGTGCCCGCCATCGTGATCTCGTCCCACTCGTTGCGAGCTTCCACGGTCACGTGCATCCGAACGGTGCCCTCGTCGTCCCCGGGCGAGAACCCGTCGACCGTGCCGGTCACGGTGAGGGTGGTGCCGCACGGGACGGGGGTGAGGAAGCGGACGTCCATGCGCCCACCAGCGACGAAACCCATGCCGAGGGCCGAGGTCATCAACGCCGAGGCGTAGGCCGTCGTCATCATCCCCTGGGCGATGGTGGTCGGGAACCCCTTGGCCGTGGCCCACGTGGGATCGGTGTGGATCGAACGGGGCTTGACCCCGGAGTAGGCATCGATCTGACGTTGGCTGATCGTCCGGATGAGGGGTCCGAGGGTGGCGCCGACCCGGATCGGTGCCCCGTGGCGGCCGACGGCTTCCACGACGTCGGGATCGACGGCGGGCGGATCGGGTGCGGGGGACGGGGCCGAACCCGAGGGCGGCGCGGTCGGCGAGGCGAACAGCATCTGCACGAACCGCCCGCGCACGAGGGGCTCGCCGTCACTCGGGCCGCCCCCTGGCGCCTGCTCCGCCCGGGTCTCGAACTCGGTGACCATGTAGGGCTTGTGGCGGCGCACATAGGTGTCGGCCACGGTGCCGACGGTGCGGGCCCGGGTGCCGAGCTCGATGGGTCGGAGGAACTCGAACGACATCCTGGCGTGGAGTCCGGCGGGGACCACGTAGCGGTTGTGGCGGAGGAACAGCGCCTGGTTGGCCAGCAAGGTGGGGTGGACGATCGGTCGGGGGCCGGGGTTGGCGCCGAAGAACAGCGGGTCGTCGTCGTCGACGGCGAAGGCGTAGGTCTCGACGTCCTGGGGTCGGATCAGCTTGTCGTCGGAGCGGAAGGTCTCGCCCACGACGAGCCGGTCGAACGAGATCGTGGGGAAGCCGGCCGCCTCGAGCGCCTCGGGAGGGTAGCCGGGCGGCGGGGCCGGCTCGCCCGGCGTTGGGGCGGTGGTCATCGCTCAGCCGCCGAAGGTGATGACCGTGCGGGCACCATCGCCCCGGGTCATGTCCTCCACGGCCCCCGGCAACTGGTCGAGGGTGGTGGTGCGGGTCACCAGGTCGTCGAGGTGGAGCAGGCCGCGTCGGTGGAAGTCGAGGTAGCGGGGGATGTCCTCCCGGAACCGGTTCGATCCCATGCGGCACGTCTGGATCCGGCACTCGGGTCGGACGGCCTCGTAGGGAATCTCGTAGACCGTGCCGTCGGGCGGTACGCCCACGATCGTGCACGTTCCCCGGATGGCCAACGATTCGCAGGCCTGGCGGACGAGGCCGGCATTGCCCACCGCCTCGAAGGCGTGGTCGACCCCGGATCCGCCGGTGAGCTCTCGGATGGTCGCCACGGCGTCGCCGTCGCCGCCGTCGACGACGTGGGTGGCACCGGCGGTGCGGGCCAGGTCGAGCTTGCCCGGCACCCGGTCGACGGCGATGATCGGGCCGGCGCCGGCGACGACCGCGGCCTGGACGATCGACAGGCCGACACCGCCGCACCCGAACACGGCAACGCTCTGCCCGGCCTCCACCGCCGCCGTGCGCAGCACCGCCCCCACCCCGGTGAGCACCCCGCATCCGACGAGGCAGGCCAACTCCAGGTCGACCTCGTCGCCCACGGCGACGAGGGCGTTCTCGTGGAGCAGCATTCGCTCGGCGAACGCCCCGATACCGGCGAAGGCGTGGGCCTTGCGGTCGCCGGCGAGGTAGCGGGGCCGCTCGTCGCGGGCCCGGGCGTTGGGACTGTCGGTGCACACGTTGGGGTGACCGGACAGGCACTGCCGGCACCGGCCGCAGAACACCGAGAGGCACGCCACCACGGCGTCGCCGGGGGCGAACCCCCGAACGTCCGGCCCCACCGCCTCGACGATGCCCGCCCCCTCGTGGCCCATGATGAGCGGCCCCTTGCCGGCGTAGAGCGAGCGGTCGATCACGTGGAGGTCGCTGTGGCACAGGCCGGTGGCCACCGTGCGGACGAGGACCTCCGAGCCGAGCGGCTCGTCGTCGATGGAGATCGTCGTGATGGCGAGGGGTTGCTCCGCGGTGAAGACGGCGGCCGAGATGTCCATGGGTGCTCCTGTCCGATGTCGGTTGCGAGTCTCCCCGACCGGGGCACCGGCCGCCAGCCCGGGCTGGGGACGTGCGGCCCGCCATTCGTTGCTCCACACTTCGAGCGCGTGACGATGCTCGATTTCGAGGTCCTGGTGAACGTACGGGGATGCCGGGGCCAGTCGCTGCCCGGTGGGGGCGGTGGCCACCGGTCGCCTCTACCGCTCCGAGACCCCGCAGCCCATGACCCCGGCCGAGCTGCGCCGGGCCGCCCGACGGTGGCCTCCGGCGCCAAGGGCGTTGCGCTATCGCGCTCCAGGCGCGATGACGCAACGCAGTTGGGCGCGGGCGGGGTGGGGCGTGTCGCCGGGGTGGGGGCGGGGTCAGTGGATCTGGCGGTCCTGGTCCTCCCAGAACGGCGCCCGGAGGTTGCGCTTGAGCACCTTGCCCGGACCCGACTTGGGTAGTGGCTCGTCCTGGAAGCTGACCGATTTCGGCACCTTGTAGCCGGCGATCCTGGTCCGGCAGTGCTCGATCAGGCCGGCCTCGTCGATCTCGGCGCCGGGACGGAGAACCACGACGGCGTGGACGGCCTCGCCCCACCGCTCGTCGGGTACGCCGAACACGGTGGCCTCCAGGACCCCGGGGTGGGTGTAGATGGCGTCCTCGACCTCGGTGCAGTACACGTTCTCGCCGCCCGACACGATCATGTCCTTCGACCGGTCGACGAGGAACAGGAAGCCGTCGGCGTCGAGGTAACCGAGGTCGCCGGTGCGGTACCAGCCGGCAGCGTCGAGGGCCCCGGCCGTCTCGTCCGGTTTGTTCCAGTAGCCGACCATCACGTTGGGGCCCCGGACCGTGACCTCGCCCACCTCACCGGTGGGCAGGGAGCGCCCGTCGGGATCGCGGATGTCGAGATCGACCCCGGGCGGCATCGTCCCACAGCTCTTGGCTCGCTCCCCGTCGAGGAAGCGGTCCTCGTGACGGAAGATGGTGGCCAGGGGCGACAGCTCGGTGGCCCCGTAAAGGTGGATCAGCTCGCACCCGAACAGCTCGAGGGCCCGGCGCAGGACCTCGAGGGCGATGGGCGACGCCCCGTGCGACAGCCACCGCAGGGAGGTGACGTCGCGGGGCTCGGCGGCTTGGACCTCGACCATGGCCGCCAGCATGGCGGGCACGGCGATGGCGCATGTGATGCCCTCGCCCTCGATCAGGTCGAGGGCGGCGACCGGGTCGAAAGCGGGAAGGACCACGTTGCCGGCGCCCACCCACATGATGGCCAGGGCGGCGTAGACGCCGGCGGCATGGAACATGGGTGCCATCGTCAGGTAGCGGTCGTCGTCGGCGATGGGCTGGGCCAGCTGGGTGTGGACGGCGTTGGCCATCAGGTTGGCGTGGGTCAGCATCACCCCCTTGGAGGCGCCGGTGGTGCCGCCGGTGTAGAACAGGCCGGCCAGGGTGTCGGGGCCGACGACGGGCTCGAGCTCGGGAGCGGCGTCGAGCAGCTCGTCGTACTCGCCGGTGTCGAGGCGGACGACCCGCTCCACCACATCGGCCAGGGCGCCGGGGTCGCGATCGCAGATGAGCACCCGGGCCCCGGCGTCGGTGGTGGCGTAGACCAGCTCGGGCTCGGCCCACCGGGTGTTGTGGGGGACGATGGCCCGGTCGGCACAGGGGATGCCGACGAACAGCTCGAGGTACCGATCGGAGTTGAGCGCCCACAGGGCCACCCGGTCGCCGGGCTCGGTCAGCCCCTCGAGGAGACCGGCGACGCGCCGGACCCGGGCCGCCAGCTCACGGTAGGTGCGCCGCGTGTCGCCGCAGGCGACGGCCTCACGGTCGGCGAAGAGGCGCCCGGCCCGGCACAGGGGATCTCGCATCGTGTACACGCCTCGATGGTAGCGAGGCCCGATCGGCCCGGCGTCGGAGCGGAGGGCTCGACTCCCGGGCCAGGTTCGACGGGCATTCCTCCTGCTCGGGTCCGGGGCCATGGCCCACGACGTCGTCGCCGACGCCTTCGTCGCCGACTACCGCCGATGGGTCTCGATCGATGAGCCCGGCCCGTATCTCAACCGGCGCGTTCTCGACGGTTGTCGCGCCTCCGCCGACCCCAGCCCAGCACCTTTCGCGGGATCTCGGCCAACTCGGTGACGGTCGGGTCGAGGTTGCGGTACCAGCAGCGGTGCTCGACGTTGCCGTAGGCCGGGCGGAACTCGTTCCCCCGGCTACAGCCGGAGTCGGGGCGGCGACCGGTAGGGGTGCTCGCCCGGGGGGCACACCTCGAACTCGGGCCGGTAGCTGAGCACCGGCGTACGGCGACTCGAACCAGTCGGAGTGCGGTCCGGTCTCGCCGTCGGGCGCGCCCGTCCCGTCACACCATGCAGGTACCCCGTGGCGGCAGGGCCAAGATCTCCTGCGTCTTCACCGCCTACGTCGACCGCTGAACCGTCGTCGCCACGGCGGCGGCGAGCCGCTGGCCGTGGGCGCGGGCTTGCGCCTCCTCGTTGCCGAGAAGGTGGTTGTGGGTGTCGACGAGGAAGCTCCGGGGCTCGGCGACCATCGTGCACCCGAGATGGCGGAGCCGCTTGTCGATCCCCTTCGACGCCCGACCGGTGAACACGCTCGGGCCCTTGACGCGGGTGTCGTAGGCGGCGGCGAGCGGCGCCCGGTCGTCGAACGGGGCGAGCGAGTCGAACCACTCCCGTAGACCCTGGCCCTCGGCGTCGTCGTCGAGGTCGAGGTCGGGGTCGTCGGCTGCAGCCTCGATGGCGCTGGCTCGCGTCGCCGGGCGGCTCATCCCGTGAGCGTGCGTGGGGCCGCCCACCACGAGGAGGTCGGCCGTACCGACCAGCTCGGCGGTGGCGTCCTCGACGGAGACGACGTCGACCTGGCCGAGGGGGCTCAGTCCCTCGGCGATGGCCTCGGCCACCACGTGCGTGTTCCCGTACATCGACTCGTAGACCACGATCGCCTTCATTTCTCACGCTCCTCTCGTCGCTCGGGCCGCCGCCCGACATCGCCCTCGGCGCCCGACGTCCGGCGCCCGCACTCATCGTGAGTCGGCGGGCCCGCCCGTCACAGGGGCCTTGGACCCTCGTGCGGTGGGTGGCGCCGAGATCGCTGGGCGTCGGAGGGGGCTCCCTCAGTCGGCCACGGGCTCGGCCACCACCGGACGGTACCGGTCCGGCCAGGTCAGGCGCTCACGGTCGGTCGGGGGCTGCAGGATCCGGGCCACCATGGCCGCCGCCTCGGTCTTGTCGTAGAACTGGTAGTTGAGGCCCTTCATCTTCTGGGTGTCGCCGAAGAAGAACCGCTCGTAGAGTTCCTGGCGCCCGCCCCACCCCGAGCCGACGACGTCCCACGCCAGGCGGAACAGCGCCACCTTGTCCCTGGCCTCGATCGAGGCCCCCTGGTAGTACTTGTCGATCATCAGCTCGGCCGTCTCGAGCGTCTTCTCCTGGGGGATCGAGACGTACCCACCGCCGCCCAGCTGATACAGATGGTCGACGATCCGGGGGTAGACCTCGGGGTACAGGCGGAGGGCGGCCTGGATGGCCGACTCGTTGGCGTAGCAGAGCCCGTTGGCCGGGTTCAGCTCCGCCCCCTCCACCGCCGCCAGCGCCAACGACTCCATCGTGTTGACCCACATGAGGATGTCGCCGAGGCGGTCCTGGACGTTGACGAACGCCGACACCTGCGTCGACTCGGCCAGGAGATGGGCCAGGCCGAACAGGAAACGGGTCTTGGCCACGTTCTTGACGACGACGTGGTGGCCGAGCGATTGGAAGAACTTCATGCCGGGGAGCGCCATGTTGTGGGCGTCCATGTCCTTGGCGATGAACACGTCGTCCCAGGGGATGAACGCGTTCTCGAACACGGCGATGCAGTCCATCTCCTCGAACCGGCCGGCGAGCGGGGCGTCGTAGTGGGAGCGCTCGTTGTCGAGCTTGTCGCGACAGATCCATTTCAGCCCCGGGGTCGCCACCTTGCACTGGAAGCCCAGGGCGTACACGTCCTCCCGGGGATCCATCAGGCCGAGGGGGGCGCCGAAGGACAGGTTCTCGTCGCTGAACGGGGCCAGCGTGCCCACCATGCGGGCCCCGGACACGACGATCCCCTCGTCGTTCTGGTCGACGATGCCGGCGTTGATGAAGGGCTCCTGGTCGACGACGGGCGTGAAGCGGTCGACCATGGGGTTGACGAACGTGTGGGTCATGCACACGTCCTCACGGCGGCAGTGGAGGTAGATGTCGTAGGCGGCGGCGGCCCGGGCCTCGTCCCTTTTGCCCCAGATGTGGCCGGTGTTGCCGACCGCCATCACGCAGGCGTTCATGTAGTCGGGGGCCCGACCCATGAGCCCGCCGGTGACCTCGGCCCAGGCGGCGAAGGCGGCGCCTCGCCGTCGCAGGTCGTCGATCGACCGGGGCTCGATGAACGACAGATGGGCTCGGTCACCGTCCGGGGTCTCGTAGGTCATCAGGTCCTCGAGCGCCGGGTTGGTCTGCATGTCGTAGTACTGGGCCACGGTGAGCGCCGTGTTGCGCAGCCCGGGTTCGGTGGTCGGATCCTCGATCCGCCGCCCGTCGTACCAGATCTCGCGATCGTCGCGAAGCCCCGCCAGGTACTGGTCGCCGTTACGAAGTCCCACAGCTCGATCCCCTCGCTCGAGGAACCTTGGATTCCCAACTGAGTGGGCTCAGATTTCTCGGGCCAGCATTCCGTAACAGTTGCGCCTGCGCAAGCTGCGGGTCGAAACGGCTGCAAATCCAGCCAGCGGCACCTGGCGTGATCCGGTTGCTTCGCCGACCAGCGGGCAGGTCACCTGCCAGGTTGCGTCCGCGGGCGATGGCGCCCCGTGGATCGCCGCGCCGGCAGAGCCGGCCCTGCTCCGGGGCTGGAACGCTGCCGGTCCTCCCGGCTCCTAAGGGCCTGTGGCTTGATCGCCTCCTCACGCCACCGTAGATTGCCCAACTGAGCGGGTTCAGGTTTGTGGGCCAGCACCTGACGTGACGGCCAGCGCACAGATTCCCGACCGAGCCCGGCTCGACCCGTCATCGCCGGCCGGTCGTCCCGCCAACGACACCAGGAGACCCCCCATGGTCATGACCGACAGCGAGCACCGCGAGGCGGCCGAGGCCCTCGTGCAAGCCGAGGTCACCCGTAACTGGATGGAGCCGATCACCCTCACCTACGAGGGCGCCGACATAGCCGACGCCTACGCCATCGGGGCGTTGGTCACGGAGATGAAGGTGGCCAACGGTCGGACGGTCAAGGGCCACAAGGTGGGGCTGACGTCGAAGGCCATGCGCTCCACCACCGGGGCGACCGAGCCCGACTACGGCACCATCTTCGACAACTGGTTCCTCGACGAGGGGACCAAGGTGTCGATGTCGACGATGAACCGGCCGATGGTCGAGATCGAGGTGGTGTTCGTCCTCGGTTCCGACCTCGGCGGTCCGTCGGTGAACGCCATCGACGTCATCCGCGCCACCGACTTCATCCTCCCGGCCATCGAGGTCGTCGACAGCCGGTTCTCGAAGCGGGGCAAGCCAGGGGTGGTCGACAGCATCGCCGACGCCGCCTCCTGCGGTTTCATAATGGTGGGGGCCAATCCGACGAAGTTGACCGACATCGACATTCGTCACGTGGCCGGCGCCCTCTACAAGAACGGTGAGATCGAGGAGTCGGGGACGGCGTCGGCGGTCATGGGCAATCCCATCAACTCCGTGGCGTGGTTGGCCCGCAAGCTCGACGAGTTCGGGGTTCACATGGAGGCCGGCCACGCCATCCTCTCCGGCTCGTTCATCCGGGCCCATCCGATCGAAGTCGGCGAGGCCTTCGTCGCCGACTTCGGCCCGCTGGGGCAGATCAGCTTCGGCGTGGTCGACTGAGCGGGTGCCGCCTCCGGCGGCCGATACCCGGTTCGCCTCCGGAAGGCGAACCCCGCAGCCCGTCGTCTTCCAACTCCCGATCGACCAGTACCTTGGCCGCATTTCCCGATGCGAGGAGCACCACCAACATGACCGATGAGCACCGTCCGGTAAGGTTGACCGAGGACATGCGCATGAAGCTCAACGCGGTGTCGACCGCCACCCTGGCAGGGCAACTGCAACGCCGGGGTATGAGGAACTCGTTCCTCAGCGGCCTCCGCCCTCTCACGGAGGGTCAGCGCATGCTCGGCTACGCACACACCCTGCGCTACGTCCCCAAGCGGGAGGACTTCGAGCGCCGGGAGGAGGGTCCCAACGCCCAACGCCGGGCGGTCGAGTCGATCCAGCCCGACGAGGTACTGATCGTCGAGGCCCGTGGCGAGCCCCACGCCGGCACGATCGGCGACATCTTCGCGATGCGGGTCAAGCATCTCGGGGGCACGGGCTTCATCACCGACGGGGCGCTGCGCGACACCCCGGCCATCGCCGAGATCGGGCTGCCCGTCTATCACCAGTCGTCGCACGCCGCCACACTCGGCCGTCTCCACACCCCCCTCGATCATCAGGTGCCGATCGCCTGCGCCGGCGTCACCGTCTTCCCCGGCGACATCCTCGTCGGTGACGGCGAGGGAGCGGTGGTGATTCCGGCCCTCTTGGCCGAGGAGGTGGCCAACGACGCCTATGACCAGGAGCTCGAGGAGGAGTGGGCCATCGAACGGGTGGCGGCCGGTGATTCGAGCATCGGCACGTTCCCCATCGCCAAGGAGCGGCGCCCCGAGTTCGAGGAGTGGCTGGCCAAGCGCAACCAGGGGTGAACGAGCGCCACCCCGGCCCGCGCCACCCCGGCCCGCCTCGGCGGCGGGCCGGATCGCAGCGGCGCACGGCGTTTCGGGGGTGGGGCTCAGCCCACCGCCGCCGCCGACCGGTGAGCCAGCTCCGCCAGCTCGGACTCGACGAGGCGGTCCTCGATCACCTCTGCACCGAGGACGGCACCATCCCGGAGTGGCCGTCGCCGGAGGTCACGACCCGCCTCGAGGCGCTCTGAACGGCTGGGGACAATGCCATGCAGCTGGGCGGGCGGCCCAGGTTTCGCTACTGTCATGAAAACTGATCAGGCTCAGAAGGGAACCCCATGGCCGAGATGATCAACAAGCGCACAGAACCGGTGACTCCACGTGGAGTCAACCACCTGGTGCTCAATGTCCGCAACATGGACGAGTCACACCATTTCTGGAGCGACCTGCTCGGTTTTAAGCAGGTCGGGAAGCTCAAGCCCCGTGGCGACGGCATCCCGTCGATGAACATGCAGTTCTATTCGGGCGTCGTCGACGACGTGAACCACCACGACCTCGCCCTCGTCGAGCGTGAGGGGCTGGCCGAGCCGCCGGAGGAGTGGAGCATGTTCACCGGCGCCTGCGCCGTGAACCACATCGCTATCACCTATCCCGACCGGTCGAGTTGGCTGGAGCAGGTCCAGTACCTCAAGGACCAGGGTGTCAAGATGAACCTGCGGGTCAATCACGGCATGACCCACAGCGTCTACATCAACGACCCCAACGGCTACGGGGTCGAGGTCCTCTACGAGCTGCCGGCCGAGGTCTGGGAGGGCGACATCGACGGAGCACTCAACTACGCCGAGGTCCTCCCCGAGGAGAAGTTGCTCGTCGACGACACCGACTACGTCACCAACTTCTCGAGCTGAGCACCTTCGTCCCGTGCGGTCAGATCTACCGCCGGCCTCGCCGGCGGATCATCGTCGAGGGCGTGATCAGCAGCCCTCGACGATGATCATCTGCATCTCGGCCGCTCCGGCACGCGCTTTCCGGGCGTCGAGATACTCGGGGGAGTCGTAGAAGGCGCGGGCGGCGTCCAGGTCGGGGAACTCGAGCACCACCAGGCGTCGGTCCTCGGGCTCGCCCTCCAACACCTCCGACTCGCCGCCGCGGACGATGAACCGCCCGCCATGGGCAGCGACCGCCCCCGGACTCAGCAGCTTGTACTTCTCGTACCGTTCGGGATCGGTCACCTTCACACGAAAGATGGCGTAAGCCGTCATGTTCACGTACCTTTCTGTCGCTGTCGCTCCGATGTCGCCAGCACAGTAGAGCCCCCGTCGGGGAGGAGCGTCCAGTGGCAGCAGACCCGATGGAGCTCGGCCAGTGGCCCCGGCGGGGAGGTTCGCCTCGGTCGAGCTCCAGCTTGACGGGCGGGTACGGGTGGTGCCGGGGGCGACCCCCCACGGGAACGGTGGGCGCCATCCCGCCGTCTACAACGCCGTGATCGACGCCGTGTCCCACCTCGGCGTCCGCCACCTCACCACTCCCCTCGGGGATCCGCAGCTCGATCCGGCTCGGTCGCCTCCACGCCGAGCTCCAGGCCATGAATCAGCACGGCCTGCGCAACCTAGAGGTCAACCAGGAGATGTACGGCCGGGTGCTGCTGGGCAACTGCGCCGGGCTGCGCCGCTTCTGGGCCTGCTCAGCTGGGCATGATCAGTTGGGCGGGGGCGGGCTGGGCCGGAGGTCGCGGTTCTCCACCGGCTCGGCGATGTCCGCCCGGAACGGGCTGGCGGGATACGTTCCGAGGACACGCACCTCGGCCGAGAAGAAGGCGAGCTCCTCGAGGGCCAGGGCGACGTTGTGGTCCTTGGGGTGGCCCTCGATGTCGGCGTAGAACTGGGTGGCGAAGAACGTGCCGCCGAGCTGGTAGCTCTCGAGCTTGGTCATGTTGACACCATTGGTGGCGAACCCACCGAGCGCCTTGTAGAGCGCGGCCGGCACGTTGCGGACCCGGAACACGAACGTGGTGATCGTCAGCCCCTCGCCGAGCGAGGGCTCGGCGCCCTCACGGGCCAGGAGGAGGAAGCGAGTGGTGTTGCCGTGATCGTCCTCGACATCGGTGTCGAGGACCTCGAGGCCGTAGAGCTCGGCGGCGGGGGCGGGCGCCAGTGCCGCCGCCGTGCGGTCGCCCCGCTCGATCACCTCCCGGGCCGCCCCGGCCGTATCGCCGGCCACGACCGCCTTCCAGCCGTTGGCCCGCAGGTAGCGCCGACACTGGCCGAGGGCGTGGACGTGGCTGTGGACGGTGCGGATCTCATCTCGTCCGACGCCGGGCACGACCATCAGCTGGAAGTGGATGGGCAGGAAGTGCTCACCGACGATGTGGAGGTTCGACTGGGGGAGCAGGTGGTGGATGTCGGCCACCCGGCCGGCGATCGAGTTCTCGATCGGGATCATGGCCAGTTCGGCTTCGCCCCCCTCGACCGCAGCGAAGGCGTCCTCGAAGGTGGCGCAGGGCAGCGGCTCGTGACCGGGGAGCATGTCGTCGCAGGCCAGGTGCGAGTTCGACCCCATGGCCCCCTGGAACGCCACCGTGGCCCGACGGTCGCCCGCCCTCACGAGGCCACCAGCGGCGACATGGCGTGCTCGACGCACAGGTCGAGCGACCGCAGCGACTCGTCGGCGGTCGGGTCGCCCCACGTGACCGAGGCCACGAGGAGGTCGGCCGTGCTGCCCTCGGCGAAGGCCGCCACACGCGACGTCCGCTGGGCGGCCGCCGCCATGATCACGGCCGGGCAGGGAGCCACGTGGAGGGGGGTCAGGTGGTCCTCGCTGTTGAAGAACGCCCAGAACCCGGCCTCGTCGACCCGCTCGAGATAGTTGAGACGTTCCTCATAGAGCTGGTGGAGGTCGTCGCTCCGCCGCTCCCGATGGTCGAACACTCCGAACCGCATGATGCCCTCCGTTGCCGTGAGAGAGCCTGGCACAGGCCGACGGTCGGTTACCACCACCTGGGCTCACCCTGCGGCGGTGACGGCGGTGGCGATCGTGAGTTGGACGGCGACGCTCAGGGGGAGGCCGCCGCGCACATAGTCGATCACGCGGTACCCCCCGGGCCCGTAGACCATGGTGTTGGTCTGGTAGCCGATGGGTGACAGGAACGAGGTGGAGGCGGCGATCGCCACGCCGATGGCCATGACCCGGGCGTCGAGACCGGCGGCGTCGGCGACGGCCACGGCGATGGGGAACACCACGACGGCGGCCGCGTTGTTGGTGACCAGCTCGGTCAGGATGGAGGTGGCGACGACGATGCCGAGCACCAGACCGAAGGTGCCGAGCCCGTCGGAGACGCCGATGACGAGGTCGGCGATGGTGATGGCCAGCCCACTGCGGTCGACGGCCGCCCCCAGCCCGAAGGCGGCACCGATCAGCAGGATGACGTCGAGGTCGACGGCCCGCTTGGCCTCGGCGAACGTCATGATGCGACCGGCGATGACGGCGCCCGCGGCGAGGAGGGCGCCCTCCACCGTGGCCAGCACCCCGAGACTGGTGAGGGCGACGAACCCGGTCCCGATAGCGGCCACCCACACCGCCTTGGCGTCGGCGGTTGGGGCCGGGGCGTCGAGGTCGGCCACGACGAGGAAGTCGCTGCTCTGGCCATAGCGGCGGCGAAAGCCCCCGCTGGCCACGACGACCAGGGTGTCGCCGTGGCGGAGGCGGACGTCGCCCAGCTTGCCCCGCAGGGCGTGGCCGGCGCGGTGGATGGCGACGACCGCCGCGCCGTAGCGGGCCCGGAAATCGGCCTCCCGGAGGGTGCGGCCCGCCACCGGCGACATCCGGCCCACCACCACCTCGTAGAGGCCGCGACCGACGGTGGCGATCGAGTCCACCTCGTGGCGTACGACGGACTCGAGGCCTGGCTTGCGCTGCAGATCGAGCACGTCGTCGACCTGGCCGGCGAACGTGAGCACGTCGCCGGGGAGCAGGATCTCGTCCGGTCCGACGGCCACCATGAGCCGCCCGGCCCGCCGCAGCTGCACGAGGTACACGCCCCGCAGGTGACGCAGTCCCGCCCCCTCGACCGTCGCTCCGGCGATCGAGGGGTCGTCGCGGACCCGCATCTCGACGGTGAAGGCCCGGCTGTCGGCCGCCACCCGGTCGGCAACGGCGGCCCGCGACGGGAGCAGCGGTACGGTCACCGTGAACAGGACGACGAGGCCCACGGCGGCCACTGGGCCCCCCACCTTGGCCAGCTCGAACATGCCGAGGGGATCGTCGCCACCGGCGGCGACGAGGCCGGACACCACGAGGTTGGTCGAGGTGCCGAGCACGGTCAGCGTGCCGCCGAGGATGGCGGCGTAGGACAGCGGCAGGAGGTAGCGCGACGCCGGCCGGTCGTTGCGACGGCACCAGG
This sequence comes from Acidimicrobiales bacterium, assembly GCA_050330635.1. Lineage (GTDB taxonomy): Bacteria > Actinomycetota > Acidimicrobiia > Acidimicrobiales > SZUA-35 > CADEDH01. The sequence goes on along the minus strand of JBHJNQ010000002.1, from coordinate 127,356 downwards.
TGACGACGTCGGGGATCAGCATCGCCACCAGCGGGGTGTTGTTGAATACCGCCGAGGCACCGGCGGTGGGGAGCAGGAGGCGGAGGTGGCTGGCTCCCCTCGCTCGTCCCGGTTCGCCCAGGAGGCGGGCCACCGGGGCGGCCAGCAGCCCGGTCCGCTCCGCCGCCGCGGCCAGGACGAACAGGGCGGCCACGGTGATCGGGGCCGGGTTCGACAGGCCGGCGAACGCTTGCTCGGCGTCGATCACGCCCACCAGGAGGAGGGTCGTGGTGGCGGCGACGACGATGCCGGCAGGGGGAAACCGGTCGAGGACCAACAGCGCGAAGGTCACCGCCAGGGTCGCCAACGTGACCCAGGCATCAGTGGTCACCGCAGCTCCTGGTCGCTCGTCGACGTGGGGCCGCCGGCGGGTGGCGACCTTCGGCCGTCGAGGATAGCGCGTCGACGGTCGGCGCCCGCCGGCGCCGGTCTTAGGCTACGTCGTGCCGTCCACCCGGGGCGGCCGCGGTCCGCGAGGTGACATTGACGTGCCAACCCGCTACATCCTCACACTCGTGTGCGGTGATCGGCCCGGCATCGTCCACGCCATGTCGGGGGCGCTGCTCGGCCTCGACGCCAACATCGTCGAGAGCTCGCAGTTCGGTGACGATGAGACCGGGCAGTTCTGCCTCCGGACCGAGTTCGACGCTCCGTCCGACGACATCGAGGCCATCCGCCGGTCGGTGGACGCCGCCATGGCTCCCTTCGCCCCCACGATGGGCGTGCGGTTCGCCGACGACCGGCCCCGGCTCCTGATACTGGTCTCCAAGTTCGACCACTGCCTCGTCGACCTGCTCTACCGGTGGCGGAGCGGCCAGCTGCGGGTGGAGATACCGGTCATCGTCTCCAACCATCCGGACTGTGCGGTGTGGGCCGCCCGCTACGACGTGCCGTACGCGCACCTCCCGGTCACCGCCGACACCAGGGCCGAGCAGGAGGGGCGGATCCTCGAGCTCGTGGACGAGCACCGGATCGACCTCGTGGTCCTGGCCCGGTACATGCAGATCCTGAGCGGTGACCTGGCCACCCAGCTCGACGGGCGGGCCATCAACATCCACCACTCGTTCCTGCCGGGGTTCAAAGGAGCGAGGCCCTACCACCAGGCGCACGCCCGGGGCGTCAAGCTGATCGGGGCGACCGCCGCTGGCCCGGGCCGTCTCCTACTGGAGCGAGGACCGGATCGTGCGGGTCGGCCGCAAGACCATCGTGTTCACCTGAGCCTGAGGGCCGCTGGGGCTCGCCAGGTTCAGGGCTGACCGTTCAGGCGCGCCGCCCCCATGCGGATGGCGCCGACCGCGGTGAGGGGTGAGGGGCGCCGAGGACGTCGAGGAGGAGGTCCAGATCCGTGGCCGATTCATGGGTTTCGAACGACACCCTCTCCCGCCACCCGCCGACCCCGCCGCCCCACAACGGGAGTGGTTCGTGCGACGGCTGTCACCTGACCCGGACGGGTTAGGGCCGAGACGCTCCCGGTGTTGGAGCGTCGGGGCTTCGGGCGCGGGTTTGAATGCAGGACTGAGGGGAACGCCCCCGTCACGCCGGGCGTCCGGTTCGACGGCCGTCACCCGTGACACCGTGCCGGACGGCGGCCATGACACGCTCCGCCCGAGGCCAGCCCTTGGGCCTCGACGACTGCATCGAGGAACCATGACCGACGCCACACCGTCCAGCTCCGACCCCGGGTCGGTTCCGGCGCCTGCCGGTGAGGACCGGCCATCGCCGCCGCCCGGGTCCGCCCGGGAGCGGCTCCGAACGCTCTACGGCCATCCCGGACCCTACACGTCCGTGTACCTGTCGACCGACCGTGAGCTGCCGGGGCCGCAGCCCGATCCCACGAGCCGCTGGGCCGCCATGCGGCCGTCGTTGGAGGCCGATGGCGCCACAAGCGCCGCCCTCGACGCCATCGCCGCCCGGCTCCCCGTGCCGGCGCCGGCCGATGCCGCCGCCGTCGCCATCATCGCCGCCGCCGATGGCGCCACCATCGTCGATCATGGGCTCGATCCGCTGCGCTACGACCTGGCGATCGTCGATACCTTGCCCTATGTCGCCCCCCTACTCGAGTGGGAGCAGCGCCGTCTGGCCCACGTGGTGGCCGTCGTCGGCCCCGATGGAGCCGACGTCGTCAGCTTCGCCGCCGGTCGCCCCGATCGTTCCGACGAGATGGCGGGGCGGGGAGCCGAGCTGGCGTTGGCAATCGTCGACGCCGTTCGGGTGATCGATGCTCGCCTGCTCGTCGTGGCCGGTGAAGCGGAGGCGACGCGGCCACTCGTCGACGAGCTCCGGTTGCGTCTGCCGATCGGCTGTCGCCTGGTGGTCGAGCCCGACGTGGGATCCGCCGACGAGCTCGCCGACGAGACCGTCCGCCAGCTGGCCGACGTCGCCGCCCGGGAGACCGTGGGCCACCTGCGCGACCTTCGCTTCCTGGTCGCCCATGGGGCGGCCGTCGATGGCGTCGAGCGCACCCTCGCCGCCGTCCGGGAGGGCGATGCCGATCTCGTGCTCCTCCACGACGATCCGCGGGATCAGCGACGGGTGTGGATCGGCGATGATCCGTTGCTCCTGTCGCTCGAGAAGGGCACGGGGCTCGACCGTCAGGCCCGCCTGGTCGACGCCATTATCCGGGCCGCCGTGTTAGCCGGCGCCACGGTTCACGTCATCCCCTCCACCGGTTCCACCGGGCCGGATGACGACATGGCCGCGGTATCCACGTCGTTCGGGGAGGACGGTGGCACCCCGCTGAACTGGGGGAGATGAGGGTGCCCCCGTGGCTCCACACCGGCTGGTCCACCCACCGGGGGCGGCGTCCCATCAACGAGGACGCCGTCATTGTCGACGGCTCGCTGCTCGCCGTCGCCGATGGGGTCGGCGGCGCCCCCCGGGGCGATCTGGCCTCGGTCGAGGCGATCGACACGGTCCGTTCGGCCATCGAGGCCCACGAACAACCGTCGGAGGAACCAGGGAACCCGGCCGCCGCCGGGGAGCTCGTCGGTGCCATCGAGCGAGCCGACGATGCGGTCAAAGACCTGTCCCGCCGATGGAGTGAGCTGCGGGGCACCGCCACCACGATGTGCGCCGCCCTCGTCTACCTCGACGCCCAGAACCGTCCCCATGCCTTAGTCGCCAACGTCGGCGACTCGCGCTGTTACCTGGTGCGAGACGGCGAGACCCGGCAGGTCACCGTCGACCAGACACTGGCTGTGCGGCTGGCCCAGGCCGGCGTGGACGACATAGCCGAGCGGGCCAGCCACATCGTCGTCAGCATCCTTGGCGGTTCCCTCGACTCCCGACCCGAGATCGACCTGTACGGGTTGGCTCTCCGACCCGGGGACTCGCTCGTCCTGTGCACCGACGGGGTGTCCGACGTGGTCGAACCCGGCGTGATGGCGTCGCTGTGCGGCGCCTTTCGCCGCCGTCCCGACATGACCGCCGCCGCCCTCGTCCGCAGCGCCTGGGACAGCCGATCGGGCGACAACCTCACCGCTGCCGTGGCCCACATCGACGAGCGCCTCGACCCCGCCGGTGAGACGCCCGGGCCCGGAGGCCGGTCGGCCCCCTCGACCGCCGACGATCCCAGGGGCGATCGGTGAGCGCCGGACTCCGCCAGCTCGTCGATCGGGTGCAGCACCGCCTCTTGTTCGTCCCGGTCATGTTCGTCCTGGCGGCGGTGGTCGGCAGCCAGCTCATGTTGCAGGTCGACTCCCTGCTGAACGACCAGGTCGTGCCCGAGCTCATCGCCACCACGGTGGAAGGGGGGCGCTCGATCCTGTCCGCCATCGCCACCGGCCTCATCTCGTCGGTGACCCTGCTGCTGTCGCTGATGCTGGTTGCCGTGCAACTGGCCGGTAGCCAGTTCTCGCCCCGCACGATCCGTGACTGGATCGGCGACCGGACCCAGCAGGTCACGATCGGGATCGTTCTCGGGACCGCCGTCTACTGCCTCTTGATACTCCGGCAGACGAGAGCCCTGGGCGAGGGCGAGGAGCTCGTCCCCCACCTGTCCGTACTCCTGGCCCTCGTGGGTGGGGTGGTCTCCCTGGTGGCGGTGGTTCGTTCGGTCGATCATCTGACCGACAGCCTCCGGGTGGGAAGGGTGTCGGGAAATATCGTGGTCCAGACCGTCAAGGCCATCGAACGGGCCGACAAGGTCCGGTCCGGTCAGCGTCCCACCCTCTCGCCCGCACCCCTGACCGGCTACGCCAGTGTGCTCGGTTCGATCCCCGACGGCGCCGTGGCCGTCGAGTCGTCGCGGGCGGGCTGGATCCAGCAGATCGACGACGAGGCCGTCCTCACCGCCCTCGAGGCGGGGGCGACGGCGCGGGCCGCAGTGGCCCTCGGCTCGTTCACGCTGCCCCGAGCCCCCCTGCTCTGGGTGTGGCCCGCCCCCGACGACGCCTGTGTCGAGCGGCTCCGGGCGGCCATCGCCATCGGCGACACCCGCACCATGCAGCAGGACGTCGGCTTCGGCATCCTCCAGCTGGTCGACATCGCCCTGCGCGCCCTCTCACCCGGCGTCAACGACCCCAACACGGCCAACGACATGGTCGTGCACCTCGGCGTCATCCTCTTGGCGCTGTGGGAGCGCCCGATCTCGTCGTCCGAGCGCACGAGTGAGGGCCGGACCGTTATCAGGGTCGAGCCGTCGCACGACGACTATCTCCGGGCTGCATTCGACCAGCTCCGACGCCACGGGGCGGGCGACGTCGACGTCGCCGCCACCATGGTCCGCTCCCTGCAGGCGCTCCGCTCGGAGGTGGTCCGTCGGCAGCTACCGGGACCGGTCGAGCCGATCGACAACGTCGCGCGGGAGCTCATGGAGGCCGTCACGGCCAGCGACCTCACCACCGCCGACAAGGCCCGGGTGGTGGCGCTGAACCGGGCACCGCAGACATCGCCCCTCCAGGCAGCGGGCACCTCCTGACACGCGGCGGGCCGATCACGGGCGGGTACCGGGTGTGGTCCGGTGCCGGGCGATTGAGTGCGGCCCGGGCCGGGTACACCCGGGATACTTCGCCGTCGCACCGACGTGGCGGCTCCTCGGACCGGTACCGGCCGGCGCCCCGAGCGAATCGAAAGGACCCCGCCATGGACAACCAGGGAAAGACCTACAGCGTGACCGAGATCGTCGGCACCTCGCCCGACGGTGTCGACCAGGCCATCCGCAACGGCATCGCCACCGCATCGAAGACCCTGCGCAACCTCGACTGGTTCGAGGTCACCCAGATACGGGGCTACATCGGCGACGACCAGTCGACCCCGGGACACTTCCAGGTCGGCCTCAAGCTGGGTTTCCGCTACGAGCCCGAGTGATACGGGGCTACCGCTCACCGCACGCGAGGAGCAGCACCGATGACTTCGAACGACCGACCCGAATCCAGTGACGGGACGCGAACCACGGGATCGACGACAGACGCCGCAGGGGCACCGGACCGATTCAGCGCCGGCCTCGAGATCGACCGTCTCACCCCGCCCTACATCCTCTCGTTCCTTCGGGGCCTCCCCCGTCGAGTGGCTGCCTTCCTCCCGGAGGAGGGCGGGGAGGATACAGACGAGGGCGACAGCCCTCCCGTCGAGCCCGACGACCTGACGGCGGTGGCCGACCGGCTGGAGCTCCTCGTCGACGACCTGGCGGCTGCCGGCCATCCGCTCAACCCCCGGATCGACGTGACCCACCCCGATGTGGATGTCGCCGACGCCGACCTGGCCGAGGCGTGGCGGCGGATCCTGGCCGGCGCCACCGAGGGATCCCGCCGCCTGGCCGGTATCCCGGCCAGCGGATGGGATGAGCAGGGAGTGCTCCTGGCGTCCGCCCGTCAAGCGGTGGCCGACCTGAGCTGGCAGCTCCACCGGATGGAGGCGGTGGCCTGAACGAGCGCTTGTCGACGACTAGTCGAGACCGAAGTGCTCGAGGAGCCCGGTGATCTCGAGCACCCGGCGGACCGCTGGTGACGGATCCCGGAGCTCGAACTCCTGGCCCCGGTCGCCTACTGCTTGACTGACGCGGAGCAACTCGCTGATCCCGGATGAGTCGATGAACGACAGACCATGCAGATCGACGATCAGGCGCCCACGGTCGGCAGGGGTCTCCAACAGCGACGAGCCGAACTCAGCACAGTTGTCGGCATCGATCTCGCCGACCACCGTTGCCACCGTGTCGTGCTCATTCTTGGCAATCGAAACGTTCACATTCACCTTGTTCGAGGCCACTGGTCCCGGAAGCATCCCGGTTCCAACTGCATACCAGCTCCACAGCGTACATCGTTACATCCTCTTCTGCCGTCCCTCTCTGAGGGTTTGCCGCCCTGGAGGTGTTCTGGGGTCTTGGCCGCAAGTCGCAGCGGGGCCTCGGCGGAGGGGTTCGCAGCTAGTAACCGGGTGCGCCGCAACCATGGCGATCGCTGATGCAATCATCGCCCTCGTCGCCGACTGCTCGGCGACGAGACGACTGCCATGGATACCACGCGCTTTCCTTCGGCCGGGCTGTCTTCGGCTCGTCGACGACGCTCGTCGACGAAACTAGGTCCTCGTCGGGTGTCGCCGGCGGCGATCACCGCTACCGCCTCCACGGTGTGGACCGCGAGCCGGGAGCCGGGGCCCAGCGCTCGTCGAGGCCCTGACGGGCCCGGCCGCGTCGCGGGACGGCGGTAACAGGGGTGGATGGCTCACCGGGCCGCGGGCGACTGCAGCCCGGTGAGCCAGATCTGAGGGTTGCTGTCTTTGCTCTCGACTCACAGATACCCCACCCCGCGCCGCCCAAACCCGGATCGTTGAGATGGACCACGACTCGTGACCAACGTGGTGACCAAGGTGACACGGATGGTGGCGCCGCCGACGTGGCCCACGGTCGGCGTCGGGTGCACAGGTTGGTTGGACCGAACCAGAAGCCGCAGAGGTCCGATGGCGGGCCACGTTTAAGTGCCCGTCGGCCAGGGAACGCCCCCACTTAAAGTCCGGCCCGAGCCCTCCGAGGCCGGCGAACGCCTCATCACCGATGTTACGACCACCGCACGACGCCGGTTGTCGGCGCGTCGCCGAACGGATGCCACCATCATGGAGAACGACGCAGCCGGGTTCAGCCGAACCTACAACGGCGACACCGCCAGCATCACGAAGGCGAGGACCGACACGGGTCGCTGGCTGGCACGCAACCGGGTGACCACCGACATGTACGACATCGCCCGGCTGGTGGTCAGCGAGTTGGTGACCAATGCCGTCGGTGCCTCCCCCGCACGGAACTTCGAGCTGTGTATCAGTCGTCAAGCGGACGGTCGGCTACGGGTGACCGTGACCAACCCGGCGTCGGTCGCCGCCATGCCGCCCCCCGCCGAGTGGGGTCCCGACAGTTTGCTGGCCGGCCGTGGCCGCGGTCTCGCCATCGTCAGCCGAGTCGCCCGGGACGTGACGGTGGAGGCCGATGCCGGGCACGTCACCGTCGTGGCCGTGCTGGACTGACGCGGCCGGACCACCGGGCGAACGCCCGCGTGGTGGAGGGCAGCGTCACGGCGTCGGTCAGGAGTCGGCGCGCTCCCGCATCGCCTCCAGCGCCGCCCGCAGCAGACGGGACACGTGCATCTGGCTGATGCCCATACGGTCGGCGATCTGTTGCTGGGTGAGCTCACCGTAGAACCGGAGCTCGACGATCCGCCGCTCCCGCTTGGGTAGCTCCGCCATGAGGGCCCGCACCGCCAGCCCGGCTTCGGTACGGCCGAAGTTGGCATCGGTCACCCCGAGCGTGGTGGCGATGGGGTTCGCCCCCTCGTCGTCGTCGGCCGGTCGATCGATACTAGCCGCCCGCTGGGCCGACCGAACGTCGAGGGCCTGCAGGACCATGTCGGTCTCGTAGCCGGTGTGCTCGGCCAGCTCCTCGACCGTGGGCGCTCGGCCGTTGCCGAGGGCGAGCTCGTCTGCCGCGTTTCGCACCTCGAGGGCCGCCTCCTGGAGGCCCCGGGGCACGCGCACGGCCCACGTCCGATCCCGGAAATGGCGCTTGAGCTCGCCGTCGATCGTTCGGCCGGCGAACGTCGAAAAGGCGGCGCCCTGCGCCGGGTCGAAGCGGTCGACGGCCTTGACCAGCGCGAGCTGGGCGACCTGGCGGAGGTCGTCGTTGTCGGTGGCCCGCTGCTTGTAGCGGTTGGCGAAGAACTCGGCCAGCGGGGCGTAGCTCTCCACCAGTTCGTTGCGGATCTCGACCGATCCGGTCGAGGCCAGTTCCTCGAACAGCTCGCGCCGACGCTGCTCGTCACGCTCGGCCACGGGTCAGGCTCGCTTGCTGAGCGTCACGTAGCGGTGCCCGTCCTCGTCCTCGCCGGTCTGGTAGTCGTCGACGGTTGCTCCGAGGATGGCATGGATCAGTTCGTCCGGTTCACGGGACGGCAGGCCGGCCCGGGTCCGGCGCCCCCGAAACCGGAGCGACCGGTCGTCGCAGGCGATCGTGAGCTCGACGTGGCCGCCGAGCTCGTCGTCGATCAACAGCCAGGTGACGGCCTCGTTGACGGCGAGGCGGAGATCGTCGAGCTGCTCGACGTCGAAACCAACGGCGGCGGCCATCGTCGTCGTGTTCAGTCGGCTGACGCCCAGGTAGCCGCTCGTGGCCAGGAAGCGGATCGTCAGTTCGTCGAGCTGGTCGGCCACGCTGGGTCCTTCGGGGGAGATGTCGTTGGAGTCTGGTCTGCGGCTGCGACGGCGCGCTGTGAGGCTAGTGGGTAATCGCCGTCAACTGCGAAGGTAGTGGTCTCGCGCGGTTTTGCGACCGGCTTGGCGTCCAACGACGATCCAGTCCCGATCCACGAATGTGGGCGCGGCGGCGATCTGGTCGGTGGTGACGTCGAGCAGGAGCACCCCCTCGTCCCGAACGGCTTCGAATCATCTGCCTCCATCGAGTGGCCCCTCGCCGAGGGACCTCCTGCGTCCGGGTCGACATCGACGGGCTCCGGTCAGCCGGGATGGGCTTCTGGCCGGGCCACCTCGTCGGGGTAGGGGAACCACCGCAGCAGCTCGAAGTCGGCCGACGTGGGGACCCGATCGGCCGGACCGGGACACGGGCCGTCGTCACCGGCCGGTTCGGCCAGGCGGACCGCCTCGGCCAGGAGGTGGTCGTGGTCGGCCGGGCCCCGGTAGCGGCGGTCGGCGTACGTCATCGTGCCGCCGGGGTAGGCGACGTCGTCGAGGCTCATCAGGGGCCGGGGCATCCCGTGGCGGTGACGCCACAGGCCGGTCTCGGGATCGAAGCGGTAGCAGGGCAGGAAGCGGTGGCCATGGGTGGCCACCACCCGCACCGCCGCCACCAGGTACTGGAACGTGGCCTCGTCGATGAAGTAGTTGAAGCTGAGGCGGACCCAACCCGGCTTGATCCCCTCGCAGCCCCGGTTGATCTCCCGCTCGAAGGCCCGCGACCGGTCGATGTCGATGCCGAGGAGACGGTGGCCGTAGGGGCCGGCGCACGAACACCCACCCCGGGCCTGGATGCCGAACAGATCGTTGAGGAGGGCGACGACGAAGTTGTGGTGGAGGTAGCGGTCGCCCCAGCGGATGAGGAACGAGACGATGGCCAGCCGGTCGGCGGTGCGGTTGCCGAGGACCTCGATGCCGTCGACGTCCTCCCAGGCGGCGAACGCCCGGGTCACGAAGTCATGTTCCCGGGCGGCGATGGCGTCGGTGCCGACCGCCTCCTTGAGCTGGAACACGAGGCCGGCCCGGATCGACTCGACGATGGCGGGGGTGCCACCCTCCTCCCGGTGCTCGATGCGGGGGTCGTAGTCGTGTTCGACGGCGTTGACGTAGGTGACCGTGCCCCCGCCCGGCACGGTGGGGACGCGGTTGGTGAACAGCTTTCGCCGGGCCACCAGGACGCCGGGGGTGCCGGGCCCGCCGACCAGCTTGTGGGGGGAGAGGAACACGGCGTCGCCGTAGGCCAGGTTGCCGCCGGCCGGGGAGCCGAGGTCGATCGGCACATAGGGGGCGGCGGCGGCGTAGTCCCAGAACGACAGGGCGCCGTAGCGGTGCAGCAGCGACGCCACGGCCGCCGTGTCGGTCAGGATCCCCGTCACGTTGGAGGCGGCCGAGAACGATCCGATCAGGAGAGGTCGGTCCCGATGCCGGACGAGCTCCCGCTCCAGGTGGTCGAGGTCGACATGATCGTCGGCGTCCTCGCCGATGATGACGACGTCGGCGATCGACTCCCGCCACGGGATCTCGTTGGAGTGGTGTTCGTAGGGGCCGACGAAGACCACCGGCCGCTCCTCGGCGGGGATGGCGGCGGCGAGGTGGTGACGGTCATCGAGGGCCGACGGGATCCGCAGGCCGAGCACGTCGATCAGCTTGGCGATGGCGTGGGTGGAGCCGCTCCCGCAGAACACGACGGCATGCTCGTCGTCGGTGGCACCCACACTGCGGGCGATGATCCGGCGGGCGTCTTCCCGCAGTCTGGTGGTCTGGCTGCCGGTGCCCGACGACTCGGTGTGGGTGTTGGCATAGAGGGGCAGAACGACGTGGCGGATGTAGTCCTCGATGAAGGTGAGGGACCGGCCCGATGCCGTGTAGTCGGCGTAGACGACGGGCCGCAGGCCGAACGGGCCCTCCATCAGCACCTCGCCGCCGATGACGGAACGCCGGATCTCCTCGATCAGCCGGTCGGCGTCGACGGTGGCCGGTGCTGGGGCCGGGCTGGGGTGCGTCGGCGAGGTCGGCACGTGGGTCATCCGCCCAGTAGACCATGGTTGGCGTGACCGTCGGGTGTCCGGATGGCGCACAGGGGCGTGGTGCACGGTCCCGTCGAGGGTCGATCAAGCGCCACCCGGGTGCGCCGTGCTGACGGCACGGTGTCGACTGTCGGTCGGTGGTGGTTGGGTGGCAGGCTCGACGGGTCGAGGAGGTCGAGATGGATCTGGGTCTGACGGGCAAGGTGGCGCTGCTCAGCGCCAGCCATCGGGGGACGGGGGCGGGCACGGCCCGGGTTCTTGCCACCGAGGGGGCGGTGGTGGCGGTGCATGGCTTCGAGGCCGGCCAGCCCGACGCCGTGGTGGCCGCCATCGCCGACGCCGGCGGGACCGCCATCGGCGTCTCGGGCCCGCTGGACTCCGACGGCGACGCGGCCGCCATCGTCGACGCCGTCGAGGCGCAGGTGGGCCCGGTCGACATCCTGGTCAACAACTACGGCGAACCGTTGCGCCATACCTGGGCCACGCCGGCCGACGAGTGGGCGGCGGGGTGGGACCGGAACCTGCTGACCGGGGTGCGTCTCACCCAGCGGGTCACCCCGGGGATGGTGGAGCGGGGGTGGGGCCGGGTGGTGTTCCTGTCGACGGTGGGCACGGGGCGCCCCGGGCGGGACAACGCCGACTACTACGGGGCCAAGGCCGCCCTCCATCCGGTCGCCCGCAGCCTGGCCAAGGAATTGGCGGGGACGGGGGTGACGGCCAATGTGGTCAGCCCCGGCCTGATCGCCACCGACGAGGTGCGGGCCATGGTGACCCGTCGGGCCGAACGGGAGGGGGTCGCCGGCTCGTGGGAGGAGGTGGCGGCGTGGGCCTCGCGCAACATCCTGCCCAACCTGACCGGTCGGCTGGCCACCCCCGGGGACATCGGCCGGTTGGTGGCCTTCGTAGCCGGCGAGTCGGGGTGGCACCTCAACGGTGCCGACCTTCGCATCGACGGCGGCGCCCTCGATGCCTGAGTCGCCCCGCCGGAGGCGAGGCTGCCAGAGTTGCGCAACTCCTCCGACGTAGCGCTCCTATGGGCGCAGATCCGCCGCATGTCTCGAGCCGGCGGACGACGTGACGACTCTCGAGCACGGAAGGGATCACCATGGGGAGACTCGGCTACCCAGCAGTAGTACTACCGGGTGGCGATAGGAGGTTCCGGAGTCCGGCGAAGACGTCACCATGATCAAAGCCAAATCCCGCCACCGGTCCCTGCGATCCCTGGAGCGCCACGTCAACCCCAGCCCTGGAGCCATCCACGATCTCACCAACCGCCACGACGGCCCCAATCGGCGGCGGTGATAACGAGCGTTTGAGCTGGCCCGCTGGGGGTCCTCTTACCGAGCCGACAGCGAACAGCAGAATCTTCTACCCTGGTGAGATGAGGAGTCACCTGCAAGGACTAGGACCGAGGGCCCGAAAGGCGATAGTGACCGGTGACTCGTCCGAGGTTCTGGCCACAATCGAGTTCGGCCCGGCCACGGTGTGGGAAGACCTGGCCAGGACGATCGACGAACTCGGGGGTACGGTCAACTTCCATGACACCGTGTCACGGCTGGCCAGTGTTCAGCTGAACGCCTCCCGACTCGGAGCCATCGCCGATACCCCCGGCGTGGTCTATGTCGAGGTCGGCGACCGGTTGCAGCAGGAAACAGCGGTTGTCCACGACGAGTGGTGGAACCGCCTCTTCGACTGACCGAATCAGGGCATAGCGTCGACGGCATTGACTACCGCCACTACGTCCAAGACACCAAACCCCCAGGCGAGATCGTACGGGCCTGGACCAGCGCCAACAGCCGGACGGGCCGTTGCGGCCAAGATCCAGCGGATCTGGGCCGAGGTCAGCGATGGCTGAAGGCCGAGGATGATGGCGACGGTTCCAGCCACGAGGGGTGCTGCCATCGAAGTCCCAGACATCTGGACCCGCGCCGGCAGAACCTGCCCCCGCTGCAATCTACCGGCGAGAGCGCAGCTGGCCATGATGTTGGTGCCTGGTGCAGAGATCTCGGGCTTGCTGCGACCATCGCCGGTCGGTCCCCGGCTGCTCGATGCGTTGATCTGCGCCGCTGCGGCATCTTGGTTGGCCGCAGCTATGGCACGCCGGCAGGTCGCAGGGGTGCCAAGAGTCCTGGTGCCGTCAAAGTCCCCATTGGTAAAGACCGACTGATCCGAAAACGCATTTCGAGGATCCCGCGCATCCCGCTCTATCCAGGCATCGAAGTGACCGCTGCGTGACTGAATGCTTCGGAGCTCTACCCGCCAGGTGCCCGCCTCAACGGCAAAAGTCGGAGCGGGGCTAACCTCTACGTAGATCCGGGCCTTGCCGTTCAGCCTGGTGAAACGCTCGTGATCAACGAAAACCGAGTTGCCGTGTGGGGTCTGCTCGAACACAGTCGAGTTCTGCCCAACGATCTGAGTAACGTGACCCGAGGGGCTGATGATCCGCACCTCGAACACGTCGAGCGGGTCGTACCAGATTTCCAGCTCGTTCGGCGAGCGGTCAGGGCGACCCCCGGCGGCGAACTGGAACGGCCCCGACACCCGCCACGACAGCTCACGAATCTGGCCGGTAGCAATCACGCCAGTGGCATGACCATGCCAGACATGTTCGTTGCCAGCCGCCACAGTCATGGCTCTTCCCGGCTGCTCAAGGAGGCGATCAATCGCCCGTTCCACGATGCTCTCGCCATCATGGCTCCCCCCAGCCTGGCCCAAGCTCATATTTATGACGCACGGCTTACCAAGCGAATCAGCCACACCAAACACATATGACACAGCAGCTGCGACATTAACCGAATCAGTGAAAGAACCCGTCGCATCCGATGCGTTCGGCTGAACAAACACGATGTCAGCATCCGGGGCAGCCCCCACCTGAACCCCGGGCGGGAACAGACCATCACCAGTTGATCCATTGCCAGCGGCAATCCCGCATACATGAGTGCCATGACTAGCCGCACTCGGCCGATGGCGGACCACACTAAACGGATCAGCCGCAGCGTTGGCTGCATTGATGTCCGCTTCGGTGTACTCCACCCCAAACGGAAAACCCTGAGGTGAGGCTTCGCCTACATCCGGTTGCAACATCTGATCCCACAATCGGAGCACCCGGGTAGAGCCGTCCGGCTTCCGGAAGTCAGCCAGAGTGAAGTCCAGACCGAAATCGATGATCCCAACGATGACACCGGCCCCAGTCGCGGCCGGCCTAGCCGCCAACAACCCCGGAAGGCGCACCTCCTGCCGTGCATTATCAAGCTCAGGAGCCATGGCCCGACCGGCCTCCACGTACTCAACCGCCGGGTCGGCTACCAATTCAGCGATCTGATCAAGAGGCAGCTCGATGAGGAAAATCTGATCACTAATCCTCATCGGCGCCCATCGATCGACGACACTCGGCAGGGTGGTAGCCGATAGCTGGGCGGTAGCCGACAGCTGGACCAGAACCCTTACCCGGAGTCCTGCCCCCTCAAGGCTGGCCTCATCAGACAGGTCGCTGGCCATCACGTCGGACTGCACAATCGATCGTTCCATATCGCTGCGCACATGCGGCACGGTGTCGGAGGTGACAAGCACTCTCCGAAGCCGTGGGTCCAGTCCCGGAAGTTGGGCCTCGGTGATTTCCATCGCAGCTTCCCCCTCTACGCGCTTGATCCGCCGTCGTAACCCCTACCCACCAATACAAGTTAGCCAATCGGCAGCCCTGACCCTGCTTGTCGCCTTGATCGGGATTGGCGGTTTGCTGGAATTCGGTGGGCCCGACCGGTTCGACACCGATCAGTTCGCCGTTGGCCGGGAGATCGGGGTTGGTCTGCTGACCCAACCAGCCCCGAACACCCGTTCGGACACTATGGCGCCCACATCCCCGTCAGACGTGGTCCAGATCCAGATCCTCGTCGAACTCGAATCCGGCCGGCTGGGGCTCCATGGGGGCGAGGTCGGCCAGGGCGGCCCGCAGCACCGCCAGCTCGTCGCGCAGGAGCGGACCTCGGCCTCGCCACCGCTGCCCCTCGGCCCGGACACAGCACCGTCGTCGGCCGCCACCCGGCGGGCACCCCATAGTCGTCGACCCCGACCGCCACCCCGTCGGTCATGGCCACCACTGCCGCCCAGCCCCCAGCGGCGCCCGCCGGCTGCCGTCTCGACGCCCACCGGCCCCCTCGGGTAGACAGGCCGACGACACCCACACCCCCTATCCACACCGAGCACCAGGAGAACCCAACGATGACCGAGATCGGCAACGAACTGGCGGGCCGGGTGGCCCTCATCACCGGCGGGGCCAGGGCCAAGGGCCAGGGGGCGGCCGAGGGTCGCCTGTTCGCCTCCCGGGGAGCCACCGTCGTCCTCGCCGACGTCATCGACGAGGAGGGCGAGCAGACCGCCGGTGGGATCGACGGAGCGGAGTACGCCCACCTCGACGTGACCTCCGAGAGCGAGTGGGACACCGTCGTGGCCGACGTCATGAGCCGTCACGGGCGCCTCGACATCCTCGTCAACAACGCCGGCATCGCCCGCATGTCGCAGCTGGTCAACACGTCCGTCGACGATTGGGACCTCACGCTGGCCGTCAACCAGACCGGCGTCTTCCTCGGCATGCGGGCCGGGGCCCGAGCCATGATCGAGGCCGGCAACGGCGGGGCCATCGTCAACATCAGTTCTGTGGCAGGGATGGAGGGCCTCTTCGGCTCCACCGCCTACGGCGCGTCGAAGTGGGCGGTGCGGGGCATGACGAAGATAGCGGCCAAGGAGCTGGGCAAGCACGGCATCCGGGTCAACTCGATCCACCCCGGGTTCATCGACACCGACATGCTGGCCCAGGGGAACTTCGACGACGAGCAGCGGGCCAAGATGGCCCGCTCGGCCCCGGTGGGGCGCCTCGGGGTGCCGGAGGACATCGCCAGCATGGCCTTCTATCTCGTCACCGACGCCGCCGGTTTCGTCACGGGCCAGGAGTTCGTGGTCGACGGCGGCTGGCACGGCTGAGGCCCGTTCGGTGACGAGCGGTCCTGCGTCGACCCGCCGGCTGTGGGAGGCGGTGGAGCGCTTCCACTCCGGTCCGGTGTACCTCGAGCCGGAGTGTCGGGAGGCGGCGGCGGAGGCCGGGGCCCGGGGGTTCTGGATGGGCTACTTCGCCACTCGAGCGGCGCCCCTCGGGGCGGTGGGCCCGGCCGCCGTCGGTGCCATCTTCTTCTACTTCGCTCCCGCCCGGGTGGCGCGGGCCCTGCCCGACGCCTGGGACTTCACCACACCCCAGGCGCTGATCGACGCCCGGTACCGCGGGGTCGAGACGGCCCTGCGGCGGCTGCTCGGCGACCGTTTCGACGACGGGGCGACGGCCGAGGCGGCGGCGCTGGCCCGGCGGGCGGCGATCGCCGGCTCGACGGTGGCCCGACCGCTCTACGCCGGTTGGTCCGCCATGCCATGGCCCCAGGAACCGGCCGTTGCCCTGTGGCACGCCGCTACCCTGTTGCGGGAGCATCGCTCCGGCGGTCACGCCGTCGCCTTGGCCGCGGCGGGGCTCGACGGTTGTGAGTCCGTCGTGTCCCATGTGGCGGTCGACGAGGCGCCGCACGAGTGGATCGAGGGCGAGGCGGGGTGGACCGCCGACGAGGCGGCAGCGGCCCGCCACCGCCTCCGGGATCGGGGTTGGCTCGACGGGACCGGACGGGCGACGGCGGCCGGCCGGGCCGGCCGGGCCGAGGTGGAGGGGCTCACCGACCGTCTCGACGCCGCGCCGTGGTTGGCGCTGACCGGGGCCGAACGGGAGCGCCTCCTCGAGCTGCTGGGCCCTCTCGACGCCTGCTTCCGTCCCGACGATCAACTCGACTGGCAGGAGCTCTACGGGCCGAACCGCAGTACCGGCTGAACAGGCTCGTTGTAGCTGGATGGGGCTCAATGCCGGAGGGTCCACCGCATTGCGGTCGGATCGTGAAATAGTCACATCAAGACAAGTAGAGCCCAACGCCGACGGCATGAAGAGATCGGGAAATGGCACAGATCGGTTTGTCGAACACGCGCATCGCCCAGATCCTCGCCATCTTTCTCATCTTCTTCATTCTCACCAGCCCCCAGCTGGCCGGCGCCGAAGCGCGAAGCTTCGCCAGCTGGCTTGGTGACGGTCTGGAGGCCGTCGGCACGTTCCTCGACGGGGTCTTCGCCGATCAATCCAGTTAGACGCAACCAGATGTGGCGCGGGTAACCATGCGGTGGACCCCACCCGCCGGAGACGGCGGGTGGGGCGGCCGCCGACCTAGGAGCGTGCGCCCCACCCTTGCCTACATACCAACCAGTCGGTAACGTAAGGGTATGAACGATCGGGTCCACGAACGACCAGCCGCGGGGCGGGGTCGGATGCCGCCGCCGGCACGGGGGGAGGCCCGATCCGCCCTGCTCGACGCCGCCGTCGACCTGATCCGGGCCAAGGGCCTCCACGCCACGACCGTCGATGACCTGTGCGCCGCCGCCGGCGTGACGAAGGGGGCCTTCTTCCACCACTTCCCCAGCAAGGAGGCGCTGGCGGTGGCGGCCGCCCATCACTGGTCGGCCACCTCCGGCGAGCTCTTCGCCACCGCCCTCTATCACGAGCCCGGTACCGCTTTCGAGCGGATCATGGCCTACATCGACTTCAGGGCGTCGCTCATCGTGGGCCCGCCGGCCGAGTACACCTGCCTGGTCGGCACCATGGCCCAGGAGGCCTTCGCCACCCACCCCGACGTGCGCGACGCCTGCGCCGCCAGCATCTACGGGCACGCCGCCACCCTCGATGCCGATCTGGCCGAGGCCCTGGCCGCTGCCGGAGCCCGGGCCGATTCGGGCGTCACCGCCGCCGGTCTCGCCCTTCACACCCAGACCGTGCTCCAGGGGGCGTTCGTCGTCAGCAAGGCGGCCGACGATCCGGCGGTCGTGACGGACACCCTCGACCATCTGCGTCGTTACCTGCGGTGTGTCCTCCTGCCTCTCCACCCCACTCCCAACGAGGAGTTATGAGCCATGCCGGGTGATGACACGTTCCTTTTGCTGGGGACCCGAAAGGGTCTGTTCCTCCTCTTCCGTTCAACCGCGGCCTGGTGGCCGACTTCCTACCCGACCCCGACGCCGAGTTCGGTCACGACCCCCGCTGTGTCCGGGTCCGCCCGGCGGCACCCCACCGTCTCTACCAGCAGAACCACCGCGGCATCTGCCGGGTTGACCGGCCCGACGACACCTGGATCCGCATCGGCGACAACATGCCGCCGGAGCGGGGGTGGCTCACGGTCAAGCGTCAGGCATGACCACCGACGCCGCCAATCCCGTCGGGGTGTAGTCCGGCACCACCGGGCGACGGCTCACGGTCTGCACGACCCCATGGCCCCGACCGACGAGGTCGTCATCATGCAGGTGTTGTCGGGCGGCTGAGCGTCCCGACCGCCGACCGCCGACCGCCGACCACGCCCCCGGCTCACGGCGTCCCGAGTGTCTCGATGATGCGGACATGATCTGTCCTCATCATCGATCATGCTGATCCTGCCAGAGACACACCGAATCCACCCCTCACCCCCTCACCCCTCAGCCCTGAGAAGGAGCCCCCCCTCATGACCGAACCCGTGCCGACCTCGATCGGTCGGTGGCCACGATGAGCGCCATCGCCGCCGCCGGCCTCAAGAAGACCTATCGCAACGGCGACGAGGAGGTGGAGGCCGTCCGCGGCGTCGACCTCGACGTCGAGGCCGGCGAGGTGTTCGGCTTCCTCGGCCCCAACGGGGCCGGCAAGTCGACCACCGTCCGCATGCTCACGACCCTGATGACGCTGTCCGCCGGCACCGCCCACGTGGGTGGCGTCGACGTGGCGGCCGACCCCGACGGGGCCCGGCGCAAGATCGGCGTCGCCCTCCAGGAGGCGGGCCTCGACGAGCGCCAAACGGGCCGGGAGATCCTCGCTCTCCAGGCCCGGCTGTTCGGGATGTCGTCGTCGGTGGCGTCGGCCCGGGCCGCCGAGCTGCTGGAGCTCGTGGAGCTCGTCGGTGACGCCGACCGCCGGGTCAAGGGCTACTCGGGTGGCATGAAGCGCCGCCTCGACCTGGCCTCCGCCCTCGTCCACCAGCCCGAGGTCCTCTTCCTCGACGAGCCGACCACCGGCCTCGACCCGGCCAGCCGGCTCACCGTGTGGGACGAGGTCCGCCGGATCAACGAGCTCGGTACCACCGTGTTCCTCACCACCCAGTACCTGGAGGAGGCCGATCAACTCTGTGATCGCCTCGCCATCATCGATGACGGCCTCATCATCCGGGAAGGCACCCCGTCATCGCTCAAGCAGGAGCTGCGCCAGCGCCGCAACCTCAGCACCGACCCCACCCTCGACGACGTGTTCCTCGACGCCACCGGCCGCACCCGCGAGCGGGTGGCCGGCGAAGTGAAGGAGATCTGACATGACCACCACCAGCCCCACCTCCGCCGGGACCATCGAGATCGTCGAGCGACGGGGTGGCCTCGCCGGCACCCTGCGAGACTCGCTCATCCTCGGCGGGCGGGCGATCAGGGAGGGCCTCCGCACCCCCGACTCGCTGCTCCCCACCATGTTCATCCCGCTCTTCTTCCTCGTGGTCAACGTGGGCCAGGCGGCCCGGGTGTTCCCGTCGCAGGGCACACCGTTCCTCGAGGGTCAGAGCTACGGCGCCTTCCAGCTCCCGGCTTCGCTGCTGCTGTCGGCCTCGTTCGGGGGGGCCGCCCTCTACCTGGTGGAGGAGATCGAGGGAGGCTACTTCGACAAGCTGCGGGCCACCCCGATCTCCCGCATGGCGCTCGTCCTGGGCCGGCTCTACGCCGACTTCGTCAAGACGATGGCCGTGGCCGCGGTCATGGTCGTCCTGGCGCTGTTGTTCGGCATCCGCATCCGATCGGGCATCGCCGGCTTCGTCCTGCTGATGGTGCTGGTGTCGGTGTGGGCCATGGTGTACAGCGGCTTCATGCAGCTCCTCGCCCTGAAGACCCGGAGCGCGGCGGCAACCCAGGGCGGCAGCATGGTCTTCTTCCCGCTCCTGTTCCTTACCCCCAACTTCGTGCCCCGTGACCAGTTGACGAGGCCGATGGAGATCGCCGCCACGTTCAACCCGGTCACCTATGTCATGGAGGCGGCCCGGTCGCTCATCCTCGCCGGCTTCGATCCCGCCGCCCTGGCCAAGGGCTTCGGCGTGGTGGCGGTGGCCATGCTCGTCATGCTGGCCCTCAGCGTCCGTATGGTCAACGCCTACGACTGACGTGGCGGGACGGCTGACGGTGGCGGTGATGATCGAGGTGGTCGAGGTGGCCCCCCGGAGCGACGGAGCGGCCGAGCGGTGAGCGACCCGACGGCCCGCACGTTGAGCTTGCTGTCGCTGCTGCAGACCCACCGCCACTGGAAGGGGTCCGCGCTGGCCGGCCGGCTCGGGGTCAGCGAGCGCACGGTCCGACGAGACGTCGACCGTCTCCGGACTTTGGGTTATCCGGTCGACGCCGGCCCCGGTATCGGCGGCGGCTACCGCCTCGCCGTCGGTGCCCACCTGCCCCCGCTGCTACTCGACGACGACGAGGCGGTAGCCCTCGTCGTCGGGCTGCAGACGGCGGCCGGGGCCGCTATCGAGGGCATCGAGGACACGACGGTGGCGCTGATGGCCAAGCTCGACCGGATCCTCCCCGGCCGTCTCCGCCGCCGCGTCGACGCCCTCCGGCACAGCCTGGAGGTGATGTCGTGGACCCCGACATCGGCGGTACCGGCCGCCTCCCTCACCGTGCTCAGCCAGGCGTGCCGGCATCGGGAAGAGGTCCGGTTCGACTACCAACGGCGCGACGGCGAGGAGTCCCGACGCCTGGTCCAGCCCTACCATCTCATGTCGGTGGGGCGGCGCTGGTACCTGGTGGCGTGGGACGTCCGCCGAGACGACTGGCGGCTGTTCCGGGTCGATCGCATGGCGACGCCGACCCTGGCGGGCGGCCGCTTCGAGCCCCGTCGCCTACCCACCGACGACGTGGCCACCTTCGTGACCTACGGGTTACGGGCCTTCACCGCCGAGTACCGGGCCACGGTCGTCGTCGACGGGGTCGGCGGCGAGATCGACGGGGTGGCCCGCTGGTTGGGAGCCGAGACGGTGGCGGTCGACGGGGGGCGGACCACCATCGAGCTGCGGTCCGACAACCGGGAGTGGCTGGCCTCGATGATCGCCACGGTGGCGGTGGGCGGCGACGTCACCGTCGTCGACGCTCCGAACGAGGTACGGGCCCTTCTGGGCCATCTCGCCGCCCGGCTCGGTCGGGCCGCCGATCCGCCATCATGACCCGCCATCATGACCCGCCGGCCTGACCCCGCCGGCCTGACCCCGCCGGGCTGACCCCGCCGGCCCGGCTCGTCGGACCCTCTCGGAGCCGGAGCCGTCGAGATCAGCCGTCGAGGTCGTGGCTCAGTGTGGCCTCGATGCCCCGGCGGTCGCCGTCGTCGTCGACCACGGCCACCACGCCCACGTAGCCCAACCCGACGAGCTCGGCGGCGACGAGGTCGACCTGTTCGGCGCCCAGCTCGAGCAGGAGCGCGCCCCCCGCCCGGAGCACGGTCCGTCCCTCCACCGCCACCCGGCGGAGGAGGTCGGCCCCGTCGTCGCCCCCGTCGTAGGCAAGGGGCGTCTCGAAGGCGAAGGTGTCACGCTGCAACAGGGGCAGCGCCGGCGTAGGCACGTAGGGCACGACCCCCACGATCACATCGACCCGGCCCCGGAGCTCCCGGGGTACGGGGTCCAGGAGGTCGCCCAAGCGGCCGTCGATCCCGTTGGCCCGGGCGCACGCCACGGCCGCCCGGTCGACGTCGGTGGCGACCACGCGGGCCGAGGGGCGGGCCCGGACGAGGGCCACGGCCAACGCCCCCGAACCGGTGCAGACGTCGACGGCCAGCCCGTCGGGTGGGAGCAGGTCGGCGGCCCGCCGGGCCAGGGCCTCGCTCTGTGGTCGGGGCACGTAAACGCCGGGGTGCACGATCACCGGATGGTGACAGAAGGTGGTCGTTCCCGTGATCCAGGCCAGGGGCTCGCCGGTGAGGCGGCGGGCCACGAGGTCGTCGAGGGCGGACGGATCGTGGGCCGCCGCAGCCGACAGCTCCGCCACCTCGCCCTCGGCGGCCACGAAACCGGCGCGTTGCAGCCGTCTCACGACGTCGTCCCGATGGTCGCCGATCGGCTCGTCCTCGACATGGCCCACCCGCTCACCCTCGACGGGATCAAGTTCTCGGTCAACGGGGGCAAGGATGACTACTTCATCGAGGGCCCGACTTCGACCGCCACGCCGCCGCCGGTCAGACGTGGGTGCCCGAGGGCGGTCGTCGACCTCAACGGCCAGTCAGGGTTGTGCCCCTGGTCCGATGAGATTGGTTACGGCTGAACGTTCGCTGCGGCGTTTCCTCACGGGCCCGTTCCGTCGAGGACGTCGAGGACGTCGAGGGCGGCGTTGTAGCCGCACATGCCGTGCACACCCCCGCCGGGCGGGGTCGACGCCGAGCAGAGGAAGAGCCTCGGGTCGGACGTGCGGTACGGGTGCAGACGAAATCCGGGGCGGGCCAGCAGCTGGAGTCCGCCGTGCGAGCCGCCGGAGATGTCACCCCCCACGTCGTTGCCGTTGTACGACTCGTACCATCGGGGCCCGGCGACGTGGCGAGCCACGATCGTGTCGCGGAAGCCGGGGGCGAACCGCTCGATCTGTCGCTCGATCGGCTCGACCATCGACACCGTCGAGCCGTTCGGTACGTGGCAGTAGGCCCACAAGGTGTGGCGTCCGGCCGGAGCGCGCAACGGGTCGACGACGCTCTGCTGACCGACCAGCACGAACGGCGCCGCCGGATGGCGGCCCCGCCACATGTCGTGCTCGGCCGCCGCCAACTCGGCCGCCGTCCCAGCGACGTGGACGGTACCCGCCCGGCGGCACGCTTCGGCGGCCCATGGTACGGGTTCCGACAGCGCCAGGTCGAGCTTGAACACGCCGGGCCCGGGCCGGAAGCGGCGGTAGCGCCACCGGTCGAGCCGGCCCAGGTCGGCGCCGGCGATCTCGACCACCCGCCGGGGCGGCAGGTCGAACAGCACGACACCGCCGTCGGCCACGCCGCTCATCGATGTCACGGCGCGTCCGCACTCTACGGTGCCCCCGAGCGACATCAGCTCCGCCACCATGGCGTCGACCAGTCGTTGCGAGCCCCCGGCCACGATCGGCCAGCCCACGGCGTGGGCCGCCGCCCCCAACACGATGGCGAACGAGGCGGTCAGCGGATGCCAGAGGGGGAGCAAGGCGTGACCGGCCAGGCCGGCGACGAGGGCCCTGGCCTCGTCGGTGTGGAACCCGGCGATGGTGACGGCGGCCGGCGGGCCGGCCCGGCGACCGAACCGGAGGAGGTCGACCGGGTGCTCCGGGCGGTGGGGGAGGGGCCGGAGCACCGACCCGATCCACCGCTCCCATGTTCGGGCCGGGGTACCGAAGACCGACCGCCAGCGGGCGCCGTCGACACCGAGGGCGGCGGCGGTGTCGTCGATCGAGCGCCACAGCACGCCCGCCCGGCCCCCATCGAGGGGATGGGCCAGCGGCACCTCCGGGTGGAGGAGCTCGACGCCGTGGCGGTCGAGGTCGAGGCCGGCCATGAAGGGCGACGCTGCGGCCAGGGGCACGACGGCGGCACAGACGTCGTGGTGATGACCGGGGAGGGTGAGCTCGGCGGTGCGGAGGCCGCCGCCCGGGGTGGTTGCCGCTTCGAGCACCCGCACCGAGCGCCCGGCCCGGGCCAGGGTGATGGCCGCCGCCAGCCCGTTGGGCCCCGACCCGACGACGATGGCATCCACCTTGGCATCCACCCGCAGAACACTACCCCGCCTGAACCGTCTCTCAGGTTTGACCGGTCCGCCCCTGCGGTAGGGAGCGGGTGCGAGCATGCCGACCGTCCGGGTCGGCGGCAGCGCCGCCGCTCACCCCGACCCGGCGAAGGAGTCACATGAGCAACGGATCCGACGATGACATCGAGCGGCCCGGACTTCCGCACCAGAAGTCCGAGAGGATCGGCTCGAAGGACGAGGGACCCGATTGGAAGCTGGCGGCCGAGGAAGATCGCGCCGAACCGGCCGACACCGGCGATCCCGCCGGCGCCGGCTGACCGCACCGCCCGGCCTCCGCCCCGCACCTCGTTGTCGACCGGGCTGGAACCTGTGCCAGGATAGGCTCTTCGGGCCCCGGGGGGCGGCCCGACGACGACGGAGGTGGTCGTGGCCGGAGCATTGGAAGGCATCAGGGTCATCGAGTGCAATCGGGTGCCGCCGGGGTCGCTGGCCACGGTCCTGCTGGCCGACATGGGGGCCGACGTCGTCCGCGTCGTCGAGACCGGCGGACCAGGCGACGACGGCGATGAGGCGGCCCAGGCCCGTCGCCGCCAGCGCCGGGCCGGCCAGTGGGTCGACCGCAACAAACGGAGCCTCAGCCTCGATCTGAAGAAGCCCGAGGCCCAGGAGGTCCTCCATCGCCTCGCCGCCGAGGCCGACGTGTTCGTCGAGGGGTTCCGGCCCGGCGTCACCGCCCGCCTCGGTGCCGACTACGAGACCCTCTCGGCCCGCAACCCCCGCCTCGTGTACTGCTCGCTGTCGGGCTTCGGCCAGGACGGGCCCTACCGCGACTTCCCCGCCCACGACATCAACTACCTGTCGCTGGCCGGAGTACTGAACCAGCTTGGCCCGCCCGACGCCGAGCCGACGATTCCCCTCAACCTGGTGGCCGACTACGCCGGGGCCTCGATGCACGGCGCCCTCGGCATCATGTTCGCCCTCTTCGCCCGGGAGCGGACCGGCCGGGGTCAGCTCGTCGACGTCGCCTATCTCGACACGACGATCTCGCTGCTGTCCGCCGTGCCGTCGTTCATGGCCTTCCTCGGTGGCGGGCCCGAACCCCGCCGGGGCGTCGGCACCTTCGACGGGACCCGCCCCTACTACACCACCTACACCTGTGCCGACGGGAAGCTCCTGTCGATCGGGTCGACCGAGCCCCACCTGTGGCACAACTTCTGCGACGCTGTCCACCGACCCGACCTCAAGGTGGCCCAGCTCGAGCCGGGCGAGGCGACACGGGGTCCCCGCCCGGAGCAGGTGGCGGCCAAGGAAGAGGTGGCGGCCCTGCTCGCCACCCGCGGCCGCGACGAGTGGTTCGAGCTGCTGACGGCGGCCGACGTGTGCGTCGGCAAGGTCTACGAGCCCCATGAGGTCTTCGACGACCCTCAGGTCCGCCATCGGCAGATGGCCCTCGACCTCGACGTCGGTGGGGCCGAGGCGCTCAACCCGGGGGTGGCCATCAAGCTGTCGGACACGCCGGGCGGGGTCCGGTTCCCCACACCGCTGCCCGGCAGCCACACCGATGAGATCCTGGCCGAGCTCGGCTACGGGCCCGACGACGTCGCCGCACTGCGATCGGCCGGGGCCGTCTGAGCGGCCGGGGGCCTCACGAACCCATCCGGCGGGCCCCGGCGCCCCCCGCCTCGTGACACTAGAATCGCACGACAGGAGAAGGCGATGGATGATCTGGAACGGATGGCGGCCGAGCGGGCCTGCGAGGCGCTGATGACCTCGTACACCCACCTCGTCGACAGCTTCGGCGAACGGGCGAGCGTGCCCGAGCTGTTCACCGAGGATGGGGTGTGGGAGTCGGACGAGGCCCGCCTGGAGGGTCGGGAGCAGATGGCGGCCTTCTTCGGCAAGGCGGTGGCCCATCGCACCACGCGGCACGTCACCTCCAACGCCTCGGTGCGGCTCACCGGCCCCGACACGGCCGAGGGACTCAGCTACTTCACCCTGTACCTCCATGTGGGGGAGAAGCCCCGGGTGCCCGATCTCGACGATCAGCCGATCATCGTCGGCCAGTACACGGATCGCTTCGTCTGCGGCGACGACGGCTGGCGCTTCACCCACCGACGGGCCGACGTGGGGTTCGTCCGCCGGAGCGCCCTGAAGAAGTAGCGCACAGCCGTAACAATCGGCCGGCCCCGGACGACTGCGTTGGTATGCAGCTGTTGGAGACCCGCCCCCGCATCGCCGGCGACCGCCCCCCTACCCTCGACCCGATCGAGGTGACCGACGACGTCGTGTTCTCGCCCCCTGGGACCCTCGACATCATCCACCTCTCGTTCGAGGGACCCGACCGCTACGCCCATGCCGGGGGGCTGGCCGTCCGGGTCGACACCATGGCCCGTTCGCTGGCCGGCCTCGGCCACCGGGTCGACCTCTACTTCGTGGGCGAGCCGACGGCGCCGACGGTGGAGACCGTCGACGGGGTGACGCTGCACCGGTGGAGCCAGACCCTGTCGGCCACCGCCCCCGGTGGGGTCTACGACGGTGAGGAAGCCAAGATCGCCGACTGGTGCACCTCGCTCCCTGCCCACCTGGCCGCCGTGGTCGCCGGCAACGCCCGGCGGGGTCGGGCCACGGTCGTGCTGGCCGAGGACTGGCACACGGCGTGGCCCCTCATCTGCCTCCACGAGGAATTGGAGCGACGGGGCCTGCGCGACCGGGTGGTGCTGGCGTGGACGGCCAACAATCGGTTCGGGTTCGAGCGGATCGACTTCGACCGGCTCGACAGGGCCGCCACCATCCTCACGATCTCGCGGGCCATGAAGCACCTGATGTGGGGTCACGGGGTCAACCCCCGGGTCGTCCCCAACGGGCTCGATCCCGGATGGCTCGAGATCGGCGACGACGGCGGGGCCCGCAAACTGCGCCAGGCCGCCGGCGGTCGGCTGCTCCTGGCCAAGGTCGGGCGCTGGGATCCCGACAAGCGATGGCCGATGGCGGTCGAGGCGGTGGCCGACCTGGTGGCGCGAGGCCGGCCCGCGCTCCTCCTGGCTCGGGGTTGGAACGGCTGCCCGTCGGCGTCGTCCCATGGAAGCGAGCTCCGGGCCCTGGCCGCCCGGCACCGGCTGGACTGGGTCGTGATCGACGAGGCCGGTCCCGGCGGCGCCGACCTGGCCGAGGCGCTGGCCGCCGCCCCGGTCGACGACAACGCCGTCGTCGAGCTGGCCTTCCCCGTCGCCGGGGCGGCCCTCCACTCCCTCTACCGCGGGGCCGACGCCGTCCTGGCCAACAGCGGGTTCGAGCCGTTCGGACTGGTCGGCCTCGAGGCCATGGCCGCCGGGGGCATCGTGGTCACGGGCTCCACGGGCGAGGACTACGTCCGCCCCTACCGCAACGGCTTCGCCCTCGATACCGACGACCCGTCGGAGATCGTCGACTGCCTGACCTGGCTGGAGCGGGACGGCCGACGATCGCGGGCCATGCGGTCCTGTGCCCGCCGCACCGCCCGCGAGTACGGCTGGCCCGACGTCCTGGAGCGGCTGTTGCTCGCCCTCGGTCTCGGGTGACGGCCTGATCAGCCGTCGGCAAGGGGAATGGCGGTGACCACGACGTTGTCATCGTAGCTGCGGGCCTCCGCGTCGAAACGTCCTCCGCAGGTGACGAGGACGAGCCGGGGTGGGCCCGTCCTGGCGAAGACGACTTCCTCGGGCAGGGCGTCCTTCGGGTACCGGGCGGTCGACTCGACCACGTAGCGACTCGTGGTGCCATCGTCGAGGGCGACCTCGACCTCGGCGCCCGGGCCCAGCTCGACCAGATCCACGAACACCCCGTCCTCGCCGTCGTAGGCGATGTGGGCGGCGAGGATGGCCGAGCCCTCCCCTCCGGGAGCGGCCCCGTAGCGGTACCAGCCGACCTCGTCGACCGGCGGGATCTCCATCGCTCCGTCATCCTGCACGCCGACGTCGATGACGGGGGCCTGGCGCACGCCGAGCGCTCCGATGGTCAGCGCCGTCGGGCGTGGCGCCATCGTTGCCTCCGGCGGAGGGGGAGCGCCGATGGGTGCCGGTGGGAGCTCGGTCACCTGACCTGCCAGGGGCGAGCCGAACTCCGAGCCAGGGGCTGCCGCACCGGTGGACGACCCGTCGGGCTGATCGTCGGCACGCTGGTCGGTTTCGTTCCCGTCCGGCGTGTCGCGGTCGGGCGCCCCGGTGGTGATCTGGTCGTCCGCCCTGACGGCGGCGGCGTCGTCGGTCGCAGCGCAGGCCGCCGCCCCCACCACCAGGAGCCCGGCCAGGAGCAGGCGTGTCGGGACGGCGCCGGCCGGCCACGACGGGGAGAAGGTCGCGGCCGGCCGGGGGGCTGGACCGAAGGGGATGAACCGCATCAGTCGTTGCTTCCCGCTCGGTGGGTGGCTCAGCGCCGGCGTCGAACGGCGGCGACGGTGACGGTGCCCGTGGTGGCCATCAGCAGGGCGGCACCGGCGACGACGGCGAGGCTGGCGACGCCGGTGGCGGTCCCGGCGGGCAGGCTGTTGCCGGTGTCGATCCGGTCGGGGCTGGTGTGGAGGCCATCGATGGTTTCGGTCAGCACGGTCAGGGTGTCATCGTCGAGTGACCCGACGGCGTAGACCAGGAGCTGCTCACCCTCGGCAACGGTCAGGTCGGCGGGGCCGATGACGACGGGCTCGGTGGCCCCGGTGGGCACGACCGAAGCGGAGACGGTCCCGGCGGGAAGGTCGGCGCTGCCACCCTCACCGTTGGACACGTTGGTGAACACGGGGGATCCGCCCGCCAGCACATCGACGGCGGGGGCGGCGGCGGTGTGGCGGACGGTGAGGCGACCCTCGCCGGCGGCGGTGGGGCTGACGTCGTTCTCGAACACGGCCAGCGTCGGGGTGCCGGAGGCGTCGAGGTGGGCGATGACGGTGTAGTTGCCCGTGGCCGGCAGGGCCACGTCACCGGCGTCGATGGCCACGTCGTCGGTGCCCGCCAGCTTGACGGTCAGATCCGTCAGGGTGGAGCCGGCCAGCGTCGACAGGTCCTGGGTGTCGCCGAACGAGAAGCCCTCGAACACGGTCGCACCCCCCGCTTCGACGTCGACGTCGGTGTCGGGGATGCCGTGGATCAGGTGGATCCTCGCCGAGTCCTGGGCTCCGGCCGGGCTCATCAGCAGGAGGGGGAGGGTGAGTGCCGCCACGATGACCGCGACGAAGTAGCTGGCTCGGCGCATGGTGCACCGCCTTTCTCGTTGGGCGGACCCCCGGGGCGGGGTCACGCAACATCTCCCGACGGAGATTCGCCGGTCGGGGATTGTTCTGTTCTTCGGCAGCGGCCCGCCCGCGGATGCAGTGGGCCGACAAGATCCCGCTTGCCGTTCCAGCCGTTAGGTTGCCGGGGTGCTCCGACGTCACGATCTGTTCTGGTCGCTCCTGCTCTTCGCCTCCGTGGTCGCCGCCTGCGGCGGGGGAGATGACGAACCGGTCCTGTCGGGCGCCGACCCGGCCGCGGCGGCGTCGGGGGACGGTGTCGACACCGATGCCGACGGCGCCGCAGAGGGATCCGAGCCCGACGGGGCGGAAGGCTCCGAGGAGGCGGCGGCGAGTGCCGACTGCTCGGCCCTCACCGTCGACGACGTCGGCGAGTTCTCGCTGGCGGCCCAGCTGTTGGCTCAGGTGATCGGACCCGAGCAGGTCGAAGCACTGGGCTCCGAGGCCCTGGACTACTCGCCGGACGACACGTCCGACCTGCTGGCCCGGATGCACACCGTCCTCGACGGGCGCCCGGCCGAGGGGTTCGACGATCCCCGGGAGGCGATCGCCTTCTACGAGGACCTCAACGAGCGGCTGCGGGCCCTGCTGGCGGCGCCGGCACCGGTGTCCCAGGAGCTGGTCGACGAGTACGTCGCCGCCTCCGGCGGCCTCCCCGACTCCCTCGGCCCTCAGCTTCCCATCGGTGCCGCCCTGTCGGCCCACTGCCCCGAACTGGTCTAATGCTGCCGCGCAGTGGTCGGGCGGAGCCCGCTGACGTGTGGGATCAGGCGAGGACGATGCTGGGATAGCCGGCGGCCGCCGCCTCCTCGATCTTGGTGGAGTAGCGGGGGGCGCCCCCGAAGTAGGCCTGGTAGCGGACCTTGCCCTCCTGGTGGCCGGCCACGTTGGAGTTGTAGCCGGTGAACCAGCCCTTGCTCCGGCGGAACAGCATCCGCTCGTGGGCCCGGACGACCTCCTCCACCCATTCCACCTCGGCCTCGGGCCGGGCCTCGATGCGGGTGGCCCCCTCGTCGAGGGCGTGCTGGAGGAGGCCCGTCACCCAGTCGACCCCGGTCTCGATGGCTCGGGGGAAGTTGGTCGATCCGGACACGCTCTGCGGCCCGGCCACCATCAACAGGTTGGGGAAGCCGTGGCTGAGGACGCCGAGGTAGGTGCTGGGGCTGTCGCGCCACTTGTCGCCCAGTGCCTGGCCGTCTACGCCGCGGATCTCGATGCGGTCGTAGCCGCCGGTGATGGCGTCGAACCCGGTGGCGTAGACGATGACGTCGAGCTCGTGGTGCGACGCCGTGGTTTCGATACCGGTGGCGGTGAACCGCTCGATCGGGGTCTCGGTGATGTCGACGAGCTCGACGTTGTCGCGGTTGTAGGCCTCGAAGTAGTTGGTCTCGAGGGGAAGGCGCTGCATGCCGAACCCGTGGTCTGTCGGGATGAGCTTCTCGGCCACCGCCGGGTCGTCGACCCGCTGGCGGATGCGGTCGGCGATGTACTCCGACATCTCGGCGTTGGCCGCCTCGTCGAAGAAGATCTCGGCGAAGTTGGCGGCGAGGATGGCGAAGCCGGGCTTGTCGTAGAGATCGTCCCACGTGGCCCGGCGTTCCTCCGCCGTCAGGTTCCAGAAGCCCCGCCAGTCGGGCACGTGCTCGAACCCACCGGGGGACGCGGCGCAGTTGGTGAAGATCTCGTCGTAGCGGGCCCGGATCTCCTCCATCTCCTCGTCGGAGATGGGCGAGTTGTTGAGCGGGGTGCTCCAGTTGGGACGACGCTGGAACACCGTGAGGTGCTCGACCTTGTCGGCGATCTCGGCGATGACCTGGATGCCGGTGGCGCCGGTGCCGATCACCCCCACCCGTTTGCCGGCCAGCTCGATCGGCTCCTTGGGCCAGTGGTACGTGTGGAAGGCCCGGCCGGCGAACTCGTCCATGCCGGGATACGAGGGCAGGGTCGGGATCGACAGCGGACCGAGGCTGGCGATCACGAAGCGGGCGCTGCAGCTGGCGCCGTCACCGAGGGTGAGATGCCAGAGCCGCTCGTCGTCGTCCCACGCCATGGCCTCGACCCGGGCGTTGAACCGCATGTGGCGGCGCAGGTCGAACTTGTCGGCCACGTGGTTGAGGTAGCGGAGGTTCTCCGGCTGGGCCGAGAAGCGCTCCTTCCAGTGCCACTCGTCGAGCAGCTCCTTGGAGAACGAGTAGCCGTAGGTGTAGCTCTCGGAGTCGAAGCGGGCCCCCGGGTAGCGGTTGCGGTACCATGTGCCCCCGAGATCCTCGTCGGCCTCGAGCACGATGGCGTCGATACCGAGGTCGGTGAGCCGCTTGATCTGGTAGATCCCGGACACTCCGGCGCCGATGACCACCACCTCGTGATGTTCCCGTTCGGTCGTCATCGCTACCACCTTCCGCTGTCCGGCCCCGGGTCGTCGATGCGTCCCGAGCCGTGGGTCGTCATCGGGCCAACGTACCGGGCGGCCCGCTCACCGTTCCACACGGGCGGCTGGGGTGTCGGCCCGCCGGGGCCTGCGGCTGGGCTCGAGCACCCGGCGCGTCGCTCTACGGTTCGGACATGTCGACGTTGGAGACAGAACGACTATCATCCGTGCCCCGCTCGAGTCCGATCGCGCCCGACCCGTCGAGTTGTTCACCGAAGAGCAGTTCACCGTGTTCTCCGTCGCTGGCGTCCACGACGTCGAGTCGGCCAACGCCCGCTTCGATCGAATGCTGGCGGTCTCCGCCGCCGTCCGCTGGCCCAAACAGCCGGTCATCGAACGAGCCACCGGCAGGATCGTCGGCTACACCGGGTGAACACGGTCCACCGCGACGGACTCGACCGGCTCGAATGGGGTTGGCGGTTCGTGCCCGAAGCGACGGGACGGGGCTACGCCACCGAGGCCACGGCCGCCCTGCTCGCCGTCGCTGATGCGTGCGACAACGGCGAGGTGCTGAGCATCATCCGACATCGACAACGGCCCCTCCCGACGTGTCGCCGACAAGGTCGGGTTCCCATGGTGGCGACGCATCGACTGGGCGGGCGCTCCTGCCGATCCCACCGATCTCCTCGTGCGGCCCATCGGGACCGGCGGGCCCCCGCTGGCCACCCCCCCCGACTCGCCTGATCGCGCTGCCCGATGGTGCCGGCCGGTCGGCGATCACGGTAGCGAGATCGAGGGCCGTGCCCGGGCTGGAGTTCTCCGTCCGGTGCTGTTCCTGCGTCGGGGTCGTGTCATCGCGCTCCGCTTCGCGTCGGCCGACCCTCGACCAGGTGCTCCCGTGCCGGAGATCGGGCCGACGGGTAGCGGAACGCGCCGACCGCCAGAAGGGGGACGGCGACGAGCGAGGCGAGCAGGGCGACGCGATCCACCCCGGCGAGACCGCTGAGGTGGGTGGCGTGAAACCCGAAGTGGGCCACCCCCTGCATCAGCCAGGCCACGGCCACGACACGTTCGGCGTGGCGTTCCCACGCCGTCCATGCGGTGACGATGACGAGGGCGAGGTAGAGGACGCCGACGTCGCGCACCAGGTGCTCGTCGTAGGCACCGCTGGCGGCGGCCAGCCAGCCCCGATCGACGGGGAAGTCGTCATGGAACGACCGCGGAAAGAGCGCGGCCTGAACACCGACGGGGAGGTTGAACGCAGCGATCAGGGCCAACGCCCAGTTCACCCGACGGTGACCGCCACTCCGGTGAGCTGTCGCTCGGGCCCCGGACGACCCTGTTGTGTCCATGGGAACGACAGTACGCTCACACTGGGCTGGAGGGTCGGTCCAGTTCGACCGCTTGATTCCAGACCAGTTGCATGCGCGATCTCCTGCTCGACCTCGACCTCACCACCCACAAGCAGCGCGGCCTGGAGGCGGCGGTGCGCAACGCCATTCGGGCCGGTCGCCTCGCCACCGGCGACACCCTGCCGTCGAGTCGTGGCCTCGCCGCCGACCTCGGTCTCGCTCGCGCCACCGTCGTCGCCGCCTACGACCAACTCGCGTCGGAGGGCTACCTCGTCACCCGGCAGGGCGCTCTGACCCGAGTGGCGGCGGGACGTTGGGCCCCCGAGCAACCCGTCGTTGGGCAGGATCGCCCCGACTACCGGCTCGACCTGATCCCCGGCGAGCCCGACGCCAGCCACTTCCCCCGAGCGGCATGGCTCCGATGCACCCGCGACGTGTTGGCCACCGCGCCCGCCGATCTTTTCGGCTACGGCGACCCGAGGGGCCACGTCGATCTGCGGACCGAGCTCGCCGGCTACCTGCGCCGAACCCGGAACCTTGCCGCCACCGCCGACGCCATCACGATCGTGCCGGGAGCGGCGAGCGGTCTCGGTCAGCTCGCCAGAATGCTGCGCCGTCGGGGCATCGGCGCCATCGCCGTCGAGGACCCCGGGTTCCCGTTCCACCAGGCGATCCTGCGCCGTGAGGGCCTCCGCATGATGCCGGTAGGCGTCGACACCGAAGGCATCGACGTCGACGCCCTCACCGCCACCGGGGTGAGGGCGGTCCTCGTCACCCCGGCCCATCAGTACCCGCTCGGCGTCGTCATGAGCCCCGAGCGCCGCACCCGGCTCGCCGCCTGGGCCCGCCGACGCAACGCCTGGATCATCGAGGACGACTACGACGGTGAGTTCCGCTACGACCGGCACCCCATCGGCGCCCTCCAGGGCGTCGCCGCTGACTGCGTCGTCTATCTCGGCACGACCAGCAAGTCCCTCGGTGCCGGCCTACGCATCGCCTGGCTGGTGCTGCCTCCGGAGCTGCGGGGGCCCATGGCCGAACAGCGTGGTCGCGACAGCGACGTCTCCCAGTTGACCCAGGCGACACTCGCCCGCTTCATCGCGCGAGGCGATCTCGACCGCCACATCCGGCGCATGCGGCTCCGGTATCGCACGAGACGCGACGGCCTCGTCGAGGCGCTCCACGCCGTCGTCGGTCACCCCGACCTCCGGGGCGTCTCGGCCGGCCTGCACGTCACCCTCGCTTTACCGTCGAGCGTCGACGAAGCCTCCGTCGTCCAGCGGGCCCTCGAGGAACACCACCTCGCGCTGTGGGGCCTCCACCAGCACTACCGCATCATGCCCGGCGTCCACGGCCTCGTGCTCGGGTTCAGCCGGACGGCCACCGACGTCGACGACAGCGTGGCCCGCCTCGCCGCCGTCCTCCGGCCCCACCACGTGGGACCCGATTGAGAAACCGGCCAACGTCGCCCGCCCAGCCCGTGCGCGGAATCAGATGTCGAGGATCGACACGTTCGGGTGTCGTGCTGCGAGGAGGCGGAGGTCGTCGGGACCATGCGTGGCGACGATGCCACCACCGAAGCGAATGGCCGTGGCCACGACGAGCGCGTCGATGGCCAGCTCGCTGCCGGTGCCGAGATCGGCGAGGAGGTGTCCGGCGATGCGGGCCATCCGGACCCCACTGGTGACGACCTGGGCGAAACCTCGGGCCAGCACCCCGTCGATCGCCTCGTCCGTGCCGCCACCGCGGTATAGCTCGACGAGAACCGCCGACGGTATGCGGACGGGTGCGTTGCGCTGGTGGGCGCTACGCATGGCTGCTCGTACACGTTGGTGTCGGCGAGGATCCTGGTAGGGGCGAGCGAGTGCCGAGACCGCCTCGCTGTCGAGAACTAGGACGGCCACAGATCGTCGATCTGTTCGACGAGGCCAGCGGGCACAGCCCCGAACTCCCCGTCGAGCTCATCGAGATACTCCTCGAGAAGGTCTCGCTCGAGCTCGTGCTCGACCGCGCGGGCGACGAAGCTGCTCAACCCGCGATCACCGACGTGAGCCTCGACTCGCGAGGCCAGGATCTCGTCGACGCTCACCGACCACTTCCTCACCGCCATGGCGAAATCCTACCACGGTAGGAACCATAGCCCAGGGCCGGGAAGGTCGTCGACGTCGACCACCGACCGGGCCATGGTGTCAGCATGTGTTGACCCGATCGCCATCGGTTGGGGCCGGGAGCCCTCGACCGAGCCCGCGATCGACGCCGAGCCGATCACGCTGCGGCGCGTCGCCGGGGCGGCGGCCGGAGCGGTCGCTTCGACCTGCGCTCCAAGCGCGTCCTCGAGCTGTCGCTGCGAGAGGCCCTGCGACTGAAGACCAGACACATCGGGCCCGAGCACATCGGCCTGGCGATCCTCCGGGAAGGCGAGGGTGTCGCCTGCCGGCTGTTGACCGACGAGGGAGTGGATCTGGCCGAGCTCGGCGCCTCCTGGGAGGCGATCGCCCTCGGGGCAACGACCCGCTGAGCCCTCGGCACCCCCGGAACGGCGACGGCGGGAAGGCCGGGGCCCGTTCCCGCTACTGTCCGTCTATGAAGGTCGTGGTCGTAGGCGCGGGAATCGTGGGTGTGTCGGCTGCCCTGACGCTGGCCGAGCGGGGGGTGGAGGTCGTCGTCGTCGACCGGGGACCGGTCGCCGGTGAGGCGTCGGGCCTGAACGCCGGGCTGATCAGCGGTGGAGGCTGGGGCGACCGGCCCGACGTGGAGGTGACGCTGCGCATGGGCAGTCGCAACCGCTTCATCGACCTGTCACAACGACGGGGCCACGACATCGGGCTCGACCTCACCGGCACGCTCACGCTCGTCCGCACCGAGGGGGAGTGGGTGTGGGCCACGGCGACCGTCGACGCCGCCCGGCTGGCCGGTCGGGCCCTCGAGCTCGTCACCTCCGAGGAGCTCGTCGATCTCGAACCGGCCGCCGATCCCGGCCTGCTGGGCGCCGTCCTCGACCCCCTCGGGGCCCGGGCGGAACCGGTGGCGGCCACCCGGGCGTTGGCCGCCGAGGCGGTGGCGGCGGGGGCCGTGATCGACACGGGCGGCGCCGTCGGTTCCCTCCGCTTGCTGACCGGAGGGGGATGGGAGGTCGGTATCGAGGCGCCGGCGGGGAGGGTGGTGGGCGCCGACGTCGTGGTCATCGCCGCCGGACCCTGGTGCGGCGAGCTGGGAGCCATGGTGGGGATCGAGATCCCGATCGTCGCAGTGCGGGGGCAGATGTGGGCAACGGAGCCGCAGCCCCCGCTGCTCCGGCACGGCATCGCCGCCGCCGAGTCGGCGTTGGCGTGGAGCGACGAGGCCGAGCCCCACCGTCCCCCGGCGTTGACCCACCGCCACGGCCGACGCTCGACCCGCCACCTGTACGGTCGTCAACGGCCGGGAGGCGAGATCGTGTTCGGCGGCGACCGGGTGGCGACGGCCGAGCGAACCGTCGACGACGAGGGCATCGCCGTCAACCGGGCCCACGTCGCCGAACTGCTTCCTCCGGTGGCGGGCCTGGCGACGGCCCGCACGTGGTGCGGCTCGATGCCGTTCAGCCTCGACGGTCACCCCCTGATCGGCCCGGTCCCCGGCCACGACGGTCTGTTCCTGGCCGGTGGGCTCGCCTCGTCCGGGTTCGGCCGCGGTCCCATGGCCGGCCAACTGATCGCCGACCTGGTGACGGGCTGCGATCCCGGCGTCGACCTGGCCGACGTGGCCCCCGGCGACCGGGTTCGGCCGCTCGGCTGAGCCGCGGTGTTCGGTTGCGGCCCGTCGGGTCAGACCTGTTGAAGGGCACCCCGCTGCGGACCGTAGGACGGCGGATGCTCGCAATCCGTGGGCGAGGCGCCCCACCCCGACGCTCGACCAGGCCCGGTCGGTTGCGAGCTGACCGCACCGGTCGACGGACGCCACTGGGGCCGATGGGCCCGCCCGCCTTCTGGCCCGGTCTCCTCCCGGAACCTGGAGCGGTCGGTGCCGGTCGGGTCCGGGTTCGTCGGTTGCGCTCGGGGGGCTCGCCCGCCTTCTGGCCCGGTCAGCTCCCAGAACCTGGAGCGGTCGGTGCGGTCGGGTCGGATCGGGGGTCGCCGGCTGCGGCCGAGGGCCCGCCCGCCCAGCGCTCGCTGCCGGCCCGACCGGATCCACTGGCCGGCCGACCGGTCGACGACAATGGCTCGATGACGACACGACGAGCCGACGGTGTGGGTGTTCTTCGACCGGCTGGGCACTCGGTGCCCCAGACCGTGGGTCGTCTGGCGCTGGGGGCCGCCCTCGTGTTCGCCGGGTCCGGTCATCTGACGTTCGCCCGCGACGAGTTCACGGCCCAGGTCCCGCAGTGGGTCCCCATCGACGAGGACCTCGTAGTCCTCGCCTCCGGCGTCGTCGAGATCGTCCTCGGCGGAGCGCTGCTCGCCGCCCCGCGGCGGTTCCGGCCGATGGTCGGGGTCGTGGCCGCCGCCTTCTTCGTTGCCATCTTCCCCGGCAACATCGGCCAGTGGCGTGAGGGGGTCGACGGCTTCGGACTCGACACCGACACCAAGCGTTTCGCCCGCCTCTTGTTCCAGCCCGTGCTGGTGGCCCTGGCGCTGTGGTCGACCGGCGGTTGGCACCTGGTCCGCCGAGGACTCCGCTCGGTCACCCCCCGCTGAGGCGCGCACTCCGCTCGGCCACCCCCCGCTGAATCACGTCCTGCGATCGGCACGCCCTGCGATCGGCACCCCGTCGCACCACTCCCCGGATCCGGCGAACCACTGGGCCCGAGGTGGGAGGCATCGAGTAGCGTCGAGGACACGAACCGCACGGACGGGTGCGGGACCGAAGGGGGCCCACGGGTGACCGACACCGCCGACGCCACGATCGACAGCCACGACGCCACGACCGTCGAGACCCACATCACCACCTGCACCCTCGACTGCCCCGACGCCTGTTCGCTGGCCGTGACCGTCACCGACGGGCGCATCACCAAGGTCGACGCCGGCCCCGGCAATCCGCTGACCGACGGCTGGATCTGCGCCAAGGTCAAGCGACACGCCCGCCGTGTCTACAGCCCCGATCGGGTGATGACGCCCCTCATCCGCACGGGCCCCAAGGGTGCCGGCCAGTTCCGGCCCGCCTCGTGGGACGAGGCCCTCGAGCTAGTGGCGGAGCGGATGCAGGCCGCCTTCGCCGAGGTCGGCCCCGAGGCGGTGGTGGCCTTCACCTACAACTCGTCGGCCGCAGTGCTCGAGGCCAACAGCCTCACCGACGCCTGCTTCGCCTCCCTCGGCACCACGTCGGCCGCCCACACGATCTGCGCCGCCACCGTCACCGCCTCGTGGGTCAGCGTGTTCGGGTCCATGGTCAGCGCCGATCCCGTCGACGTGGCCGACAGCCGACTGATCGTGGTGTGGGGGGCCAACCCCACGGTGTCCAACACCCATTTCCCGCCGCTGGTCCGGCGGGCCACCGACGCCGGGGCCGAGCTGGTGGTGATCGATCCCCGTCGCACCCCGATGGCCAAACGGGCCGACCAGCACCTGGCCGTCCGTCCCGGCACCGACGTGGCCCTGGCCCTGGCCATCGCCAACCGGTGGGCGGATACGGGCCGCATCGACCGGGCCTTCGTCGAGGCCCACGCCGAGGGGGCCGACGAGCTCCTGGCCGCCGCCGCCGAGTGGCCGGTGGCCAGGGCGGCCGTGGTGTGCGGCATCGGCGCCGACCAGATCGAGTGGCTGGCCGACCGGTGGGCCGCCACCGCCGCCACCATGCTCCGCATCGGCTGGGGTCAGGAGCGCAACAGCAACGGGGGCGCCGCCTGCCGGGCCATCCTCGCCCTCCCGGTCCTGGCCGGCACGTTCACGGTCCCCGGTAGCGGCGTGATCTACGCCACCGGCGTGGCCGACGTGAAGCCCCAGCGCCGCTGGCCCGAGTCGGCCCGGCGGGGAGCGCGAAGCGGCGAGCGGCCCGAGGTCAACATGCACCAGATCGGCCGATGGTTGGCCCCCGATGCCGGCACCCCCTACCGGGTGTTGTTCGTGCAGGGCGCCAACCCGGCCCTCATGTGTCCCGACACCGCCGCCGTCGATCGAGCATTGGCTCGCAACGACGTGTTCACCGTCGTCCACGATCAGGTCCTCACCGACACCACCCGCTACGCCGACGTCGTCCTCCCCGCCACCACCAGCTTCGAGATCGACGACGTGGCCACCAGCTACGGCACGTTCATGGTCCAGCCCGTGCGGGCCGTGATCGACCGGGTGGGGGAGGCCCGATCGAACGATGAGGTGGGCGTCGGCCTGGCCCGGGCGCTCGGCCTGGTCGGCGACGACGGGGGCCCGTGGACCGCCCCGCCGGTCACGGCCGCCGTGGCCGACACCGGGCCCCGGCCCGCAGCGTCGCACCGCCAGTTCGAGGGGTCACTACCCCACGACGGTCGGGCCCGCCTGGTCGACCCGGTGGAGGGGCCGCCCCGGTACGTGCCGGTGACGGCGGCCGAGCCGTTGACCCTCATCTCGCCGGCGTCGTCGAACATGGTCAACTCGGTGTTCGGCGAGTTCCAGAGCCCGACGCCCGTGATCCGTCTCCACCCCGACGACGCCGCAGCCCGGCGCCTGACGGCCGGTCAACCCGTGCGGGTGTTCAACGCCCAGGGCGCCATCACCGTCGACCTGGCCGTGAGTGACGAGACCCGACCCGGAGTGGCGGTCATCCCCAAGGGGATCTGGCGCCGCAACTTCACGGCCCCCACCGTCGGTGGCGTCGAACCCGACGGTGGTGGGGACGGGATCGGCAGGGTCGGTGGTGCCACCGGTACCAACGTGCTCACCCCTGCCACCGGTGACCCACTGGCCCAGGGAGCGTGCTTCAACGACACCCGGGTCGAGGTCGAGGCGGTGCCGGACGGGCGGTAGCGTCGGCGGGTAGCGCCAGGATGGCATCGACCAGCTCCCGCGTGCGGGGGTAGTGTGGGGTGCCGATCACGGTGCCGGTCTCCCCTATCTCGACCGGGTGGCCCTCGTCCACGACGGCCACCCGGTGGGCCAGTTGGGCGACCACGGCCAGATCGTGGGAGACGAACACGTAGCCCACGTCGCGCTCGTCCTGGAGCCGGGCCAGCAGATCGGCGATGTCGGCCCGCACCGCAGCGTCGAGGGCGGACACCGGCTCGTCGAGCAGGAGCACGTCGGGCCCGAGAACGAGCGCCCGGGCGATACCGACCCGTTGCTGCTGGCCTCCCGACAGCTGATGGGCCCGCCGCTCCCAGAGGTCGTCGGCCAGACCGACCGCTCCCAGGACTGCGGCCACCTGGTCACACGGGGCCGGCGTCGACGAGGGCCCGACCGGCGTGGTGGCGGGGTGGGGCGCGACCCCCTCGCTCATGGCCGCCAGCCCGCCGGGGCCCGTGGCGCCGCACCGGAACGGGCTCGGCCGGTAACGCGGTAGCGTCGCCGCTATGACGACGGCGAACGGCTGGCTGCGCAGGATCGAGGAGAATCCCGGGCATTCGGCGTGGTACATCGAGCGGTTCCGGTCGATGGCGGAGGCCGGCGACGACCTCGACGGTGAGGCCCGCATGATCGACGCCATGGTGCCCCGCCGGGCCCGCATCCTCGACGCCGGCTGCGGGCCGGGGCGGGTCGGTGGGCGGCTGGCGGCGTTGGGTCACGAGGTGGTTGGAATCGACATCGATCCCGAGCTGATAGCGGCGGCCGAGGTCGACCACCCGGGCCCGACGTGGCTGGTCGGCGATCTGGCCGAGCTCGATCTGGCTGCCTCCGGGGTGTCGAGTGGATTCGACGCCGTGGTCTGCGCCGGCAACGTCATGACGTTCCTCGACCCGGCGACCCGCCGCCCGGTGCTCGACCGCATCGGTTCGTACCTCGGGCCGGGGGGGCGGGCCGTCATCGGTTTCGGTGGCGGACGCGACTACGAGTTCAGCGAGTTCTTCGCCGACGTGGCCGCCGTCGGTTTGCAAGACGAGTTGCGCCTGGAGAGTTGGGGTCTCCGGCCCTTCATCGCCGCATCCGAGTTCCTCGTCGCCGTCCTCGCACCGGCCGTCAGCGCCTGATCACGGCGAAGCTGCCGGTGGCACTGGCCACCAGCTGACCGTCGGCGTCGAGGCAGCGGCCCGACGTTCATCACGGCCGCCTCCATGGCGGTGTCGAGCAGGGTGAAGGCGATCGAGCCGTGGGACGTGCCGAACGGCGGCAGCGGGTAGGCCATCTCACCCGCTGAGGAGGACGAGGAGATCGACCCCCCGCCCGCCCGAGGTCGGCCCGACCGGAGGCGACGGGCCCCCGGAAGCGACTTCGGGCCCTCGGCGGCCGACGCCTTCGCCGGCCGCCGATCAGGTCGGGTCGGGCACCATCTCCCAGCGTTCGGGCGAGCGCCAGAGACCCGAGAGGATCAGGTCCCGTACCGAGTGCAGCTCGGCCGGCAGCCGGTCCCGCAGCTTGATGAACAGCTCCTCCTGGGCCAGTAGCTCGGCGTGCCAGTCGTCGCGGTCGATCGACATGGCGCTGAGGAAGTCGGTTTCGCTGAAGTTGTCGAGGCCGTCCCACTTCAGGTCCTGGTAGCGGGGCATCCATCCGATCGGGCTCTCCAGGCCGTAGGCCCGGCCCTGGCTGCGCTCGACGATCCACTCGAGCACCCGCATGTTCTCGCTGAAGCCCGGCCAGGCGAACGAGCCGTCGTCGTTGCGGCGGAACCAGTTGACCCCGAAGATCCGGGGTGGGTTGTAGATCGAGCGGCCGAACGAGAGCCAGTGGTTGAAATAGTCGGCCATGTGGTAGCCGGCGAAGGGGAGCATGGCGAACGGGTCGCGCCTGACCACGCCCTGTTCACCG
The DNA here is from genome assembly GCA_050330635.1 of Acidimicrobiales bacterium. Lineage (GTDB taxonomy): Bacteria > Actinomycetota > Acidimicrobiia > Acidimicrobiales > SZUA-35 > CADEDH01. Next base: position 85,994 of record JBHJNQ010000002.1, on the reverse strand, counting down.
AACGCAGCGGCCGTAGTCTCGGAGCCGAGCGTGGCCGCCAGGTACACGCCGTGGACCCAGTTGAACGACTGGTACACGAGCGGCATCGTCCCCGACCGCCGTCCGCCGAACACGAAGGCCCCAATCGGCACGCCCGCCGGATCGTCCCAGGCCGGGTCGATCGCCGGGTTCTGATGGGCGGGGGCGGTGAAGCGGGCGTTGGGGTGGGCGGCCGGGCGGTCTGAGTCTGGCGTCCAATCATGGCCGGTCCAGTCGATCAGGTGGGCCGGTGTCTCGCCGTCGATTCCCTCCCACCACACGTCACCGTCGTCGGTGAGGGCGACGTTGGTGAAGATCGTGTTGGCCTCGATGGTGTCCATGGCTCGGGGGTTGGTGGTGTTAGACGTTCCGGGCGCGACGCCGAAGTAGCCGGCCTCGGGGTTGATGGCCTTGAGCTGGCCGTCGGCGTCGGGCTTGATCCAGGCGATGTCGTCGCCGACGGTCGTGACCCGCCAGCCGGCGTCGGCGAACACCGGTGGGGGCACGATCATGGCGAAGTTCGTCTTGCCGCAGGCGCTGGGAAAGGCGGCGGCGATGTAGGTCTTGTCGCCGCTGGGCTCGGTCACGCCCATGATCAGCATGTGCTCGGCCAGCCACCCCTGATCGCGGGCCATGGAGGAGGCGATGCGCAGGGCCAGGCATTTCTTGCCCAGCAGGGCGTTGCCGCCGTAGCCGCTGCCGTACGACCAGATCGCCCGCTCCTCGGGAAAGTGGACGATGTACTTGACCGTGGGGTTGCAGGGCCAGGCCACATCGGCCTCGCCCGGTTCGAGCGGGGCGCCCAGCGTGTGCATACAGGGAACGAACTCACCGTCGGTGCCGAGCACGTCGAGGGCAGCCTGACCCATCCGGGTCATGATCCGCATGTTGACCACGACGTAGGGGGAGTCGGTGATCTCCACCCCGATCTGGGCGATCGGCGAGCCCAGCGGCCCCATCGAGAACGGAACGACGTACATCGTACGGCCCCGCATGCAGCCGTCGAACAACCCGTGGAGCGTGGCCTTCATCTCGGTCGGGTCGACCCAGTTGTTGGTCGGACCGGCGTCGGCCCTGGTGCGGCTGCAGATGAACGTGCGGTCCTCGACCCGGGCCACGTCGCTGGGGTCGGAGCGGGCCAGGAAGCTCCCGGGCCGGAGCTCCTCGTTCAGCTTGATCAACGTGCCCGACTCGACCATCCGGGCGCACAGCTCGTCGTACTCCTCCTGGGAGCCGTCGCACCAGCGGACCTCGTCGGGGCGGCACAGGGCCACCATCTCGTCGACCCAGGACCGAAGGCGGTCGTGGGCGGTCTTGGGCTCGTTCGTCACGTTTGTCACCGTGGTCACTGGTGAGATCCTTTCTCCGGGGCCGCACTCCAGACTTCCCCATGGACACGGGTACCGCAAAGGGCATCGTTCCACTCGAGCATCGGGCGTCCCATCGGCGGGGCTTCCGGGGCCGAGCACATCGTCGAGGAGCAGCAGGCCCCGCTCATTTTCGAAGTGCCACGGGATGGAGCCCGGCTGATGCCCGCTCTGCGATCGATCCGGGCGAACGACGTCGCCGACACGCCCGTCTCGATGAAGGACGCTCCGCGTCACAATGCGGGGCACCGGCGACCCGATCGGCGTGCCAGGGGGTGCACATGAGGGTAATCACTACGACCTCGTCGACGGGCTGTCGCACTGCGGCGGGGCAAGGTCTGACAAGAGCGAGGTGAGCGGTGGCGTCGCCGATCGGCACACTTGTTGCGGATGGCGTCGGATTTGACGCTGAGCGCAACCGGTGCGGGGGCGATGAGCGGCGACCCACGCTTCGGTCCCGCCACGAATGCCAGCGAACGGGAGCTGTTGGACGCCTCCCCGCGTATCGCATCCACCGTCGAGCTCGCTGAGGTCTTCCGGATCGGCGCGGACGGTCCCGACGTGACACCTCGGTGGGTCCTGGTGCACATGATCGACGAGTACGCACATCACCTCGGTCATGCCGACATCCTCCGTCAGGAGATCGACGGGACGGTCGGCGAGTGATCCGGCCTCGGGGCCTCCCCACCGATGGGCGGGTGCCGGGGGAGGGCGACGGTCAGGTGGCGCCCTGCCGGAGGACACCGGCGTCGGTCAGTTCGGCGATGCGATCGTCCGACATTTGGAGACGCTCTCGCAGGATCTCGGCGTTGTGTTGGCCCAGGAGGGGGGCCACCAGATCCGGCAGGTCGGGCCGGTCGCCGAACTTGAACGGGTAGCCGGGGATGGGCACCTGGCCCAGCACGGGGTCGTCGACCCAGCGCACCATGTCCCTGCTCTTGTAGTACTCGTGGCCGATGGCGTCGACAGGTGACAGGACGGGCGAGCACGGCACCCGGTTGTCTTCCAGGCGGGCGATCACCTTGGCGTCGGTGTCGAACGTTGCCATCCACGCCTCGGTCAGCTCGATCAGCTCGTGGCGCCGCTCGGCTCGGTCGGCCATCTGCTTGTAGCGGGGGTCGTCGATCAGGTCGGGCCGGTCGATGGCGTTGCAGAAGTTCGGCCACTGGAGATCGAGGGCGAGGATGACGATCCAGCCCTGCGGCCCCTTGAACGTACCGACGGGGAACACCAGGTGGTGATGCTTGCCCATCCGTTTCGGCTCGAAGTCGCCGAAGTGGTGCACCGCCAGATGGCCCTCGTGCATGTGGAACATGCAGTCGACCATGGCGATGTCGATGTGCTGGCCCCGGCCCGTGCGCTCGCGGTGGAACAAGGCGTAGCCCAGCGAGGCGAAGGCGTGCACCGCGGTGCCGGTGTCGGCGATCGACGAGGCCACGAACTGGGGTGGACCGTCGGGGTCGCCGGTCATGTGCATGAGGCCGGAGAAGGCCTGGGCGATGAAGTCGTAGCCGGTCTTGTGGCTGTAGACGCTGTGGCGCCCGAAGGCCGACACCGACGCCATGACCAGGGCGGGGTTGAGCTGGCGCAACGACTCGTAGTCGAGGCCCCGTTTGGCCAGGATGTCGGGCGAGCCGGTGTTCTCGGTGACCACGTCGACCAGAGGCACCAGATCCCTGATGATGGCCAGGCCCTCCGGGGTGTTCCAGTCGACGCAGAGGCTCTTCTTCCCCCGGTTGTGTTGGACGAAGAAGGCGGAGCGGCCGGAGGGATCGAGATAGGGGAGCAACCGCCCTCCGTCACCGGTGTCGGGCAGTTCGATCTTGATGATGTCGGCCCCCAGTTCGGCCATCATCCGGGTCACCCCCGCGCCCGCCAGGTACTGGGTCAGGTCGAGGACGGTGACGCCGTCGAGAATGCGGTCGCTGCCCCCCGGCTGCTCCATCATGTTCCCCCTTGCCTGATGCCCGCAGCTCCGAGTCTCCCCGTCACCGTTGGCGGCACCTCAAGCATACGACGGCCCGGTTCGGGCGTTCCATTCGAGGAACCCCGCCCGAACGGTGGGGCAAACGCTGGGGCAGAGGCTGGCTCCTGATCGGCGATGGATGGGCCCTCGTATCCGATGGTGGGAGTACCTCGTCCTATGGCGGCTCAGCCTCGGCGCCGGGGATACGTGATCTTCGCCTCCACCGATAGTCGCCTCCGCGTCTGGTACCCCAAGGCCGACTCGGATGGGACCGCCTCGATATCCCTCCCATGAGCTGTCGCCGTTCGCGGACCCGGTCCTAGCGACGCGGTCGCCGCTTCTGACTGTCGGAGTGGGTGGTGCGAATCCAGGGCTGGCTCCGCCTCGGCTCCGCCGGATCGGTGCGGGTCTCATGCTCGGTGGCCGGGGGCCCGAGATGGCGGTGGCCCGGGGCGTGAGCCTCGTCGATGCGAGGCCGACGCCGGAGACGCAACAGGCCCCGCCCGATCGGGGGGAGATTTCGGATGCGGGCTCCGAGCCGCAGCCGGCTTCCCGTCAGGCTGGTGCCTTCTGTGCTGTCAGTCATTGTCGTTCTCCCGTCGAACTTGCGGTTGGTCCCGGCGGATTCCGGCGCTCCGGGCGGCGTCGCCGGACGAGGAGGAGTGGTGTGGCCCCAACCGAGATGATGCCCACGATGGCGGCAACGAGAATGGTGGTCGGTGAGCGGTAGGTATCGCTTCCGACGTCAGGCAGGGTGGTCGTGGCGAGCGAGGTCAGCATCTACCGGAGGAAGGTGATCCCCGCTGCGAGACCGGTGACGGTTGCGATGATGCCGATGATGACGCTCTTCTTCATCACGACTCCGATCACGGTTCGGACTCTTCATCATCGGTGGTGACCGATCCGACCATGCCAGCGGTGGCGATCGAGAAGAACGAGCTGTGTCGACACAGAGCACGAAGGTGGATCACGGATGGGTTGGATGCCCGTCGTAGGGCGAGGAGCATCGGGAAGTCGCTGTCGCTGGTGACCACGACGTAGTGGTCTTGGACCGCCCGATCGAAGATCTCGAAGTCCGATGCGGTTGCGAGGCCAAGGTCGACGACGTGGGTATCGTCGAAGTGGTGCTGGCGAAGTTCGGCCGCTGCTCGTGGTGAGAGGTTGGCCTCGATGAGGAGCTTCATGCCGGGCGGGCTAGGGGGACCTCGCGCTCGTTGACGGCCTCGGCGGCGTACTCCAGGGCGGCGACCACGTCGGCGTGTTCCAAGTAGGGGTAGTCGGCGAGCAGCTGCTCTACGGTACGTCCGCCTGCGAGTTGGCTGAGCACCATGCCGACCGTGAGCCGCAGGTCCCGGATGCAGGGCACGCCGCTCATCCGGTCAGGGTTCGTGGTGATCCGCCCAAGGCCCATGTCACTAGGATAGGTCATCGGTGGCTCGGCCAGGACCGCTTGCGAGCGCACTTCAGTCGCAGTGGTGTTCTGCCATTGGTCATCTGGCATGTGATCTGGCACGAGGCCAGCTGATGACGGCGAATCGCTGCTGAAAGTCAGCGTTCCCCCTGGTCAGCGTGTTGAGCGGGTGAGGAGAATCGAACTCCCGTATTCAGCTTGGGAAGCCTCCAGGCTGATCACCATCCCATGGCTGTGACCAGCGTTTTCGCAGGTCACGTACTGATCTGGCGGTACGCGGGCCTGCCGGTGGGCCCCGCTGGTGCCCCGTGGGCCCCGCTGTTCTAGACACGTCGTAGGCACGGCGGAGCAGCCGCACGGTCGTGGGCCGCTACCTCGGAGCGGGGCGGACCGTCGGGCGTTGCAGCATTCTCAACTTTGGCCCGGTCGGTGGGCGACGGCCTGGTTGGATGGAAGGCAGTAGACTGTGGCCGTGGACAGGATCACCGTCAATCCAAAGGTGATGGGGGGCGTGCCCTGTATCCGCGGATTGCGGATTCCGGTGGCCACCGTGGTGAATATGGTGGCTGGTGGGATGACGGCTCAGCAGATCGTCGATGAGCTTCCTCCGCTGGAGCTCGATGATGTCGTCGCTGCGCTGCGGTTCGCGGCCGATGCGGTGTCTGATCGTGAGATTCCCCTGCCGTCATCGGCGTGAGGTTCCTGGTTGACCAGAACCGGTCTCCTCGACTGGCTGAGATCTTGCGGGTCGCAGGCCATGATGCGGTCCATACGTTTGATCTGGGCCTTGAGCGAGCGGAGGACGACGACCTTCTCCTCCTTGCTGGTGAGCAGGGCCGGATCGTCGTTTCTGGTGACACGGACTTCGGAGCGCTTCTGGCGCTGTCGACTCGCCGTTCGCCGTCGGTCATTCTCTTCCGGTCACGACACCAGCTCACCGCCGAGGAGCAGGCCGGCTTGATCCTCAAGTACCTCGACGATCTGTCGCCCGATCTGGAGGCCGGCTGCGTCGCCGTGATTGGTGATACCCGAATCCGGGTCCGAAGGCTTCCCCTCCTTCACGACTGACCACGACCGACAGGCTCGTCGAGACGGCGACCCGCGTAGCGCTGCCACTCGGCGGCCCTTCCGGCCACGTCTCAGTGAGCGGGTGAGGAGAATCGAACTCCCGTATTCAGCTTGGGAAGCTGATGTTCTACCATTGAACTACACCCGCAGGGCACCTCAGGGTACTGCCCACCCGGAGGAACGGCAATCGGGTTCGGAGCCGCATCGGGGCCCGTGGGCAGGTAGCTCCCGGTCAGGGTTGGCGTGAAGCGGCGCAAAAGGGAGCGTGTGACCTGGACGTCGCTGCTCAGCGTCGAGAAAACTGGATCAGCTCGAGCTCGATGGGGAGGGGGACGGGCGCTCCCGATTCGAGCCAGGTGTAGAGGGCCGCCTCGGTGCGCTCGCCCCGAACGGGTCCGAGCCACGCCTGTTCGGCGGCGTATGAGGGGCGGACAATCACGACGTTGGCCCGCTCGCAGTAGCCGAGGCAGTCGACCACCCGGACCGGCCCCAGCTCCTGTAGGCGTCGGAGCTGCTCGGCGTGGTCGACGGCGGGCTGATTCTCCGGGTGGCCGCAGCAGCAGCCCCGGCACACGACGATGCGCGGTGCGACCCGCCGCACCTCGCGGTCGTCGATGGCGACGCGGTCGTCGATGGCGACGGCGCTGCTAGAAGCGCTGGCGGGGTCGGGGACTAGTTCGTCGGGAGGTGACCCAGGAGCGGAGGGATTCGCCATGTTGCGAGCCTAATCTCGTCCGGCGCTCCTCTGGGAATCATTCCCAGCAAAGGCTACGGCCGGACTGGCTGACTTGATAGGAATAATTCCCAACTTTGACCTACGATGACCGCGTGATCGCCTCCTTCGAACTCCAACCCCATGCCCACCACCGCCTTCGGTGCTGGCGCCAGCCGCGACCTCGTGCCGGTCATCTCGCCCCACGGTTCCCGGGTGTTCGTCGTGACCGACCCCCGGTGTGCGTTCCACCGGCCTGATCGAGCCGATCGTGGCTGCCATCGACGCCGCCGGGATGGAGGTCACGGTGTTCGACGTCGTCGATCCCAACCCGACCGACGTCAACATCGCCGCGCCGGTGGCGGCGCTCGCAGGGTTCGGGCTGGAGGGAACCTTCTGCCCCCCTGGGGCCCGACGACCGGATCGACTTCTCGACCCTGTCGCCGGCCTCGGCTCCCACCGCTCCCTGCCTGCCACCGAGGCCGTGCCCACCACGTCGGGCACGGCGTCGGAAACCAACGGCGGTGGCCTCATCACCGACACCGCCAACCATCGCAAGCTCACCTTCAGCCACCTGGACGTGCGGCCCAGGGCCGTGGTGCTCGATCCCGAGCTCACCGTCGGCTTGCCGTCTCGGGCCACTGCGGCTTCTGGCATGGATGTGTTGACTCACGCCATCGAGGGCCTACACCTCGGTGGCGCACGGGCAGACCCTGGCCACCATGTTGCCCGCCGTGATGCGGTTCAATGGGGAGGTGTCGGCCTGCCGACGCGGGACGAGGTGCTGGCCCTCTACGCCGAAGCCATGTGACTTCCTGCGGGGTCGAGGGCGAGCCACCAGCACCGGAAAGCTGCTCCGGGCCCCCGCAGGGGCCCGGACATCTGTTTGGGGGAGGGCGGTGCCCTCAGGCTGGCCGGGCGATGATCAGTGCTCGTCCCAGTGGCCGTCGTGGAGGGCGTGGCGGTGGCCGTCGTGTAGGTAGTCGACATGGTCACCGTGCTCGATCGCGTTGTGACCGCAGTCGGGGCCGTGCTCGTGGTCGGCATGACTGGCGTGCTCGACGTGGGGCAGTTCGCACTCGTCCCAGTGGTCTTCGTGCTGGTGGTGGGCGTGGCCCTCGTGGATGTAGTCGGTGTGGTCGCCGTGGTCGACGGCGACGTGGCCGCAGCCGTCGCCATGGGTGTGGGTGTGGTCGTCGTGGATGGTGTGGGTGCTCATTGGGGGGCCTCCTGGGCGTGTCCGATGGCGTCGTGGACGATGTGTGTTACGTGGTGGTCGGCGATCGTGTAACGGATCTCCTTGCCCTCCCTACGACCAACGATGAGTTTCGCCTCGCGCAGGTGTCGCAGGTGCTGCGACGCCAGCGGCTGCGAAATGCCGACGGCCTCGGTGAGTTCGTGTACGCACAACTCGCCGTTCTGCTCGAGCTCGAGGATGATGCCGAGCCGGGTGGGATTGGCCAGCACCTTCAGTAGCTCGGCCCCGCGCACCACCGCGTTGTCGGAGGGTCGATCGGGAGGGTTCACCACGTCTCCAAGTATGCACACATTCGCATGTGTTTACAACACCCAGGACGCCATCAGTGTCGGACCGGCAGATGCTTGTCCATGTGCAGCGTTGCGTCCTCGGGGGCATCGTCGTGGTCGAAGGCCAGGTACCCGCGTTTGGTCCAGAAGGCCACGGTTGGCTGGCGGAGGGTCGAGGTATGCAGGTAGCTGGTGCGGTAGCCCACGCTGGCCCCGATTGCCTCGAGCCGGGTGGCCAGCAGGCAGCCCAGACCCCCACCACGGTGGGTCGGGGCGACGTAGATGCGCCACAGCGACCCCACGGTGCCCGGGTCGGGGTAGCGTCCGGCGAATCGCTCGCACAGGTTGGGACGCGTGACCAGCGACCGCAGGCCGCCACAACCCACCACCTCACCGCCCCGCCACGCCACGAGGAAGGCGCCGCCCCGCTCGGTTGCGTAGTCGTCGTCGTGGGCCGAGCCGAGTCGGTCCAGATCGTTGTGCCACTCGGGGTGGTAGCCGTGGCCGAACGCCTCGGCGATGGTGGCGAGGCAGAACTGACGGACCCGGGGCGCCTCGTCCCCGTCGAGCAGGGCCAACCGGTAACCGGTCATCATCGCAGTTTGCTCGGTGGCGTGGAAGGGTTCGGTTCGGTTCAAGGTGCTGGCCTTTCGGGTGTTGGGGGTGGGTCGAATCCCATGATCTCGGTGAGGTTGAGCACCCCGGGCGGGGCGATGTGAAGCGGGAAGGGGTCGTCGGCCAGCACACCGATGTCGGGCGGTAGGCCCGGCCTCCCGCCGACCACTCGGCTCGGGGCGACCGTGATCCGATGCCGGGCCCCGAAGGATGTGAGCCGGGCGGGGTCGACCCGTTCGTAGGCCAGTCGGGCCACCAGGCCGGTGGATGATCGCACCAGGAGCGGCTCGGCTCGCCGGGCCCTCGTCGCACGGCCGGCGGCGATGCGGAGCACTGCGTCGATCGGTAGCAGGCTGGCGGCCAGCACGGTGCCGGGCCCGAGGTCGATCGCCCCGGCGTCAGCCACCACGATGTCGAGGGCGTCCCGGTCGATCGCCCCGTACTGGGCCAGCCCGTCGAGGAAGCTGCGGGCGGCCCGGGCTGCGGCCGGGTCGATCTCCACCAGGGTCACGACTCCGCCGGTCAGATGGTGCCACCACACCCCGGTAAGGGGCAGAGGTCCGGCGCCACAGAACACCAGGCGGGTGCCGGTCGCAGCCGATCCCAGCGCCGCCACCTCGGCGCCCACCAGCTGCTCGTAGTTTCGGGCGTAGGGGAACGGCCGCAGCGCATCCCGCAGCCGGGTCAAAACCTGGGGCGATCCGACCCGGAGCTCGCCCGGTCGTGCCGGTGGTGGGCCCCGCCTCGCAGCGACAGTCGAGGCGATGAGGTGGGCGTAGTGGTGTTCCATCGCACCTTCGGCCAGGGCCGCGGCCTGTCGTAGCTGGCCCGCCCGGTCGGACAATGCGAGATCGTCGTCGATGAGGCGGCAGGCGGTTTCGGTCACCTCCCAGTGTCCGTGGCCCATCGGATCGCCGCTGTTGTGGGCGCAGCCCGGGCCGAGGTCGGCCGTGACCAGTTCCACCAGCCGGGTGAACACCCGGTTGACCGCGGGGCCGGGAGCCAGGGCATCCCGATCGCCGCCGACGAAGCGCTCCAGTCGGGGCCGTATCTCGTCGAGCAGGGAGCGGCACGAGTCGACCTGCCCGTCGACCCGGAGGCGGCGGCCGCGATCGGGAGACGGGCCCAGCGCCGTCGTGACCACGAGGTCGGCGGCCGTCACGGTGTCGAGGGATCTCATGGTTGGCGCCGACGGCAACGCCGCAGCAGCCGACGTCCGAGGGTCATCGTGACCAACTCGGTGCAGTCCTTTGGTGCCAGGTGGATCACGTGTGTACATCGCATGATGCGAGAGTAAGACTCGTTCCTATCAATTGCACCCACGGTGGCGGTGAACTCGGTGCGGCATTCGGCCGGGTTCGGTCCGCTGGCACCGCAGGGGTCCGGTCGGTAACGTCGCCCCATGAGCCAGCCGCTCGAGGGGATCAGGGTCTTGGAGCTGGCGACCGACGTCGCCGGCCCGTTCGCCGGCAAGTTGCTGGCCGACTTCGGGGCCGACGTCATCAAGGTCGAACCCCCCGGTGGCGATCCCGCCCGGGCCCACGGACCGTTCCCCGACGACGAGCCCCACCCCGAGCAGAGCGCCCTCTTCCTCCAGCTCAACACGAACAAGCGGAGCCTCGTCGCCGATCTCGACGCCCCGGCCGACCGAGAGCTCGTGGCCCGCCTCGCCGCCGGTGTCGACGTGGTCATCGAGTCGTTCGCCCCCGGCCGGCTCGACGAGCTCGGCCTCGGCTACGACACCCTCCGGACCACCAACCCGTCGATCGTGGTCACCAGTGTCACACCCTTCGGTCAGTCTGGGCCCTATGCGAACCACGTCGGCGCCGACATCGTCACCTACGCCATGGGCGGCCCCATGCACGGCACAGGGGTCGACACCCGGGAGCCGGTCAAGCTCGGTGGCAACCTCACCTCCTACCAGTGCGGCAACCTCGCCGCCACCGCCACCCTGGCCGCCGTCGAGATCGCCGCCGCCTCGGGTCACGGCATTCACGTCGACCTGTCGATGTTCGAGGCCCAGGCCGGCAGCGTCGACCGACGGGTCACCTACCTGCTCTGGTACCAGTGGAGCGGGCTCGTCGCCGGCCGCCAGTCGGAGTCGACGCTGCGGACGCTACCCAACGGGTTCTTCCCCACCGCCGACGGTCACGTCCTGGTGTTCACGCTCGTCCCGTGGATCCCGCGCATGCTCGCCGTCCTCGACGACCCCGACCTGGAGAAGCGCTTCTCCTCGCCCGACTGGATGGACGACGAGGAGCTGGCCGAGTCCGTCCAGGCCGTGCTCGTCCCGTGGTTGTTCGAGGGCGACAAGATCGACCGCACCGCGGCGGCCCAGGCCGAGAAGTGGGCCATGACCCCCCTCAACCCGCCGATCGACCTCCTCAACGACGACCACTTCACCAAGCGCGGCTACTTCGTCGAGACCGACCACGCCGTCGCCGGCCGGTTCCGGCTCCCCGGCGCTCCCTTCCGACTCGGCGACTCGTGGCGGCTCCGTCGACCCGCTCCCATCCTCGACCAGCACGGCCCCGAGATCAGGGCCGAGGTGGCGGCCGGTTCCCCCGCCTCCTCGAGGCCGGTCGAGGCCACCGAGGCCAACGGCGCCACGGTCGTGGGGCTGGGGGCACCATCGCCGACGCCGGGCGGTCAGCGGTTACCGCTCGAAGGGGTCCGGGTGCTCGACCTCACCGTGGTGTGGGCCGGGCCCTCGTGCACCATGCACCTGGCCGACCTCGGCGCCGAGGTGATCCGCGTCGACAACCCGTGGGTCTTCCCGCCCGCCACCCGGGGCGGGGTGCCCCGCCCCAATCCCGCCCACCTGGTCGACCTCGGACCCCTCGGCGGGGCCTACCCCAACATGGACGTCAGCGGCCGACCGTGGAACACGCACGGCATGTGGTCGGCCCAGGCCCGCAACAAGCTGAGCTGCACCCTCGACATCCGCAAGCCCGAGGGCCTCGAGATGTTCTTCCGCCTCGTGGAACAGAGCGACGTGCTCGTCGAGAACAACTCGGTCACCACCCTCGACCACCTCGGCATCGGCTGGGACCGCCTCCACGAACGCAACCCCCGCCTCGTCGCCCTCCGTATGCCCCCGATGAGCCTCAACGGGCCCTACGCCTCCTACGTCGGGTTCGGCGCCAGCTTCGAGGCCCTCTGCGGGCTCACCCGCATCCGCGGCTATCGCGACGACGACCCCACCACCACCTCGGCCGCCTTCCACATGGATCCGGCGTCGGGCGCTTCGGGCACCTTCGCCGTGCTGTGCGCCCTCCGCCGGCGAGCCGCCACCGGGGTCGGTGAGCTCATCGAATTCGCCCAGGGCGAGAACATGATGCACCACGTCGGTGAGTACTTCATCGACGCCGACCGCACCGGCCGCGTCCACGGACCGGCCGGCAACCGTCACCTCTCCCGCGCTCCCCAGGGCTGCTACCCCTGTGCCGGCGACGACCGGTGGGTCGTCATCTCCGCCGGTCCCGACGACGAGTGGCAGGGCCTGTGCCGGGCCATGGGCCGCGCCGCCCTGGCCGACGACCCCCGCTTCGCCACCCTCGCCGACCGCCTGGTCAACCACGACGAGCTCGACACCATCATCACCGCCTGGACGGAGACCCTCGACCACCGCCACGTCTTCGAGCGATGCCAGGCCGAACGGGTCCCCGCCGGCCCCGTGCTCGACGAGGCCGACGCCTACGCCGACCCCCACCTCGCCGAGCGCGGCTTCTTCCGCCCCCAGGGCTCGGAGGACATCGGCACCTGGCCGTTCCCCGGCCACCAGTGGCGCTGGACCGGCCCCGAGATGCGGTGGGGACCGATTTGTCGCCTGGGCGACGCCAACGAGCACGTCTTCCGCACCATCCTCGGCCTCGACGACGCCGAGTACCAGGCCCTCATCGACGGGGGCCACATCTCGCTCGACTACCTCCAACCCGACGGCACCCCGTACTGATCCTCCGCCACCGGATCCCAGTGGGTCCGCCTTTTCCACGCCCGGGCCACGCCCTGCTGCCATGCCGTGCTGGAAGGACCCAACGCCGGGCGACCCAACGCCGGGCGCCCCTACGGAGCAGCCGCCGGGGGCGGTTAGGGTTCCCGGCGTGATCCTCTCCGACCGCACCATCAAAGAAGAGGTCTCGGCCGGCCGCATCGTCATCGAGCCGTTCGACCCCGCCGCCATCCAGCCCTCGTCGGTCGACCTCCGCCTCGACCACCGTTTCATCGTGTTCCGCAACCACACGTTCAGCCACATCGACGTGAAGGCCAACCTCGAGGACCTCACCGACGTCGTCGAAGCCTCCGACGAGCGTCCCTTCATCCTCCACCCCGGCGAGTTCGTCCTCGGCTCCACCGCCGAGCGGGTCGCCATCCCCGCCGACCTCGTGGGCCGCATCGAGGGCAAGTCGAGCCTCGGCCGTCTCGGCCTCCTCATCCACACCACCGCCGGCTTCGTCGACGCCGGCTGGGACGGCCAGCTCACCCTCGAGTTCTCCAACGTGGCGAGCCTCCCCATCACCCTCTACCCGGGGATGAAGATCGGCCAGATCAGCTTCATCCGGATGTCGACCGAGGCCGACAACCCCTACGGGACCACCTCCCTCGGGTCGAAGTACCAGGGGCAGCAGGGGCCCCGACCATCGCGCTACTGGGAGAATTTCTGAATTAACATCCTCGGTTCGTTTCAGGCTTGTTGCAGTGGGTAGGAGCGGCTAGGAAATGCCACCTGCGGTCGCAAGGATGTGCAAATGGGTCGGGTGACATCGCAAGCTGCGCCAAGAAGTCAACTGTTCTACGCCGTAGTGTGGCTCGCCACCACATTGCTGCTCGTGGCCATCCTCCAAGTGGTGACGGCAACGGAAGCGTTCGGTGACGGCGACGCCGGCACCATCACCCCGGCCTCCGACTTCCCCCTCGCCGGCGTCGAGCTCGACGAAAAGGTCGACGGTCCGAGCGCGGTCTACGCCGGCCAGCTGTGGACAGTGCACGACGCCCGCGCCACCCACGCCGAAGGCCTATTGGCCCGAGCCTCCGTCGAAGTCGACGTCACCGTCACCAACACCTTGGCGGCCTCGGCCATTCGCATCCCCGACAGCGCCGTCGGCCTCGTCGATCGCGACGGTGCGGTCGTCGACGGTGCCCGATTCGTCGGCCACGGACTCCGTCTCAGCCTCGAGCCGGGCGAGAGCATCGAAGTGACGATCGCCTTCGAGGTCGGCTTCACCCAGACCCCCGACCTGGACGAGCTCACCCTCACGATCGGCGAGCCCAACCGCATCCCGGCCACCGTGCCCCTCGACGGCTCGGCCCCCGAGATCGAAGCGCCCGTGTTCGCCGCCGTCGAAGCCGATGCCAAGGCCATCACCGACCCCGACGACGCCAGCCGCCAGATCGTCGTCGAGCCCGCCGGCGCCGCCGTCGACATCAATGCCGGGCCCTACCGGGCCGTCGCCGGTGAGCGCCTCGCCGTGGTGAAGGTGTCGGTCCAGCGGGCCGGCTCCGGGCCCGACGCCGGCTACCTCGACCCGGCCTTCTGGGCCCTCGAGACGACCAGCGGCACCATCCCCGCCATTCTCGCTGCGCCCTCGGACGAGCCGTCGAACACCGACGAGGTCACCCTGCTCTTCTCCTTCCCCGAGAGCGACGAGCTCCGGCTCGTCGCCGGGGCCGACGGCAGCGACGCCACGACATTCTCCCTGGTCCTGCCCGCCTGAGCAGTTGGCGTGCTGTCGGCTGCGGCCGAGCGTCTGGCGGTCCGGCGTCGGCGATGACCGAACCACCCGAGCGTCCGCACGGTCGGTCGTAAATGAGTCCTCCATCCGATGCACGGTCGACCAAGGGGGACCGTCGTCGCCAGCTGCTACCCACCTCCGACGACGCTCCCGACCCCGTGGTGGCTGCGCCGTGGCGGACCCTGCCCACCCACCGGAGGTAGCGCTTCGCCACCGGGGCCGGACGCGACGAGGGCGCCGGCTCCGACGGTGCGGAGTTCGACGCCCTCGGACGATCGCACCACCAGCGGCTCCAGCGGGCGGGCGGCGATCAGGTCCTGATCAGTGGCTCCCCGTGGCGGCGTCGGCTATGGCCCGGCGGCGGGCGTCCTCGGCCTCGTCGGCCCGGCGCTCGCCCTCTTCGATGGCGTCGAGCAGGTGCATGGCGATGTCGGCCACCCGGACGTCGGTCTCCTCCACCCCGTGGCCCTTCACGCCGTCGTCCATCATCACGTAGCAGAAGGGACAGGCGGTGGCGACCCGGCTGGCCCCGGTGGCGATCAGTTCTCGCGACCGCTCGTCGTTGACCTTGGTGCCGATGTCTTCCTCCATCCACATCCGGGCGCCGCCGGCCCCGCAGCACATGCCCTTCGTGCCGTTGCGTCCGGCCTCCACGATCTGCACCCCTTTGAGGGAGCCGATCACGTTGCGGGGCGCGAGATACACGTCGTTGTGGCGGCCCAGATAGCAGGAATCGTGGTAGACGATCCGCTCGTCGAGTGTGGCTTCCGACACATCGAGCTTGCCGGTGGAGATCAGCCATTCGATGAATTGGCTGTGGTGCACCACCTCGTAGTGGCCGCCGAGTTGGGGGTACTCGTTCATCAAGGTGTTGAAGCAGTGGGGGCACTGGGTGACGATCTTGCGCACCCCGAGCCCGTTCAACGTCTCGATGTTCTGCTTGGCCAGCATCTGGAAGATGTACTCGTTGCCCGAGCGCCGGGCCGGGTCGCCGGTGCACAGCTCGGCCGGGCCGAGGATGGCGAAGTCGATGCCGGCCCGGTCCATCAGCTTGGCCATGGCCTGGGTGACCCGCTGGTTCTTGTCGTCGAAGCTGCCGGCGCAACCCACCCAGTAGAGGTACTCGTGAGTGAACGGCTCGGTGAGGGCGTCGCCCTCCAGCACCTCGACCGGCACGTCCTTGATCCAGTCGGCCCGGGTGGTCTGGCTCATCCCCCACGGGTTCGACGAGTTCTCCATCGACCGGAAGGCGCTGCCCAGCTCGGTCGGGAAGTTCGACTCCATGAGCGTCAGGTAGCGGCGCATGTCGAGGATCTTGTCGAGGATCTCGATGTTGACGGGGCAGATCTCGTCGCACGCCTTGCACGACGTGCAGGCCCACACCTCTTCGGGCTTGATCCGGTCGAACACCCAGTTGGCCTCGATGGTGATGTCACGGTCGATCCCGATGGGCGGCGCCACCACCGGGTCACCGGTGCGGGCCATCACCTCACCCGTCTTCAGCACGATCTCGCGGGGATCGAGGGGCTTGCCGGTGGCGTGGGCCGGGCACACCGACGTGCACCGCCCGCACATGGTGCAGGCGTCGGTGTCGAGGAGCTGCTTCCAGGTGAACGACTCGACGGTGGAGGCCCCGAACGTCTCGAGCTCGGTCGACTCGAGATCGGGCAGCGGCTTCATCGCCCCCTTCGGCCGGTCACGGTCGGAGAGGTACATGTTCAGTGGCGACGTGAACATGTGGCGCAGCATCGTGCCGGGGATGATGGCGAGGAGGGCGCAGAAGCTGGCTACATGGGCGATCCACCAGATCTGGTGCCAGCCCGCCAGGTTGTCGGACCCGTCGACCAGCTGAGCGAGCGGATAGCCGACGACCGACCACCGCTCGAACTCGGGGCTGCCGTCGAGGGCGATGCGGTACATCTCGGCCCCGAACCCGGTGACCCCGATGGCGGTGAGGACCCCGAGGATCACGGCGTGCTCGGGTCGCGACTTGATGGCGATGCGGTAGGGCCGCCACCGGCGAGGCCCGTAGCGACGGACGATGGCGATGGCCATGCCGGCCAGGAATCCCACGCCGGCCAGGTCGCCGATGAGGGCGTAGCCCCGGTAGACGTCGCCGTTGAGGAACTTCAGGCCCTCGGGTACCTGGTGGTTGATCTCCAGCACCGTGGTGACGCCCAGCAGGATCAGGAAGTTGAAGTAGATCAGCGAGTGCATGATCCCGGCCCCGGGCTCACGCAACAGGGTCTGCATGTAGACGCCGGCCCGGAAGTCGGCCAGGCGCTTCTTGAGGTTGTCGGGCCTGGTGGCTCGTCGGTCGGGGGCACCCCGCTCCCAGTTGCGCACCCGGTACGACAACTGGACCGACGCCCACAGGATCAACACGGGGATCACGGTGTAGAAGACGAGGCGCAAGGGTGACGGGATGTTGCCGAACGTCTCCCGCTGGACCTCGGCGTCGTCGTGGAACTGGAAGACGGTGGCTGCGATTCCCGACAGCACGGTCACGAAGGCGAAGAGGGCGCCGACGGCGAGCCAGAGATGGCTCGCCTTGACCCTCGTCACGCCGGTTTCGACACTCTCGACATCCGCTGGCGCATCCATACAGCCCGCAAACCTACTGGCGATTCGGCCGTGCCGACAGATTTTGCTCGCACCCGGAACCGACCTGTCACCCGGGCTGGGCCCGGTCGTGGCGTCCGGTGACCGCCCGAGAGCCGCCCTGCTAGGTTCGATGGCATGCAACTGGTGACCGCAGTGATCAAGCCTCACATGCTTGACGAGGTGAAGGAGGCCCTGCGGGGTGTCGGGATCTCGGGGATGACGGTCACCGAGGTCAAGGGCTTCGGGCGCCAGGGTGGGCACACGGAGACCTACCGGGGGGCCGAGTACCGGATCGATTTCGTGCCGAAGGCGAAGCTGGAGATCGTGGTCGACGACGGTGACGCAACCCGCGTCGTCGAGGCCGTGGCCGCCGCCGCCCGCACCGGCAAGATCGGCGACGGCAAGATCTGGGTGTCGCCGGTCGACGTGATGATGCGCATCCGTACCGGCGAGGTCGACAGCGACGCCGTCTGAATAGTCGCCCGTCCGGTCTCACCGCCCGGTCTCCGCCGTCGCCGCTCACATCGGGCGGCGTGGTGCCGACGGTGCGGTGTGGCCTCGGTTGATCGACAGTCCCGACCGGGAGGTTTCGGCCTCCTGTCCAGCGGATCACCATGGCGGGCCCCCCGCCGGGTGTTCTTCCTCAGCGCCGTTCTCGGCCCCCTGGCCGTGCTGGGGCTCGCCGTCGTGGAACCGATGGCGTGGTGGCTGGCCGTGCCGATCGCTCCGATCATCGCCGTCGGTCTGCACGACTGCTTCCAGACCCGGCACGCCATCCTCCGCGTCTATCCGGTGCTCGGCCACGGTCGCTTCCTGGCCGAACGGATCCGCCCCGAGATCCAGCAGTACTTCGTGGAGAACGAAACCGACGGCAAGCCCTTCAGCCGCGGGACCCGGGCCATCGTCTACTCCCGGGCCAAGGGTCAGCAGGACAAGCTCCCGTTCGGCACCCAGCTCGACGTCTACCAGCAGGGCCACGAGTTCCTGGCCCATTCCATGTTTCCCAAGGAACCGGCCGTCACCGACGTCCGGGTGAGGATCGGGGGCTCGGCCTGCTCCCAGCCCTACGCCGCCTCCATGCTGAACATCTCGGGGATGAGCTTCGGGGCCCTCAGCGATGCCGCCATCACCGCCCTGTCGAAGGGGGCCGCGGCCGGTGGCTTCGCCCACAACACCGGCGAGGGAGGGGTCAGCCCCTACCATCTCGCCGGCGGGGCCGACCTGATCTGGCAGATCGGCACCGGCTACTTCGGGTGCCGCACCGCCGACGGGCACTTCGACCCCGACCGGTTCGCCGCCCAGGCCAGCGAGCCGGCGATCAAGATGATCGAGATCAAACTGTCCCAGGGGGCCAAGCCGGCCCACGGCGGCATCCTCCCGGCCAGCAAGCTGACCGAGGAGATCGCCACCATCCGCGGTGTCGAGCCGGGTCGGGACGTGATCTCGCCGCCGTCGCATTCGGCGTTCGATTCGCCCCAGGAGCTCCTGCGTTTCGTGGCCCGGCTGCGAGAGCTGTCCGACGGCAAGCCGGTCGGGTTCAAGCTGTGCGTCGGTGACCGCACCGAGCTGCTGGCCGTCGTGGCGGCCATGAACCTCACCGGCATCGTGCCCGACTTCATCACGATCGACGGGGCCGAGGGCGGCACCGGGGCCGCTCCGCCCGAGCTGTCCGACTCGGTCGGCATGCCCCTGCGGGAAGGTCTCGACCTCGTCCACCAGGCCCTGCTCGGCGTCGGGCTGCGCGAGGAGGTCCGCCTCATCGCCGCCGGCAAGGTCGCCACCGGGTTCGACATGGTCCGCTGCTTCGCCCTCGGGGCAGACCTCTGCTATTCGGCCCGGGCCATGATGCTGTCGCTGGGGTGCATCCAGGCTCGCCGCTGCCACACCAACGAGTGCCCGGTGGGCATCGCCACCCAGGACAAGAACCGGTCCCAGGCCCTCGTCGTGACCGACAAGGCCAATCGGGTCGAGCAGTTCCACCGGGAGACGGTCCGCAACTTCCTCGAACTGGTCGGCGCCGCCGGCTGCCGCCATCCGTCGGAGCTCACCCTCGGGCACCTCCACCGCCGCATCGACCAGACGACCGTGCTCAGCTACGAGCAGATCTACCGCCGGCCCGACCAGCTGTCGCCGTCCGACCCCGTCCCCGAGCCCGAGCCCGAGGCCGTGCCGGTCGGCGGCGGCGGCGGTCCGGGCGGTGCGGTGACCGATGGTGCGGTCAACGGCGCAGCCGGCGCGGTGGTCTAGCGCTGCGCCGCCGAGGGCGGCGTCAGCCGAGGGTGAGCTCGGCCAGGAGGCGTTCGTGGTCGCTCGTCGGCGGTGAGCCCAGCTCCGACCGGAACGACAACGCACCGACCTGCCAGGCGGCGAAGCTCTCGGCGAAATCGCCGGCCCCGGTGGCGAAGTCGGCGGCCCGGTTGTCGGGCCACCAGGGGGCGTCGGCGATGCCCCGCGCCGCCTGCCACCGCTGGCGGTCGTCACCGTCGTTGAGGGTGACGTCGAGGGCGTGGCCCAGCTCGTGGGCGATGACGTGGGCCAGCAACTCGTCCGACTGGCCGGGGCGGACGTAGATGTCGATCCGGCGTTCCTGGGTCAGGGTGTAGCCGTAGGCGCCGTCGGTGGCCTCGTGGAACCGGATCTCCCAGTCGGGGAGGCGGTCCCGCCACGGGAACTCGATCCCGGCCAGGGCGGCGAAGCCCCGGACCTCGGCGTCGGTCAGGTCGTCGAGCTCGACCGGGGGGTGGGCGGCGGGGGCCTGGGCCGGGCCCGTGGTTGCGGCGGGGGCAGTGGTTGCGGTGGGGGCAGTGGCCACGGCCCGGCCACCGGCCTCGGCGCCTCCGGCGGGCCGCACGTCGAGCTCGGACGTGAGGCTCAAGGCCGTGAACGAGAGCACGGTGATGGCCACGATCAGGCTGAGGTTCGAACTGCGCACCGGGACACCTGCATCACCGAGAACGTAGAGGAGGCCCCGGCGGGCTAGAAGAGCGAACCCCCTCAGCGGGAGCGGCCGGGGTGGTCCGGGCGACCCAGTCCCCGGTGATCCGCCTGTCAGACCGGCGTCCTAGTCTCGGTCCCATGGCCAACTACGTGCAGATCACCTTCGACGCCGACGACCCGCCGGCCCTGGCCCAGTTCTGGGCCCTCGCCCTCGACTACCAGCTCCAGAGCCCGCCCCCCGGTTTCGACACCTGGGACGACGTCGCCGACGTCCAGGGCGTCGCCCCGGAGGATCGGAGCAACTACGGTGCCGTCGTCGACCCCGCCGGCCAGGGGCCGCGCCTGCTGTTCCCGAAGGTCCCGGAGGGCAAGGCGGCCAAGAACCGGGTCCACCTCGATGTCGGGGTGGCCGACACCGCAGGCCATGCCACCACCCTGCTCGAGGCGGGGGCCACGCATGTGGCCGACGTCGAGGAGTTCGGTTCGGCGTGGACGGTGCTGCAGGATCCGGAGGGCAACGAGTTCTGCGTCGTGCCGAGGCCGGGGTCGGGGGGTGACCCCCAGCCGTAGGCTGGGCCGATGGAGCTGCACCTCGACCCGCACCCCAGTTTCTCCGGCCGGCCCGGGCCCGTCCTCATCGTCGTGGCCGACGGCGTCGGCGTTGCCCCGGCAGGGCCGAGCAACGCGGTCACCGAGGCCCATACACCAACGCTCGACCGTCTGGCGGCGTCGCCGCTCTACACCGAACTGCAGGCCCATGGCACCGCCGTCGGCCTGCCCACCGATGACGACATGGGCAACAGCGAGGTCGGCCACAACGCCATCGGCGCCGGGCGGATCTTCGCTCAGGGGGCGAAGCTCGTCAATCAGGCGCTGGCCGATGGGTCGCTGTTCACCACCGACGTGTGGCGAGCCGCCATCGAGCACGGCGCGGCCCACACTCTCCATCTGCTAGGCCTGCACAGCGACGGGAACGTGCACTCCCACACCGACCATCTCTACCAGCTCCTGGCCCGAGCTGCGGTCGACGGGGTGACGAGGGCCCGGGTCCACATCCTCCTCGACGGCCGTGACACACCGTCGCGGTCGGCTCTCGACTACATCAGCACCACCGAGGCGGTGCTGTGTGGTCTCAACGGCGAGCACGGGGTCGACTTCCGCATCGGGTCGGGTGGGGGTCGGATGAAGATCACGATGGACCGCTACGGGGCCGACTGGGAGGTGGTTAAGCGGGGCTACGAGGCCCACACCAAAGGCGTGGGCCGTCACTTCCGCTCGGCGGCGGAGGCGGTCGAGACGATGTATGCGGAGACCGAGGCCGGCGACCAGAACCTCGAGGCGTTCGTGATCGTCGACGACCACGACCAGCCGATCGGCACGATGAGCGACGGCGACGCCGTCATCATGTTCAACTTTCGGGGCGACCGGGCCATCGAGATCAGTCAGGCCTACGAGGACCTCGACTTCTCGGGCTTCGACCGGGGCGAGCACCCCGACGTGTGGTTCGCCGGGATTCTGCAGTACGACGGGGATGCGCTGGTGCCGAAGAAGTACCTGGTGGCGCCGCCGTCGATCAGCCGCACGATGGGCCAGTACCTGTGCGCCGAGGGGGTGCACAGCTTCGCCGTGAGCGAGACCCAGAAGTTCGGGCACGTCACCTACTTCTGGAACGGCAACCGGTCGGGCTACATCGACGCCGACCTGGAGACCTACGTCGAGATCCCGTCCGACAACATCGAGTTCAACGAGGCGCCGGGCATGAAGGCCCGCGAGATCACGGCCGAGACGATCGATCTGCTGCGGTCGGGGGGGTACCGGTTCGGGCGGATCAACCTGGCCAACGGCGACATGGTCGGCCACACCGGGGTGATGGATGCCACCACCGAGGCGATGGAGGTGGTGGACGAGTGCCTGGAGCGGCTGGTGGCCGTCATCGAGGAACTGGGCGGGGTGCTGATCTGCACCGCCGACCACGGCAACGCCGACATCATGTGGACCGAGAAGGACGGCGTCCGCTCAGTGCTGACGTCGCACACCCTCAGCCCCGTGCCGTTCGCCATCGTCGACCCCAACTACGACGGCGAGTACACCCTCGACCCCCCGCCCGACGCCGGCCTCGCCAACATCGCCGCCACCACCCTCAACCTGCTGGGGTTCACCGCCCCCACCGACTACGAACCCAGCCTGCTGCGCTTCGGTTGAGCTCGGCCGGCGGGCTGTCAGCGGCACGCGTTGGACGCGAACCTCTTCTGCACCATCTGCAACTGCGACGCCCTGTGTGGTGAGCGTTTCAGGCAGGAATCAAGCTGTGACGGCGCATCTCACCGGCTTGCACACCGCGCACGAAGTCGCGCCACTCCTCAGCCGAGTACGAGATTGTGATCTCTTCCAGTTCAAGATCGGCTTGTCCATTCGACGCAAGAATCACTTTGAGCGATGCCGTTGTGGGTGCGCAATCGCCGTCTTGGATGAGATCGAGGAGGGCGTTCCACTCGTTGTCAGTGGCGCTGATGATGGGCCCAGCCGGCAGGGTCGTGTTGGCGACGACGACGGCGTCGGCGAGGAACCGTACGCCGACGCAAGTGGCCTGCGAGCAGTAGCTACTGGTGGTGAAAGCAGCGCGAGCGAAGCCGAGGTCATGGTCAGTCACATCGTTGTCCTAACGTCGATATGTCGCAGTCAGCGCGACAAGCGCCTTGATGCTTGGCGGATCGCTTCAAGCGAGTCTGCCCTGCTCAGGCACCTCTCCAAGCCTCGGTTATAGCAAACTTCGAGCCAAGTCAGTTGTGTCTCGTCGTCGATTATTCCCAGTGGGCGGATCGCCTCTTGCCATGCGACCGTTGGTAAGCTAGGGCTGGCGAAATCCATGAAGACGAGCGTGGACGACCCGATCAACGGACCAGGGTTCGTCGCAAACGGCAAGACGCGAACGTCGAGCGTTTCATCGAGATCCACGATGAGCGAGGCTAAGTGGTCGAGCTGCCGTCGAAGGACCTCAGGGCCGCCGATCTGTTGACGAATAACGGCCTCGCTGACGATTGCAGTGAGATTCAGGCGTGGCTCGCTGGTCAGCCGCTCCTGTCTTGCCAGGCGTGTCCGGACCTGCCGAGAGGTATCGATCGCTCTGAAAACCGGATCCGACTTGATGACCGCCTCGGCGTAGTCCTTGGTCTGGAGCAAACCTGGGACGAACGACGTATCTGCAGTACGAAGGGCCCGTGCGCCATGTTCGAGGCCGATGAGGTGTTTGGCGTCGGCATCCAACTGCAACGCAGGATCGTCCCACCAAGCCCGTTCTCGTGTCTCCCTCAGTTCGGCGAGCTCTGCCTTCTCGTAGTCATCGAACTGGAGGACGTCCATCGCCAGTGTGAGCTTGTCCTCTGCCAGGGTTGTCCGCTCGTTCTCCACCTGTGACCAGTAGTTGCGCGTGAAACCAAGTGCCTGGCTCACATCGTCGGCGCTCATCCCCAGCTCCAGCCTGCGGGTTTTGAGGCGCAGTGCCAACTCCCAGCGAGAAACGACCGGCGATCGCGGTGCCGTGCTCAACCGCCCTCCCTCACTTCCGTCCGGCCAGTAATCTCCGCAGCACTGTAGCCCAGCGCACACAGCGACCGTTGGCGTGAGTGGTCACCCCGAGTCATGGTTTTGACAAGTTACGGTAACTACTGGGAGTGTGTGTCGTACGTCATAGCAGCGTCGCTCCGGCCGATTCCGACAACGCCACGGCGGAAGGGAGTGAAGGGGACATGACTGCGGGACGAAGGCTACGGGTGGGGTTGGTGGTTCCGACCGAAGCGGTGAGCCGGGCACGGGGGATCAGGATCGCCGTCGCCAATCTGGCCCGGGGCCTCCACGAGCTCGGACACGAGGTGCTGCTGTTCACGGCGGAGGACGATCCCGCCCCGTCGCAGCTCGTGCATCCGTCGATTGGGCCGATCGAGGTCGAGCGGCTGGCCCGTTCGGTCTACGCCAGTCGGCAGTTGGGTGGCTTCGACGAGGAGCTCGCCGACTGCGCCATCATCCACGACCACACGGTCGCCGGTCCGTTCCTGCGTCACCAGCGGCGCGGCATCGCGGTGGTCGCCACCAATCATGGCCTCTTCGACAGCGACGTCCTCGATGCCTACCGCCAGACCGGCTACCAGGTGCCCGTCATCGCCGTCTCCCACGATCAGGCCAGCCGGGCACCCCACACCCTCGAAGTCGAGGACGTCATCCACCACGGTGTCGACCTCGCCCGTTACCCCTTCCGCCCCGAGGCGGGCCGCTACCTCGTGACCTTCGGCGCCTTCCAGCCCGCCGGCGGCGCCAGCATCGAGACGGCGGTCGAGGTGGCCCGCCACGTCGGCCTTCCCCTCCGCATCGCCGCCCCCCTGCGCACCGACGCCGAGCACGACTACTACGAAGCCGTCGTCGAACCACTGCTCGACGATCACGTCGAGTACGTCGGCGATCCCGAGCTCACCGACCGGGCCGCCCTCCTCGGCGGCGCCCTCGCCATGCTCCACCCCATCCGCTGGCCCGAGCCGTTCGGGTTGACCGCCATCGAGTCCATGGCCTGCGGCACCCCGGTCATCTCCTGCTCCGCCGGCTCCGCCCCCGAGATCATCGCCGACGGCGAAACCGGCATCATCGCCGACCGGCACGCCGACCTGATCGCCGCCGCCGCCGACATCGGCTCCATCGACCGCCGCCGCTGCCGCCGCCATGTCGAGCAACGGTTCACCATGCACCGCATGGCCCTCGACCACGAGCGCCTCTACCGTCGCCTCATCGACCATCGAACCGACCGATCCAACGTCGTGTTCGACTTTCCCTCCCGCCCTCTGACCACCAGCGGTCGGGGCACCCCCCGGAACTTTCCCGTCGTCCTCCCGGCCAATTGAGCGAACGGGTCCGGCCCCGGTTCAGCCCGTCGTCGACAGGCCCCGCTGCCAGGCGGCGTACAGCTCGGCGTAGGGCCCGCCGGCCGCCACCAGCTCGTCGTGGGTCCCCAGCTCCACCAGCCGGCCACCGTCGACCACGCCGACCCGGTCGCTGCGCTCCGAGGTCGACAGCCGGTGGGCGATGACGATGACGGTCCGCCCCTCCATCAGCGCCTCCATCGCCCGCTCCACCAGCACCTCGGTTCCCGGATCGAGGCTCGACGTCGCCTCGTCCAACACCAGCACCGCCGGGTCGACCACGGCCGCCCGGGCCAGCGACACCAGCTGGCGCTCCCCGGCCGACAGCCGGCTGCCCCGCTCCCGCACCATCGTGTGCATTCCCTGGGGCAGGGCGGCGATCCGATCCCACGCCCCGATGCGCCGCAGTGCCTCCTCGACGTCGGCGTCGGTGGCCCCCGGCCGGGCCACCGTGATGTTGTCGGCCACGGTTCCGGCGAACAGGAACCCCTCCTGGGGTACGACCACGATCCGCTCCCGCAGGCTGGCCATCGTCGCCGATCGCAGGTCGACCCCACCGAACGACACCGAACCGGCCGTCGGGTCGTACAGCCGGGCCATCAGCTTGGCCAACGTCGACTTGCCCGCCCCGGTCGGCCCCACCAGCGCCAGTCGCTCGCCCTCGGTGACGAGCAGGTCGACGCGGTGCAGCACGTCGGGTTCATCCGGACCGTAGGCGAACGACGCTCCCCGCACCGCCAGCACCCCCGCCGCCGGGAGGGCCACCGCCTCGGCGCTCACCCCCAGCTCGACCTCGGTGTCGAGCAGGTCGTAGAGCTTGGCCAGCGACGCCGTTCCCGACTGGACCATGTTGAACAGCTGACTCAGCTGCTGGACCGGCTCGAACAGGTTCGACAACAACAGCACGAACGCCGCCACCGTCCCCAACGTGATCCGCCCGTCGCGCACCATGAGCCCGCCCACCGCCACCGCCAACCCCGTGGCGAACACCCCGCTGAAGTCGACGACCGGCAGGTACCAGGCGGCGATGCGGACCGAGCGCATATGCGACCGGTAGAGGCGGTGATTGGTGGTGGCGAACCGGCCCGCCTCCACGTCTTCGCGGGCGAAGGCCTGCACCACCCGCACCCCGCTGAACCCCTCCTGCAGGCTCGACAACGTCCCGGCGATCTCATCCCGCACGTCGAGGTAGGCGTCGTTGGACGCCCGCTTGAACTTCATGCTCGCCGGCACCAGGAAGGGCACGACCGCCAGCACCACCAGGGTCAGCTGCCAGCTCAACAACACCAGCAGCACCAGGGACAACCCCAGCACCAGCGTCGCCGACACGAACATCAACAACCCGTACTGGACGAGCTCGGCCAACGAGTCGATGTCGGAGGTCATCCGCGACACCAGCACCCCGGCCTTGTTCCGGTCGAAGAATCCCATCGACTGGCGCATCATGTGCCGGAACGCCCGGTTGCGGAGGTCGCGCAGGAAGCTCTCACCGACCCAGGCCAGGCTGGCGATACCGAACCGGTAGGTGACGTAGGCGACGGCCGCCGCCACCACGTAGCCGGCGGCGGCGGCGTTGACGACACCCCGGTCACCGACCCGCATCCCCTCGTCGATGGCGGTCCGTACCAGCACCGGCCCGGCCAGAAGGGCCATCGTCCAGACCACCAGCAGGGCGATAGCCGCCATCCCCCGCCGCCGGTAGGGGCGGAGCATCCGCGCCGTGCGCCGCAGAACGTGCCCCGTCTCGGCCAGGTCGAGGCGATCCTCGGCCGACACCCCGCCCGCCATCCACCCCGCCATCAGTCGACCCCGCTGGCCGTGTGGCTGTCGCCGGTCGTGGCCTGGCCGTGGTCGGCCACACCCCGGCCGTGGCCGGTCGTGGCGGGGCCCGGTGTGGCGGCGTCGCCGGCCGCCAGCACCTGGCGATAGCGGGCGCTGGTGGCCAGCAGATCTCGATGCGATCCCTCGGCCACGATGCGACCCCGGTCGAGAAGCACCACCCGGTCGGCCAGGGCCACCGTGGCCGGCCGGTGGGCGATCACGAGCGTGGTCCTCCGTCCCATCACTTCGGTCAGGGCGTCGCGAATCTCGTGCTCCTTCGTGGGGTCGACGGCCGACGTGGCGTCGTCGAGGATGACGACACGGGGGTCGGCCAGCACGGCCCGGGCGATGGCGATCCGCTGCCGCTGACCCCCCGACAGCGAGTAGCCCCGCTCGCCCAACAGCGTGTCGTAGCCCCGCTGGAGCTCGACGATGAAGTCGTGGGCGCCGGCCAGGCGGGCCGCGTGCTCGATGGCCGCACCGTCGGCCTCCGGGTCGGCGAAGGCGATGTTGTCGGCGATCGAGGCGCTGAACAGAAAGGTCTCCTCGAACACGATTCCCACCGCCCGCCGCAGCTCCTGGCGCCGCACCCGTCGCACGTCGACCCCGTCGACGGTGATCGAGCCCGCCGTCACCTCGTAGAACCGGGGGAGGAGCCGGGCGATCGTCGACTTGCCCGAACCGGTCGCACCGACGAGGGCCACCGTCTCCCCGGGGGCGATGTCGAGATCGAGGTCGTGGAGCACCGCCACCTCCGGCTCGTCGGGATAGGCGAAGCTGACCCCGTCGAAGCGCACGTGTCCGGGTCGCTCGAGCGGCGGTAGCGGCACCGGCCGGGCCGGGTCGACGATCTCGGGTGCGGTGGCCAGCACTCCGTGGATGCGCTGCCCGGCGGCCGACGCCCGCTGACCGCTGGCGATGATCATTCCCAGCATCCGCAAGGGTTGGATCAGCATGCCGACATAGATGTTGAAGCTGACGAGCTCCCCCACCGTGAGGGCCCCGTCGATCACGAGTTGCCCGCCCCGCCACAACACCAGGATCAGCCCGAGGCTGGGAAGCAGTTCCACCGCCGGCAGGTAGACCGACCGGATCCGGGCCGCCGCCATCGACTGGTCGTACACGTCGTCGGCCTCGGCGGCCAGCCGGTCCGTCCTCACCCCCTCGGCCCCGAACCCCTTGACCACCCGCACCCCGGCCACCGATTCCTCGACCACCGAGGCCAGCTCGGCCGACTCGGTCTGGATGCCCATGACCGCGGGGTGGAGGCGTTGCCCGAACCGTCGCCCCATCACGTTGACGAGGGGCAGGAACAGCAGGGCCAGCACCGCCAGGCCCGGGGCCGTGACCAACAGGATGACGGTGACGGCGATGACCACCACGACGTTGCCGGCGGTGACCGGCACCATCGTGATGAAGTTCTGGAAGTGCTGCAGGTCGGTGTTGGCCCGGCTCATGAGGTCGCCGGTCTGGACCGAATCGTGGAACGCGAAGTGCAGTCGTTGGACGTGGGCGAAGAGGCGGTCGCGCAGCGTCATCTCGACCCGGCGGGCATTGCGGAACGCCCAATACCGCCGCAGGCCGGTGAACGCCGCCGACGCCGCCCCCGCCGCCGTGAGGATGAGGAACCACCGCACGAGGGCTCCGTCGCGTTGGATGCCGTCGTCGATGGCCTGCTGTACCAGCCACGGCACCGCCACCCGGGCCGCCGTCCAGCCCAACGCCACCGCCATGCCGATGGCCAGGCCCTTCCATTCCGCCCGCATGGCCCGGCGCAACAACCACCACCCGCCTCCACGGTCGGAGGTGGCGGTCGGTAGGGGCGGGCCCGAGCGGCCGGCGACGCCTGCCGGCCGCCCACCGTCGGGAGCGGTCGCGCCGGAGGCGGCGGCCGTGGTGCGGGCACGAGCGATCAGTCCGTTTTACCCGGCTTCGCCCGGGGGCGCGAAGTTGGCGAGGTCGGGGCCGTGCCACCGTTTGGCCGGACGACGGGCGGGGAAGGGCCCGTTCCGTGAGCGATCTGCACGTCGGCGACACCGTCGAATGGGCCTGGGGTCGGGGCACCGGAACCGGCCGGATCACCGAACGCTTCGAGCGCGATGCGGCCCGAACCAAGTGGCAACGATCTGGCCCGTCACGCCTCCGCCGCCGAACCGACCTTCCTCATCGAACAGAGCGGCGATCGAGTGCTCGACCGAACTCCGCAAGGTCTGACCCGCCCCCGGGCTGGTGGGCGGGGCCGGCTCAGTTCGCCGTGGTGGAACGGGCCGGCAAGGTCACCAGATCGAGCCACTCGAGCAGGCGCTGACGCTCGGCGTCATCGGTGCCGGTACCCGGCAGGTAGGCGGTGCCCCGTCGACGGCGGTCGAGGAAGAACGACCCCGGCGCCGCGTCGTCGGCCCCGCCGCAGGCCAGCCAGATCATGGTGTCGGCCCCCGCCTCGGCCGAGCGGAGCAGCGGCCCCATCACCGTGGAGAAGCCGGGGAGGCCCTCGTCGATCCCGCCGGTGGCCACCCACCCGGGATGCATGGCGTGCATGATCACCTCGGGATGCCAGCGCCGACCGAGCAGCTCGACCAGCTCCACCTGGGCCCGCTTGGCTCGGGCGTAGGCCACGGCCCCCCGGTAGTGCTCCTCGTGGAGCTCCAGCCGGTCGACGTCGAGGCCCTGCGTGTACATCCCGCCCGACGACATCCACAGCACCCGCCCCGGAGTCGTGAGCCGGTGACGCAGGGCGGTGGTCAGGTGGTACGGGCCGACGAGGTGGGACGCCAACGTCAGCTCCATCCCCTCGTCGTTGGTGCGGAAGTCCGCCGTCAAGGCCCCGGCGTTGTGGACGATGGCGGTGAGCGGGTCGCCCTCGAGGCTGAGCCGCTCGACCAGGGCGTTGACCGAGCCGAAATCGGCGGTGTCGAGCGCGGCGGGCACGGCCCGGCCCGGCCCGCTGCCACCGGTGCGGTTGCCGACGGTGCGGTTGCCGACGGCGCGGTCGGCGGCCTCCTCCTCGATCCCGGTGGCGGCCTGCTCCGCCCGGTCGAGGCTCCGGCTGGTGACGATCACCTCGGCCCCCCGCTCCACCAGGCCGACGGCCACGGCCCGACCGATCCCCGAGCTCGCTCCGGTGACCAGCATGCGGGCCCCATCGACGCGGGGAGGGGGCGTCCACTGGTCGAGGCGCCGCCGCACGGCGGGCCCGATGCGGGAGAAGCTGGGGACGACGGTCGCCTCGAGCAGGGTGTCGCCCACGCGAGCAAAGGTAGAGAGGGACGGTAGTGCAGCCATGGGATCGCCTTTCCCGCCGGAGGGTGACCCCAACCCTAGTGGCGTGGGCCCCGAGCCCCGCCCCGGCGGCCGACGGCCGCCCCCACCTCACCCCCAACTGGTTCCTGTGGGACCGCGAGCAGTTCTGCGTCTCCACCACCAAGGATCGGGTGAAGTACCGGATCTCGGTGGAGGCGTCGGACGACCTCGAGGCCGGCCTGCCCTACCTCCGGGCGCTGCGAGCCAAGCACGGCCGCCCCGGGCAGTCCGACGAGGAGCTCCGGGCCGAGATGGTCCGCGACGACCGGGTGCTGCTCGTCGTCACGCCGTCGAGGCCCCAGCGGACGTGGCTGGCTCGCGGCTTCTGACCCCCCGCCGCTGCAACGCCACGGCGCAGCCGAGGCCGCCGCAGGCCACCACCGACGCCGCCACGAACGGCACCGTGAACGTGCCGGTGGTCTCCGCCATGACCCCGGCGAACGGTGGACCCAGCACCTGAGCCACCCCGAACACGAGGGTCAAGGTGCCGAAGGCGGCCCCGAAGGCCCGCCCGTCGAGGGTGTCGGCCACGACGGCCCCAATCGTCGTCGGCGTGCCGGCCACACAGAGCCCGAAGGCCACGGCGGCGGCCACGACGGCGACCGGATGGCCGACGAGGGTCAGCGGGGGCGACACGATCAGCAGGATGAAGCCGACGGCCATGGCCCGAGGGCGGCCGTAGCGGTCGGACAACCGGCCGAAGGCGATGCCGCCGGTGGCGGAGGCGAGACCGACGACGGCGAAGATGGTGGAGGCCGCTGATGCCGACCATCCGGCCTCCCGCAGCTCGGCCACCAGAAAGTAGAAATACAACGAGTACGACATGCCGAAGAAGGCGAAGGCGGCCACCAGCCACGGCCAGTCGGGCACCGACCGCAGCACCCCGACCCTCACCGTTGTGGCCTTTCCGGCACCGGAAGGTACCCGGACGACGACGAGGACACCGATAAGCACCACGGCGGCCACGAGGGCCTCGATGCCGTAGACGGGCCGCCACGCCCCGTCGTCGCCGGCCGCCGCCCGCACGGCGTTGGTCAGGGGCCCGGCGACCACGATGCCGAGCCCGATACCGGAGCCGACGAGGCCGATGGCCAGGCCGCTGCGGGCCGCCCCCACGGTGGAGGCGGCGATGCCCGGCGCCGGAACCCACACGCCCGCCCCGCCCAGTCCGGCGATGAACAGGCCGACGGCGAGCACGGCAAAGCCAGGGGCCACGGTCAACAGGACGAGGCCGGCGAGCGAGCCGCTCAGCCCGAGTTTGACCAGCGTCGTCGGTTCCACCCGGGTCGATGCCACTGACACCACCGCCGTACCGATCAGGTAGGCGACGAGGCTGATCGTGCCCAACACGCCGGCCCGGGCGTAGCTACCGACCAGATCGTCGTTGATGGCGTCGAGGAGCACCGGGTAGGTGAAGCGCCCGAAACCCTGGGCCACCATCGACGCTGCCGTGATGAACACCAGCGATACCACAGCCCGGGCCCCCGGGCCCGTCGGGCTCGTGGTCATCGGCTCGACGCTACCGCCCGCCCCGATGCGGATCACATCGTCCGCCCGTCGGTCCCGTGGGTGCTCGTTGCGGTGCCACAGCCCGGCGGCGAGGGATCCGATCGGCTGGGCTCCGGCCCGGGGCCGACTGCTAGCGTCGCCACCACCGACCGAGGGGGATCTGTCATGACCGATACCGCCAGCGCCGCCACTTCCACGGGCGCCACTTCCACCAGCGCCACCGCAGCCGAGTTCCTGTGCCAACAGCTCGGCGACGCCGTGTTCGCCCACACCGGCCGCCGCGCCTTCTTCGAGTACCGCGACACCGGGCTGGCCGACGCCACCGGCGGGGCCTACCGGGCCCAGGTGATGCGGGCCACCGACGTCATGGAGACGACCGGCTGGCATTACCACGTCTGCGACCTGCAGTTCGTCTACGTGCTGGCGGGCTGGGTCGATCTGGCCTTCGCCGACGGCCGCAAGGTGCGGCTCGAGGCCGGCGGGGTGATGGCCATCCCCTCGGGCATGGTCCACAACGAGCTGGCCGTGTCGCCCGACTTCGCGGCTCTCGAAGTGGTGGCCCCGGCAACGATGGAGACCGTGCCCGCCGCCACCCCCGACGGTTGGTGAGCCATCACCGGGCGTAGCCGTCACGCCGAAGCCGAGGCAGGCCCAGGGTGTCAGCGCCCGGCCGGGTCAGAGAATCGGGGCTGCTGCTCCCGTCGACCGCCTCGGCCAGTAGGAGGCCCACGGTCGAGATGCGCCATAGCTCGAGGTCTCGCTCGGGGGTGAGCGTCGGGTTCTCCCGGACGGAGTGGAACGGCGCCAGGAACACGCCGTGCCGCAGCTTGGTCTGCCGGGCCTCGCAATCGGGCGCGGCCGCCGACAGCGGCCAGACGGATGACCATCGGATGCTCATGGCCACCGCGAGCTGGACCGATAGAAAACTTGTCAACATGACACTCAGGTATGTATGGTTGTCACAACGAACTGCTAGAACGGTAGGCGAGCGCCCCGGGCCGGCGACACCGGCGGGACGAGTTCACCCTTTCCCCTCAAGCGAGAAACACCCTCAGTAGGAGACAAGCAACATGGCAAAGGCCGTTGGCATCGACCTCGGAACGACCAACTCAGTGGTGTCGGCGCTCGAAGCCGGCGAACCCGTCGTCATCCCCAACGCCGAAGGTTCCCGCACGACCCCGTCGGTCGTCGCCTTCGGCAAGGACGGCGAAGTGCTCGTAGGTGAGGTGGCGAAGCGCCAGGCCATCACGAACCCCGACCGCACGATCCGATCGGTCAAGCGTCACATGGGCACCGGTTGGACGACCGACATCGACGGTAAGAAGTACACGGCGCAGGAGATCAGCGCCCGCACGCTGATGAAGCTGAAGCGCGACGCCGAGGCCTACCTGGGCGACACCGTCACCCAGGCCGTCATCACCGTCCCCGCCTACTTCGATGACGCCCAGCGCACCGCCACCAAGGAAGCGGGTCAGGTCGCCGGCCTGGAGGTGTTGCGGATCATCAACGAGCCCACCGCCGCCGCCCTGGCCTACGGGCTCGACAAGGACGGCGAAGACCAGACGATCCTCGTGTTCGACCTCGGTGGCGGCACCTTCGACGTGTCGATCCTCGAGATCGGTGACGGCGTCTTCGAGGTGAAGAGCACCTCGGGCGACACCGAGCTCGGTGGCGACGACTGGGATCAGGCGGTCATCGACTGGATGGTCACCGAGTTCAAGAACTCCCACGGCGTCGACCTGTCGAACGACAAGATGGCGGCCCAGCGGCTCAAGGAGGCCGCCGAGAAGGCCAAGATCGAGCTGTCGCAGGTCCAGTCGACGAGCATCAACCTCCCCTTCGTGACCGCGACGGCCGAGGGCCCGCTCCACATGGAGCTCAACCTCACCCGGGCCAAGTTCCAGGAGTTGACCTCCGGCCTCCTCGAGCGGGTTCGTAAGCCGTTCGAGGCCGCCATCGCCGACGCCAACCTGTCGAAGGGAGACATCGACCACGTCGTGCTGGTCGGCGGGTCCACCCGCATGCCGGCCGTGGTCGAGCTGGTCGAGTCGATGACGGGTAAGGAGTCCAACAAGTCGGTCAACCCCGATGAGGTGGTCGCCGTCGGCGCCGCGATCCAGGCCGGGGTGCTCAAGGGCGACGTCAAGGACGTGCTCCTGCTCGACGTCACCCCCCTGTCGCTCGGCATCGAGACCAAGGGTCAGGTGATGCACAAGCTGATCGAGCGCAACACCACCATCCCCACCCGCCGTACCGAGACGTTCACCACCGCCGACGACAACCAACCTTCGGTGGAGATCCACGTCCTTCAGGGCGAGCGTGACATGGCGATGTACAACAAGACGCTCGGCAAGTTCCAGCTGGTCGACCTGCCTCCGGCGCCCCGGGGTGTTCCCCAGATCGAGGTCACCTTCGACATCGACGCCAACGGCATCGTGCACGTGTCGGCCAAGGACCGGGCCACCAACAAAGAGCAGTCAATCACGATCACCGGTCAGTCCACCCTGAGCAAGGACGAGATCGACCAGATGGTCAAGGACGCCGAGGCCCACGCCGAGGACGACCGCAAACGTCGCGAGGAGGCCGAGATCCGCAACAACGCCGACTCGCTCGTCTACCAGACCGAGAAGCTGCTCAAGGACGTCACCGACATCGGCGACGACGAGAAGCAGCCGGTCACCGACGCCCTTGCCGAGCTCAAGACGGCGCTCGACGGCTCCGACCTGGAGGCGATCAAGGACGGCACCGAGAAGCTGATGATGGCGAGCCAGACCGTCAGCACCAAGCTCTACGAGCAGGCCGCGGCGAAGGACACCGCGGCCGGTGGTGGCGGGGGCGACGGGGGCGCAGCACCCGATGACGACGAGGTCGTCGACGCCGAGATCGTCGACGACGACGATAAGGACGTGGCGTGAGCGGCGGCAAGGAACGACCCGGCGGCGCAGCCCGGGCCCCCGGAGCCGACCTCCCGACCACCGATGCTGCCGAGGCCGCTGGCTTCGGTGGCATCGCCTGGGCCGACGACGATGGCACCCCATCCGACGGCACCAACGGTCACGCCGATACCGCCGCCTCGACCCATACCGCCGCCCCGCCCGACGTCGACGACGTCGATGCCACCGATCGCCCCGACAGCGCTGGCACCGACAGCGTGGGCCCGGATGGCGAGGACGCTGACGCCGACGGAGCCCCGGCCGGGGTCGACATCTCGGTCGAAGACCTGGTCCACGATCTGGAACGGGTGACGGCCGAGCGGGAGCAGTTCCTGGAGGCGTCCCGGCGTCTGCAGGCCGACTTCGAGAACTACCGCAAGGCTGTGGTCAAGCGTGAGGTCGAAGCGAGGGAGCGGGCCAACGAGTCGTTGGTCAACGCCATCCTCCCCGTCCTCGACGCCTGCGACGGCGCCCTCGCCAGCGGGGTAACCGACGTGGTCCCGGTGAGGGTGGCGCTGCTCGACGCCCTGACCAGGGAGGGCCTCGAACGGATCGACGACGAGTCGGCCCGCTTCGACCCGGCCCGCCACGACGCCATCATGCACGAGCCGGGCGAGGGTGACGAGGGTCATCAGGTCGTGGCCGAGGTGATGCGGGCCGGCTACAGCTGGAAGGGCCGGGTCATCCGGCCGGCAATGGTGAAGGTACGAGGTTGACCGGCGCCGAGCGCATGCACGTGGATAGGTGAGATGCCACAACACGATTGGCTGGAGAAGGACTTCTACAAGATCCTCGGCGTGGCCGAGGGTGTCGGCGAGAAGGAGCTGACGAAGGCCTACCGGAAGCTGGCTCGCCAGTACCATCCCGATGCCAACCCCGACGACCCCCGGGCCGAGGAGCGCTTCAAAGAGATCTCCGAGGCCTACGACGTGCTCGGCGACCCCGAGCGGCGCAAGGAGTACGACGAGGTTCGGCGCTTCGGCCGAGCGGGCCCCGGCTTCGGCGGGCGCGGGCCCGGCGGGTCCGGGGCCAACGGGGGGTTCGGGTTCGAGTCGGGCGACCTGTCGGATCTGCTGGGCGGCCTCTTCGGCGGTGGTGCCAGCGGACGGGGTCGGGCGGCCCCGGGCACCGGGCCCCGTCGGGGGGCCGATCTGGAGGCCGATCTGCACCTTTCGTTCGACGAGGCGGTGGAGGGCGTCACCACCACGATCCACCTCACCTCCGATGCCGCCTGCCACACCTGCAGCGGCTCCGGGGCGGCGCCCGGCACCGCCCCCCAGACCTGCCCACGGTGCGGGGGGCGGGGGGTCGTCGACGACAACCAGGGGTTCTTCTCGTTCAGCCAGCCGTGCGATCGCTGTGGTGGTCGGGGCCGCGTCATCGTCGAACCGTGTCCGACGTGTCGCGGTTCGGGCATCGAGCGCAAGCCCCGCCAGGTCAAGGTGCGGATCCCGGCCGGTGTCCGCGACGGCCAGCGCATCCGACTGAAGGGCCGCGGCACACCGGGCCGTAACGGCGGGCCGGCCGGTGATCTGTTCGTCACCGTGAGCGTGGCTCACCACCGCCTCTTCGGGCGCAAGGGGAACAACCTCACGATCGACCTGCCGGTGACGTTCGCCGAGGCCGCTCTCGGTGCCAACGTGAAGGTGCCGACCCTCGACGGTGGCACCGTGACCCTGAAGATCCCGCCCGGTACCCCCAGCGGGAAGCGGTTCCGGGTCAAGGGTCAGGGTGTGGCGGGAGCCACGTCGACCGGCGACCTCGTCGTGACCGTCGTGGTCGATGTACCGACCGAGCTCACCGACGCTCAGCGGGCGGCCGTCGAGTCGCTGGCGGCGGCCACCCCCGCCTCGCCCCGGGACACCATCCTGGGGACGGCGGCCGCGGGGTGATGGGACGATGCTGCGGCTGCGACATGCAAGACGGTCCGGCGCCTGCCGGCTCGTGAGTGGAGGAGGACGGACCGCATGGAATCCGATCGTCGTGCCGTCTACGTGATCTCGGTCGCCGCCGAACTGGCCGGCGTCCACCCCCAGACCCTGAGGATCTACGAGCGCAAGGGCCTGGTGTTGCCGGCCCGGACCGGTGGCGGAAGCCGCCGATACAGCGATGCCGACATCGAGCAACTGCAGCGCATCCAGAGCCTGACCGAAGATGGCCTCAACCTCGCCGGGGTGAAGCGAGTCATCGAGCTCGAGACCGAGGTGGCCCGTCTGAATGCCGAACTGGACGACCTGCGACGTCAGAGCGCCCGGGCCGTGGCCGAGGCCGAGCAACGCCACCGGCGAGACCTGGTGCCCGTCAAACAGAGCGTGACGGTCTATCGACGATCCCGGCCGGGCCGCTGAGCGGCCCGGACCTCATGGTCGGATCTCAGAAAACCTGATAGCAGTATTATCAAGTTCTTGACCCCTATTGGATAGAATCGAATCATGGCTGTCGATCCGAACAAGTGGACCATCAAGACCCAGGAGGCAGTGGCTGCCGCCATCGAGCGGGCCCGCACCGAGTCGCATCCCGAGGTCACGCCCGACCATCTGCTCCTCGCCCTCCTGGGCCAGGCCGAAGGCGTGGTGCTGCCCCTGCTGACGAAGGTCGAGCGGCCCGTGGCCGCCCTGCGGTCCGCCACCGAGGAGGCCCTCGGTGGCCTGCCCAAGGCGTACGGTTCCGAGCCTCGGCTGTCCCGCCAGGCCAGCAGGGTCCTGGCCGACGCCGACGCCGTGCGGACCGAGCTCGGCGACGAGTACCTGTCCACCGAGCATCTCCTGCTCGGCCTGGCCAACCCTGACCCCGGCGGGGCCACGGCCAAGCGGATCGACGTCAGCCGCGACCATCTCCTTCAGGCACTCAAGGAGGTGCGGGGCTCGCACCGCGTCACCTCCCAGAACCCCGAAGACCAGTTCCAGGCCCTCGAGCGCTACGGCCGTGATCTGACCGAGGACGCCCGGTCCGGCAAGCTCGACCCCGTCATCGGCCGCGACAACGAGATCCGTCGGGTCGTCCAGGTGCTCAGCCGCCGGACCAAGAACAACCCGGTCCTCATCGGTGAACCGGGTGTCGGCAAGACCGCCATCGTCGAGGGTCTGGCCCAGCGCATCATCGAGGGCGACGTGCCCGAGAGTCTTCGCAACCGGCGCCTCATCGCCCTCGACATCTCCGCCATGCTGGCGGGCGCCAAGTACCGGGGAGAGTTCGAGGAGCGGCTCAAGGCCGTGCTGAAGGAGATCACCGACTCGGAGGGGGAGGTGATCACCTTCATCGACGAGATGCACACCGTCGTGGGGGCCGGCGCCGGCGGCGACTCGGCCATGGACGCCTCCAACATGCTCAAGCCCATGCTGGCCCGGGGCCAGCTCCGCATGATCGGGGCCACCACCCTCGACGAGTACCGCAAGTACGTCGAGAAGGACCCAGCCCTCGAACGCCGCTTCCAGCAGGTGTTCGTGGGCGAGCCCACCGTCGAGGACTCGATCGCCATCCTGCGGGGACTGAAAGAGCGCTACGAGGTCCATCACGGTGTCCGGATCCAGGACTCCGCCCTGGTGGCGGCGGCGGTGCTTTCCGACCGCTACGTGACCGGCCGGTTCCTGCCCGACAAGGCCATCGACCTCGTCGACGAGGCCGCCTCCAAGCTCCGCATCGAGATCGACTCCCTGCCGACCGAGATCGACGTGGTCGAGCGCCGTGTCCGTCAGCTCGAGATGGAGCTGGTCGCCCTGGGTAAGGAGACCGACACCCAGTCGCAGGAGCGCCAGGCGGAGCTCGAGGCCGAGCTGGCCGACCTCAACGAGCAGTCGGCGGCCATGAAGGCCCACTGGCAGAACGAGAAAGACGCCATCGGCCGCATCCAGGTCCTCAAGGAGGAGCACGAGCGACTCCGCCAGGCCGTCGAACGCGAGACCGACCTCGAACGGGCGGCCGAGATCCGCTACGGGCAACTGCCCCAGCTGGAGCGGGAGATGAACGAGGCGTCCGCCGCCCTCGCCCTCCTCCAGGCCGAGCAGACGATGCTCAAGGAGGAGGTCGACGAGGAGGACATCGCCGAGGTCGTCAGCCGTTGGACCGGCGTCCCGGTCAGCCGCCTCATGGAGGGCGAGGCCTCGAAGCTGCTTCGCCTCGAGGAGGAGTTGCACCACCGGGTCATCGGCCAGCACGAGGCGGTCGAGGCAGTGGCCAGTGCCATCCGCCGCAGCAGGGCCGGACTGTCCGACCCCCACCGCCCCATCGGCACGTTCCTGTTCCTCGGACCCACCGGCGTCGGCAAGACCGAGCTGGCCCGCACGCTGGCCGACTTCATGTTCGACGACGAGCGGGCCATGGTCCGCATCGACATGTCGGAGTACATGGAGAAGCACAGCGTGTCCCGCCTCATCGGCGCCCCCCCCGGCTACGTCGGCTACGACGAAGGGGGCCAGCTCACCGAGGCCGTGCGGCGCCGGCCCTACGCCGTCGTGCTACTGGACGAGGTGGAGAAGGCCCATCCCGACGTCTTCAACGTCCTGCTCCAGCTGATGGACGATGGGCGTCTGACCGACGGCCAGGGACGGACGGTCGACTTCACCAACGTGGTGCTGATCATGACCTCCAACCTGCCCGGCGAACCGAAGGACTTCTTCCGGCCGGAGTTCATCAACCGGGTCGACGACATCGTCCGTTTCGCCGAGCTGACCGAGGACGACCTCAAGCGGATCGTCGACATCCAGCTGGGGGCCGTGGCCAACCGGCTCGTCGACCGGCGTGTCGCACTCGACGTCAGCGACGAGGCCAAACTCCTCCTGGCCAAGATCGGCTACGACCCGGCGTTCGGCGCCCGACCCCTCAAGCGGGTGATCCAAAAGGAGGTCGCCGACCGCCTGGCCCTCATGATCCTCGACAACAGCGTCGACGATGGGTCGAAGGTCACGGTCGGCGTCGAGGGCGACGCCTTCACCTTCGACATCACCTGACCGGACTGGACGACACCCCCTGCGGGAGCGCCCGGACGGCCCGCACGCACGTCATCAGGGGATGAGGTCGGCGCCGCAGTCGGCCAGGATCCCACCATGCGAAGGTCCCGGCGACCCACGGCCCCAGCTCGACCGTCGGGCCGGCAGGCGGTCCGGCATTTCCCGCTAGGGTTTGGTCCGTGCCTGCGACGATCGTGGTTGGAACCCAGTGGGGAGACGAGGGAAAGGGAAAGTTCACCGATCTCCTGGCCAAGGAGATGTCGATGGTGGTCCGCTACCAGGGCGGCCACAATGCCGGGCACACGCTCGTCGTCGACGGCGAGACCTTCGCCCTCCAGCTGGTGCCGAGCGGTGTGCTCTACGACCACATCGTCCCCGTGATCGGCAACGGTGTCGTCGTCGATCCCTTCGTCCTGCTGGCCGAGATGGACATGTTGGCCAAGCGAGGCATCGACGTCAGCAAGGTCAAGGTGTCGGGCAACGCCCACCTGATCCTGCCCTACCACCAGCAGCTCGACGCCCTCCACGAGCGCCACCTGGGCAAGGCCAAGCTCGGCACGACCAAACGAGGCATCGGGCCGGCCTACGCCGACAAGGCGATGCGTCTCGGGATACGGGTCCAGGATCTCCTCGACGAGGACATCTTCCGCAAGAAGGTCGACGGCGCCCTGTACAACACCAACCGGGTGCTGACGAAGGTGTTCAACCGGCTGCCGGTCGACCCCGACGCTTTGGCCGACAAGGTGCTGGGGGAGTGCCTGGAGGGCCTCCGACCCCACATCGTCGACACCGTCGACCTGGTCCACGAGGCCCTCGAGAGCGGCCAGCACGTCCTGTTCGAGGGGGCCCAGGCCACCTTCCTGGATCTCGACCACGGCACCTATCCGTTCGTCACCTCGAGCAATCCGACCGCCGGCGGCGCCTGCACCGGGGCCGGCGTCGGGCCCAAGCACATCGACCGCGTCGTCGGCATCGCCAAGGCCTATGTCACCCGGGTCGGGGCCGGACCGTTCCCGACCGAGCTCTTCGACGAGCTGGGCAACCACCTGGTCGATGTGGGTCGCGAGTACGGCACGAACACCGGCCGCCGGCGCCGGCCCGGCTGGTTCGACGCCGTCATGCTCCGCCACGCCGTGCGTATCAACAGCCTGACCGAGTTGGCCATCACCAAGCTCGACGTGCTCGATGCCCTCGACACGGTCAAGATCTGCGTTGCCTACGAGATCGACGGGGTCAGGGTCGACAAGCTGCCCTACCACCAGTCGGAGGTCCACCGGGCCGTACCGGTGTTCGAGGAGCTACCGGGCTGGATGACCGACCTGACTGCGGCCACCGAGCCGGAGCACCTCCCACCGGCCGCCCTCCGTTACCTGGAGGTCGTCGAGGAGCAGGTCGGCGTTCCGGTCACCCTCGTCTCCACCGGCCCCGGCCGCGACCAGTTCCTCCACCTCCGGGCGTAGGCGTCCAGGGAGGTCAGTCCTCGTCCCGCCGCCGCTTCGGCAGGTTGATCTTGGCCTGGCGGGCGTCGGTTGCCATGCCTCGCAGGACGGGCGGGATCCAGTTGCCGTTGGCGTCGGTGTCGGCCGATCGGCGAGCGCCATCGGCCGAGGTCGTGCCGCTCGTGTCGGTACCCGGCAACGCGACGGGCTCGCCCGCCGCCGCGGCGTCGAGCGTCGCTGGGTCGGCGTAGGTGGTCACCGGCGTCGCGCTCGGGGCGAGCGGCCCCGGACGGGGCCGGCGGGCGTCGAAGCGATCGACGGCGTTGCCCTTTCCGGTCACCTCGTCGTCGGGGGCGGCGGTCGGGGCCGGGGTCGGCTCGACCGCGTCGGTGCGGCGACGACCGCCGATGGTGCGGACCTCACCGATCATCGGTGCGGTCCGGCGGCGTGGCCCACTGTCGTTCTGGCGGCGCTCCGGTAGCCCGGTCCGCTGCCAGTCCGCTACCGCTCCACCCCGCTTGGTGACCGGCGGGCGAGCGGGCGGGCCCACGCGCCCTGTCGCCGGTCGGCGCTCCGCCCGCTGCTCGGTCACCGGCCGGCGTTCGGTCCGCTCCTCGGTCGGACGATCGTTGCGGCGCCGGGGTCGGGGCGGCAAGGCCGGCCGGAGCGAGCCGTCGGCCACCGGGTCGGGGTCGTCGGCGTTCGTACCGGCGACCGGATCGAGGTCGTGGGGGCCAGGGCCGGGCACCGGTTCGGAGGAGGGGGCGGAACGCTGGGCGGCGGGCTCGGCGGGCCGACCGGCCTCGAGCTGGACCGGGGCCCGGGCCGGCGGTGGCGAGGGGGGTGCCCACCCCGGGTCGATCGCCGTGTGGTCGGCCCCGACCGGGGTGTGGTCGGCCCCGACCGGGGTGTGGTCGGCCCCGACCGGGGTGTGGTCGGCCCCGACCGGGGTGTGGTCGACAGCCCGCGCTCCTTCCCGTTCGATCAGCTCGGCCAGCGACATCGACGCGTCCTGCGACCGGTCGTCCCCGGCGGTGGGGAACTCGGCGCTGCTCGTCGTCGCCAGCTGCTCGAGCTGCTCGCTGGCGCTGCCCGTCGAGCGTCGTCCGTCGGTCGGTTCGTCATCGGCGGTACCGTCTGCGTTCTCCGGTCCGGTGCGTTCCGTCGGCTGCACCCGTCCGCTACCGGCGTCGGTCCGGCGACGGTTTCGACGGCGGCGGACTCCTCCCTCGTCCGATGGCGCCGTCGCTTCGGGGAGCCGGAAGAAGGTGAAGACGTTCTCGTCGTCATCGGCTGCGGTCTGCAAATCCTCCCGCCGCTGCTTCGCCGTCTTACGGGAGCCCCGCAGATCGGGAGGGCGCTGACCCCGCACGGAGGCGACGGCGATGGCGCACCCGGTGCAGATCGGATGGCGACGGCCCTTGGGGTAGACGAGGCAGTCGTCACAGAACTCGCCGTAACACGAGTCGCACACATCGGTGGCTCGATCCAGGGGGTCAGTTTCGCAGCGGCCGTTCATCGCTTCTTTCCGGCAGAATGAGGCACGAGATGGAGGAAGCATCGTCCGACCGAGCGACCCTCTTGAGCACCGTCTCGCCCAGAGCACCGTCCCTTCGGGAGCACCGTCCCGTCGGATCCGTGGAAGGCACCCTGTGGTTATCACCAATGTCCTTGCCGAGCGTTATGCCAGCGACGCCATGGTCGAGCTGTTCGAGCCCGTCAACCGGGTGAAGGTCGAGCGGAGGCTCTGGATCGCCGTGCTGGAGGCCCAGCGTGAGCTCGGTCTGCCGGTGACAACGACGATCATCGAGGATTATCGAGCCGTTGTTGGCGACGTCGATCTCGAGTCGATCTACCGGCGTGAGCGCCAGACCCGCCATGACGTCAAGGCTCGGATCGACGAGTTCAACCACCTGGCTGGTCACGAGGAGATCCACAAGGGCCTGACGAGTCGCGACGCTACGGAGAACGTGGAGCAACTCCTGAGCTGGCAGGCGCTCGAGGTGATCGAAGCCCGCACCGTGGCGCTGTTGAACGTGTTCGCCCGCCGGGCCGCCGACTACGCCACCGACGTGATCGTCGGTCGGACGCACAATGTTCCGGCCCAGCCGACGACAGTCGGGAAGCGCTTCGCCCAGGTCGGTGAGGAGCTCCTGGCGGCCCATCGGTGCCTCCAGGATCTGCGGTCGCGGTTCGCGCTGCGGGGAATCAAGGGCCCCGTGGGCTCCCAACAGGACCAGCTCGACCTCCTGGGGTCGCCCGAGGCCGTCGCACAGCTGGAGCAGCTCGTCGCTTCCCATCTCGGTATCGAGCGGGTCCTCGGCTCGGTTGGTCAGGTCTATCCCCGCTCTCGCGACTACGAGGTGGTATCGATGTTGGTGCAGCTGGCCTCGGCACCGGCCAACTTCGCCCTGATGGTCCGGTTGATGGCTGGCCACGACCTCGCAACCGAGGGTTTCAGGCCCGGACAGGTCGGCTCGTCGGCCATGCCACACAAGATGAACACGCGATCATGTGAGCGCATAGGCGGGCTGCACACCATTCTGCGGGGTCATCTGACGATGGTGGCCGGATTGACCGGTGACCAGTGGAACGAGGGCGATGTGTCGTGTTCGGTGGTCCGTCGGGTCGTTCTTCCCGACTCCTTCTTCGCCCTCGACGGGATCTTCGAAACCACATTTGCGGTACTTGCAGAGTTTGGCCTGTTTCGAGGCGTCGTTCGGTCTGAGCTCGACCGCTACCTTCCGTTTCTCGCCACGACCGGTCTCCTCATGCACGCAGTCCGGAGCGGTATGGGCCGGGAGGAGGCGCACGAGATCATCAAAGAGCATGCGGTGGCCACGGCCCTCGAGCTGCGAGAGGGACGAGCGGATGGCCGGGACCTCCTGCGCCGGCTGGGCCAGGACCCGAGGTTTCCGGGACAACGTGACGAGCTCGGGCCGATCGTCGAACGTACCGTGGACTCGCTGGGAACGATCGATCGCCAGATCAAAGCGTTCTGCTCGCAGGTCGGCGACCTCGTGGCCGAGCGGCCGGAGGCGGCCTACACCGGCGCCGAAATCGTGTAGCCCGGCGGACGCGTGGCGTGTCTGCCGGGCTACGGACGAAACGGCCGGTGACGGCCGTCATCAGGTTTTTCGCCGTTCTCAGGCGCTGCGGCTGATGTTGGCCTTCTTCAGCACGGCAGCCGGCACGCCGATCTGGCGGAAGGCAGCATAGGTAATGCCCTTGCGGGCGGCATACCCTTTGGCCACCTTCGTGAACTCGTTCTCGAGCTCACCGATGTCGGTGCCACCCTCCATCCCCGCCAATTCCTCGGTGAGATCGAGCTGTTCCTGCGTCAGCTGAAGCCGCTTCAGGGGGTCGGCCTCGACCAGTTCGACGTCGATCCGGTCGAGGCGGCTGTTGATTGACTCCTTCGTACGCTTCCGACCACGCTTCGGCTTGCTGGACTCCAGGGCTTCGAGGTAGGCCCGTACAGCCCTAC
Source organism: Acidimicrobiales bacterium (assembly GCA_050330635.1). GTDB lineage: Bacteria > Actinomycetota > Acidimicrobiia > Acidimicrobiales > SZUA-35 > CADEDH01. The sequence continues at coordinate 41,698 of JBHJNQ010000002.1, read as the reverse complement.
CCTCGGCCCGACCGACGGCCAGCGCCTCCTTGTGGTCTTCGCTCATTGGTGACTTCTTGGTGGTGGGCATACGCTCAATTCTTTCACCTAGCGGGGCATTATCCAACTCTTCATCTATACGTCACGCTGGATCTACAGTTGAGGGCCCGGAGCGAATTGCTCCGGGCCCTCAACATCTCGCTCTTCACGCTGTTCGTGTTCTGTGTGGTCGGGACCGGCGTCGATCCGGTGACCTACCGCTTTTCAGGCGGTCGCTCTGCCAACTGAGCTACCCGACCGTCTCGCACCGGCGCCGCCGTGTCGGACCGAGTGATACGGGCGACGCGGCGTCGGACGCCGGGGAGTCTCGGCCGAGGCCGATACTCCGAGGAACCCAGCAAGGCCGGCTTCCCGCGGTCCTGACGAGATTTGAACTCGCGACCTCCGCCTTGACAGGGCGGCGTGCACTCCAGACTGCACTACAGGACCAGATGTGTGAATGTATCGACCCTGTCGGCGGTTGGCACCCCCAACGGGATTCGAACCCGTGTTGCCTGCGTGAAAGGCAGGTGTCCTAGGCCACTGAACGATGGGGGCGGAACAACCGAGATGGTGTCATCGCCCCCGGAGCCACGCTACGAGGGCGCAGGGCAGCCTAGCAGGCGCCCGCTGCCGGCCAACCGGATTCCCGGCTCCGTCGGGCCCGACAGCGACGATGGCGCCGTAGCGGCCGCCGTCCCGTTACTCGTCGTCGGGATCGGGAAGGGCGGAGCTCAGGGCGTCGACGATCTCGGCCAGCAGGCCGCCGAGCTCGTGGTAGAGGAGCTTGGTCTCGATCTCGGGATCGTCCCGGTCGAGGTCGTGGTCGTCCTCGCCCATGTCGAGTCTGGTGCCGAGGACGAGGCGGAGATCGTTCACGATCCCCATCCATGCTCCCAGGGCCTCGTCGTCCATGACCTCGCTGTCGACCGTCCGTCGCATCGACTCGATGGCGGCTCGCCGCTGGTCGATCAGTTGCTGCCGGGCGAGGATCTGGTAGCCGGCGTCGAGCTCGGGATCGTCGGGGTAGGCGGTGGGGAACAGACGACGGGTGTCGTCGGCGTCGGTCTCGAGGAGCTGCTCGAGCTGGTCGGCCAGCCCGATCAGCCACGAGCGGGCCTCGGGGGCGAGGCGGACGGCGAAGACGACCCGGCCGTCGTCGTCGAGCCCGAGCGGCTTGAAGAGCCGTGGCCGCCGGAAGAGGGGCATGGCTACTTGTCGTGTTCCATCGTGGCCCACAGGCCGTGACCGTGGAGGCGGTGGACGTCGCGCTCGGCCTCGGTCCGGGTGCCGGTCGACACCGACGCCCGGCCCTTGTGGTGCACATCGAGCATGAGCTTGTTGGCCTTCTCCTCGCTGTAGCCGAAGACCTTCCGGAACACGAACGCCACATAGCTCATGAGGTTGATCGGGTCGTTCCAGACGATCACGACCCATGGCCGATCCTCGTCGACGACGGTGTCGAGGTCGGGTTCGCGGACCTCGAGTGGTGCGGTCATGCCACTATTTTGTCGAGCGTCGACGGTAAAAGCATCGTGTCCGGCCCGTCGACCGGCGGACGGTCGACCAGGCGGAGGTGCACGAGCACGGCGGTGACCCAGACGCCGATGGCGCCGCAGATGTGCAGGCCCACGAGCAGGGGAGGAAGTCCGGTGGCGTACTGGACGTAGCCGACGATGCCCTGGGCCAAGGAGATCCCCAGCAGCCAGCGCAGGGCCTGTTCGGCCGCACCACCGCTGCGGTAGAGGCGGATGGCGAGCGCCACCGCCACCGCCAGGAACACCCAGACGGCGCCGGTGTGGACGCGCACGACATCGTTGAGGGCGAAGTTCAACCGGTCGGCCCGACTGTCGCCGGCGTGCGGACCCGTGCCCGTGACCAGGGTGCCGGTGACGAGCACGACGGTGGCCGCCGCGGTGAGGGCCCATCCGTGGGCCATCAGGCTCGACGGGCCGACCGCCGCAACCGGCCCGGGGCCCGAGCCGGACCGCACCCAGAGCACCGCAGCGTTCCACAGCAGCACCATCGACAGCAGGAAGTGGGCGCCGACCAGCAGCGGGTGGAGGTCGACCATGACCGTGATCCCGCCGAGCACGATCTGGGCCACCACCCCCGCCACCAGGCCCCAGGCCCACAGGATCAGATCGCGGCGGCGGGGCCGGCGACGGTAGGCGCTGAGGACGGCCGCCACCGTGGCCAGGGCCACGACGCCGGACAGGAGGCGGTTGCCGAACTCGATCCAGGGATGGAGGGCCAGCTCCGGTACGAAGCGGTCCTCGCTGCAGGCCGGCCAGTTCTCACAGCCCAGCCCCGCCTCGGTGAGCCGGACGGCCGCCCCGGTGACGACGATAACGGCCAGGGCTGCGCTGGCGATCAACACCACCCGTCGGTATCGCTGCGGACTCATGTCGGCCACGGCTGCCACGGTACCGAGCCGGCCGGCCGGGGCCACGGTGACCCACCCCACCGGTGGCGAGGGCGGATCGCTGTGTTGCAATCCCCGGTACGGCTTCCTCGCTCGCCGTCCGCCTCGATACCCTTCCCCGGGTGGTCCTGACAGCGGCTCCCACCCGGCGTCGAGCGATGGCGTTCGTCGCGCTCACCAAGCCCAGGATCATCGAGCTGTTGCTCGTGACCACGGTGCCGACCATGATCGTGGCCGAGGGTGGCATGCCGTCGCCGTGGCTCATCGTGGCCACCGTCATCGGCGGCACGCTCGCAGCGGGGGGCGCCAACGCCTTCAACATGTACGTCGACCGCGACATCGACGCCCTGATGGAGCGAACCAAGGGTCGCCCGCTGGTGACGGGCGAGGTGGCGCCGCCCGAGGCCCTCGTCTTCGCCGTGATCGTCGAAGCGGCGGCCTTCGGTTGGCTGTGGGCCTTCGTCAACCTGCTCTCGGCCGTCCTGGCCCTCGCCGCATGTGCCTTCTACGTCTTCGTCTACACCCTGTGGTTGAAGCGGACGTCGACCCAGAACATCGTCATCGGCGGGGCGGCCGGCGCCGTGCCGGTCCTGATCGGCTGGTCCTCGGTCACGAACACGGTCGGGTGGGCCGCCATCATCCTGTTCGGGATCATCTTCTTCTGGACCCCGCCCCACTTCTGGGCGCTGGCCATCAAGTACGAGGACGACTACTCGGCGGCCTCGGTGCCGATGATGCCGGTCGTCGAGGGTCACCGTAAGACGGCGCAGCAGATGGTGGTGTACTCCGTCATCGTCTGGGCCCTCACGCTCGCTCTGTGGTGGGTGGCGTCGATGGGCTGGATCTACCTGGCCGTCGCCATCGTGCTCGGCGTCCTGTTCACCGGGGGAGCGGTACGGCTGGCGGTCGAGACCGACCCCGACGCCCAGGCCGCGCTGTCGATACGTTACTTCACCTTCTCCATCACCCATCTGTCGGTTCTGTTCGTCGCCCTGGCGGTGGATCAGCTGATCGGCTGGGGTTAGTCGAGGGTTCGTCGCCGGTTTCGATTTCCGGGCGCCGACCCGGTTACAGTACGTGCCCGCACGACCGGAAAGTGCCGCTGGGCGCTGCCCGGGAACGAAAACAAGCTCAGCCGTCAGGGTCCGCTCGCCGCCCGGCGAGGTCACCGATCACAGGTCACTTGCAGTCATGACACTCACCGAAACCCGTCCCGACACCGAAGCGTCGTCGGGGGCCGCCTCTCGGCCGGCGACGACGCTCGATGGCCTGCTCGGCTCGTCGGATCACAAGACGATCGGCCGACTCTGGATCGGGGTGGGGCTCGTGTTCCTCGCTGCCGGTCTCGTCGTCTCGCTCGTCGCCGCCTTCGAGGCCGCCGACCTATCGAGCTTCGCCATCGTCGACGACACCGGCCAGTTCGCCCAGTTGTGGTCGTTGGGACGGGTCCTGGTGTTGTTCGGCGGGGTGGTGCCGGTCCTGGTCGGCCTGGCCACCTACCTGGTGCCGCTCCAGATCGGGGCCCCGGCGATCGTCTTCGCCCGGGGGGCCTCCGGTGCCTTCTGGACCTGGTTCATCTCCCTCGATCTCGTGATCGTCTCCTACCTCCTCAACGGCGGCCCGGGCGGGGGCAGAGCCGACTTCGTCGTCCTGTGGGCCGCCGGGTTGGCGTTCGCCCTCGCCGCCCTCGTGTGGGCCATGGTGGTGGTGGCCACGACCGTGCTCGGTGCCCGCACCACCGGCATGTCGCTCGACCGGGCCCCGATGGCGACCTGGTCGTTCCTCGTGTTCTCCCTGATCGGGGTGCTCTCGCTACCGATCCTGATCGCCGAACTGGCCCTCACCTACGTGAGGGTGCGGCACGGGTTCCTCCCGCCAGACGCCAGCACGTCGCTGACCGGGGTCATGGACAGTGTGAGCCTCACCCCGGCCCTCTACTGGCTGGCGGTGCCGATCCTGGGCATGGCGGTCGACATCATCGGGGTCCACACCGATCGTCCGGTACAGGCCCACAAGCAGGTGATGGCCGCCATCGGGGCGTTGGGTATCCTCGGCTTCGGCGCCCAGTACCTGAGCTTCGCCAGCGTCCGCCCCGTCGACTTCGACAACGCCCTGCTCGTTATCACGATCGCCGCCGCCGGCCTCCCGATGCTGGCCGTGCTCGGCCTCTCCGGTGAGAGCCTCCGGCGGGGCACCCCCCGGATGGGGGCGAGTCTCATCGGCGCCCTCGTGGCCGGCCTGCTGCTCCTCCTCTCGGTGGCCGTTTCCCTCCTGGGGCTGATCAAGCCGGTGGCGGTGTTCCTCGAGAACGAGACCCCCGTCTCGGTCGCCCTCGACCGGCTGCTGATCCTCAACGGGACCACCTTCCACGACGGGGTCAGGGGCCTGATCATCGGGGCCACGGTCGTCGGCACGATCGCCGCGCTCACCCACTGGGCTCCCAAGCTCTGGGGTCGTCGCATGGCCGAGCCCCTCAGCCTCCTCGCCATCATGGCCGCCGCCGGCGGCGCCGTGGTGTGGGGCCTGGGGGCCGTCCTGGCCGGGGTCGACGATCAGCCCGCCTATCCCCAGGCCGAGCTCCTCGGCGGTGAGAACGTCGAGTTCTTCAATCTGATCGCCGCCGTCGGTATCGCCATCCTCGCCGCCGGCGCCGTGCTCGCCACCCTCAACGCAGCCCAGGCGGCCTTCGGGAAGGCCGAGTCGGCGTCCGGGCGGGTCTGGACGGGTGCCACCCTCGAGTGGGCGACGGCCACCCCCCCGGCGGTGGGTAACTTCGAACGCTCGCCCGTCGTGCGGTCGGCGACACCGCTGCTCGACGACATCGACGGCGGTGATGGCGGCGCACCCGAGACGGCCGCCAGCGACGAGGCCGCGGCCGGCGGCGAGGAGGAGTCCCGATGACCGACATCACCCCGTACGACCCGGTGCCCCTCGACGTGAGGAGCGGCGAGCCGGTCCGGCCCCGCCTCCTCCTGATCGCCACCGGCCTCGTGTCGGCATCCGTCGTCGTGGGCTACCTCGCCCTCCTCGGCTACTACCTCTCGGAGCGGGCTGCGGTTCGAGCGGCCGGGGAGACGTGGCTCCCGGATGGGGTAAACATCCCTCTCACCCAACCCAACTTCATGCTGTTGACCCTGTCCTTCTCGGTCGTGTCGATGTTGTGGGCGGTTGCCGCCATCCGCAGCGGTGACCGGGCCAACGCTTACACCGCCATGGGCCTCACCCTCGTGTTCGGCTTCGCCCAGATCGTCCAGACCGCCTACCTCCTCACGCTGGTGGGGATGCCGGCGGCGGTCAGCGAGTCGGCGGTGCTGATCTACACCCTGGTCGGGTTGCAGGTGGCGCTCACCGGGGTGGCCATGGGCTATGTGGCCGTCACCGCCCTGCGCACCCTCGGTGGCGGCTACTCGGCCGCCAACTACGAGGGACCACTGAGCGCCACCATCGTCTGGATCATGTCCGTCGGGGTCTTCTGCGCCCTGTGGTACGCCGTCTACATCACGAAGTAGGTCGAGATGTTCACCTGGGGTTCCAAATACCTGTTCGCCGTGGCCGGGGCCAGTTTCGTGGGCGCCTTCCTCTACGGGTTGATCACCGGTGGCGGTCCCATCGGGGTCATCAGCCTCGGCTACAAGGGTGGCGTCGGGGAGCACACCGGCTACACGATCCTCATCGCCATCGGGGTCGTGGCGGCGCTCCTCGGCGTGCTCAATGTCATCACCCGCGACGGTGACGCCGAGGCTGCGGCCCTGGCCGCCGGCACCGACCAGACCCTGACGGTCTCCACGCCCGCCCTCGCCAGTTTCTGGGGCCCGCTCGCCGCCTTCGGCATGGCCTGCCTCGCCGTCGGCGTCGCCGTCAGCCAGGCGTTCTTCATTCTCGGCCTGGTCATTCTGGCGGTCGTGGCCCTCGAGTGGACGGTGCAGGCCTGGTCCGACCGGGCCACCGGCGACGAGCAGGTGAACGCCGTGATCCGCTCCCGTTTCATGGGTCCGTTCGAGGTCCCGCTCCTGTCCCTGCTCGGTATCGCCGTGGTGGTCCTCGGGCTGTCACGGGTGTTTCTGGCGCTCCCCGAGGCCGGTTCCACGGCCGTGGCCGCGGTGGTCGCCGCCGCCATCTTCTTCGGCGCCGTCGCCATAGCCAAGTCGAACGCCCCCCGCTCCATCATCGCCGGGGTGGTGGCCATCGGCGCCGTGGCCGTCCTCGGTGGGGGCATCGCCGGCGCCGTGATCGGGGAGCGGGAGATACACCACCAAGAGGACGGCGCCACCCACGGCGAGGACGAGGGCGCCGACGAGGGCGGCGCGGACCCCGACGAGAGCGAAACGAATCAGGGAGACGGCGAGTGACGACCGACCGCACCGATCACGGCGTCATGGTTTGGCATACCCCCGGAACATCAACCACAGTTGAGCAGGTTATGACACCGACGTCACCCCGTCCCGCCCCCCGGCACCGCCTGCTTGCCCTGCTGGGATTCCTTGCCCTCCTCTCGGCCTCATGCGCCGACGACAAGCCCCTCAACACCTTCGAGCCCCGGGGCCCCAAGGCCGAGAGCATCGACACCCTCATGGTGTGGATCTGGCCGATCATGGGGATCATCTTCGTTCTCGTCGTCGGCGGCACGATCTGGCTGGCGATCAAGCACCGGGTCAAGCCCGACGACTTCTCCCACGACGACCTGCCGGCCCAGATCCACGGCAACACCCGGCTCGAGCTGACCTGGACGATCGTGCCCGCCATCCTGTTGGCCGTGATCTCCGTGCCCACCGTGGCCGGGATCTGGGAGCTGGAGCAGCGCAACGACAGCGAGGGGAGCATCGACGTCATGGTCATCGGCCAGCAGTGGTGGTGGGAGTACCGCTACGACGTTGACGGTGACGGCTTCTTCGTCGACGCCAACGGCGACGGCCGGATCGACGACGCAGACCGGCAGCTCCCGCTCGAGTTCGCCCTCGATCCCGATGACGTCGTCACCGCCAACGAGCTGGTCATCCCGGCGGGCGAGCAGGTCGACCTGGTGCTCACGTCCCGTGACGTGATCCACTCGTTCTGGATTCCCCGGCTCAACGGCAAGCGGGACAGCGTGCCCGGCCGCTGGCACACCTGGTCGCTCGAGGCGTTCGAACCCGGCAAGTACACCGGGTGGTGCACCGAGTTCTGCGGCCTGTCCCACGCCCGCATGCGCATGTCGGTCATCGCCCTCCCCCGCGACGAGTTCGACGCCTGGCTCGCCGGCCAGGCCGAACCAGCCGACATCCCGACCGACGAGGAGGCCCTGGCCGGACGCGAGATCTTCCGGAACCAGTGCATGAGCTGCCACGTCATCGACGAGGACCCGCTCGATGCCAACGGCGACCCGAACCCCGACGCCCTCGCGTACCCGGACAACTTCGTGGCCGCCCTCACGGCGGGGGCCGCCCCCGACCTGACGCACTTCGCCACCCGCTCGGTGTTCGCCGGCGCCATCTACAGCACCTACGACGGGCCCGGTACCGACGCCGCCGACGACGCCCTCGACGTCACCGACTACCTCCGGCTCCCGGAGCTGGCGGCCCAGGCCGCCAGCCCCGACGACTACCGCTGGAACACGGCGACCCTGAAGCGCTGGGTGGCCAATGCTCCCGCCATGAAGGACATGGCCCCCGACGAGCAACGGGGCATGCTCGCATTCCCGCAGCTGACCGACGAACAACTCGACCAAGTCGTCGCCTATCTGGCGACGCTGGATTGATCAGGAGCCGATAGCGCAATGGCGATCATCGAGGAACCACTCGCCCTCCCGTCGGGCGACCGGGGGCCGGCCGAGCGCCCCCTCGGCGTGTTCACCCGGCCCCGCAACACCACGGGGCTCACCACCTGGTTGACCACCGTCGACCACAAGCGCATCGGCATCATGTACGGCGCGGCGGCGATGTTCTTCCTGGTGATCGGGGGCGTCGCCGCCCTCCTGATCCGGATCCAGTTGGCCACGCCGGGAAGCACGTTCCTCTCCGGCGACGCCTACAACCGGGTCTACACCATGCACGGCACGGTGATGATCTTCCTCGTCGTCATGCCGATCGGCGCCGCCTTCGCCAACTACATGATGCCGATCCAGGTCGGGGCTCGAGATGTGGCCTTCCCCCGGATAAACGGATTCAGCTTCTGGATCTTCTTCCTCGGCGGCCTGATGATCAACACGAGCTGGTTCATCGGGGGAGGACCTGACGGTGGCTGGTTCATGTACGCACCCAACAACGGTGTCGCCTACTCGCCCACGTCCGGCGTCGACTTCTGGGCGGTCGGGCTGGCCATCGTCGGCATCGGCTCGTTGACCGGCGCCATCAACCTGATCACCACCGTGCTCAATCTGCGGGCGCCCGGCATGTCGCTCATGAAGATGCCCGTCTTCGTGTGGATGACGCTCGTAACCCAGTTCCTCCTCCTGTTCGCCATCCCGGTCATCACCGTGGCCCAGCTGCTGCTGATCTTCGACCGCTCCTTCGACGCCAACTTCTTCAACGTGGCGCAGGGGGCTGACCCTCTCCTGTGGCAGCACCTGTTCTGGATCTTCGGCCACCCCGAGGTCTACCTGATGATCCTGCCTGCGTTCGGCATCGTGTCGGAGGTGATCCCCACCTTCGCCCGCAAGCCGATCTTCGGCTACCCGTTCATGGTCTTCTCCGGTATCGCCATCGGCTTCATGGGCTGGGGGGTGTGGGCCCACCACATGTTCGTGTCGGGCATAGGTCCACTGTCGGTCACCGCCTTCAGCGTGGCCACGATGTTCATCGCCGTCCCCACCGGGGTGAAGATCCTCAACTGGATGGCCACCCTCTGGGGCGGCAAGCTGACGTTGAACACGGCCATGTTGTTCGCCATCGGCCTGGTCACCCAGTTCACCATCGGCGGCCTGTCCGGTGTGTCGCACGCCATCGCCCCGTCGGACACCCAGCAGACCGACACCTACTACATCGTCGCCCACTTCCACTACGTGCTGTTCGGTGGCGCCCTGTTCGGTTTCGTGTCCGGCTTCTACTTCTGGTGGCCCAAGGTCTTCGGTTACAAGCTCGACGAGAAGCTCGGCAAGTGGAACTTCTGGGGAATGGTCGTCGGATTCAACCTGACCTTCGGCCCGATGCACATCCTCGGTCTCCAGGGCATGCCCCGCCGCATGCAGACCTACGATTCGGCGATGGGCTTCAACTTCTGGAACCTGGTGGCCACGATCGGGTCGTTCATCCTCGGGGTGTTCACCCTCCTCCTGCTGGTCAATGCCCTGGTCAGCTACCTCCGATGGAAGCGGGCCGGCCGACCCGACGTCGGCCCCGACCCGTGGGACGGTCGCACGATCGAATGGTCGATCCAGTCGCCGACACCGGAGCACAACTTCGACGTCAGCCCCACGGTCACATCCCTCGACGACTTCTGGCACCGTAAGTACGTCGAGGACGAGAACGGCAAGATCCGCCGCATAGCCACCGGCGATGAGCTGGCCCAGCCCGGCAACGGGGAGGGCGTGCACCTGCCGGCCCCCTCGTACTGGCCGCTCGTGTTGGCTGCCTCCATCCCCATCGTCGGTTACGGGATCATCTTCAACCTCTGGTTGACCATCCCCGGCGCCCTGCTCACCGTCGCCGCCCTCTTCGGGTGGGCCCTCGAGCCGGCCGACGACCTCGACCTCGGCCACGGCCACGGCCACGGCGATGGTGATCACGACGACGACCCGGTGGGCCCGGGTGGCGACGGTGCCGAAGAACTGGAGACGGTCCAATGACAGATGTGGCGACACTGCCGGTCGAGACCCTCGACCACGGGGAGGGCCACAGCACCAGCCTCGGCCTCTCCAACATGAAGCTGGCCATGTGGCTGTTCCTCGGGTCGGAGTGTCTTCTGTTCGGGGCGCTGATCTCCACCTACCTGCTCTCCGTTGCCAACTTCATCAGTGAGGTGCTGGCCGGCAACCCCGAGGTCATCGAGACCATGCCGGCCGAGGTGATCGCCGAGATCGCCGAGGCGGGCTCCGTGGAGCCCTTCTTCGACATCCCCTTCACCTCGGCCAGTTCGTTCATCCTCCTGATGAGCTCGCTCACGATGGTGCTGGCCCACAAGGCCGTCTCCGAGGGCAACTACCGGAACACCAAGATCTTCCTGGCCACGACGGCGCTCCTCGGGTCGACCTTCATCGCCGGGCAGGTCTACGAGTTCACGATTTTCTTCCGGGAGGGCCTGCACTTCAACGGCAACCTCTTCGGCTCTGCCTTCTACACCCTCACCGGGTTCCACGGGGTCCACGTCACCGTCGGCATCCTGATGCTCGTATCGCTGCTGATCATGGCGTTTCGGGGAAAGCTCCAGCAGGACCGGGCGGAGACGGTCGAGCTGGTCGGGCTCTACTGGCACTTCGTCGACATCGTGTGGGTCCTGATCTTCACGATCGTCTACCTGATTCCGTGAGGTTGGATAGTGACTGACACCGCACACGACACCGACGCCGCCTCCGCTGGGCACGCCCATGGCGACCACGCCCACGACGATCACCACCCGACCGAGAAACAGTACTGGATCGTCTTCGTCATCCTCGCCGTGCTCACGGCGCTCGAGGTGGCGTGGTCGTTCATCGGCCTCGAGGGCGTCGCTCTCGTCGCTCCTCTGCTGGTGATGATGGTCATCAAGTTCGTGCTCGTCGCCGGGGCGTTCATGCACCTGTACTTCGACTTCAAGATCATCAACGGCGCGCTGTTCGCCTGGGCGTTCGCCGGGGCGCTGGTGTTGGCGCTGGCCGTGTACTTGACCGTGTTCGGCACCTTCGAATTCGGCCTCTGACCAGACACCCGCCGGCCCGAGGCCGGCGAGCCCATCCCGGGCAGCGGAGGTGACGTCATGAAGCTATCGCTCTCTGATATCGGTTGGCAGGCCCACCCCGAGGTGTGGGTGCTGATCATCGGCATCGCCGCCATCGGCACCTATGTGGCCAGGGTTCTGCAGCCGAAGGCGGTGGCCGCCGGCTACGAGCGGGTCACCCTGGGCCAGATCACGTGGTTCCTGCTCGGCACCGTTGGGCTGTGGGCCATGTCCGACTGGCCCGTCCACGACGTGGCGGAGACCTACCTCTACTTCGTCCACATGGTCCAGCACCTGGTCATCTCGATGTTGGCACCCGCCGCGTTCCTGCTGGCCATGCCCCGCTGGCTGTTCCAACTGGTGCTTCCGGCCGACGGTGCCGCCCACCGATGGTTGGCCCGGCTGTCTCGCCCGCTGGTGGCCGGCCTGGCGTTCAACGCTGTCGCCCTGCTCCTGCACTGGGCCACGGTCGTGCAGCTCTCGTACGAGAGCGCGGCCGTTCACTTCGGCTTCCATCTGGTGATCTTCGTCGCCGGGCTGCTGATGTGGATGCCGGTGATCGGTCCCGTGGAGGAATGGCGGCTGTCGCCGATCGGCCAGTGCATCTACCTGTTCATGATGTCGATCGTGCCCACGGTGCCCAGCGGTTGGCTGGTGTTCGCCGAGGGCGTGGTCTACCGCCACTACGACACCCCGGCCCGGCTGTGGGGGATCGGCGCCCTCACCGATCAGCAGGCCGCCGGCGTGATCATGAAGCTCGTCGGCGGCTTCTTCCTCTGGGCCGTGATCGTCGTCATCTTCGCTCGCTGGGCGGCGGCGGAGGCCGCCCGCGACACCGAGGCCCGACGGAGGCGGGGCCGGGAGGCCCTGGCCGAGCTCACCTTCGAGGACGTCACGTCGGCGTTCGCCAGCAGCGACCCGCCGTCGGAGCCCCGCACCACGCCCTGAGCCGTTCGGGACGTTGCGTCGTCCGATCCGGCGGATTGACTGACGGCATGGATCTGGCCCGCATGCGCACCGAGTACGAGTCGTCGGGGATCGACGTCGGCGACCTCGATCCCGACCCCATCGTCCAGTTCAAGGCCTGGCTCCGGGTGGCGGTGGCGGCGGAGCTGACCGAGGCCAACGCCATGGTGGTGGCGACCGTCGACGGCGACGGGCAGCCGTGGAGCCGGTACGTCCTGCTCAAGGCCGCCTCCGAGAACGGATTCGACTTTTACACCAACTACGAGAGCAACAAGTCGGTGCAGCTTGCGGCGTCGGGCCGGGCCGCCCTCACGTTCGGGTGGCTGGAGCTGCGTCGCCAGGTCAACGTGGCGGGACGAGTGGAGCGGGTCCCGGCGGCGGAGGCCGACGCCTACTGGGAGGTGAGGCCCCGGGGATCCCAGGTCGGAAGCTGGGCGTCACCCCAGAGCCGGCCCCTGGTCGATCGTCAGGAGCTGCTCGATCGTGTCGTCGCCGTCGATGCCGCCCACCGCCAGGAGGCGGTCCCCCGCCCCGCCCACTGGGGCGGTTGGCGGGTACGACCGCACACGATCGAGTTCTGGCAGGGCCGCCAGAACCGGCTCCACGACCGGATCCGCTACACCCGTGAGGGCGAAGGCTGGCGGGTGGGGCGCCTCGCCCCCTGACGGCGGGCCCGCGCGGCTACAGGTCGGCCACGGCCGGGATCAGCTCGGCGCCGGCCTGGGCCACGTGATCGAGGTCGTCGAGGTCGAGGACCTGGAGGTACACCCGGCGGCAGCCGGCCCCGGCATAGTCGGCCAGCTTGGCCACGACCTCGTCGGGGGTGCCGGCGGCGCCGTTCTGGCGCAGTTCGGCCGGCTGGCGTCCGATGGCGTCGGCCCGGCGGACCACGTCGGCCTCGGTCGAGCCGAGGCACAGCACCAGGGCGGCCGAGACGATCACCGACGCCGGGTCGCGGTCGATGGCCGAGCAGGCCTCGTGGACCCTGTCGACGGCGGCGGCGATCTTGTCCACGGGAACGAACGGCAGGTTGAACTCGGCGGCGAAGCGGGCCACCAGCCGGGGCGTTCTCACCTTGCCCGTACCCCCGATGATCACCGGCGGTCCCCCACGCTGGGCCGGCTTGGGCAGGGCGGGGGAGTCGACGAAGGTGTGGAAGCGGCCCTTGTGATCGAACGTGGCACCGTCCGGCGTGGCCCACATCCCGGTCATCTGTTCCAGATACTCCTCCATACGATCGAACCGCTCGCTCAGCGGGGGGAACCCGAGCCCGTAGGCGGTGTGTTCCTGCTGGTACCAGCCGGCGCCGAAGCCGAACTCGACGCGGCCCCCGCTCATCTGGTCGACCTGGGCCACCGAGATGGCCAGGGGCCCGGGCTGATAGAACGTGGCAGGGCTGACGAGCGTTCCCAGGCGGACGGTGTCGGTGTCTCGGGCCAGTCCGGCCAGGGTGATCCAGGCGTGGCTCGGTCCGGGTAGACCGGTGACGTCGCCCATCTTCAGGTAGTGGTCAGAGCGGAAGAAGGCCCCGAAGCCGCCGGTCTCGGCCGCCCTGGCCGTAGCGAGCAGCGTCTCGTAGCTGGCTCCCTGTTGGGGCTCGGTGAACACACGAAGTTCCATGGGACCGACGATAGTGGCGGTTGCCCGCAGCTAGTGTGGGGCCCGATGACGGCGCCGGTACTCCGCGTGGGGTGCGCGATCTGGGCCGAGCGGCGCTGGGTCGGACGGTACTTCCCGCCCGACACCGCCCCCGGCCGGGAGCTGGCGGCCTACGCCACCTGGTGTACCGCCGTCGAAGGCAACACCACCTTCTACGGGCTTCCGGCGGCGGCCACGGTGGAGCGCTGGTGCGATGACGCGCCCGACGACTTCCGGTTCATGTTCAAGCTGCCCCGCAGCATCACCCACGAGCGCCGGCTGCGCAACGCCGACATCGAGGTAGCCGACACCCTGGCCCGATTGGATCCGCTGGGCGAGCGGGCGGCGCCGCTGTCGATCCAGCTTCCGCCCTCGTTCGGCCCGTCGGATCTCGACGTGCTGGCCCGCTTCCTGACCGGGCTACCCACGGACCGGTCGTGGGCGGTCGAGGTGCGGGACGAGGCGTTCTGCACCGGGGGACCGGCCGAACGGGCCCTCAACGACCTGCTGGCCGAGCGAGGGGTGGAGCGGATCATCATCGATACCCGGGCGGTGTTCGCCGGTCCGGTGGTGACACCGGCCGAGCGGGAAGCGGTCGAGCGCAAGCCCCGGCTGACCGTGCGCCCGGTGGCCATCGGGCGGCACCCGGTGGTCCGGTTCATCGGCCAGACCGTGGGATCGTCCAACCCCGGGTGGTGGGCCAAGTGGGTGCCGAAGGTGGCCCAGTGGCTGCGCGAGGGGCGGACCCCGACGTTCTTCGTCCGCACCCCCGACAACGCCGTCGCCCCGGCGCTGGCCCGTCGGTTCCACGCCGAGGTGGCGGCCCTGGTTCCGTCGTTGGCGCCGCTCCCGGAACCGGTGGCGCCGCCCCCCCAGCTCGGCCTCCTCGGGCGGTGAGCGGTTGGGCCGCTCCCGGGACACCGCTTCCCGGGTCGCTGACGGTCATCCCCCGACGGTCACGCCCAGGGTCGGCTGGATAGTGGGTAGCACCGTCGGTTTGATGGTGTAGGTCGGACCGACGGTCAACGTAGGCCCGATCGTGAGCGTCGGCTTGAGGGTGTAGGTCGGGCTCACCGTCACCGATGGGCCGACGGTCACCGTGGGGTCCGTCGTCCCGGACGTCGACGATGGGGGTGTCGGCGTGGTCGCCGTTCCCCCGGAGCTGGTCGACGTGGTGGCGCTCGTGCCGCTCGTCGACTGGGTCGTCGTGCCCTGCGTCGAGCGGGTGGAGGGGGTGGTCCGGGCCCTCGTCGGCGAGGTGCGGCCCGTGGCCGCTGTGGCGGCGGTGGTCGAGCCGGTGCGGGCGTCGTCGACCGAGCGGGTGGTCGAGCCGGCGGCGGTGTCGGTCGTGGGGTTCGCCTCGCTGGTCGAGGGACCGGCGGGGTCGGTCTCCGCCGTCGTGCTGGTGCTGTTCTCGAACGCCGAGCCGTCGGCGGTGCCGTCGACCGGCCCGCCGGGGCGCAGCAGTATCCAGCCCCCGACCGCCACCAGGACGGCTGCAACCCCCACCGCCGCCAGCAGTGCCAGCCGGCGATCCGGCTCGGGCGGTAGGTAGCGGGGACCGGTGACCGGCGAGCCGGTCGCCTGGGCCTCGAACGTTCCGGCCCGGAAGACGGTGCCGGTGTCCGGGCCGGCATAGGCCTGATCGGGATGGATCCACCCGTCGCCGGCGGGGCTGGTGGGACCTTCCAGCCGGGTTGGCTGCCCCGTGTCGTAGTTGTCGCTCACCGTTGCTCCCTCCACACACCGCACGCCCCGCCGGTGCTCCCCGCCCCTACCTCACCCCGAAACGGTAGAGGCCCCGGTGTTACCCGGGGCCCCTACCATCTCATGATTCTCGTGGTCCGTGCGAGCGATCAGCTCCCGTGGACCTCGTAGTCACCGTCGTGCTCGCCCTCGTTGAACGACTTGTCGATGTCCTTGTAGTCGTCGTCGCTGACGTAGCTCTCGTCGTAGTTGGCCGAGTCGGTGAGGTGGGCGTCGATGGCGACCTCCTCGTTGACGTCGACGGTCTTGGTCCAGTTGCCCGAGTCGGTGTTGGTGATCGTCTCGTTGTAGGTGTCCTCCCGGGTGTTGTAGGAGTCCTCGGTCCAGGTGTCGTTGGCTTCGTTGGTGGCGTCACCGTGGCCGAAGGCCAGGGCCGAGTCGTTGATGTCGGAGCCCTCGATGTGGACGTTGCCGTCACCGCTGGTGAAGTCACCGCCGACCGAGGCGTCGTCACCGGCCTGTTGCCCGGAGTTGTCGCCGACGTTGGCCACACCCTCGTTGTCGTAGCCGACCTGGACGCCGTCACCGCTCTGGGCCTGGACGCCGTGGATGTCCTCGCCGGCAGCGAAGGCGCCGTCGCCGGTGGCGTTGGTCTCCGTCAGGTCGTTGTCCTGGACAACATTGCCGTGGACCTCGCCGTGGATGTCGAGGGTGTTCTCGAACCAGGTGTTGACGCTGTTGTCACGGGCGATGATCTCGGCCAGGGTGTTGGCGGTGTGGGCGGGGGCCGCCTCGTACTCCGAGACGATGTACTCCTTGTGCTCCTCGGGCACCTCGAGCTCCTCCAGGAGCCGGTCGACCTCTTCGACCGAGACCGGCTCGTCCTCGTAGGGGGTCTCGGCCTCGGGGGCCTCGGGGGCCTCCGTCGGGTCCGCACTGAGCGTCTGGGTGTCGCCACCCCGGCTCATCAGGTTGCGCAGCGTGTCGAGCAGGTTGTCCATGATTTCTGTTCCCTCCGTTGTGGTGGTGAGTAGCTGGTGGTTGCTTGCTTGTTCTCAACCTATGCCGCTTCGCTCCGCCGTGGATCGGGGTTTCCCCCCTACCGCTGGGGTGGTCCTAGGGGGTTCGAACCCCTGGGGCCGGGAGAGGACGGACAGGTCCTTTTGGTACTGGGTGCTGTACTGGATGATGCTCTAAGTAGATGGGGGAAGGACCCCGGTGATACCGGGGTCCTTCATGTTTGTTCACTTGTCTCGGCGGTCCCTGGCCCGAGGCCGACTGGTCACGAGTGTGCGTCGGCGGCGTAGTCCTCGCCGTCCTCGTTGTGGGACTTGTCGATGTCGATGTAGTCGTCGTCGCTGACGTAGCTCTCGTCGTAGTTGGCCGAGTCGGTGAGGTGGGCCTCGACGCTGGTCTCGTAGTTCTCCGTCGAGGTGTAGTCCTCGTTGAACGAGTCGGTGTTGGTCTCCGTGTAGGCCTGGTCGTAGGTGTCGGTGTTGTGCGAGCCGACGGTGTCGGTGTCGTTGGCCTCGTTGGTGGCGTCGCCGTCGCCGAAGGCGATGGCCGAGTCGTCGACGTAGGAGTCCTCGACGTGCACGTTGCCGTCACCGCTGGTGAAGTCACCGCCGACTGAGGCGTCGTCGCCGGCCTGCTGGCCGCTGTTGTCGCCGACGTTGGCCACACCGTCGTTGTCGCCACCGACCTGGACGCCGTCGCCGGACTGGCTCTGGACGCCCTCGATGTTGCCGCCGGCGGCGAACGAGTCGTCGCCCGTGGCGTTGACGAGGTCGGTGTCGTTGTCCTGGACCACATTGCCGTGGACCTCGCCGTGGATGTTGAGCTCGTTCGAGATCTCGTTGTTGACGCTGCTGTCGTTGACCTCGATGAAGATGTTGACGACGTCACCGGTGGTGTGGCCGCTGGCTTCGTACTCGGTGCGGATCTGCTCCTTCATCTCTTCCGGGATGTCGAGCTCAGCGAGGGCCGCTTCGAGATCGGCGCCGGTGACCGGGCTGGCGGCGGTGTCGGCCCCGAGGGCCTCCTCGACGTCGCCGGGCTCGACACCGAGCCGGAGCGCTTCGCGGATCTGCTCGAGCAGCTGAGCGGCCTGGTCGGTATCCATGGGGATGGGCATGTCTGACATTGTCGTGTTCCCTCCGAGATGGGTGAGTGAGTACCTGGTGTGTGCTTGCTGAGCTCAACCTATGCCGCTTCGCTCCGCCGTGAATCGGGGGTACCCCCCTACCCCCACTCACATCGTAGGGGGTGGGGGGATCCGGGTGAAGAGGCCTGAGTCATTGCACCCTGAGAGCATCTGCCCATGGCGTCTCGGCTCCGTCACCGACCGGGGGCGGCCAGCGACGTACGGTGAGCTACCGCTGGTGGTGGGGGGCATGCCGACGGTGATACGAGCGGGTGCAGGGCCAGCGATCGCGTCGGTGTGACGACGGTGTCGCCCGGTCAGTCGGCGGCGGTGGCGTCGCGCACGATGCTGATCAGCTCGGCCCGCGATCCGGCCCCCAGCTTCTGGCGGATCTTGGCCACGTGGTGCTCGACGGTCTTGGGGGAGATGTAGAGCTGGGCTCCCACCTCCTTGTGGGTCCGGCCCTCGGTGATGAGGACGGCCACCTCGGCCTCCCGTTCGGACAACCCGAGGGCGGCCAAGCCTTCGCCGCCCCCCTCGTCGACCTGTTCGACGGCGGAGTGGCGCGCCGCCTCCAGTAGGCGACGGGCGGCCCGGGGGTCGGCTTCGACGAGGGCGGCCTGGCCCAGCAGCCGGGACGCCTCCCACGGGTCGCCGACCGAGCGCAGCCGGTTGGCCGTAGCCGTGACGGCATCCTCCCGGCACCGGCCGGCGAGGATGCCGGCCCACTCGGCCCCGGCCGCCACCCGGGCCGCAGCGCGGTCGTCGCCGGGGGAGCAGCCGGCGAGAGCTTCGGCCTGCTCCGCCACCGCCCTGCGATCGTCGGCGGCCAACGCCACCTGGAGCCGGAGCCAGTGGGCGGCGGTGGGAGCCGGTCCCTTGGCCGGTAGCGCCGTGGCCTGGGCCACCACCGCGTCGAGCACCGGGTCGACCCGGCGGCGGTCGCCCAGGCGGGCGCCACACGAGAGCAGCTCGATGAAGAAGTCGATGAGGAGCCAGCTGGTGGCGGGTCGGATGAGGGCGTCCTGAGCCCGACGCCACGCCGCCCGGAGGCGCCCGGTGTCGCCCGACCGGCGGGCGATGGCGGCCTCGAGAGTGGCGAGCAGGAGACGGTCGCGCTGACAGAGGAGACGACCGACCTGCAGTTCGTCGCCGTCGAGCGGGTCAGCGGGGTCGGCGTGGTCGGGGCCGTCGCTGTCGCCCAGCGGGGCGGCGGTGGCGGCGTCGTCGTCTGGGGTGTGATCGCGCAGGAGGGTCAGTGCGGGGCCGTGGTCGCCGGCGACGAGCTGGCCGTAGGCCCGCAGGAGCCGATGGGCGAAGGCCTCGCCGATACCGCCGCTCGTCTGCTCGAGGGCTCGCTTGGTGAGCAGGTCGACGGCGTCGAGGTCGCCGACCCCGAGGGCCACGAGGCTGCCGAGGGCGTGGGGCGTCATCCCCAGGGGCGCCGACGGCTCCATCCGGTCGAAGTCGTCGACCGCCGACGTCATCGCCCCCAGGGCCTCGTCGCTACGGCCGGCGGCCAGGGCCTCGATGCCGCCGGCCATGACGGCGACGAGGGCGGCCAACGGCGTGCGCGCCGCCCTGTCGGGAACACGGGGGCGGCCGGCGATCCCGTCGGCCAGCGCCCGGAGCGGCTCGGCCAGGTCGCCCTCGATGGGTCGTTGGGAGGCCGACTCGAAGCGGAGGTCGCGCAGGTCGATCCCGTAGCCGAGCAGGGCGGCCCGCCCGTTCGTGCCCTCGGGGGCGGCCTGCCGGGCCAGATCGAGATGCTGGAGCGCCGCCGGGGACCCCCGATGGAAGGCGGCGAGGGCCCGGAGGAGGGCACCCTCGTGCTCGGGCAGACCGAGCCGCTGGGCCCGGTCGATGAACTCGTCGGCCTGGTCGGGTTCGGAGACGGCGAGCCGGAGGGCGGCAGTGGCGAGGACCTGAGGACCGCCCTCGGCCTGCCCGTCACCCGACAGGAGATGTTGGGCCGCCCCGAGGGGATCGTTGTCGGCCAGGCGCTCGGCGATGCGGTCGTGGGCCATGCTGCGTTGCGCCGCTGTCATGGCGTGGAGCACGGCCCGCACGACCAGGGGGATGAGCACCGCCCCCACCCCGGGGTCGTCGATGACGAGACCGGCGGCCCGAAGCTCCCGCTCGGCCACATCGAGGTCGACGTTGTCGTCGGCCATGGTCAGGGCGGTCTCGATCGGGGTCGCCGGGTCGGTCTGGGCCAGCACGGCCCACACCTGGAGAACGCCGGTGGCGGTGTCGACCCCCCGCCGGCAGCGTTGGGCGGCGGCGTCGAGCAGCGCCGACGGTGGCTCGTCGACACCGTTCCAGCCGGCGGCCACGGCGTCGGCGGCCAGACCGATCGACCCGGCCGTCGCCGTGAACAGCCCCTCGACCTCCCCGGTGGCGAGGGCCCGATCGTCCGTTGCTCCCTCCCGCTCGGCCGCGGCCCGCCGCAGTCCGGCCACGGCGGCGACGAAGGCGTCGAGATCGAGCGGCCCGAGCCGATCGACCGGCTGGGCCCGGGCCAGCAGCTCGCACAGGAACTCGAGGGTGTCGGGGGCCGGCTCGACGCCGGTGGCCGGACGGCGGCTGGCGAGGATCACCACGTCGGCGGCGTACTCGGTCAGCATGCCGAGGGCGCCGGCCTCGAACCACTGGAGATCGTCGGCCACGATGACGCCGGGAGCCGACGTCACGGCCCCGGCGACGTCGGCCTCGGACACCGGTCGAAGGGGGCTCCCGACGAGGCGGGCCACGCGTTGGTCGCCACTCGCTTCGATCGCCTCCGCCCACCGGGCGAGGCGATGGGTCCGACCCGTCCCTCCAGGCCCGATGACGAGTCGGGAGTCGGTCATGGGCGATGCTCTTCTTCGTGCCCCATCGCATGAGATGGTACCGGACGACGTTCTTTGTCCTGGCTCCGGCACCGGATAGTGTCGACGGTGGTCGCCAGCTCGTCCAGCAGCCCGGCGACGAGGGAAACCCACGACGCATGACCGCCTCCGATCAGAACGCCGAGGTGCGGGCCGTACTCGAGCTCAGCATCAAGGCCGCCACCGCCTATGGACGCCCCGACCTGGCCGAGCGGCTGCGCGCCGTGCTCGAGCGGGTCAGGCGGCCCGACGTCCAGATCGTGGCCGTCGGGGAGTTCAAGCAGGGCAAGAGCTCGCTGGTCAACGCCCTCGTCAACGTGAACATCTGCCCGGTCGATGACGACATCGCCACCGCCGTCCACACCATCGTCCGTCACGGCGAGGAGAAGCGGGCGTTCGCCCTCATCAAGTCGGCCGCCGACCCCGACGGCGAAGGTGAGCGGATGGAGATCGCCCTCGACCAGATCCGGGCCTATGCCACCGAGCTCGGTGGGGTCAACCCGTCGATCGTGGTCAAGGGGGTCGAGATCGAGATCCCCCGCAAGCTGCTGGCCGACGGGGTCATCCTCATCGACACCCCCGGGGTCGGCGGATTGGGTTCGGCCCATGCCGCTGCCGGGTTGGGCGCCCTGTCGATCGCCGATGCCGCCCTGTTCATCTCCGACGCCTCCCAGGAGTACACCCGGGCCGAGATGGACTTCCTGGCCCAGGCCGTCGAGCTGTGCCCCAGTGTGATCTGCGTCATGACCAAGATCGACCTCTACGCCCGCTGGCGCGACGTGCTGTCGATCAACCAGGGACACCTGGCCCGACTCGGTCTGAGCCGCCCCATCCTCCCCGTGTCGTCGATGCTGCGGGTCGAGGCCGTGCGGCGCAAGGACAAAGACATCAACCAGCAGTCGGGGTTCCCGGCCCTGGTCCAATACATCACCAACGATCTCGTGGCCTCGAACGCCCAGCGCGACCGGGAGACGGCCCGCCAGGACGTGCTGTCGGTGACCGATCAGCTGTCGTCCGGGTTCGACGCCGAGCGTCGCGCCCTCGACGATCCGGGGGCCAGCGC
Source organism: Acidimicrobiales bacterium (assembly GCA_050330635.1). Classification (GTDB taxonomy): domain Bacteria; phylum Actinomycetota; class Acidimicrobiia; order Acidimicrobiales; family SZUA-35; genus CADEDH01. The sequence goes on along the minus strand of JBHJNQ010000002.1, from coordinate 20,042 downwards.
CCGTCTCGTCGGCGGCCTCGAACAGGCCAAGGCCAGGGCCGGGGAGCTGCGGGGGCAGCTCTCGCGTTGGAACACCACGCTCAACGACGGCATCGCCGACCTGACGAGCGACGTCGACTTCGACCTCCGCGGTCGGATCCGGGCCATCCTGGCCGAGGCCGACAAGTCGATCGACTCGTTCGACCCGGCCGAGAGCTGGGACGAGTTCTCGCCGTGGTTGCAGAGCACGATGTCGCAGGCGGTGGTGGCCAACTACCGGTACCTCACGGAACGGACGTCGGCGCTGAGCCGCGACGTCCAGCGCCATTTCGACAGCGACGGGGCCCAGCTCATGGCCGACCTGGAGATCCACGACGCGGCGAAGGCCATGGCCCGGGTCCGCCTCGACCACGATCTCGACCTCGACGTCCCCGGGGCCGGGTCGCGGGGCCTCACCGCCCTGCGCGGTTCCTTCTCCGGTTTCCTCATGGTGTCACTGCTGGCCGGGTTGGTCCCCGTGGCGTTGCCCATCGTTCCCTTGGGGCTGGGCGCCGGGCTGCTGCTCGGCCGCAAGACGGTCCGCGACGAGCGGGAGCGGGTGCTGGCCCGCCGCCGGGCGGACGCCAAGAGTGTGGTCCGCCGCTACTGCGACGAGGTCAGCTTCCAGATCGGCAAGGACAGCCGCGACACCCTGCGCCTCATCCAACGTCAGCTCCGTGACCGCTACGGCACGCTGGCCGAGGAGCTGGGCAAGTCGACGAGCGAGGCTCTCCGCTCGGCCACCGAGGCGGCCAAGGTGGCCGAGGCCGACCGGGCCAAGCGGTTGCGCGACGCCAAGGCCGAGCTGGAGAGGATCGACGCCCTGCGCCAGCGGGCGCTCAAGCTGGCGCCGGCCACGGCCGGGCGGGGAGTAGGGGCGCGATGAACGGGCCCTCATTCCTCGGGCCGGCGACGATCGTCGTGGTCGGCCCGTGAGCGAGCTGCTGATCGAACGGTGCCGCGACCTCCTGGCCGCGGCCGAGCGGGCCTTCGACGGGGTGGCCGGGGCCGAGGCCCTGGCCGAGGCCCGTGACCGTCTCGACGGGCCCCTCCGCGTCGCCATCGCCGGCAAGGTCAAGGCGGGGAAGTCCACGCTCCTCAACGCCCTGGTGGGCGAGCGGCTGGCGCCGACCGACACCGGTGAGTGCACCCGAATCGTCACCTGGTACCAGGACGGTCACACCTACCAGGTCCTCCTCCATCCCCGCGACGGATCCCCTCCGGTGCAGGTCAGGTTCGAGCGGGAGGACGGCGCCATCGACGTCGACCTCGGCGGCCGGCCGCCGGAATCCGTCGACCGGCTCGACATAACCTGGCCCTCGAGCGGGCTCCGGCAACTGACCCTGATCGACACCCCCGGCGTCGACACCCTGAGCGAGGGCATCGGGCAGCGGGCCTACGAGTTCCTCGATCCGAAGGACACCGAGACCCCGGCCGACGCCGTCCTGTATCTCATGAAGCACATCCACACCAACGACCTGCGGTTGCTGGAGGCCTTCCACGACGAGGCGGTGTCGCAACCGAATCCGGTGAACGCCATCGCCGTGCTGTCCCGGGCCGACGAGATCGGGTCGGGACGGATCGACGCCATGTCGTCGGCCCGCCGCATCGCCGACCGCTACGGCCGCGACGGTCGTCTCCGGCGCCTCGTCCAGGTGGTGCTCCCGGTCGCCGGTCTCCTGGCGGAGACGGCGGAGACGCTGACCGAGCGCGAGTTCCGCTGGCTCCAACAGTTGGCGGCGGTGCCCCGCAAGGAGCTGGAGAACCTGCTCCTGTCGGCCGACATCTTCATCGAGGCCAGGCCGGAGACGCCGCTCACGTCGATCGAGCGGGAGGAGCTGCTGGGCCGGCTCGGCGTGTTCGGGATCCGCCAGGCGCTGGCGTTGCTCCGGGCGGGCAAGGTGTCGTCAAGCGTGGAGCTGGCCGACGAGCTCGTCACCCGCTCCGGTCTGGTCGACCTGCGCCAGATCCTCACCACCCTGTTCGTCGATCGGGCGGCGGTGCTCAAGTCACGGTCGGCCCTGCTGGCGGTGGAGCGGCTGTGCGAGGAGCATCCGGCCATCCCCGAGTCGGCCGACCTGCTGCTGCGGATCGAGCAGATCATGGCCGGGGCTCACCCGTTCAACGAGCTCGCGATGATGGCGGCGGTACGAAGCGGGCGGATCAGGGCCAAGGAGGCCGATCTGCTCGACCTGGAGCGGACGCTCGGCAGCTCGGGCACCTCGCCGTGGCAGCGGTTGGGGCTGGCCGAGGCGGCGTCGGCCGACGAGATCCGGGCCGCCGCCTTCGAGGCCATCGGACGGTGGCAGCGACTGGCGGAGAACCCACTGACCACCCACGACCTGGCCCAGGCCGCCCGGGTCGCCATCCGCAGCCTGGAAGAGATCGTGGCCCGGGTCCACTGACCGGGGACGGCCGATCCGATTGTGATCGGGGCCAGGCGCCGTCGTCAGCCGCCGTCGTCGGCCCCGGCCCCCCGCCGCCGCAGGGTGCTGGCCCAGTTGAGCAGGGTCTGGTTCACGTACTCGTCGGCGTTCGTGAACACCTTCTGGGCCGAGTCCGAGAATCCCCGCTGGGCTGCGGCCAGGTCGTCGACCAGCGGTCCCTCCTGGCCGCGCCGGACGTAGCCACCGTCGAGGATGGCCCGGTACGGGCCGTCGTCGATGAAGGTGGTGAGCTCGGCGACCCGGATGACCGGGAACGGGTGGGTCCGCCCGGCGGTCGACATGAACTTGAAGAAGCCGTCGAGACCGTTGCCGTCGAGGTACTCGGCCGACTGGGCCTTGAGGGCGTCGATGTCGATCTGCCCCTCCCGGCCCCGGATCCCGCCGGCCATGACCCCCAGGGCGCCGTAGGCGACGGCCGGTTCCTGCACGGTCAGGACGCCGGCCCGGTCGCAGGAGATCTCCGATTTGCGGTTCCACTCGAGCAGGGCGAGCGTGATCGGCCAGGCCGCGGGGCCGACGACGACCCCGGCGGGACGGGCCAGGTCGAGGAGCAGGAACAGGAGGGTGCGGTAGAGGGCGTGCTCACTCATGATGTGGGCCACCTCATGGCCGAGCACGAAGCGGAGCTGGGCGGGGCTCGACAGTTCCACCAGCGCGCTGTTCAGCACGATGAACGGGTGGTCCATGCCGACGGCGCCGGCGTTGGCCAGCGGCGTCTGGGACACATAGAGGGGAGGGACCTCGGTATCGAGCACCTCGCACGCCGCCACCAGCTCGCGGTGGAGGTCGGGGTACTGGGTCGGGCCGACCCGGAGGGCCTGGGCTTGGTAGTTGATGCGGATGTTGCGCTCGCCGAACATGCCGACGACCTTGCGCAGCACGGCATCGAAACCGGGGATCGTGCGCAGGGCGCCGAGGGCGGCCCGGTCGGTGGGGTGCTCCCACGAGGCCGGGCTGATCTGCGGGAGGGGTGTGGCCACGGGGGCGACATCACTGGTCATGGAACGGTCCCTATACTCGGGAGGTCATGGACGGTCCGCATCGTCGGGTCGGTGGCGTGACTGGAGTGGGCCATGAGTCTCTTGATGGAACCGGGCCGGGCGTTGCTGGTGATGGCGGTCGTCGCCTTCCTCCTGCGCTTCGTGGCCGGAGCGGTGCCGCTGATCGGTGGGCTGTTGGTGGTCATCCTGTGGTTCGCCGTCGTGTTCGGACTGGTCGGCGGTGTCTACCTGACCGTCATGGCCCGTCGCCGTCCGGCCTGACCCAACCGTAGAACCTCCGGCCCGGGAGCGTTCGTCACCTCGGTCCGCGGCGGCGGTGACCGCTACTCGAGGTCGAGGTCGGCGGGGTCGGCGTCGTCGGCGAACGGAGCGCCGAGGTCGAGGTCCTCGACCAGGTCGCCCAGCGGGCCCGGCAGCTCGTGACCCTCGTCGAGGGTGTCGGCGGTCTCGTCGACCCGGTCGTCGGCCGGGCTACCGTCGACGTGTTCGGTCACGGACGCCACCACCTGGTCGAGGGCGCCGACCGGGGCGTCGTGTTCCCCGGTCTCGTCGCCCGAGCCGAACGGCGAGTCGTCGCCATCGTCACCGGTGTCGGTCGGGTCGGCGGCCACGGGACCGGGGGCGTGGCCGAACTCGTCGAGCTCATCGAAGTCGCCGAGGATGTCGTCGAAGTCGACCGGGTCGGCATCGTCGAACTCAGCCCCGAGGTCGCTGCCGTCGACCGAGATCCCCTCGAGGAGGTCGTAGACGCCTCGGCCGTCGGCCAGGGCGGCGTCGATCTCGGGGGCGTCCGGCAGGTCGCCGGGCTCGAACGGTACGTCGGAGAGGCGGGTCACGACGGGGGCCAGCGCGTCGGCCACGGGAAGCGACGCCTGGGAGGCGAACTGCTGGAGGGCGGTCGAGATCGTCTCGGGCGGGAGGTCGCCGTAACCATGGTCGTCGATGATCTCTTCGAGGCTGACGCCGAGGTCGGCCTTCGCCAGCCATTCTTTCAGGGCGTCTTGGAGGGGCATACCGTCACGGTAGACCGTGTCGGGTCTCGACCCATCGGGGAAACTCCCGATACGCCGTAGGGGATCGGGGGCCATCTCATCCGCACAACTCCGCACGGCTCATCCGCACGGCTCATCCGCACGGCCACGACACGGCCGCCTCGATCAGCCCGTCGATGAGGTGGTTGACATGCGGGAAGCGCTGTCGACGGTAATCGTGCGACGGCCAGTGCATGACCAGTGGAGTGAGGCCCCGGACCCGGGGTGGGAGCTCGAGCTGCATCCCGCCGCCCCGGGGGAGGTTGCACGGGTTGTCGGGGTGGAGGCCCCGCAGGGTGCGGGGGATGCGTTCGATGTCGTCGATCGACTCGTACATGGGCAGGGCGTCGCGCAGGTGCCCGGCCACATGGCGGGCCAGATCGCGGTTGCCGCCGCCGCACAGGAGGCTGGCGAAGTGGCCCTGGAGGCCGTAGCCGTGGACGGTGATGACCACATCGCAGTGGTCGAGGAAGGCGGCCAGGCGGGGGGAGTGGGAGGGGTCGACCCTGGCCGAGGGGAGGTGGTGGCGCATCCCGGGCGGCTGGATCACGCCGTAGAACGATGAGCCGGAACGGGCCGCCGCCTCCGAGGCGATCTGCTCGGTCATCCGCTCCAGGTTGCCGCCGTGGAAGGCGCAGAACCCGACCGGTCCTCGCAGGTCGACGACCTCGAGGACGCCGCGCCGGGCCAGGAGCTGCTCGAAGGTGATCGGCGACCGGTCGACGTCCTGCACGTGCACCAGGGTGCCAGCTCGTCGGGGAGCCGCCACAACCGACCGGGGAAGGCGGGCCGTGGCGCCTCGGACGGGCGAGGTCAGGTGGTCACCGGGGTGCGGTCGCCGCCACGGGTCCGGCGGGCGGCGAAGCCGGCGACAGCCAGCGCCAGGTTGACGGCGAGGAACCCGACGCCGAGGACGGTGGTGCGATCGTCGATCCAGCCGCTGACGTCGGCCTGGCGGGCCTCGACCCAGGCCACGGGCCCGGCCGGGATCCCCAGCGGATCGGTCGACCAGTAGCCGTACCAGGCCACGTACACCCCCACGATGATGAGGACGACGGCGGAGATCAGGTTGATGCGGGGAAGGAGCTGACGGAACCGGCCGACCACACCCTTCTGGCCGAAGGCAACGGCCAGCGTCAGCCCGGTGGCCATGAGCCCCATGCCGATGCCGTAGGAGACGAAGCCGCCGAGCCGTTCGCCGAAGCTGTCGCCGGAGGCCGAGGTGCCCACGGCCGACAGGAACAGGCCGATCGTGCAGGTGAGGGAGGCCAGGGCGTAGGACACGCCGAACAGGAACATGCTGAACGTCGACCGGCTGCCGGTGCCCTTCTCCAGCTTGGGTAGCGACAGCAGGGGCTGGAAGCCGGCCAGCATGGTGATGCCGAGGATGGCCAGTCCGACACCCATGACGGCGGTGACCCAGGGCAGGTAGTCGACGATGCTGGTGAGGATGCCGGCGAAGATCACGCCGAGGAGTCCGAACACCGCCAGGAAGCCGACCGACATCGACAGGCCGACGACCTGGGCCCGGTTGAGGGCCACGAGGCGAGACTCCGGGGCGTCGGCGTCGTTGGTGCCGAGGAAGTAGCCGAGGTAGGCGGGCAGCAGGGCGAACCCGCAGGGGTTGACCAGCGCCACCATGCCGAGGGTGAAACCCCGGGCGTCGAACAGTGAACCGAGCTCCATCGTGACCACCGCCTCAGATCTCGACGCCGAGCTCGTCGGCGATGAGCCGGGTCAGCGTCTCGTCGTCGATGATGCCGCTGTGGGTGGCCACCACCTCGCCGTCGGGGGCGATGAGGACGGTCGCCGGCATCCCGAACAGGTCGAGGGATTCCCAGATCTCCTGATTGGGCTGGAACACGGTGGGGAACGAGATCCCGACCTCGTCGACGAAGCTCCGCCACGTGGTGGCTTCGATGTCGTGGTTGACGCCGAGGAAGCCGACCCGGCCGTCGCTGGCGGCGTACACCGCTTCCAGGTCGGGAATCTCGAGGCGGCAGGGGGCGCACCAGGCGGCGAAGAAGTTCACCACCAGGGGCTGGCCCTGGTAGGCGGCCAGGGTGGCCACGCTGCCGTCCTCGGTCTCGAACTCGAAGTCGGTGAGGGTGGCCGCTCCGTCACCGGCTGCGCTGCCCGACCCCCCGCCGTCGGCTCCTGGCCCGTCGGCGCTGCCGCTGTCGGCGCTCCCGCTGTCGCTGCAGGCGCTGAGGGTGGCGGCCGCCAGGGCCGCGGCCAGGGCCAGGGCGACGAGGACGGCGGGGCGGCGACGCCCGCTTCCCCTTCCCTGGTCGTGTTCGTCGGGCTGCATCGTGGTCGGTCCTCGTCGTAGGCGGCGGTGTCGGCCGCTCGAGTGGGCAATGGCTGTCTACTCGAACCGATGCCCGGTGACGCACATTCCCGGCGGCGGAGCGTGGCGCCGGCTTGGGGGGTGCGAGGCCGATCGAGTCGACCGGCACACCGCACCCCCAGACCAGCAGGGACGAGAGCCCGTGAAGGACTCGGGCCGCCCGTGTGGGCCCGCCGGCCCGGGGCGGAACCGGCCGCCATGGCCCGATCCACCCCGCTCGCTCACCTCGGACTCGCCTACATCCGTTGTCCGCGGCGGCTTGGAGCTCGACCACTCCGTCGGCCCGGGCGGGCCGGGTGTGATGGGGTGTGTCGAGCGACACACCCATCACACCGAATGCGGCCGGCACGTCCGATCCCGGCATCCTCCCCTCAGGCGATGAGCTTCTGGAGGTGCTCGGGAACGGGAACCACCGGCAGCTGGTCCTCCGGGCGGGGCTGCTTCGGTGGCCGCCCCCGACGCCGCTTGACGGCGAGGATCCGACCGTTGAGGAACAGCTGACCGCCCCAGACGCCGCAGGGCTCGCTCCTGGCGATCGCTCCCTCGAGGCAGGGCCCGATCACGGGGCAACCGACGCAGACCTGCTTGGCCAGGGCGATGTCCTGGAGCTCCTCGCTGAAGAAGAGGTCGCGGGCGTGGGGGATGCCACGGCAGGCCGCCTCGGCCCGCCAGGCCTCGTCGGCGGTGCCGAGCCGGTGTAACGCTTCGGAGATCCGTTCGTCGTTGAGAGTGGTCATGATGTGTCCCTGGGTATTCGGGGTGGAGGCGGGTGAAGAGTCCCGACCCGGCCGGCTCGTATCATGAGCGCGGGGTCGGTCGCGTGATGCGGTTGGATTCGGGATGTCGAGCGATCGCTCCCGAGGGGGAAAAGCACAAGAGCCGCTGGGGGCTTGTGCTCCCAGCGGCTCGGTGAGGTGCTTCCCTGTTTCTCAGGTAGCAGACCTCCACCGCTGGAAGTGACGGGGCGTTCCGAACTTCGGCGTACGGAGCCAGGTCAGGTCATTGCCGGCGAGGGTGGCGACGGACCGATAGGCGGTCGTCTCCCCAGTGGCGATGGTGGCGATGCCGGCGGCACCCGAACGGTTCCGGTTCGGCGTTACGGCGTCGTGCCGGGCCATACCGTGCTGGGCCATACCGTGCCGGGCCATACCGTGCCGGCTGTCGCGGCAGCTGTCGCCGGGGTGGGCGGAGCAGACGTCGAGCGAGGTGAAGGAGCCGGCGGCGTCGAGTCGACGGTCGTTGATCGTGGGATTCGTCATCGCGCTGCTCCCTTCATCTGTTCCGTCTGCCGCCCGGTGCCCGGACGCTTCTCGTGCCTCGCCGCAGCATCCGTTCCGGCAGCGTGGTGGCCCACCGTTGCCGGCGGCCTGTGGCCAACGGAACTACGGATCGCCGACCGTGTCAACCGAATTAGCGGGGTCGATTCCCTGGTGGCCGGCGGCCCGGTGTCGACCCGCTACCGTCGGACCGTGGCTGCGATCCCGCCCCGACCCCAGGTGGCGTCGACCGGCTGTGGGCGCACGTTCACCGGCCGACGCAAGGTCCGTCTCGGCGACGTCACGCCAGGAGCTCGACTCCGGCTCGACGCCCTCACCCGCTACACCCAGGACGTCTCCGACGACGACACCAACGACGCCGGCCTGGCGGCCGAGCCGGCCTGGGTCGTGCGCCGGACCGAGGTCGACGTCGTGGGCCCGGCGTCGTTGGGTGAGACCCTCACCTTCACCACGTTCTGCTCCGGTTTGGGCCGCCGCTGGGCCGAGCGACGCCTCCGTGTCCGCGGTGACGAGGGCGCGGTCTACGAGGTCGCCACCCTGTGGATCTGCGTCGACCCCGCCAGCGGCCGCCCCGCCCGCCTCACCGACCAGTTCCTCGCCATCTACGGCCCGGCGGCAGCAGGTCGGGAGGTCACGGCCCGGCTGTCCCTGCCCCGACCGGCGGCCGACGCCGTCGTCCGCCGCTGGCCCCTCCGGGTCGTCGACTTCGACACCCTGGGGCACGTCAACAACGCGGCGTACTGGGCGGTGGTGGAGGAGGCGATGGTGGAGATCGAGCCCGAACCCCCGTTCCGGGCGGTGATCGAGTACGGGGCGGGGGTTCCGGCCGCCGACGAGGTGACCGTGGCCCGCAGCGCCGTCGACGGTGTCCCCCACCTGTGGTGGTTGGGCGCCGGCGGCACGATGGCGGCGGTGGCCGCCATCGGCTCCCTGCCCGCCGATCTCTATTCCGACGGCTCCTGATCCGCCTGCTCCTGAACCGACGGCTCCTGAACCGACGACGCGGCCGGTGGGGGTAAGAAGACGGCGCGGCGGTAGTAGCGCAGCTCGTCGATGCTCTCGGTGATGTCGTCGAGGGCCCGGTGGCCGGCGACCTTGGCGGGGGCACCGGCCAGCACGCCGGGGTACCAGCGGCGGGCCAGCTCCTTGATGGTCGACACGTCGACCGAACGGTAGTGGAGGAACTCCTCGATCTCCGGCAGGTGCACGGCGAGGAAGCGGCGGTCCATCCCGATGGAGTTGCCGCACAAGGGGACCGTGCGGGGAGTCGAGATGTGCTGGCGGAGAAAGTCGAGGGTGCGGGCGCCTGCCTCCTCGAGGGTGATCGTCGAGGCCCGGATCTGGTCGAGCAGGCCGGAGGTGGTGTGCATGCCGACCACGACGTCGTCCATCAGGGCCAGGGCCGCATCGTCGGCCCGGATGACGAGGTCGGGGCCCTCGGCCACGAGGTTGAGCTCGTCGTCGGTGAGGAGGGTGGCGATCTCGACGATGACATGGCGGGCCGGATCGAGTCCGGTCATCTCGAGGTCCATCCAGGCGAGCAAGGCACCAACCCTACCGGTGATCGGGGTGCCCGTCGGGGGATCGGCGCCGCACCGCCTACCGTGTCGGGCGTGACCGGTGACGATGTGACCGAGGTGCCGATCCTACGGCTCGACGACGACGACCCGCCCCTGGCCCCGCCGACGCGCATGCGGGCCGGGGACGCCGCCGCCGACCTGCCGGCCCGCTGTGCCACCACGATCGGGCCGGGTCGGCGAGGCCTGGTGCCGACGGGCTTCGCCGTCGCTCTTCCCGTCGGCACGTGCGGCCTGATCCTGCCCCGGTCGGGGCTGGCCCTCGAGCACGGACTGACCGTGCTCAACGCTCCCGGCCTGATCGACTCGGGCTATCGGGGCGAGCTCCAGGTCATCCTGTTCAACACGTCGGACGCGCCGGTGACGGTGGAGCGGGGGCAGCGGATCGCCCAGCTCCTCGTGCTCTCGGTCGGCGAGCTCCGCCTGGTCGCCGTCGACCGGTTGCCGGCCGGGCCCGATGATCGGGGCGAGGCCGGCTTCGGCAGCTCGGGCTGAGGCCCGCTCGGGCCGCTTGGGCGAGGCCCGCTCCGGTCGCTCGGGCTGAGGCCCGCTCCGGCAGTTCGGGCTGAGGCCCGCTCGGGCCGCTTGAGTGAGGCCCGCTCGGGCCGCTTGGGCGAGACTCGCTCCGGTCGCTCGGGCCGATCCGGACGGCCGGCGGTGGGCCGGTCAGGCCGCCCCGGCCTGGTCGGCCAGGGTGAGATCGATGGCGGTCGTGCCCACGTGGACGTGATCGACCATGGTCGCCAGCTCCTCCGAGACGAGGCGTCCGGTGGCCTCGTCGAGGGGATGGTCGGGGTTGTCGATCGTGATCGTGAGCTGATGGGGTTCCCACTGGGCCCGCAGATGGATCATGCCCTTGCCGTGGAGGGCGGCCACGGAGCGGTCGACGGCGAGGCGGAGCCGTTCGACATCGGCGATGTCGATGCCGAGACGGAGGGCGAGGCCGGCGACGGCGACCCGGCCGATCCTGCTGAAGACCGGGGAGGCGGGGAAGGACACCCTCACCTGGTCCATAGTGCCGTCGTTCACGCTTGCCACTATCGCACGCCGGGGGGTGCCGGTGGCAGCTCACGGACGACCGAATCGACGTCGACGTCGACCCGGAGGCCGGCGTAGACCGGGTGGCGGAGGAGGCCATCCTCGGACCAGGTGCCGTAGGCCACCTCGACCGCCACCGTGGGCTCGACCCAGGTCGGCCGTTTGGCGAGAGGCGGGACCTCCACCAGGGGACACTGCGGGGTGGGGACGAGCAGGGGGGCGAGCTGGGCCCGGTCCCGGTCGGCCAGCCCGCTGCCGACGGCGCCGGCGAAGCGGAGGCCCCCGTGGTCGTTCACGGCGAGGAGGAGCGAACCCATCAGGCCCTCGAGCCGGCCCTGACCGGGCAGCCAGCCGACGACGACGAACTCCTGGCGTCGGACGACCTTGACCTTGACCCACTCCCGGGTCCTGGACCCCGGTCGGTAGACGCTGTCGAGTCGTTTGGCCACCACCCCCTCCAGGCCCCGCTGTCGGGCCAGGGCCAGGAGGGGAGCGCCGTCGCCCTCGACCATCGGCGGCACCCGCCAGGTCGGTCCCGGCTCGACGACATCGGCCAGGAGGCGACGCCGGGCGTGGTAGGGCAGTTCCACGGTCGAGCGACCGTCGAGCGCCAGCAGGTCGAAGATCAGGTAGACGACGGGATGCTGGGCCACCAGCGCCCCCGACGGGGCATCGACGTGCATCCGATTCTGGAGCCGCCCGAACGACGGGCGGTCGCCGTCGAAGACTACGACCTCGCCGTCGAGCACGGCGCCGAGGTGGAGGGCGTCGCACACGTCGTTCAGCTCGGGGAAGCTGGTCGTGACGTCGCGGCCCGACAGGGCGCGCAGGGTGACCGGGCCGCCGGCGGGGCAAAGCGCCTCGATCCGCATGCCGTCCCACTTGAGCTCGTAGGCCCAGCCCTCGCCGGTGGGCATCGGGCCGCTCGTCGCCTTCATCGGCGGGACCCAGGCCGGAGGATCGGGGGCTGAGGTCACCCCTCAACGCTAACGGGCGGTGCGGTGGCCCCCGCCGGGGAGGCGGTCAGTGGGGTGGGTCGGCCGGGCGGTGGCGGGTGGGGCGGGACCCGGCCCCTGTCGCCTGGTGGTCCAGCTTTTTCGGCTCCGCGTAGGGCCGTCTACCTACCGGTAGGTAGGCTGGGCCGATGGTGCTCGACGCTGACCTCGCCCTCATCGAAAGCCTGGCGCCCGAAGCCGAGCGGCTGCTCGAACGCCACCTGTCGGCCACCAGGGAGTGGCATCCGCACACCATGGTGCCGTGGTCGCGGGGTCGGGACTTCGAGCCCGACTACGAGTGGAGCCCGGAGGAGGCGAGCCTGCCGCCCGAGGTCCGCAGCGCCCTGTTCATCAACCTCCTGACCGAGGACAACCTTCCCTACTACTTCCGCGACATCGAGCGCATGTTCGGGCGGGACGGGGCGTGGGGCGAGTGGGTCCGGCGCTGGACGGCCGAGGAGGGCCGGCACTCCGTCGTCATCCGTGACTACCTCACGGTGACCCGGGCCATCGACCCGGTCGCCCTCGAGGAGGGCCGCATGGCCCAGATGAGCGGGGGCAAGGTGCCGGAGCCGCCGACGGCGGTCGACGGCCTCGTCTACGTGACCCTCCAGGAGCTGGCGACCCGCATCTCTCACCGCAACACCGGCGAGGCGATCAAGCTCCACGACAAGGTCGGGTACGACATCATGCGCCGGGTCGCGGCCGACGAGAACCACCACTTCCTCTTCTACCGTGACATGGCGAGCGCCATCGTCGAGGTCGACCCCAGCGCCGCCGTGGGCGCCATGGAACGCCAGATCATCGGCTTCACCATGCCCGGCGACGGCATCCCCGGCTTCAACGAGCACGCCAAGCTCATCGCCACCGCCGGCATCTACGACTTCGTGGCCCACTACGAGCAGATCCTCGAACCGGTCGTGGTCCGCCACTGGGGCCTGCCCGATCTCACCGGGCTGAACCCCGAGGCCGAGGCGGCCCGGGAGCGGACGATGGCCTACATCGAGAAATGCCGCCGGGTGGCGGCCCGCCTCAAGCAGCGCCGCAACGACCAGTCCGACTCCCTGGTCGACGCCTGAGGGGATACTCGGCTGCTGGGAATGGCGGCCCCTCTCCTTCGAGCTAGTCCCGTCACGGCCGCTGCGCCGGTGAGGGTTCGACGAGCCGACGCCGGGTCTCCTCGGCCAGCCGCTCGATCGTGGCTCGATCGTGGTGACGGGCCGAGTAGACGAAGACGAGCCGCAGGCGGTCGGCGTCGACAACATCGGCCCGGACGGCGAGCAGGTGATCACGCCGGCCTCGAGGGTCGCTCTCGCTGCCTTTCGGCTCGTCGTCGACGGCCACGAGCACCGCGTCGGTCTCGGCTGCGATCGCCCGTCCCACGAAGTTGAACAGGATCTGTGCCCGCGGCAGGTCGTCGATGCGGGCCCGGATGTCGGGGGGACCGAAGAACCGGAGTGCGTCGAAGGTCCAGCCATCCTCGAGGTCGGCCCTCAAGGATCGGAGTCGTTCGCTTCCGTCGGCCCTCTGATCGACGAGAACCGGTCCATAGGTGATGAACATGCCCACGGCGCGCCCGACGTCGACGTCGAGCGGTAGTCGTCGGCCATGACTCAGTACGTCGATGAGGGCGACGTCACTGGCGGACCAGGTCGCCACGGCGTCTGCGAGGGCCAGGAGGACGCACTCGTCGAGGGTCGTCGCTGCTTCTGCGAGCTCGGGCGACTTCACGTCGATGCTCACTGCTGTCGTCGAGTCGTTCCGGTTGTCGTCGTCGGTGGCGAGTGGGTTGGCCGGGATCGGCCCGACACGATCCCAGGGTCGGTCGGCCCAACGCCCGACGGTCTGGGCCGTGCCTGCGATCGCCGCTTGGGCTTCCACCCATCGCAGATAGGCGGTCTCGGGGGCGGGAGGTGGGAGCTCTTGGCCGTCGGCGAGGGCTCGTAGGTCGGCGTTGAGGTTGTCGATGATCAGGAGGAGGGAGATCCTGTCGGAGACGAGATGGTGGAGGGTGAACAGCAGCCGCTGGTCCCCTTCGGCCAGCTCGAACAGCACCGCAGCCATCACCTTGCCGGTCGAGAGGTTCAGCTCCCGCTGCACCGATTCGGACATCAGCTCCACCTGCCGTCGGGCCTCTTCTCGCTCGGGCCGGCGGAGGTCCACGACGGTCAGGGGCGCGGGGCCCCGGTTGGGGGCGACGACCTGCGCCCGGTCCGGATCGGCAGTGGGATCTATGGCCACGCGGAGCAGACCGTGCCGGGCCGTCAGTCGGTCGAGTGCGGCCTGGAGGTGATCGACGGCGATCGGCCGAACCGGTCGAAGCAGTACGGACACGTTGAAATGCTCGGGGTGCTCCGTTCGTCGGTCGAGGAATCGCCGTTGGGCGGGGCCGAGGGGGAGGGGCCCGAATCGCTCGGGCTCGGCGATCGCTGGCCCGTCGCTTGGCGGCGGCTCCGCCTCCAGCAGGCTGACGAGCTTGGCCAGGACCGGGTTCTCCAAGACCGTGTCGACCGGGATCGGACGGTCGAGAGTGCGGCTCAGGCGGTCGGCCATACGGGCCGCCTGGAGGGAGTCGCCGCCGAGTTCGAAGAAGTCGTCATTGGGATCGAACGAGTCGAACCCGAGCAGCGAACGCCACGCTGCGCTCACGATGTCCAGCATCGAGGCCCCCGATGCCACCTCGATCTCGGTGGTGTCGTCGGCCATCGCCTGCTCGAGGAACGGCGACGTGACGTCCACATCGTCCCGCATGCGTTGCGCCAGGTCGGTTGGTGACACCAGGATCGTCGGTTCGTCGGCGCGCAGGGCCCGCTCGAACAGGGCGATCCCGTCCTCGGGGGTGAACGAGTTCAATCGGTCGACAAGGTCGACGCCGCGGCCGAAGTTGGACTCGAAGTCCTGGGCCGCCCGCACGCTCATGCCGATCTCGAGCCAGTCGTCCCAAGCGACCGTGGTCCAGCGTTGGCCCCGCGCCCGGGCCCTCTGGGCGAAGGCCTCGACGAAGGTGTTGCCGGTGACGTACCCGACCTGAGCGAAACGGTTGTGGTACAGCGTGGCGGCAATCGACGACGAGAGCAGCACGAAGTCGGGTGCTCGCCCATCGAGAACCCGCTCCAGCACGGCGGTGGCATGAACCTTCGAGGCGATCGAAGCGTTCATCTTGTCCCGCGAGCGGCGGTGTATGGCGCCAGCGTGGTCGGCGACACCGGCCGCGACGATGACACCGTCGAGGCGTTGGCCGTCAGCGCACAGTCGGTCGAGGAGCGTCGACATGGCCGTCTCGTCCGTTGCGTCGACCGCAGCGATCTCGAGGTCGCGGGCGTGCTCGGCGATCTCATCGAGCAGGGCCAAACGGCGATCGGTCTCCGGGTCGCCGTCGGTTCGTTCCGGTCTCCCGCCGCGGCTCGTGAGCACGAGCGAGGCGCCGTACTCCTGGCCGAGATGGCGGGCGAGGCTAAGGCCGACGCCGCCGAGACCGCCGATGATCAGGTACCGACCGCCGCTCCGCAGTGGCGAACGCCCACCCTGCTCGCTGGTTGGTCGGGGCGCCACCGTCGGCCCCCAGCGGGCTCCGTCTCGCAGCGCAACCGTGGTGTCGCCGCTACCTGACGGGGCGGAGGCAAGCTCGACGAGGAGAGCCGATCGATCCTGGCTCGAGGCGAGACCTCGGTCGAGATCGATCAGACGAGTCATCACCCCGGTGTACTCCAGAGGAACGATCCGAGCCGGGCCAGCCAGCGCAGCCGCCGAAGGCCGCACGTGCTCGCGGCCCATCACGGCGAACGCGGTGGCGGTGACGATGTCGAACTGGACCGGGCTGTTACGTACGAAACGGCGAAGGGATCTGGCGCAGGCGAGCACGGAGTGCACCCCGAGGTCGAGCGAGTGGGTCAGGTCTTCGAGGTCGTCATCGTCTTCCGACGGGTCGGCCAACCAGGCGTGGATCACCGTGGTGACCGGTTGATCGTCTTCGTCGAGGGCCTCGAAGACGGCCGTCAACTGCTCGTCGTCTGTCGGGTCGATGACGAAGCCGTCGGAGGAGCGCTCGTAGCGGGCGCCGGGGCGGACGGCCACCACGGTACGTTCACCACCCAGGGCGTCGATGAATGCATCGCCGGCCGGTCCTGCAGTGACGAGAACGATGGTCACGCCATCGACGTCGACCCGATCCGCTCCCGGGAGGCGGTGCCACGAGGGGACGTACAGCCAGTCGTCGATGGGCTGACGGCGAGCAACCGGTCGAGCGTCATCAGACGGGGGGCCGAAGTGGGGTAGAGCGAGCACGTGACGATGGGTGGGCCGCCACGCCTCCACACGGTCGAACCGATACGGGGGGAGCGAGACCCGGCTCGCTGTGGCCTCACCATTGACCAGATCCCAGTCGATGTCGACGCCGGCCGTCCACAGCCGGCCGATGGCCTCGAGGAGTACGACGTCGTCGTCGCGTTCCTGGCCGGGGCGTCGCATGGTGGGCACCGCCGTCACCCCGTCGCTGGCCAAAGCCTCGTGGGCGTTGACGAAGGAACACAGCCCTCGGCCGGGGCCCAGCTCGATGAACATGCCCCCACCTGCCTCGGCGGCCGAGGCGATGCAGTCGGCGAAGAGGACCGGCCGCCGGATCTGTGACGCCCAGAACCGTGGGTCGACGGCGTCGGCGTCGGCAAGGAGCTGGCCGGTGACGTTCGACATCATGGGCACCGTCGGCCGACGCAGTTCCTTGCCGGCGAAGGACTGGGCGAAGGCAGCCGCCGCGTCATCCATCATCGCCGAGTGGAAGGCATGGGAGGTGTGGAGCACGGTGGCCGAGATCCGCTCGTGTTCGAGAGAGGCGGCAAGGTGCTCGATCGCCGCTCGGGGGCCTGAGGCGACCGAGAGCGTGGAGGAGTTGTCGGCCGCCAGCTCCACCCCCTCGGGAAGGCGAGCGATGAGCTCGGCCGCCGGTAGGGCCGTGGCCAGCATGAGTCCCGGTGCCATGGCCTGCATGAGCCGTCCCCGCTCGGCCACCAGCTCCGCTGCTGCGTCCCAGCGGAGGACTCCTGCCTCTACTGCCGCCGCGTACTCGCCGATGCTGTGGCCCACGACCATGGCCGGGCGGAGACCCCAGGACCGGAGGAGGCAGGCGAGCGCATGTTCCACCGCGAACAGGACGGGCTGGGTCACGGAGGTCTGGCGTAGCTCCTCGGCCGCTGCCTCGCCGCTCGGGTCGGCGGGGAACAGCCGATGGCGCAGGTCGTAGCCGAGCCGTCCTGTCAGATGGGCTGCCACCCGGTCGATCGCCTCGGCGAATGCCGGTTGGCGGGCGTAGAGCTCGGCGCCCATCCCGGCGAACTGGGCTCCCTGGCCGGTGAACATCCACACCATGGCACCGGCCTCCCCGGCCCTTCCACGAACGGCGGAGGCGTCGGTCTGGCCGGCGAGCGTTGCGCTCAACGATCGGTCGGAGTCGACGACGACGGCTCGTCGATGCTCGAAGTTCGGGCGCCCCTGTCGGAGGGTCGTGTCGACCTGAGCGAGCGAGGGGGCCGTTCCGCTCGCGTGGGCCCGGTCCAGGTGGGCCGCGAGATCTTCGAGACGATGGTCGGCCGCGGTCGTCGTCTTGCCGGATGCGATCAGCACCCGTCGACCGTCCACCGTCGGACCGTCCTGACGAGTCCGGGCCGGCGGCTCCTCGATGATGGCGTGAGCGTTGGTTCCCCCGATGCCGAAGGCCGACACTCCTGCGCGGCGCGGATGTGGTGCCTCGGGCCACGGTCGGAGCTCGGTGTTGACGTAGAAGGGGCTGTTGGCGAAGTCGATCTCGGGATTCGGCTCGTCGAAGTTGATGCTCGGCGGGATCTCGCCGTGGCTGACGGCGAGGACCGCCTTGATGAACCCGGTGATCCCGGCGGCGGCGTCGGTGTGCCCGAAGTTGGTCTTGGCCGAACCGATGGCGCAGAACTGGGTCCTGTCGGTACCCGGCCGGAACGCCCTCGTCAGGGCAGCGACCTCGATGGGATCGCCCAGCAGGGTCCCGGTGCCGTGGGTCTCGACGTAGCCGATCGTGTCGCTCGGTACGCCGGCCAGCTCGAGGGCGGTGGTGATCACCGTGGCCTGCCCGTCCTCGCTCGGGGCGGTGTAGCTGATCTTGTTGCGTCCGTCGTTGTTGATGGCGGTGGCGCGAACCACGGCGATGACCGGGTCGCCGTCGGCCTCGGCGTCGGCCAATCGCTTCAGCACGGCGACGCCGCACCCCTGGCCAAGCGTTGTGCCCTGGGCATTGGCGTCGAAGGCGCGGCACTCCCCGGTAGGCGACAGGATCATGCCCGGCTGATAGAAGTAGCCGATCCCCTGGCGGAGGTTGATGCTGACGCCCCCCGCCAACGCCATCGAACACTCGTAGGCGAGCAGCGACTGGGCTGCAGCGTGGACGGTCACGAGCGACGTCGAGCAGGCAGTCTGGATCGTCATCGCCGGCCCGGTGAGGCCGAGGTTGTGCGACACCCGGGTGGCCAGGAAGTCTCGATCGACACCGATCAGCTGATCGAAGGCGGTGAGGGAGTCGGTCGGATCGGCAACGCCGAGCAGGAGGGCGTAGTCGTTCGGGTTGGACCCGGCGAAGACGCCCACCGGTTGGCCGACGTCGAATGGGTCATAGCCCGCGGCCTCGAGGGCTTCGTAGCACGTCTCCAGGAAGATCCGGGCTTGAGGGTCCATGACCGAGGCCTGGTTAGGCGTGTAGCCGAAGAAGCGGGCGTCGAAGCCGTCACGCTCCGGCAGCACGGTACCGCGGGGTACGAAGCTGTCCCGTCGGTAGATCTCCGGTGGAATCCCGAGCGCCTCGAGGTCGTCCTCGGTGAACGTGCGGAGGCAGTCCCGGCCCTGCCGGAGGTTGTCCCAGAAGGCGACCAGATCAGGAGACTCGGGGAACCGGCCAGCGAGGCCGACGACGGCGATCAGCTCGTCCGATTCGTACGGTTCGTCGGTCATCGGTCCTGCGGGAGGGTCGGTCAAGGGCTCCATTCACGCCTCGTCTTGGGACTCTCGGTCGAACGGTGGTGGGGACGGGTCATCATCGTCGTCGAGATCGGGCTCGTCGTCGGGCGGAAGCGGTGGCCGCACCGTCGACGACGGCGTCGTCCACCGGACCCGCGCCCTTCCCCTCGACGAGGTTGGCCTGCTGGCTGATCGTCGGGTGGCGGAGCAGCT
Source organism: Acidimicrobiales bacterium (assembly GCA_050330635.1). Lineage (GTDB taxonomy): Bacteria > Actinomycetota > Acidimicrobiia > Acidimicrobiales > SZUA-35 > CADEDH01. The sequence goes on along the minus strand of JBHJNQ010000002.1, from coordinate 1,123 downwards.
GGGGTACGGCGATGTTGCGGCCATAGCGGGCGGTGAGGAGTTGGGAGAGCCGAACGAGCAGCAGGGAGTTCCCTCCGACGTCGAAGAAGGTCTCGTTGGTGCCAATGGGCGTGTCGCCCAGCAGGGTCTGCCACACCTCCAGCACCTCCGCCTCGGTGGCGGTGGCGGTGGCGGTGGATGGACCCGACGGGCTTCGTCGGGTCGGCTCGGGGAGGGAGCGGCGGTCGACCTTGCCGTTCGGGCTGAGTGGGAGGCTGGCGAGGAACATCCAGACGGATGGCACCATATGGGGAGCGAGCATTCGCTCGCAGTGGCGCCGGAGTTCCACCTCGGCCGCCTCGTGGTCGGCCAGATCGTGGGTGTCGCCCACGGCGTAGGCCACGAGCTGCGTCTCGGCCGCGCTGTTGCCATGGGCGATGACGATCGCCTCCCGTATCGACGGATGGTCCGCGATGACGGCTTCGATCTCGCCGAGCTCGATTCGCTGGCCCCGTATCTTCACCTGGTGATCCAGGCGGCCGAGGAAGTCGACGGCACCGTCGGGGAGATGACGGACGAGGTCGCCCGTCTTGTAGAGCCGTCCGCCCGGTCGGGACGTGTACGGATCGGGGACGAATCGTTCCGCCGTCAGCTCGCGTCGGTTGTGGTAGCCACGCGCCAGTTGCACTCCGCCGATGTGCAGCTCGCCGGTGACACCGACCGGGACTCGTCGAAGCCGGCGATCGAGAACGTGGATCTCGGTGTTGGCGATCGGTCGTCCGATGGGGACCGTGGGCAGCGGGGAGTCGGCGTCGCACTCCCACCAGGTGACGTCGACGGCGGCCTCGGTGGGCCCGTAGAGGTTGTGCAGCTCGGTGTCGAGTACCTCGAACGTGCGGTCCTGGAGCGATCGGGGTAGGGCCTCGCCGCTGCACACGATCCGCCGGATCGTTCTGCAGTGGCGTGCCGTCGGCTCGTCGACGAACAACTGGAGCATCGATGGAACGAAATGGAGCGTGGTGACGTCGTGGTCGTTGATGCAAACGGCCAGGTAGGCGGGATCGCGATGGCCACCCGGCTCTGCGAGCGCCAATCGAGCACCGACCTGGAGGGGCCAGAAGAGCTCCCACACCGACACGTCGAA
>JBHJNQ010000001.1:0-67177 GCA_050330635.1 Acidimicrobiales bacterium | reverse complement strand
CGTCGACCGCCGCCTCGACCTCAGCCGAGGCGGCATCCACGTCCGACAGAGTGAGCAGGTCCACCGGGCTCGATTCTGTCACGCCGTGGACAGCGCACCTCGACTCCTGGTGGACTGGGCGCCTGGTGGACCGGTGGGTGGAGCGCGCTCACCACCCGAGTAGCGGGCGCCTGGCACAGCCGGTGGAGTGTTGCAAATCCATGAGTCCCGTCACGTTGGGAACAACCGGGGACGACGGAAGGTAGAACGGACTCATGGTCGCCGATGACGCGGTAGTGGCCTATGCCCAGGACGGGGTGGTGGTGGTGCGGGGGTTGATGACCCCCGCCGAACTCGAGATGATCTCGGTCGGCATCAACAAGGTTCTGTCCAATCAGAGCTCGGCCTCTCAGGTGGCGTCCCCACCCGACGATCCGGGCCTGTTCTTCGAGGACTTCTGCCGCTGGGGCGAGATCGACGAGATCGGCAAGGTGGCGCTCCGCTCCGCCGTGCCCCGGGTGGCGGCCGAGCTGATGGACTCGCCCACCGCCCGCTTCTACCACGACCACATCCTGGTGAAGGAGCCGAACACCGAGCAGCGGACGCCCTGGCACCAGGATCAGCCCTACTACAACGTGCACGGTCGCGGCATCACGGCCTGGATCCCCGCCGACCGGGTGCCCAAGGACGGCTCACCCGAGTTCTGGGCCGGGTCGCACCTGGGCCCGTGGCGGTTGCCTCGGAGCTTCCTCGACCGCGAGGCCAAGTGGTTCCCCGAGGGCACCCTGGCCGAGATCCCCGACATCGACGCCGACCGCTCGGGCTACGACATCCGTCGCTGGGCCCTGGAGCCGGGCGACGTCATCTTCTTCGACTTCTCCATCGTCCACTCGGCTCCCGGGTTCCCCTACGAGACCCGGCGGCGGGTGCTGACGCTGCGCTACCTGAGCGCCGATGCCCGCCACGCCCCGCGGCCCTGGAAGACCTCGCCCGACTTCCCGGGCCTGGCCCGCGAGCTCTCGGACGGCGCCGAGTTCGACCACCCGTACTTCCCCCTGGCCTGGCCCCGCTGAGCTCTTGAGACCCTGGACCGGACTTGTGTCGGTTCAGCGGCCCTTCCACTGCGGGGCCCGCTTCTCGGCGAACGCCAGCGGGCCCTCCACGAAGTCCTCGCTGTCCCGCATGGCCTTCACCGAGTCGTAGCGCCGCTGCATCGACTCCTCCAGGCCCAGGTCGAGGCTCTGGTACACGACGTCCTTGCTGGCCCGGATGGACAGGGGGGCGCAGGCCGCGATCTGCGCGGCCCAGCGGTGGGCCGCCGCCATCAGCTGTTCGGCCGGTACCACCTCGTTGACGAATCCCAGTCGCTCGCCCTCGGCCGCCGGCACGTGGCGCCCGGTGAGGATCATGCCCAGGGCCCGCTTGGGCCCGATCTGGCGGGGCAGGCGGTTCAGCCCGCCGGCCAGGGCGGCCAGGCCCACCTTCGGCTCCGGCAGGGCGAAGGTGGCCTCCTCCGACGCCACGATCAGATCACAGGCCAGGGCGATCTCGAAGCCGCCGCCCATGGCCGGGCCGTTGACGGCGGCGATGAGCGGCTTGGTGAGGTCGAAGCGGGAGGTGAGGCCGCCGAACCCTGCCGGAACCCGGAACATCTCGCCCCCCTCGGCCTGGTAGCGCAGGTCGTTGCCGGCGCAGAAGGCCCGGCCCGCTCCGGTCACGATGGCCACCCACAGGTCGTCGTCGGCGGCGAAGTCGTCGAACACCTCGCCCAGCTCGACGTTGGCCGGTGGGTGAAGGGCGTTCAACCGCTCGGGGCGGTTGAGGGTGACGGTCATGATGTGATCGCCCTTGTCGACCTTGCAGTACTCAAGCTCCATTGGCTCCTCCTGTTCGCGGGCCCCATCATGGGACACCGCCCGCCTCCGGTGCCAGACGGTCGACGAGGACGGTCGCGAGCCGGGTCAGGTGGGGCGGATCAGCTCGAAACGATCGCGGGTGGTGGCATAGCCGTTGCCGGCCATCCGGCCCACGGCGTCGAGGGCATCGTGGTTGATGCGGGTCCCGTCGAGGACCTCGTCGTCGACGTGGAACCGGACGACCTCCCCGAAGACCACCACGTTGACGGTGGGCGGCTCGCCCAGCTCCACCACCTGCACCACCCGGCACTCGAAGCTGGCCCTGGCCTCGGCCACCCGGGGGGCGGCGATGTCGACCGACGGCTCCGGGGTCAGGCCGGCGAAGTCGAACTCGCTCTCGGTCCGCCCCAGCTCGGCCGCCGACTGGTTCATGGCCTCTGCGGTCGCCATGTCCACCAGATTGCAGGTGAACTCCCCGGACGCCCGGGCGTTGACCAGGCTGTCCTTCTCGTGGCCGCCGACCACACCGGCCGAGAACAGCACGATCGGAGGATTGGAGCCGACGGCCTGGAAGAACGAGTAGGGAGCGAGGTTGTGGTGGCCGGCCCCGTCGGTGGTGCCGATCCAGCCGATGGGACGGGGGACGACGAGCCCGGTGAGGAGCTTGTAGCGGTCGGTGGGATCGAGGTCGTTCGAAGCGAAGGTGGCCATCAGGTCAGTATGGGTCGGGACGGGGAGGGACGGGGAGGGACGGACAGGGACGCCGACGTCGCCCGTCAGGCGTGCATGCCGCCGTCGACGACGAACTCCTGACCGGTGCAGTAGCCGGCGTCGTCGCTGGCCAGGAACAGCACGAGGGCCGCGACCTCGCCGGGGGCCGCCTCGCGGCCCAGGGGAACGGCCCGCAGCATCCGTTCCTTGGGGAAGTCGCTCGTCATGTCGGTGTCGATGATGCCGGGGTGGACGGAGTTGACCCGGATGCCGGAAGGACCGAGTTCCTTGGCCGCCACCTTCGTCATCCCCCGCACCGCGAACTTGGAGGCGGTATAGGCCATCGACCCGAACACCCCTTCGAGACCGGCCACCGAGGAGATGTTGACGATGGCCCCACCGCCCTGCTCGATCATGACCGGGGCCACCGCTCGCATGCCGTAGAAGACGCCGGTCTGGTTGATGGCGATCACCCGGTCCCAGTCCTCGTTGCGGGTGTTGACCAACCGGCCGGCGAACAGGATGCCGGCGTTGTTGACGAGCACGTCGAGCCGGCCGTGACGCTCGACGGTCCGGGCCACGACATCGGCCCACTGGCCGTCGTCGGCCACGTCGTGGGCGAAGAAGTCGCAGCCCAGCTGACCCGCCGTCCGCTCACCCTCCTCGGTCAGGACGTCGGTGATGACCACGGTCGCCCCTTCGGCGGTGAAGAGGTCGGCCTCGGCCGCACCCTGCCCGCGGGCGCCACCCGTGATGAGCGCCACCTTGCCTGCCAGTCGTCCCGTTCCATCAGCCATGACCGGTTCCTAGCACCGCCGCCACCATCGACGCACGACGGCCGACGTTCAGTGCCGCGTCGAGGGCTGCTTCCAGTAGGTGTCCTTGGAGGCCAGTCGATCGTCGACGATCCGGTAGAGGTCGACGGCGTCGACGGTGAACGGTCGGTGGTGCTCGTCGTGGCCGGAGACGGTGAACGTCTGCACGACCAGGTCGCCGAGGTAGCGCTCGACCATCCCGTTGAAGCGGACACCGTGCCAGTGCTCCTGCCGCCAACGGATCTCGGCCATGACCTGGTCGAGGCCCCGGAGCACGGTTCCCGTGGGCGACGGCCGGTCGGCGGGGAAGTGGTGGAGGTGCCACTCGAAGTCGTCGGTGATCACCGCCCCCAGTTCGGTGGGGTCGGCCCGGGCGAAGCCCCGTTTGAACCGTCGCATCAGCTCCCGGCCGTCGTCGCCGGTCGGGCGGCGCACCGGGACGCGCCGCCCGGTCGAGGCCGCCAGGTCGGCCGTCTCCCAATCGGTGGCGTGGGAATCCCCCGCCCCGCCCACCGGCGTCAGCTCTCCGGGTTGGCCGACCGCACCCGGTCGGCCGACGGGGCCCCGTCGAGCGATCGGGCCCGGAGCCGTCGCATGCCCCGGAGCCACCGGTCGGGGTCGTCGGCCTTGCGTTTCAGGTACTCGGCCACCTCGGGGTGGGGGAGCACGTGGAAGCGCTCGTCCCGCAGGGCCTCGACCACCACCGCCGCCAGCTCGTCGGCCTCGATGATCCCGTCGGTCTGGCCGTCGCCCAGATTGCGGGGCGCCATGGCGGTGTTGACACCCTGGGGGCACAGCACCGAGACCCGGATCCCGTCGTCGCCGTGGGTGATCGACAGGAACTCGGCCAGCTTGACTGCGGCCGCCTTGGTCACGGTGTACGGACCGGAGCCGATGGCGGCCAGCAGCCCGGCGGCCGAAGCCGTGTTCAGCAGGTAGCCCTCGCCCCGGGCGATCATCGACGGCAGGACGGCCCTGGCGGCGTAGAGGTGGGCCATCACGTGGAGGTCCCACTGGAACTGCCACGCCTCGTTGGGGGCGTCGGTCAGGACCCCCTCGGACCCCGCTCCGGCGTTGCTGCAGAACAGATCGATCGGGCCGTGCTCGGCCAGCGTCCACTCGACCAGCTCGGCGATCTGGGTCTCGTCGGTGACGTCGCAGGCCCGGCCCTCGCAGCCGAGCTCGGCGGCGGCCGCCGCCACCGCATCGGGATCGAGGTCGGCCAGCACGACCGTTCGGGCCCCCTCGGCCAGGAAGGCCCTCGCCATGGCCCGGCCGATACCGCCGCTCCCCCCGGTGATGACCACCACGCTGTCGTTGAGCTCCATGGGGCGACCTTACCCCGCCCGCCCTCTACCCTCGTGGTGTGGCCGGCGCCGACGATGCACTCCTGCCGCCGTTCGAGGCGGTGCTCACCGCCCGCGACCTGACGGTCCACTACGGGTCGGTTCAGGCTGTTCATCCGCTCGACCTCGACATCGAACACCACTGCATCACCTCGTTCATCGGCCCGTCGGGCTGCGGCAAGTCGACCGTCCTGCGGTGCTTCAACCGGATGAACGACCTGATCCCGGGGGCGCGGGTCGAGGGCACGGTCCGCTACCACGGCGTCGACCTGTACGGCCCGACGATCGACGCCGTCGCCGTCCGCCGCCGTATCGGGATGGTGTTCCAGCGCCCGAACCCGTTCCCCAAGTCGATCTACGACAACGTCGCCTTCGGGCCCCGCCTCATCGCCCGCCGCCCTCCCGCCCTCGACGACGTGGTGGAGCGGGCCCTGCGGGCGGCAGTACTGTGGGACGAGGTGAAGGACCGGCTCGACGACTCCGCCCTCGGGCTGTCCGGCGGTCAGCAGCAGCGCCTCTGCATCGCACGGGCCGTCGCCGTCGAACCCGACATACTGTTGATGGACGAGCCGTGCAGTGCGCTCGACCCGATCGCCACCGGGCTGATCGAGGAGCTGATGATCGAGATGACCGCCGACCTGACGATCGTGATCGTCACCCACAACCTGGGCCAGGCGGCGCGGGTCAGCGACCGCACCGCCTTCTTCAGCGTCGACGTCGACGAGGCGGGCGGCGCCCGCCGGGGTCGTCTGGTGGAGGTCGGTGAGACGAAGGAGGTCTTCGCCAACCCGGTCGACGGGCGAACGGAGGCCTACGTGACCGGGAGGTTCGGCTGATATGGCCAAAATCCGCAGCCAGCTCGACGAGCGGCTGGATCACATCCGCCTGGACCTGCTGACGATGATCGACATGGTGGCGGTCCGTATCTCCGACGTGACCGCTGCCCTCCTGGAGCGTGACGTGGCCAGGGCCGACCGCATCATCGTCACCGACGACGACGTCGACCTCCTCTCCCAGCAGATCGAGGACCAGTGCCTCGACATCCTGATCAGGGAGCAGCCCGTCGCCGGAGACCTGCGGGCGGTGGTGGCGGCCCTGCACATGAACTCCGACGTCGAACGTTCGGGCGATCTCACCACCAACATCGCCAAGGCCGTCGGCCGGCTCCAGGGAACCCAGGCCGACGACCGCACCCGGAACCTGATCCTTCGCATGTCGCAGGAGGCCCGTCGGCTGTTCGAACGCTCGGCCGACGCCTACCGGGAGCTCGACGCCGACCTGGCCGCCACGATCGACAGCCTCGATGACGTGCTCGACGATCTTCACCGGGACTACATCCAGGTCGTGATCCAGGGGGCCCAGCGCGGCGTGCTGCTGCCCCAGCAGTCGCTCCAGCTGGCCCTCATCGGCCGCTTCTACGAGCGCATCGGCGACCACGCCGAGAACCTGGGGGAACGAATCCGCTACATCGTCGACGGGTGGACCCCCGAGCGGGCGGGGGCCGACCGGGCCCGCCAACGGGCCGACCATCCGGTCGGTGGCGACGGCGAGCTGGCGACCAGTCGTGGTCTCGCCATCATCGATTCGATCGCCGAGCGGCGGCGGATCGACGCCACCCGCCGTGACTTCGTCGCCAACGTCAGCCACGAGCTGAAGACGCCGATCGGCGCCATCTCCCTGTTGGCCGAGACCCTCGTCGACGCCGAGCCCGGCGAGGACCGGGAGCGGCTCGCCGGCCACCTCAACCGGGAGGTGAAGCGGGTGGCCGACATCATCGACGACCTGCTCGAGCTGACCCGGTTGGAGGAGTTCGAGCCGGACCGGGACCTAGTCGACGTCGACGCCCTGGTCAGCGAGGCCGCCGACCTGGTGCGGGGCCTGGCCGATGCCCGGGGCATCGAGATCACCGTCGTCGGTACCCCGAGTGGATTGACGATGGACGGGGAACGTCGGCAGCTGATGCGGGCCCTCGTGAACCTGATCGACAACGCCGTGCGCTACTCCGACCCCGACTCGCGGGTCACGGTCGGCGTCGAGTCCCTGCCGGGCGCCGTCGCCCTGTCGGTGGCCGACACCGGGATGGGCATCCCCCGACCGGAGCTGGAACGGATCTTCGAGCGTTTCTACCGGGTCGACCGGGCCCGGAGCCGGGACACCGGCGGTACCGGCCTGGGCCTGTCGATCGTGCGTCACGTGGCCGACAAGCACGGGGGTCGGGTGCTGGTCGAGTCCAAGCTGGGCGCCGGCACGACCTTCACCCTCCACCTACCGGAGACGGCTCCATGAGCGAGCTGTCGGTGCTCGTCGTCGACGACGAACCGTCGTTCCGTCACGCCCTCGAACAGGCGCTGCGGGCCGAGGGCTTCGTGGTCCACACCGCCGGCGACGGGGAGCGGGCGCTCGAGCTGTTCCACCAGGTCGGGCCCGACCTCGTGCTCCTCGACGTGATGCTGCCCCGCCTGTCCGGCATCGACGTGTGTCGCCACATCCGCACGATCGACGAGACCCCGGTGATCATGGTGTCGGCCAAGGCGGAGGAGATCGACGCCGTCGTCGCCCTCGAGGTGGGGGCCGACGACTACATCACCAAGCCGTACCGGCTGCGGGAGCTGGTGGCCCGTATGCGGACGGTCCTGCGACGGGCCGGGCAGGGCGACGGTCAGGCCCCGGCGGAGGTCGGCGGCCGGGTGACCGTCGGACGGGTCGAGCTCGACCCGCAGCGGCACGAGGTCCGCCTCGACGGCGAGCTCGTCGACCTTCCGCTGAAGGAGTTCCAGGTGCTGGAGGAGCTCATGCGCCACGCCGGCTTCGTGGTGACCCGTGACGACCTGATCAACCGGTTGTGGGGCTACGACTACGTCGGTGACACCAAGACCCTCGACGTGCACATCAAGCGCCTGCGGACCAAGCTCGAGCCCGATCCGGCCGCGCCGACGATGATCACCACCATCCGGGGGCTCGGCTACAAGATGTCGACCTGAGCGAGCCGACCGCCGACCCGTCCCGGCCGGTCGTCGGGGAAGCGTCGCCACAGCAACAGCGGGGCCAGGGCCATCACGCACGACACGGCGATCCAGCTGGCCCGAAAGGCGTCGAGCCGGTCGCCGGCCGCGGTGTCGCCGATGATGGCGGCCGTCATCGCCACCCCGAAGGCGGCACCCGCCATGCGGGTCATGTTGTAGGCGGCGTTGGCCGCTCCCAGCTGGGACGCCGGGACGTCGCGGAGGGCGGCGGCGTTGGCCGGGCCGAGCATGAACGCCATGCCGACGCCGATGCTGATCGTGCCCGGCAGGAAGGCCCGTAGGTAGGTCTCGTCGGGTCGGAGCCGCCACGCCATCCATGCCGTGCCCGCCGTGGCCAGGACCGCCCCGGCGATGAGGAAGGCCCGGTAGCCGTGGCGGTCGACCAGTCGGCCGGCGATCGGGGCCAGGATCACCAGGGTGACCGGTCCCGGGGTCATGGCCAGGCCCACGTCGAGCACGGAATAACCCCACACCTCCATCATGAACAGCGGGTAGAGGAACCAGGTGGCCGACGTCGACGCCGACAACAGACCCCCGGCGGTGGTGACGACGGTGAACGTCGGGATGCGCAGCAATCCGAGGTCGACGAGGGGTTCGGGGTGGGTCCGGGAGGAGCGGACGAGCACGACGGCGGCCAGCGCCGCCATCACCGCCACGACGACGATGCGGGGGTCGGTCAGGCCCCAGGCCCGGCCCTGGACCACGGCGAACGTCGACCCGCCGACGGCCAGGGTGCCGGCGGCGGCCCCGACGAGGTCGAGGGGGGCGGGGTCCTCCGCCGGTCGACCCGGAGCCAGGACGCTGCGTCCGACGACGGCGGCCACGATCACCACCGGAAGGACGCTGAGGAAGACCAGTCGCCACGACGCCACCTGGAGGAGGCCGGCGGCCACGGTGGGGGCCACGGCCGCTCCGAGGACGCCCATCGACGACCACAGCGACACGACCGAGCCATGGCGTTCCGGTGGGAACTCGGGCAGGACGGCGGCCAGCGACGACGGCAGCATCAGGGCCACGCCCACCGCCTGGACGAAGCGGGCGGCGATGACGATCCCGATCGTGGGGGCCACGCCCGACGCCGCCGCGCCCAGACCGAACACGCCCAGGCCGAGGAGGAAGATCCGGCGGCGGCCGACCCGGTCGGCCAGACGACCGCCGATCAGCATGAACGTCACCTGTGCCACGTTGAAGGCCGAGACGACCCACGACACGGTGGTGAGGCCGGCGCCGGGAAAATCCTCCTCGAGGATGGGCACGGCGATGTTGGTGGCGGTACCGACGAACGCGGCCAGCAGCATGGCCGTCGCCGCCACGGCAAGCGCCATGGCGCGTCGGGATGCGATCCGGCAACGCTACGACGGTAGCCAGGGTATCGCTACCATCCGAGCAGGCGCCGGGCGTCCTCGAGGTAGCTCGACCGATGGCCCGGGGGGAGCCGCCCCACCATCTCGGCGAGGGTCGGACGAGCCTCGGCGTCGGCCGTGTAGTGGGATATCGCAGCTCGTAGCTCGAGCAGGAGGGCTCCCGCTGTTGCCGCCTCGGCCCGAGCCGCCTCGAACAGCGATGTCGCGTCGAGCGACCCCTGCTCCGCGGCCAGTTCGCCCCGTAGTCTGAGCAGCTCTGATCGGTAGAAGCCGCCTGCATTGGTCGTCTCCTGGCCGGCCAGGACCTCCCCGGCCTCGTCCACCTGCCCGCGCTCGATCAGTGCCTCAGCCAATACCGAGGCATACATCGGGGTCCACGCGTGGTTCCCGTTCGCCGTCTGCACCTGCAGCTCGCGTCGCAGCGACGATAGAGCTGCCGAGTCCTCGTCGGGATCGAGCGCAGTCGTGAGCGAGGACCAGGCGCGCATGGCCCGGGCCACGCCCTGCCAGATCGGGGCGGTGACCTGTGACGGGGCGAGCGCCCGGTCGGCGGTCTCACGGGCCGACGGTCGGTCCCCACGGATGTGTGCAGCCCAAGCCGTGAGTGCGATTGCCTGCGCCTGTGACGCTCGGTGGTCGACAACCTCGGCCAGTAGTTCGCCCTCTTTGAGCCACCGGTCGGCTCGTTCGGTCTCGCCTCTCAGGGCGAGGGCCAGCCCGCCGAGGCTGAGGGAGCACACGGCCGGATCATGATTGCCGTAGAGCAGCGACGGCGGATGATCGTCGAGCCGGTACATCGTCCGGCCTCGTTCGGCAGCCTCGATGCATCGTCCGAGCTGACCTCGAAAGAGCGCCTCAGTCCAGCAGGCATGGAGTGCCGTCACACGTGGGAGGTCCTCGTCGATCTCATCCGCCATGATCACCATCCGGTCCACCAGTGGACCGGATCGCTGGAACTCGGCCCTGGTACAGGTGGAGACCCACAGGCCAAAGACTGCTGCCATCTGCTGGCGGACCGAGGAGGTGTCGTCCAGGAGGGCCGTTGCTCGTTCGTAGCTGGCCAAGGTCTCCGTCGAACTGAAACCGAGGGCCACGCCTTGGGCCGCCCCCAGCTGAAGCAGGAGCTCGGCCTGGGTGATCCGGCGTCGACCGCGATCCGGCAGGTCAGGGAGCAGGGCCAGTGCCCGCTCGGCGTGCTCGGTCGCGAGGTCGTTGGCCGAGAGCCGCATGGCGTTGGAACAGGCTCGGCTCCAGTACGTTATGGACGGTCCGGCCGCTCGGCCCAACCCGTAGTGGCGCGCGATCTCGACTGCGCCCTCGTCCCGTCGAGGACCCGACCACAGCTTCACGAGAGCATCGGCAACCTTACGGTGCAGATCGATCCGGTCTCGCTCGCCGATGTCGTCATAGAAGTAGCGCCGAACGAGCGCATGTCGGAACCGGTACCGTCGAACCAGCGGGTCGGGCGCGTGCTGGTCGTGTGACGGTGAAACGATGCGCGCATCGGTCAGCTCGCCGGCGAGCAGCTGGGCGACCTGGTCGGGCTCTGTGCCGGCGACCTCGGCAAGGACGAACTCGCTGAACTCCTCACCTTCGACGCTCGCGGCGCGTAGGAGACGGATGGTCTCCGGATCGAGGCGCCTGAAGCGAGCGGCAAGAACAGCCTGTAGCCGGGTGGGCCACCTGTCCCAGTCGAGCCCCGTGGTCACCTGCCATCGACCCCGAGACCGAACTAGCGACCGGTCGCGAACGAACTCGTCTAGCAGCTCGATGGCGTACAGGGCGTTGCCCCCGCAGCGTTCGGTCAACATCGCTCTGAAGTCGGCGCCGAGCTCGTTCGCTTCCCTGTCGATCAGGCAATCGACGAAGGCGCGCTGCTCGTGGTGAGGGACGTCGTCGAGGTCGACGATGACCGTCGACGAAATCGTCTGGAGATCGTCGAGCTGGTCGACGAGAGTCGAGCGGCGGTCGATCTCCTCCGGTCGGTAGGCTGCGACGAGGGTCAACCGGGGTGGTCCATCCTCGACCAGACGGCGCAGCACCCGGAGCGACGGGCGGTCGACCCACTGGAGGTCGTCGACGACCAGCAGGGTCGGTCCCCGATCGACGATGGCATGGACGCTTCCTGCCAGCCGATCGTCGGTTGCTCCGGCGCTGCCGCCGGCCTCTTCCAGCGATCGGAGGGCCCTCGTGACCGGTACCGGGGCAGGCCCAAGTTGGGCGAGACGCCGTTGGCCCTCGGCCGTCACCATCCGACGCGAGTTCCAGTGCTCGCCGATCGACCCGAGGAGCAGGCGGCGAATCAGACCGTAGGCCTCCCCCGGTCCGGTGTCGGCATGCCCGCCGACCTTGACCGCCGTCAAGTCGCTGAACTCGGCCTCGGCCTGCTGGACGAGTTCGTCAAGGAGAGCTGTCTTACCGGTCCCGGCCTGACCCCGGACGAACCGGATCGCCGGGCGGGCCCGGGACGCATCGGTGTCTGGCGGGCGGAGGGCGTCGAGCTCGGCGGTGCGGCCGGCGAACGGTGTGTTGCTGTAGATGTCGTGGCGCGGCGGTCGGTAACGGGGCGCTGTGCCACTGCTCCTCGCTGACCGGATTCGGCCCGCCAGCGCCGCCAGCTCGCCCGACTGAGCGGCGCCGGAGCTTGGCACCCGGCTGAACATCTGCTCCGCATCGTCGAAGGCCAGGAGCGCTTCGGCCGAGCGGCCGCTGTGCCACAGCGCCGTCATCCGAAGGAGGTGGAGGCGCTCTCGGTACGGGTGATCGCGAATCAGCTTCTCCAGATCGGCGATGGCCGACTCGTGGCGCCCCTGATGCACGTGGAACTCGTAGCGGAGCTCCATCACGGAAAGGCGCAACTCCTCCAGTCGGGCCCGTTCGCCGCGTCCGACCGCCTCCTCAGAGACATCCTCGTAGGCCTGCCCCCGCCAGAGGGTCAGGGCCTGATCGGCGGCTACGGACGCTTCAGTGACATCGAAGCCGGCCAGCTCCCTGACCCGGCCGGCGGCCTCTTCAAATCGATGACTATCGATGGTCGTCTCGTCGACCTCCAGGAGATACCCGGAGTTGACCCGTCCGATCTCGACACCCGCCGGCAACCGGTTCCGTAGTTTCGAGACGTGGAACCAGAGCCGTCGCTGACCCTGGTCCCAGCCGTCGAATCCCCACAGCACGTCGACTAGTCGATCGATCGAGACGACCCGGTTCGGCGTGGCCAACAGCATCGCCAACACTGTGCGCTGGAACTCGGATCGCACCGGCGCCGTCACGCCTTGCGCCGTCACCAGGAGCGGGCCGAGCACCGCGAAGGTCATCCTGCCAACCATGCCTACCCTCGCCCGATCGGGCAAGGACGAATCGGGTCGACGATCACACGCCGAGGAAGAACGCCGGCCACCAATGGTCCGGTGTGCCGACGGACGAGTTCAACTGTTGTCCCAACTCGTTCCCGCTCCTGGCCTTGCCGTGGGGAGCCATGGCGATGTGCACCTCCGCCCCGGACAGCTCCTGGAGCGGGACGCCGGCGAGCGGGGGTTGGCCGAGCCGGATCTTGCCATCCATACGAATCCTGGGGGAGTTCGCAATGACGCCGTCGAGCTGGTAGATCCCTCCGCCAGCTGGGGTGTCGCCGACGTCGTCGAGGTTGCATGGATCGGTGCAGGCGTCGGGAGAATTGAAGACGAAGGCCCACAGCGTGAACACCTCCGGGTGGCCTGGCTCGATAGGGGGATGGATCGGCGCACCCGGTGGTACCTGGTCCGGGCTCGGATAGGCGTAGCTCCCTGGCGTCGGAGTGGACACTCGCCAGCTGACCTCCAGCCCATCGCGACCCCGGGTCAATCGCGCACCGTTGTTCTGGTAGGTGCCGCCCTCACCCTGTTCGAGAACGTCAGCTCGTTGGGATCGATCCTGCCCATGGGCGCCCACCGGACTCATCGATCCCAGGGCCAGCATCGCCGCTGCGACGACCGCCAGCAGTGCAGCCCTGCTTCGCCGCCGGTATCGGCGTGGCCTCGTTGTTGCTTCTCGTATCTGCTCCACCCTCACGGTCACCTCACTCAATCAAGCTGGCCGTACCTCGGCCGCAACTCATGGTGACCCCCTCCACTTTGCGGACGCTTTGCGGCAGACCTATCCCGCCTCGTCGAGGTCGTCGAGGTCGTCGAGGTCGTCGAGGTCGTCGAGGTCGTCGAGGTCGGCCCCCAGCTGGCGGAGACGGGCCCGTTCCCACCGGGGGCGCAGCGGCGACCGGCCCTGGTCGACCATGGCCATCTGGGCCCCGCCGTCGGCCCACACGTGACAGGTGTTGGCGTTCATGCGGGCCCGTCGCTCCCGTTCCTCGGCGCTGACGTCGTCGTCGCCCAGCCGGGCCAGCGGGTCGTCGTGGAGGGTCAGCATGCTCCAGCTGGCCTGGATGGCCACCGGCCCCAGGGCCTGGAGGAGGGCGCCGAGGTGGGAGCAGCCGTTGGGGCCGCCGAACAGCTCGCGGACCTTGCGGCTGTAGCCCCGGGCGATCGACAGGCCCACCAGCTGCTGGTAGTCGGGCAGCACGTCGGTGCAGATCCGGTAGGGGTGGACCGCCATGTCGGTCTCCACCGCCACGATCTCGAAGCCGGGGACGGTGACGATGAGGTCGATCGTCATGTCGTGGATCACCAGGGGTTCGCCGTCGGCCAGTCCGAGGCCGAGGGGTTTGGTGTCGTTGAGGTGACCCCGGACCCGCATCCGTCCGTCACCCTCGTCGAAGGCCTCACAGTCGTAGGTTCGGCGGTGGATCGGTGTCGACATCGGGGGCACCCTACCGAGCGGTCGAGCCGTCGCCGAAATCGCCGCCGTCACTCCGCCAACCCCGGACGGGGCACGGGCTCGACGGCAAAATGGGCCCGGAGGTAAGGTCGGGCCCTGCTCGACACCCCCACGCTCGACGACGGTGCCGGCCGGCAGGCGCCCCGCCTCTTCCGGGGCTGGATCATGGTCGGCGCCGGCTTCACGGTGCTGTTCGTCGTGTACGGGATGCAGTTCAGCTTCGGCGAGTTCCGCCAGGCCGCCACGGCCGAGGAGGGATGGTCGCAGACCAGTCTGTCCCTGATCTTCGCCATCTACATCGGTACCTACAGCCTGCTGTCGGCCGTGTCGGGGTGGGCCACCGACCGGTTCGGGCCGCGGCGGACGGTGGCCGCCGGGTCGATCGTGCTGTTCGCCGGCTACCTCCTGTGGGCCGCCGCCCCCTCCCTGTGGGTGGTGGCCCTGGGCCTGGCCGTGGTGGCGCCGATCGGCATGAGCTGCTCGTGGGTGCCGGTGAACGCCACCGCGGTGCGGTGGTTCATCCGTCGCCGGGGCATCGCCAGCGCCCTCGTCACCACGGGCGGCTCCGCCGGCAACATCGTGGCCCCGCCGATCGCCGCCGCCCTCGTAGCGGTCCACGGGTGGCGGACGGCGGTCACGGTGATGGCCTCGGTCGGCGTCGTCCTCCTCCTCGGGGCCGCCGCCGTCCTCGTGCGCGACCCGGAGAGCGTCGGCCTCCATCCCGACGGCGACCTCGAGGCGGCCGCCGACACGGCCACCCTCGACGCCGACGCCCTGACCGCGGCCGAGGCCCAGCGCACCCCCACCTACTGGTACCTGTGGGCCATGTACTCCCTGACCTTCGTGGTGGTCTTCGTGCCCTTCGTCCACGGGTCGTCCCACGCCGTCGAGCTCGGGGTGTCGTCGTTGGCCGCCGCCACCGTCGTCAGCTCGATCGGGGTGGGCGGCATGGTGGGGCGGCTCCTGGTCGGCTCGGTGTCGGATCGGATCGACCGGCGGCGGGCCGTGATCGGGGCCCTGGCCCTGCAGGTGGCGGCCTTCACCGGTTGGGCGATGGCCAACGGGGTCGGCGTCCTGTACGTGTCGGGCTTCGCCTTCGGCTTCGGCTACGGGGGGGCGGTGGCGGTGTTCCCGGCCCTGGTCGGCGACTACTTTGGGCGGGTCCACGCCGGGACCATCGTGGGGCGGATGTTCGCCCTGGCCGGGGTGATGGCGGCGATCGGACCGTACGTGGCGGCGCTCATCTTCGACCAGACCCAGAGCTACCGGGCGGCCTTCGCCATCGCCGCCGGCCTCAATGGGCTGGCCTTCCTGCTGGCCCTCCGCCTCCCCACCCCGACGGTGGTGGCCCGCCCGGTGGGAGCGGGGGTGGCGCCGGCGACGTAGCGTGCGGTGATGGATGCCGACGCCGCACTCGAGTACGTACGCCACAACAGCCGGGCGGTGATCCTCACCACCCGGGCCAACGGGGCCCCGGCCATGGCCCCGGTGACGGTGGCCGTCGTCGACGACCGGGTCGTCATGAGCACCCGGGAGACGGCCTACAAGGTCGGCCACCTGCGGCGGGATCCCCACACCTCGCTGTGCGTGTTTCCCGACAAGTGGTTGGGGCGCTGGGTGCAGTTGAACTGCCGGGCCACCGTCACGTCGCTGCCCGAGGCCCTGGACACCCTCGTCGAGTACTACCGGACCCTCCGGGGCGAGCACCCCGACTGGGACGAGTACCGCCAAGCCATGGTCGACGACCACCGCTGCATCGTCACCTTCGAGATCCTCTCCGCCGGACCCGACGTCGCCGGCTGACCCCGCGCCTCGGCCCGCCGCTCGGGGGCGGGGGGCGCTCGGCGGGGGGAATCAGCGGAGGGAGATACCGGCCGTCTTGGTCTCCAGGTACTCGTCGAGGCCCTCGTGACCGCCCTCGCGGCCCAGTCCGGAGTCCTTCATGCCACCGAAGGGCACCGAGGCCGAGGTGGGATTGACGTCGTTGATGCCGATGATCCCGAACCGGAGGGCCTCGAACGCCGACAGCGCCGTCTTCAGGCTCTCGGTGTAGACGTAGGCGGCCAGGCCGTAGTGGGTGTCGTTGGCCATCTCGATCACCTCGTCGACGTCGTCGTAGACGACAACGGGGGCCACCGGACCGAATGTCTCCTCCCGGTACACGACCATGTCGGTGGTCACCCCCGTCAGCACGGTGGGAGCGTAGAAGAAGCCCTGGTCGAGACCGCCGTCGGTCAGCCGATAGCCGCCGATCGGTACCCCCGCCCCCTTGGCCTGGGCGTCGTCGACCTGGGCCGCCACCTTCTCCACCGCGGCGTCGTCGACGAGAGGTCCCACGCCGACCCCGTCCTCCATCCCGTTGCCGGTCACCAGGGCCGCCACCCGCTTGGTCAGCGTGGTGGTGAACGCCTCGGCGGCGTGGCGGTGGACGTAGAGCCGGTTGGGGCTGATGCAGGCCTGACCGGCGTTGAGGAACTTGAGGGCGGCCGCCCCCTTGGCCGCGTTGTCGGGGTCGGCGTCGGGGTACACGATGAACGGGGCGTGACCCCCGAGCTCCACCGACACCCGCTGGAGCGAACCCGCCGCCTTGGAGGCGAGGAGCCGACCGACCGCCGTCGACCCGGTGAACGTCAGCTTCCTGACCCGGGGGTCGCTGGTGAACACGTCGCCGATCGGTACCGGATCGGCCGCCGTGACCAGGTTGATCACCCCCGGGGGAACCCCGGCCTCGGTGAAGATGTCGAACGTGGCCTTGGCGCACAGCGGGGTGGCCTCGGCCGGCTTGAGCACGAGGGTGCAACCGGCGGCCAGGGCGGGCGCCATCTTCCGCGTCAGCATCGAGATGGGGTAGTTCCACGGGGTGACCATGGCCACCACCCCCACCGGCTGCTTGACCGACAGGAACCGCTGGTCGGGCCGTCCCGACGGGAGCCACTCGCCCCCGATGCGGCGGGCCTCCTCGGCGTACCAGCGGATGAAGTCGGCGGCGTAGCCGACCTCGAAGGTGCTGGCCCGCAGGGGCTTGCCCTGCTCGGTGGTCATCAGGCGGGCCAGCTCATCCGCCCGCTCCGTCATCAGCTGCCAGGCCCGCAGCAGGATGTCGGCCCGCTGGTAGGGCGTGGTGCGGGACCACGAGGCGAAGGCGGCGTCGGCGGCGCCGATGGCGGCCTCGGCGTCGGCGGCCCCACCGTCCGGCATCGACCCGATCTGCTCCCCCGTGGCGGGGTTGGTCACGACGAAGGTCGTGCCGGAGGCGGCGTCGACCCACTCACCTGCGATGAACATGACGCCGAACCTAGCCTGGCCGGGCCTGGGCCATCGAAGTCGCCTCTGGTCGGTGCCGCCCACCGGGCCGGCCCGCCTGCCGAGCGGTGCCCGAGCTTGCGCTCAGCGTGGGCGGACGGTGTGGCGGCGGCGTTCGGCCGCGAACCATTCGGCGGCGACGCTGGCCCGCTTCTCGAGCTGGCGGACCGTGGCCTCCGACACCTTGCCAACGCCCGACCGTCGGTTCAGTTCGGCGTTGACCTTGGCGTGGCCCATCCCGGTGAGGGTGGCGAGGTCGCGGGCCCAGCGGGCGTTGATGCTGCGCTGACGCTCCCGTTCCTCCCGGCTGTTCAGATCGGCCGTGCCCACCCCCATGGGGGGCAGGGTGGTCAGATCGATGGTCAGGGCCGGGTCGTCATCGTGGGCGGTGCCGTCGGGCATGCCGGCCTCGTCGAGCTGGGCGAAGATGTCGTCGACGTTGTCGGGCGGGGCCTCCACCGCCGTCGAGGAGTGGACGGCGAACAACGACAGCTGCTGGTCGTCACCGTGGCGGTCGTCGTCGGCCCGCTCGACCATGCGGTCGTCGTCGAGGATGCGGTCGAGGCGGTGGCGGCGGGTCTCGGCGATGGTGGCGGCGAAATGCCGGAGCCGGGCGTCGTCGGGGACGAACATGTAGGCCCGCCCCCGGCCCCCGGTGTGGCGGACGATGCGCCCCACCGCCTGGCGGAAGAACAGCTCGGTGGTGGTGGTGGTGGCGTGGACGCCGACCCGGAGGCGGGGGATGTCGACTCCTTCCGACACCATCCGCACGGCCACGATCCACGGGTCGACGTTGGTGGTGAAGCGCTCGATCTTGGCCGAGGCGTCGGCGTCTTCCGACACCGCCACCGTGGCCAGCACCCGGAACCGGTCGCGCAGGAGGCGGGCGATGGCGTGGGCGTGGTCCTGGTCGGTGGCGATCACGAGGCCGCCGGCGTCGACGTGGCTCTGGCGGATCTCCATCAACTGGCGGTGGGCGTGCCCGATCACGGTCGGTAGCCACTCGCCGTCGAGGCTGAGCGCGGCCCGCAACCGCTGGTTGGCCAGCGAGCGGGGGAGGGGGTCGTCGAAGGTGGCCGCCAGTTCGGCCCCGTCGGGGGCCGTCCACTCCATGTGGCCGCCGTAGCGGGGGAAGTAGACGGGACGGACCACCCCGCCGTCGCTCAGGGCCTCGCCGTAGCCGTACTCGACGTCGGGCACGACGACGTTGCCGACGTAGCGGAGGAACGGGATGGCGGCCGTGTCGCTGCGGAACGGGGTGCCCGACAGGGCGAGGCGGCGGGCCGACTCACCGAAGGCGGTGATGACCCCGTCGCCCCACGCCAGGTCGTCGCCGGCGTGGTGGACCTCGTCGAGGATGGCCATGCCACCGGCCCCCAGCAGCTGGATCTCGGGCGCCGTCGTCGCCACCTGCTGGTAGGTGGTGACGATGCCGTGCACGTCGGCCGGGAGGCGGTCCTGGGGTGACCAGTCGATGTCGAGGTGCAGCCCGAACCGCTCGGCTGCGGTGGCCCACTGGTGTTTCAGGTGGCGGGTCGGTGCCACCACCACCAGACGGCCCGAGAGTTGGGGCAGGGTGAGACGGGCGGCGGTGAGGGCGAACATCGTCTTGCCCGCCCCGGGGGTGGCCACGGCCAGGAAATCGGGGCGGGGGCTGTGCTGGTAGGCGTCGAGGGCCTGGCGCTGCCAGGGGCGGAGTCGGAGGGTGCGACTGCGTTGACGTGGCGGCGAGGTGCGGGACGGGAGGCTCGACATGGCCGACCGATTCTGCCAAGCCGGGGTGACGTTGCCGCCGCACCCGTCGATTTCCCTTGCCCGGTCAAGGGGCGAGGCCCGGGTGTCGATGCATCGTCCGTGGCCCTGTTCGACCTGTACCAGCACCACCGGATACGTCAGACGGCCAAGCGGGTGACGATGGCCGAGGAGAACGGGCATCGCCAGTTCCAGCGCAATCAGGACGACATCGACGAGCTCCACGGGCGGATCGATCGGCTCGTCCTGGTCAACCACGCCCTGTGGGAGCTGCTGGCCGCTGCCACCGGTCTCGATGGGGCGGCCCTGACGGCCAAGCTGGTGGAGATCGACGAGCGCGACGGCCGGGTCGACGGCCGCCACCAGGGCGTGGCCGCCGAATGCGCCTGCGGGGCCAAGGTCGGTCCTCGGGTCGTGAACTGCCAGTTCTGCGGCGCCCCCGCCCCCCAACGATCGCTGTTCGACACGCTGTGACGTTCGCCACACCCTTCTCTGCCACGTTGGTGGCATAGTTGTGGCATGGCACGAACCCGGATCAGCACGACGGTCGACGCCGACCTCCTCGCCGAGGCCCGGCGCATCCGGGCCGGCATCCCCGACGCCCAGTTGATCGACGACGCACTGGGGGCGCTGCTCGCATGCCACCGGTCGGCTGAGATCGACGAGGCCTATGCCATTGCCTATGAGGCGCACCCGCCCGACGAACCCGACGAGTGGGGCGACCTCGACTCGTTCCGCCGCGCCGCAGCGGCGACGTGACCGATCCTCCGAGACGAGGCGAGGTGTGGTGGTGCGAGCCGCCCGAGGTCGGTCGCCGGCCGGTGGTCGTCCTGTCTCGCAATGCGGCCATCCCTCGCCTGCGGCGGGCCCTGGTGGCGCCGTGCACGACGACGATCCGGGGCCTGCCGAGCGAGGTCGTCCTCGAACCAGGTGAGGACCCGATCGTGCGCCGGAGCGCCGTGAATCTCGACTCGGTGGAGTCGGTCTCGGTGGCCATGTTCGTCGAGCGCCTCGGCATGCTGAGCGAGCAGCGGATGAGCGCGATCTGTGCCGCCCTCGCCGTCGCCACCGACTGTCGCTGAGCCGTCCGACCCGGCGGCGGTGATCAGCTGGCGGTGATCAGGTGGCGGTGATCAGGTCGCGGTACCAGAGGGCGCTGGCCTTGGGGGTGCGGACCAGCGTGTCGTAGTCGACCCTGACCAGCCCGAACCGCTTCTCGTAGCCGAACGCCCACTCGAAGTTGTCGAACAGCGACCAGGCGAAGTAGCCGTCGACGGGTACCCCGTCGGCCCGGGCCGCCGCCACCTCGGCCAGGTGGGCGTCGAGGTAGGCGATGCGGTCGCCGTCGTCGACGAAGCCGCCGCCGTCGGCCTCGTCGGGGGCCGCCATGCCGTTCTCGGTGATCAGGTACCGGTCGAAGCGATGCTCGCGGTGGAGGCGGCGGAGGAGGCCCCCGAGGCTGGGAGGGTCGATCTCCCAGTCCATGTCGGTGACGGGGAGGCGGGGTGGCGCCAGCTCGCCGTTCCGGTCGATGAGCTGGCGGGTGTAGTAGTTGACGCCGAGCACGTCGATGGGGGCGGCGATGAGCTGGAGGTCGCCGTCGACGACCTCGGCCCCGTCCCAGCCGAGGGCGGTGGCGGTGTCCTGGGGGTAGCCCGTGCCGGCCAGGGGCTCGACGTACCACCGGTTCTCCCAGCCGTCGACGACGGCGGCGGCGCCGACCGCCTCGTCGTCGGCGGGGACGACGGGGGTGAAGTTGAGCACGATGCCGGCCTCGGCCCCGGGGGCGAGGGCCCGCACCACCTCGAGACCCTGGCCGTGGGCCAGCAGGAGATGGTGGGCGGCGGCCAGGGCATCCGGGAGGGAGGTGCGGCCGGGGGCGTGCCACCCGTTGCGGTAGCCGTGGCTGGCCGACACGAACGGCTCGTTGAGGGTGGCCCACGATGCCACCCGATCGCCGAGGCGGGCCACCACCGCCTCGGTGTAGGCGGCGAAGGCGTCGGCGGTGGCCCGGTTGGTCCAGCCGCCGCCGTCCTCCAGGACCTGCGGGAGGTCCCAGTGATAGAGGGTGGCGTAGGGGGCGATGCCGGCGGCCAGGAGTGCGTCGACGAGCCGGTCGTAGAAGTCGAGGGCCGTCTCGTTGACGTCGCCCACCCCGTCGGGGACGATCCGGGGCCACGCCACCGAGAACCGGTAGGCGCCGAGTCCGAGGTCGGCCATCAACGCCACGTCGTCGGCCATGCGGTGGTAGTGGTCGCACGCCACCGACCCGTCCGATCCGTCGCTGATGGCACCCGGGCGCCGGCAGAAGCGGTCCCAGATGCTCTCGCTGCGACCGTCGGCGTCGACCGCCCCCTCGATCTGGTAGGAGGAGGTGGCGGCTCCCCAGACGAAGTCCGGGGGGAACGACGTGGGATCGACGGGGGCCATCGCCGGCGCAGTCTACGAGGCGGTCCGCCAGGGGGTACCGTTGGGCTCACCATGTACCCCGATCCGTCGTCGCGTTCGGCCGGACTCCACCGGCGGGGTAAGCGGTCGATCCCCGACGGGTTGTCGCGCGGCCTGGCCCGGATCCGCCCCCACCCGATCTACGTGGAGCGGGGGGAGGGGGCGTGGGTGACCGACGTCGACGGCCACCGCTACCTCGACGCCAACAACAACTTCACCTCGATCATCCTCGGTCACGCCCACCCCGCCGTCACCGAGGCCGTCACCGCCCAGCTGGGGCGGGGCACGGCCTTCGCCATGGGCACCGAGGTGGAGATCGAGCTGGCCGAGCTGCTGTGCGACCGGGTGCCGTCGATCGAGCGGATCCGGTTCTGCAACTCCGGGACCGAGGCGGTGATGAGCGCCATCAAGGCGGCCCGGGCATTCACCGGACGACCGATGGTGGCCAAGCTCGAGGGCGCCTACCACGGCTCCTACGACCATGTGGAGACGTCGCTCGGCGCCGATCCCGACACGTGGGGGCCGGCCGAGGCACCGGCCGCCGTCCTGTACGCCGGGGGCACCCCGGCCTCGGTGGCCGACGAGGTGGCCGTCCTGGCCTTCAACGACGCCGCCACCGCCCGGTCGGTCATCGACCGGTGCGGGGAACGCCTGGCCGCGGTGCTGATCGACACCCATCCCAGCCGGGTCGGCCTCCCCGACATCGACCCCGACTTCGTGGCCTCCGTGTTCGCCTCGGCCCGGTCGGTGGGGGCCCTCGTGATCATGGACGAGGTCATCACGTTCCGCCTCGGCCTGGCCGGCAACCAGGGTCGGCTCGGCATCGAGCCCGACCTGACGGCGTTGGCCAAGATCATCGGCGGTGGGTTTCCGGTGGGCGCCGTCGGCGGCCGGGCCGAGGTGATGGACGTGTTCGCCGCCGGCGAGGGACCCCGGGCCCCCGTCCCCTCCGGGGGCACCTTCTCGGCCAACCCGGTGTCGATGACGGCCGGTGTGGCCTGCCTCCGCCAGCTCGACGAGGGCTCGTTCCGCCGCCTCGAGGAGATGGGCGACGGGGTCCGCCACGGGCTGCGGGCCGTCTTCGAGCGCCGGGGGCTCGACTGGCAGGTCACCGGGCACGGTTCGTTGTTCCGTCTCCACCCCCACGGCCGACCCGTCGTCGGCTACCGCCAGGCCCACCTCGGCCCGGCCGAGGCGGCCGTGATGGACGATCTCCAGCGTCGACTCCTCGACCGCCAGGTCTACCTGCCGGGCTACGGGTTGGGCTGCCTCAACCTGGCCACCAGCGATGACGACGTCGCTCATCTGGTGGGAGCCGTCGATGAAGCCCTCGACGACGGGGCTCTCGCCGCCCTCCTCCAGGCGGATCGCCGACCCCAACCGACGTAGCGCGGTCGGCCCTCCGCCGTCGGGTGGGCCCCAATGGGTTCGCTCCCGGCCCCGGCGGGCGCCTACCGTCTGGGGAGTGAGCACGATGCGCGAGGAACGCCGACCACCGATCGACGAGGTGACCGAGCTGGCTTCGGGCGTGTACCGCATCCAGCTTCCCCTCGACATGCCCGGGCTGGGGCACGTCAACTGCTACGCCGTCGAGGACAGCCAGGGCGTCGCCCTCATCGATCCCGGGATGCCCAGCAGCAGCTCGTGGAAGATCCTCGTCGACAAGCTCGACAAGGCCGCCCTACCCCTGCGCCGGGTCCACACGGTCGTCGTGACCCACTCCCATCCCGACCATTACGGGGCGGCCCAGCGGATCAGGGCCGCCACCGGGGCCGAACTCGTCACCCACGAGAACTTCAAGACCTACTGGGATCCCCACGAGGAGGACGACCTCGTGCGGGAGGTGGTGGCCTCCGACGACTACGACGTGCAGATGGGCCGCATCGAGAAGGCCCTGATGCGGTTGATGAACCGGGAACGCCACTCCCCGTGGGACCGGCCGGTGCCGTGGGGCGGACCGGCCCCCGACCACCAGTGGCGGGAGCGGTTCCGGTGGCGGATCCTGCCGCTGCTGATGAGCA
This sequence comes from Acidimicrobiales bacterium, assembly GCA_050330635.1. Classification (GTDB taxonomy): domain Bacteria; phylum Actinomycetota; class Acidimicrobiia; order Acidimicrobiales; family SZUA-35; genus CADEDH01. The sequence continues at coordinate 43,753 of JBHJNQ010000001.1, read as the reverse complement.
AGCGGTGGCAACCGCCGAAGCCGTCCCGGCGGGTGATCGACGGTCAGGTCCTGCTCCTCGGCGACCGGGAATGGGTGGCGGTCCACACGCCGGGCCACACGGTCGACCACCTGTGCCTGCTCGACCCCACCGAGGGTCTGTTCGTGTCGGGCGACCACCTGCTGCCCACGATCACGCCCCACATCTCGGGGCTGACCGCCCAGCGGAACCCGCTGGCCGACTTCTTCACCTCTCTCGACCGTATGCACACCTTCGACGAGGTGACCACCGTGCTCCCGGCCCACGGCCTCGAGTTCGGGAACCTGTCGAAACGGACGACCGAGATCGTCGAGCACCACCACGAGCGGCTCAACACGCTCATCGAGGCGGCGGCCAACACCCCGGGTCACGAGCTCACGGTGCCCCAGTATTCGATGCACCTGTTCAAACCCACGTCGTGGGGTCCGATGGCCGACAGCGAGACGTTCGCCCACCTGGAGCACCTCCGTCTCACCGGTCGGGCCACCGTGCGGTCGATCGAGGGCGAGCTCCGGTACCGCATCGAGGGCTAGCCTCAACCCGTAGGGCGGCGCCCACGGTCACGGTGGCGTCGGGGGAGCGGCCCGGCCTCATCTTCGACTACGGGGGGTTCCCGCCCCACACCTACCGGCTGACCTATCCGGCTCCGGGGTCGCCGGCCGTGGCCCGCCGGGTGGCCGAGCTGGGGGCGTCGGCCGGGATCGAGGTGGCTCTCGACGCCGGCTACGGCTGGGATCACGGGGTGTTCGTGCCGGTGGCGGTGTCGTGGCCCGAGGCCGATGTCCCGATCGTGGCGGTGTCGCTGCGGACCGGGCTCGATCCGACCGAGCACGTGGCCTTCGGACGGGCGTTGGCCCCGCTGCGTGACGAGAACGTGATGATCCTGGGCTCGGGGCTCAGCGTCCACGACCTGAGTTTCCGGGTGTCGGCGTCGGAGGCCACCGCCTTCGACCGGTGGCTGGAGAAGGCGCTGGCCCTCGACCCGGCAGACCGGCCGGCGGCACTGGCCCGGTGGTCCGAGGCGCCCGGGGGCCGGGCCTGCCATCCCCGGGAGGAGCACCTGCTGCCACTCATGGTGGTCGTGGGCGCCGGTGGTGAGGCCGAGGCGGTGCGCACCTACCGCGACACGATGCTCGGCTGGCCGGTAGCGGCCTACGCCTTCGCCGCCTGACATCGGGAGCGGCGGGTTTCGATGTCTACGACCGCAGTGGCGACGACCTCGATGGCGCTGACTACGACAGCGACCTCGATGGCGACGACCGCAATGGCGACCCGAGCATGGCCGACGACCGGGTCTACACCGCCACCGGGGAGGTGATCGGCGCCGGGCCGATCGTTTCCTCGGTGCTCAACCGGCAGGGTTGGCGGCGAGGTGGTCGAACCGGCCGGCCGGCCGGGTGGCCCGGTAGACCTCGACGATCGGTGCGAGCTGGGCGGGGCTGGCGCCGTGAAGGATGACGCCGTCGCACCCCAGATCGAACTGGCCCCGGATGGCCTCGACGCACTGCGTGGCGCTGCCGGTGGCGGCGGGTGCCAGCCACTCCTCGGGGATGAGGGTGGCGATGTGCTCGAGCTGGTCGGTGGTGGCGATGGCGTCGATGGCGCCCGGGAATCGGGCCACCAGCGGGTCGGCCCGGAACCGGTCGAGGACGGACCGATCCCAGCGGTTCGTGTCGACCATCAGGTCGCCATAGGCCTGGAGGTAGGTGGCCATGCGGCCGACCGTCTTCTTCAGTCGCACCGGTTCGGGCAGGTGGTCTCCGATGGTGGCGAAACACGACCACACCCGGACCGAGGCGGGGTCGCGGCCGGCTCGCTCGGCCGCCGTCCTGATCGCCGCCGTGACCCGGGCGGTGGTCTCGTCGGTGAAGAAGGTGTGGAGGACGACGGCGTCGAAGCAGCGGCCCCCGAGCGCCAACGAGTTCGGCCCGAAGGCCGTGAGCGTCAGCGGGATGAACTGCTCGCCGGCGCCGCGAATGGCCAGGGCCGGGTACCGCCCGGCCGGCCCGTCGTGGTCGATGACGGTCTCGCCTCGCCAGAGGCGCCGCAGGAGGCCGGCGACGTCCTCCATCTGGGCGGTGGTGATCGGGTCCAGGCCGTAGGCCCGAAACGCCCGGTCGATGCCGCGACCGAGACCGAGCGAGTACCGCCCGCCGGTGAGGTGATGCATGGTCATGGCGTGGGCCGCGGTGACCATCGGGTGGCGGGTGTTGTGGTTGGTGACGGCGGTGGCGATCCGGATCCGCTCCGACACCGCCCCGACGGCGCCGGAGATGGTGGCCGCCTCCTTGATGTTGAGCCGCTCGCTGATGAAGGCGGCCCCGATGCCGAGCTCCTCGGCCGTGCACACCTCGTCGATGAGCTCCCGGGGCGTCTCGGGAGCGCCGGCCAGCGTGTAGAAGGCGAGCTCGTTCATCGGTGCCATCCGGTCTGTCGGCATCGGTGTCTCCTGTCGGTGGGGCCCTCGATCGCAGGTCGAGGCTAGGCGCCGGCCGCCTCCGGGTCAGGCCGGGGTTGCCGCCGGGGTCGGGGCCGGGTGTGGGAGCCGAACTCGCCGGCTGATTCCTCACCGTCACCGTCCCCCACTAGGTTGCCGTGCCATGAGCGACGACGAGCAACACGATGGGGGCGGAGCCGAGGTTGACGCGCTGCCGGCCGCGGTCACCGACCTCCGCCGTCGCCGCGAGACGATCAGGCGCGAGCTCGGTGGGGTGGCCCGGGTCGCCCGCATCCACGAGCGTGGCGAACGCACCATCCGCGACCATCTGAGCCGTTTCCTCGACGACGGGTCGTTCGTCGAGGTCGGCACGTTCTCCCGCTCGGCCAATCCCGCCGACCGCGACACGACGCCGGGCGACGGCAAGATCGGTGGCCATGGCCTCGTCGACGGGCGCCCGGTCACCGTGTGGGGCGACGACGTGACGGTGCGGCGGGGGAGCAGCAGCATCGTCGGCAGCCGCAAGCTCGATCGCCTCGTCGAGGCGGCGTTCCGGGCGGGGAACCCGATCGTGCACTTCGGTCAGACGGGCGGGGCCCGCATCCCCGACACCCTCGGCACCGAGGGCTTCGTCGAGGTCACCCCCGGCGGTCTCCTCCCCGTCCGGCAGCGCCAGGTGCCGATGGCCACCGCCATCGTCGGCCAGAGCTTCGGCGGTTCGTCGTTCTACTCGGCCCACAGCGACTTCGTCGTGCAGGTCAGGGGCACGTCGATGGCGGTGACGTCGCCCCGGGTGGTCGAGGTGGCGACGGGGGAGGAGGTCGGGTTCGAGGAGCTGGGCGGGGTCGATGTCCACGCCCGGTTGACCGGCCAGATCGACCAGATCGCCGAACACGACGACGAGGCCTACGAGCTGATCCGCCGGTTCCTCTCGTTTCTCCCGTCCAACATCCACGAGCCGCCACCCCGGCTCCCCTTCGACGAGGTGATCGAGCCCGACCCGGGCCTGTATGACCTGGTGCCCGACAATCGGCGCCGGGCCTACGACATGCGCCGGGTGCTGGGCCGGCTCGTCGACGGTGGCGACTTCGTCGAGATCCGACCCCAGATGGGCCGGAGCGTGGTGTGCGCCCTGACCCGCATCGCCGGCCATCCGGTGGGGGTCGTGGCGTCGAATCCCATGTTCCAGGCCGGGGTGTTGGGCCCCGACGCCATCCAGAAGATGACCCGCCTCGTGTTGCTGTGCGACTCGTTCTCGCTGCCGATCGTCACCCTCCAGGACGTGCCGGGGTTCATGGTGGGTAAGCAGGTCGAACACGATCGCCTGCTCCACAAGGCGATCGCGGCCCAACAGTGCCTCCGCCTGAGCGGGGTGCCGAAGATCACGATCGTGCTTCGCAAGGCGTTCGGGCTGGCGTTCTTCAGCCTCGGCGGCCCCGACCAGGGCTTCGATTCGATCCTGGCGTGGCCGGGGGCCGAGATCGGGTTCATGGATCCCGACGTCGGGGCCAACGTGTTGTACGGCACGGAGCTGGCCTCGCTACCGGCGGGAGAGCGGGCCGCCGAACTGCAGCGTCGGGCCGATGCGCTGCGCGACGCCACCGACCCCTACGACGGCGCGGGGGTGATGAAGATCGACGAGATCATCGACCCGGCCGACACTCGCCGGGCGCTGGCGGAGTTCCTCGACCGCTACGGAAAGCGGCCGTTCCAGAGCGGCGCCGACCGTCCCCTCTCCTCGTGGCCGACGTGCCTGTGAGCGGCGGGCCACCGGCAGCCTCCACGGAGGCCGGCCCGGGGTCCCCCGCCCACCGGCCCGTTCCGCAACCCGTTCTTCGACGAACTGTTCTCCCGATAGCGGCCCCCGGTGATCCGCCCGCCCCGGACGATCCGTTGACCGGCCTCGGTGTCGGCGATGAGCTACCAGACCGACGCCGTCGAGGGCGGTGGTTCGGGACCGGGACGAGGTTTGAGGGGCGGTGTTAGGGTCGCATCGATGGAATCTGATGCGACGACCGTGCACGGTGAGTGCGACCCCCGCTTCTCGGCCATGGCCGACCTGCTGGGCGCCAACCTGGCCTCGGGGGCCGACTGCGGCGCCTCGGTGGCGGTGATGCTCGAGGGCGAGCTCGTCGTCGACCTGTGGGGCGGTCACGCCGACGAGGCCCGCACCACCCCCTGGGAGTGGGACACGATCACCAACGTCTGGTCGAGCACCAAGACCGTCACGGCGTTGTGCGCCCTCGTGCTCGTCGATCGGGGCGAGCTCGACCTCGACGCCCCGGTGGCGACGTACTGGCCGGAGTTCGCCGCCAACGGCAAGGAGGGGGTGCTCGTCCGCCACCTCCTGTCGCACACGTCGGGGGTGTCGGGATGGGACCAACCGGTCGAGGTGGCCGACATCTACGACTGGGAGACCTCGACCGCCCGGCTGGCCGCCCAGGCCCCGTGGTGGGAGCCGGGCACGGCGTCGGGCTACCACGCCCTCAACCAGGGCCACCTGGTGGGTGAGGTGGTCCGCCGCGTCTCCGGCAAGAAGCTGGGTGACTTCCTGGCCGCCGAGCTGGCCGGCCCCCTCGGGTCCGACTTCCACATCGGCCTGGCGCCGTCGGAGTTCGGGCGCGTGGCCGACGTGATCCCCCCGCCCCCGCTGCCGTTCGACCTGGCCACCTTGGACGCCGAGTCGGTGGTGGCGAAGACCTTCACCGGTCCGGCGCCCGGTGCCGAGGCGGCGTGGACGCCCGAATGGCGCCAAGCCCAGATCGGGGCCGCCAACGGCCACGGCAACGCACGGTCCATCGCCAAGCTCCAATCGATCGTGAGCAACGGTGGCATGGCCGACGGCCAACAGTTCCTCCGGCCCGAGACCATCGAGCAGATCTTCCGCGTCCAGGCCGACGGCGTCGACCTCGTGCTCGGCCTGCCGGTGCGTTTCGGCATCGGCTACGCCCTGCCCAACGAGACGGTCCCCCACCTGCCGGAGGATCGTAGGATCTGCTTCTGGGGTGGTTGGGGCGGCTCGTCGATCGTGAACGTGCTCGACCGGCGCATGACCGTGGCCTACATGATGAACCGCATGGAGGAGGGTCTCCTGGGAGACGAGCGGGGCGAGGGTCTCGTCTCGGCCGCCATCGCCGCCGCCGGCTGAGGCTCCGGCCGACGCCCGGCCATCGCCGCCGCCGGCTGAGGCCGGGGCGACGAACCAGGTGGCGGCGTTCGTTCAGCTGGTCCGGGTGGTTTCGACCGCCACCCGGTACTGGCGGCCCGAGCGTTCGATGGCGACGAGACCATGGGCCTGGCCGGCCCGGCAGAACTCGAGGAAGCTGCGATAGCCGAGGGAGGCTTCGGTGAAACCCGGGCGGCGGTCGACCATCCAGCTCTTGAGGCCCGACATGGGGGCCCAGCCGTCGCTGCCGGCGAGTTCGGTGACGGCGGTGACCAGGGTCTGGAAGGCGTCGGCCTGCGATTGGGTGTCGGCCGTGAGGACCACGACGGGATTGCCGGGGTGGTCGCGGTCGTCCTCAAGGTGGATCGTGTCGCTGGCGGCCAGCGACCGGACCAGCTCACCCCAGGCCCGGAACCCGTGGGCCGACTCCGAGAACGTGGGATCGCGTCGCAGCACCGCCCGCTTGAGCTCCGAGGCCCGCACGGGCCCCGCTCCCGATCGCTCCAGGCCGGTGAGGGCCCCGAGCACCAGCTCGGCTAGGTCGGGGCCGGGGCCCTCGGTGAGCACGTCGGTGTCGTCGCTCCCGGTCTCGGTGTCGGCGTCGTTGTCGAGGGTGGAGATCAGGTCGTCGTAGAACAGGAACTCGTCGCACGCCGGTGGCAGCATGCGCGACGTCGAGTCTCGGACCCCGATCCCCACGACCCGCTTGTTGAGCTCCCGCAGCTTGTGGACGAGGGGGGTGAAGTCGGAGTCGCCGGTGCCGAGGACGAAGGTGTCGATCCAGTCCCGGGAGTAGGCGATCTCCAGGGCGTCGACGGTCAGCTTGATGTCGGCCGCGTTCTTCCTGCTGGCCCCCATGCGCTGGGGGATCTCGATCAGCTCGACGTGATGGCGGGCCAGGTCACGGCGTTCGGCGTCGAAGTAGGACCAGTCGGCGTAGGCCCGTCGGGCGATGACCCGCCCCCGGTCGGCCAGGGCGTCGGCCAGGGGAGCGAACCGGAACGCCGTCGACAGCGAGTCGCGGGTGCCGAGCGCCAGGTTCTCGAAGTCGAGGAAGAGTGCGAGTCGGGCGTCGTCGATGCTGGCCATCCTGGAGTATGCCGGCGAACGGGCGACGAACCGGGGTTCGACGGGGGTGGCGGCGGGCGTGGCCCGGCCGCGCTCCGCCGGGGGATCACCCATGTGGCGATCGGGTTCACTTCGGCTGTCGCCCGATGCCGAGCCTCGCTCGACTGGCGTCGGGTGGGGTCGCATGGAAGGGTGCGTAGATGGTGGACAACGACCGGTTTGCCATCGACGACCTGACCCACGCCTACGCCGATGCCGTCTGCCGGAACGACCGCGGTGCCTGGCTCGACACGTGGGCCGACGATGGAATCTGGAACATCGGTCGTGGCCCCGTCGTGGGCCGCGCCGCCCTGGCCGGGGCGTTCGCCGCCGCCATGGGGCTGTTCGAGGCGGTTCTCCAGAGCGCCGGCAGCGGCACGGCCACCGTCGATGGCGACAGCGGCACCGGCCGCCGCTACATGCAGGAGGTCGCCCGCACGGCCACTGGGCGCACCACCCTCTACCACGGCTACTACGACGATACCTATGTCCGCACCGGCGCCGGTTGGCGTTTCGCCGAGCGCCGGTTGGTCTGGCTCTACCAGGGCCCACCCGACCTGTCCGGCACGTTCGGCCCGCCCCCCGGCTACGACGACCTGACGAGGAGGCTCGATGGCTGACCGGCCGCTGCCGATCGACCGCATCGCCTACAGCCCCATCATCGATCGGCCCCCGATCCGGTGGCCGGGCGATGCCCGGGTGGCGTTCTGGGTGGCACCCAACGTCGAGTTCTACGAATACCTCCCACCCCGCGATGGGCTCCGCAACCCGTGGCCCCGATCGCCCCATCCCGACGTGCAGGGCTACGCCGAGCGGGAGTACGGGAACCGGGTCGGGTTCTGGCGTCTCCTCGACGTGCTCGACCGCCACGACGTGCGGTGCACGGTGTCGCTCAACTTCGCCGTGCTCGATCACTTCCCCGAGATCGGCGAGGCGATGATCAGCCGCCGGTGGGAGCTCATGTCGCACGGGATCTACAACACCCGCTACCTCACCACGCTCACCGAGGACGAGGAGCGGGCCTTCTACCGTGATACCGCCGAGAGCTGCCTTCGGGCCACCGGTCAGCCGTTGAAGGGGATGCTCGGCCCGGCCATCTCCAACACGCTCGCCACCCCCGACCTGATGGCCGACGCCGGGCTGATCTACCACGCCGACTGGCTCCACGACGATCAGCCCGTCCCCATCGCCGTCGAGTCGGGGCGGCTGGTCTCGGTGCCGTACTCCATCGAGTTGAACGACACACCGGTCTACAACGAGCACTACGAGGCCGATTACTTCAAGCGGATCTGCACGGCCCAGTTCGACCAGCTCTACGAGGAGGGGGCCGACAGCGGGAGGGTGATGTGTCTGGCCCTGCACCCCTACACCACCGGCGCCCCGCACCGGATCCGCTACCTCGACGAGACCCCGGAGTACATCCTCGGTCACGACGGGGTGTGGCAGTGCACGGCGGCCGAGATCGCCGAGCACTACCTGGCCCACCACTACGACGGCGCGGTCGCCGCCGCCGCCGACCATGCCCGCTGAGCGACGGCCGGGACCCGATCACGGCCACTACGACTGGTCGCCGATCGTGGCCCGGGAGGTCCGACCGCTGCCGGGCGGGGCCCGGCTGGCCGTGTCGGTGCTCGTCGTGCTCGAGTACCTGGAGTGGCGACCACCGGAGGGGGCGATCACCAACCGGCGGCTGCCCGGCGGGTTCGGTCCCCTGCCGTTCCCCGACTACGTGAAGCACACCCACCGGGAGTACGGGCACCGGGTCGGGATCTTCCGCCTCCTCGACCTGCTGGAGCGCCACAGCATCCCGCCGCTGGTGGCCATCGACGCCCTCACCGTCGAGCGCTACCCGTGGCTGGCCCGCCACGTGCACGAGCGGGGCTGCGAGCTGGTGGGCCATGGGATCTCGCTCAGCCGCATGATCTCCAGCCGGATGAGCGAGGAGGAGGAGCGGGCCTACATCCACACCTCCCTCGACGCCGTGGCCGGGGTGACCGGCGCCCGACCCGAGGGCTGGTTCGGCATCGAGTACAACGAGTCGGAACGGACTCCGGCCCTGCTGGCCGAGGCCGGTGTCCGCTACGTGTGCGACTGGGTCAACGACGAGCAGCCCTACCCGATGCACGTGCCGAGCGGTGCGCTGTGGTCGGTGCCGCTGCTGCTGACCGCCGACGACGCCCACACGATGGGCACCCGCCGGGTCCCCATCGACCGCTACTGCCGGCTACTGGTCGAGTCGGCCGAGGTGATGGCCGACGACGGCGGCCGCCATCTCTTCATCGCCCTCCACCCGTGGCTGTCGGGTCAGCCGTTCCGGGCCCGGGAGCTCGCCGGTGCCTTGGCCGCCATCATGGAACTCGACGGCGTGGTCGCCGTTCGGCCCGGCGAGCTGATCTGACGGACGGTGCGGTAGACCGGTCGAGCTCGTTGGCGCGCCGGTAGCCGCGGTCCTCCCGCACCACCAGGGCGGCGGCCGCCCTGTCGGAGGCCTCGATCTCGTCGATGGCGGCGGCGAAGGCCCGAGTGAACGTGGTTTCCACCGGCGGCTCTCCCCGGCCGTCATGGTCAGACGAAGACGTCGTCCCGGCGTTCTAGCTCGATCATGGTGGTCGAAGGTGGCACCGCACGCCCGGGTGTCGGGTCGGGGCGCCGGCCTGGCAGGAGTCGATGCGGGCGGCGAACGGGCGCCACCCGGTCCGGCGGTGCCAGACTCCCAGGGTCGTGGCAGCATCGTCAGAGGAGGAGACCATGACCATGTTCGATTTCAGCGGTGAGGTGGCCCTGGTCACCGGGTCGACCAAGGGAATCGGAAAGGCCATCGCCGCCCGCATGGCCCAGGCCGGGGCCAAGGTCACGGTGTCGAGTCGCAAGGCCGATGCCTGCGAGGCGGTGACCGAGGAGATCAACCGGGATTGGGCGGCCAACGGGGGCGAGGCCATCGCCGTCCCCTGCCATGCCGGCAAGCGGGAGGAGCTCCAGAACCTGGTCGACACCGTGATGGATCGGTGGGGCAAGATCACAACGCTCGTGCCCAACGTGGCCGTCAACCCCTACCACGGTCCGATGGCCGACCTCCCCGACGCCGCCTTCGACAAGATCCTCGACACCAACGTCAAATCCACGTTCGCCCTGTGCCGCATGGTGCTGCCCCAGATGGTGGAGCGGGGCGAGGGGGGATCGGTGACCCTGATCGCCAGCATCGCCGGCCTCAAGGGCTCGCACGACCTGGGGGCCTACGCCATCTCCAAGGTGGCCGAACATCAGATGGCCCGCAACCTGGCCGTCGAGTACGGCCCCCACAACATCAGGGTCAACGCCATCGCCCCCGGTCTCATCAAGACCGACTTCGCCGAGGCCCTCTGGACCGACCCCGTCCGCCTCGAGGCGGTGGAGGAGACCCTGCCCCTGCGGCGGCTCGGCACCGGCGACGACGTGGCCGGGGCCGTCCTGTTCCTGGCCAGCCAGGCCGGCGCCTACGTGACCGGTCAGGTCATCAACGTGTGCGGGGGGAGCAGCGTGGTGTGAGCACCGAGCCGACGCCCTCCGAGCCGACCCCCGTCGAGTCGACGGTGAACCACGAACCGCTCCGACCGCTCACCGACGACGAGATCACAGCGTTCGCCACCGACGGGGTGGTGGTGCTGCGGGGCCTGCTCGACGGCGGCTGGCTCGACCTGCTCGCCGCCGCCGTCGACGATGACATCGCCCACCCCGCGCCGGGCCACCACGGCTACGACGTCGCCGGGGGCGGGCGGTTCCACGGCAACTTCGACAACTGGCGGTCCGATCGGCGCTTCGCCCGCTACTGCCTCGAATCGCCGCTGCCTGCTGTGGCGGCGCAACTCCTCGACGCCGACACGATTCAGCTGTTCTACGACCAGTTGTTCGTCAAGGAGCGGTCGACGGACAGCCCGACACCGTGGCACAACGATCAGCCGTACTGGCCCGTGGCCGGCCGGCAGCTGCTGTCGCTGTGGGTGACCCTCGATCCGGTCACGGCCGACAGCGGGGCCCTCGAGTTCGTGCGCCGGTCGCACCGGTGGAACCGCTGGTTCCAGCCCCGCACGTTCGCCGCCGGCGGCTACGACTACGAGCACAACCCCGACTACGAGCCCATGCCCGACATCGACGCCAGCCGCCACGAGTTCGACCTGGTGACCTGGGACATGGAGCCCGGCGACCTCCTGGCCTTCCACGCCCTCACCGTTCACGGCTCGGGCGGCAACCTGCGCCGCGACCGCCGCCGCCGGGGCTACACGGTGCGCTACGCCGGCGACGACGTCGTCTACGAGACCAGGGCCGGCACCAACCCCGCCCTCGGCCGGAGCGACCAGACGTCCGGTGCCCCTCTCGACCCGGTCGCCTACCCGGTGGCCCACCGGCGCCGGGGTGCACCGCCAGCGGAGGTGGGCCCATGACCGAGACCCGGACGGGAACCGGACGTTCGGCCGGTATCACCTACGACGAGCTGTTCGACGCCGACACCCACCCGGTGTCGGAGATCCTTCGCCGGGTCGGTGAACCGCTCCCGCCCGGCAACACCCGGGTGCCGGCCGGCGTCTACCACGACCGGGCCGTCCACGACCTCGAGGTCGAGCGCCTCTGGTCGAAGGTGTGGCAGCTGGTGTGCCTGGAGGAGGAGATCCCCGAGGTCGGTGACTACCACGTCTACGACATCGCCCACCTGTCGTTCCTGGTCGTGCGGACCGGGACGGACGAGATCAAGGCCTACCGCAACGCCTGCCTCCACCGGGGCCGCAAGCTGCGGGCCGGCGACGGTCGGGGGGCCACGAACCTGCGGTGCGCCTTCCACGGCTGGTGCTGGGAGCTCGACGGTCGGGTCAAGGAGATCCCGTGCCAGTGGGACTTCCCCGACGTCGACGTCGCCGACTACGGCCTCCCCGAGGCCCTGGTCGACACGTGGCACGGGTTCGTGTTCCTCAATCCGGATCGCCACGCCCCACCGCTGGCCGACCATCTCGGTGATCTCGCCGACCACTTCGACGCCGTGCCGTTCGAGCGGCGCTACAAGGCGGCCCACGTCCGCAAGCTCATGCCCATGAACTGGAAGACGTGCCAGGAGGCGTTCATGGAGAGCTACCACGTGGTGGCCACCCACCCGACGCTGATGGAGAGCCTGGGCGACGCCAACTCGAAGTACGACATCTTCGGCCACTACAGCCGAGCGATGTCGGCCCACGCGGTGGAAAGCCCCCACCTGGCCGGCATGCCCCGGTGGGAGCGATTGCCCGACGGCAGGCACTTCGCCCGATGGCGCCACCCCCTCAGCGGCCACGTCTATGAGCGGGTGGAGGAGCGCCGGGTCGAGGTCACCGACCTCGAGGGCCGTACCAGCCACTTCGACGCCGACGGCAACCACCTCGACGGACCTCAGACCCAGGCCGACCCCCACCTGTGCACCTGGGTCGGCGGCCCCAACCTCCCCGGCATGGACGACGTGCCCCTCATGTCGATCGATCCGCCGACCGGGATCGGCGACGACATCGGCCGACGACTGGACGGCCGCCCCCGAGCTGGGTCTGCTGGCCAAGATCTTCCAGCAGGACTCCCTCAACCTCCCCCTCGTGCAGCAGGGACTGAAGGCCCAGGAGGGCCAGGAGGTGATCTTCGCCTCCTACCAGGAGTCGAAGATCCGCCACTTCTATCTCCACTGGTTCCGGTGGCTGGGTCTCGACCTCGACGGGAGCCCCGCTGAGCTCGCGGCCCGGCTCAGAGGCGGGGATCGAACGTGAGGTCGAGGGTTCGGAGGCCCCGCAGGAGGAAGCTGTCCTCGTAGCTCGGTTCGTAGCCGGGAGCGAGGGCGAGATGGGGGAGGTGATCGAGGATGGCCTCGACCGCCACCCGGGCCTCGAGGCGGGCCAGGCCGGCGCCGATGCAGTAGTGCTCGCCGTGGCCGAACGCGAGGTGGTCGGCCTCGTTCGAGCCGTCGACCGTCAACAGTTCTGGGGCGCCGTAGACCGACGGGTCGCGGTTGGCGGCGGCGTAGACGGGCCACACCGACGCCCCGGCCGGCACCTCCACGCCGCGGAAGGTCACGTCGTGGCGGGCCACCCGGAACAGTCCTTGGACGGGGGCCTCGAACCGGAGGGCCTCCTCGACCAGCGCCGGCACCAGGGCGCAGTCCCGGTCGAGCTCGGTCCGCAGCTCGGGCCGGGTGGCCAGGTGGTAGGCGAGGTTGGTGATCAGCTTGGTGGTGGTCTCGTTGCCGGCCAGCAGGAACTGCTGGCACATCGACAGCTGCTCGGCCATGGTCAGGGGTGCCCCGTCGACCTCGGCGTTGGCCACGTCGCTGATCAGATCGTCGTCGGGTTCGGTCCGTCGCTGTTCCAGCTTGGCCGCGAAGTAGTCGCCGAAGTCCCGGGAGCTGCGCAGGTAGTGGCGGACCTGGTCGACGGTGGGCGAGGCGTTGCCGATCGGGATGGCCATGTCGTCCGACCACGCCTTGAACGTGAGGATGTCGTCGTCACCCACCCCGAGGGCCCGGGCGATGATCTCCATGGGCAACAGCACGGCGTAGTCACGGACCAGCTCGACCCGGCCCCGGTCGGCGAACCGGTCGATCAGCTCGTCGGACACCTGGCGGACCATCGGTTCCATGGCCCGGATCCGGGCCGGCCGGAAGGCCCGGTTGACGGCTCGGCGCTGGCGGACGTGGGCCGGGGGGTCGGCGTTGAGCAGCACCGCGGCAGCCCGGCGGTCGCTGGAGACGGCGGCGATGACGTCGGGCATGCCGGGCTCGGTGGCCAGGGTGGCCATGGCCCTCCGCATGGCGTCGTTGCGGCCACCGACCGAGGCCGGCGACCGGCTCGACCAGGTGTCGGTGTCGCGCAGGATCTCCAGCACCACGTCGTGCCGGGTGGCCAGCCACGCTCCCATGGCCTCGCTCCACACCAGGGCCTGCGGTGCGTCCCGCAGCTCGGCGAAGAGGGAATAGGGGCAGCCGAGCATGGCCTGATCCCGCTCGACCAGTCGCTCGAGGTCGCGGGTCGGGTCGGTCATGACGGCACTCCGTCGTCGGACATGGATCCAGTCCACACGCCCGACGGACCGCCGTCCACCGCGACGCCGGTTGCGTCAGCAGCCGACCCCGAGCCACACCGGGATGTCCCGGCCGGTGCCGGCGACGACGGCCGTGCCCCCGATGTTGAACTCGGCCGAACCGCCCCCGTCGAACTTGATGAGGTCGTCGTAGCCGTTGCCCCCGGCCCAGGCCACGAGGTCGGGCACGGTGAGGTTGGTGGTACCGCCGAACACCAGGCGGTTGGTGTCCTGGTCCATGGCGACGAACGTGTGGCGAAGGGTCAGATAGGTGTAGGGGTCGTTGCTCACGTCCGACCAGAAGTCGCCGTCGAGCTGACCGTCGACGAGGAGGGGGACCCCGGCGGCGGCCCAGGCCCACTCGTTGGGTTTGACGATCTGGTCGGGGGCCAGCACCCCGAGGTAGGGGGAGAGCTCGGCGGCGGCGTACCACTGTTCCAGCAGGGCCCGGCCGTCGTGCCACATGACGCTGTTGAGGCGGGTGTCGTCGGCGGAGAGGGTGTCGCCGGGCCACACCTCGACGACGCTGGCGGGGTGGGTGTCGAAGCGGAGCCCGAACACGCCGCGGTCGGACCGGTCGGAGGAGTTCTTGACGTGGCGGCCGTCGACGATGCCGAGGCCCAGGACGCCCGGATTGGCCCGGTCCTTCTCGGCCGCCACGAGCCAGTTGGCGTTGATGGAGGCCACGGAGCAGCGATCGTGCCCGGTGGACAGGATCTGGGCCCGGGCCACGTCGACCTCGACGCCCCGGAACGATCCGGTGCCGCCGCCCAGCCGGTTCACGTTCGAGTCGTGGGCCCGGTAGCCGTCGGTTCCCAGCGAGGCCTGGCTGAGGGGGCTCCGGGTCTCGGAGCAGTGACCCAGCCCGGCCGACAGCTGGGGGTAGAAGCTGTGGCAGGTCCCGGTGCGGGTCATGTACTCCTCGAGCTCGACGAAGTTGACCATCATGTCCCAGCGGGACAGCTGGCCGGAGTCGAGCAGGCCCCGCCAATAGGCCAGGCCGCCGGAGTCGGGTTGGCGGCACAGCACGTTGTTGTAGACGAGGGACACGTACTGGTCGTTGCTCAGGTTGCCGTAGCGGTTCTGGAACTCGGCCGAGGTGGAGAGCTGGTAGGCGATGGCGCCGAGGCCGTAGCCATTGGATCGAACCGAGAGCCAGTAGTCGAAGCCGCCCCGGTCGGGCTGGCGGAGGAAGAAGGCCTGGTAGAGGCGCCACACCCGGGCGTGGCCGGCCGAGAGCGAGACCTCCCGGGCGAACTCGCCGTCCGGGGCGGCGATGGTGCACCCGCCGAGTGAGGCGACCTCGGCGGTGGGCGCCGCCGCGGCGGCCGGGGGCGGGGCGACGGTGGCGGCGGCGACCAGAGTCGCCAGAGCCACGACGATGCGGAGGAGGGCAGTGTGGGGGGTCATGTCACCGTCGGCAGTGGACCTGCCGGGGCCGGCTCGGTCAGCGATCGACGCCCCGTTTCGGCGAGATGCCTTGAGGCCGTCGGTGGGTCATCGGCGCAACGTCACCCGGCCTTGAGCGCATCGGCCCTGTCGGTGGCCAACAGGACTCGCCCCCGGCGGTCACGACGGCTGCACCCCCTTGCACACCCTCCGTAGGTGACACACGTCAAGCAGGTCCCGCTGCGGGTCGCTCGTATAGGCCGAAACCGTGCGGCCCGATGACGTCGAGGCCTGCGCTACGGCGCTCCCGATATGGGCGGCCCAGGCGTTTCCCGCCGTGCGCTGGATTGCCGGCACCCGGGCGCGGCGGAGCGGGATTCCGGAGCGGTGATACCGAGCGGCTCGGTGTCTCAGAAAACAGTGATCTCCTGGCAAGTTGTCGGTGCCGTGGTGCGAAGCGCTGACCGTCGCCACGTGATGGACTACCGTGCAAGCGGGCGGAATTGAGGTTGCTTCATGATCGCGTCGTTGCACGTTGCAGATGTCGGATTGATCAAGTCATTCCGGGTGCGGCCGCCATCGCCCCAGACCGTGCCGGGGCTCCGTGATGCACGGGCGGGTCTGGCGGCTCGATTCACGGACTCGGTCATTCCTGACCCCGCTTTCGGTCGAGCAATGTGGTCGGCCTTCTGGGATGACGAAGCATCGCTCGATAGCTGCCTGGAGTCGAAGAGTCCGCTCGTCGAGATGTTCGCGGAGGGGTTGACGGTCCGGATGGTGCCGCTGCGATCGCATGGAGATTGGCCGGGTTTCCCGACCGAACTCGGCGACGATCACGTCGCCTACGACGGGCCCGTTGTCGTGATCACCCTTGGCCTACTTCGGCTGCGCCGGTCGC
The DNA here is from genome assembly GCA_050330635.1 of Acidimicrobiales bacterium. GTDB lineage: Bacteria > Actinomycetota > Acidimicrobiia > Acidimicrobiales > SZUA-35 > CADEDH01. Next base: position 27,679 of record JBHJNQ010000001.1, on the reverse strand, counting down.
TTGCTTCGACTCGGGCGTCGAATCGGGTTCAGAAGCAATTCCTCACCGCTCCTGGGGTGATCTGGGCCATGGGGGCGAGCAGACCTCCGCTGTTCGCTGCCACGGTTACCGTCTGGGAGTCGGCCACAGCGGCCTCTACCTTTGCCCATCAGCCGGGCGAAGCGCACTCGACGGCGATCGATGAGAATGCCGGAAATCCCTTCATGCGGCAGGAGATCTTCGCCAGATTCAAGCCTTGTTCGAGCACAGGGAATCTCGGGCCAGCCCCAGACTTGGCCGAGGACTGGCTATCTGACCGGATCGGATAGCGAGCGAGTGAGAACCGGCAATCCGGATCGTGAGACCGCCGGGTCGACGACGGCCTAACAAGGGTCGAGCGCCCACCGGATAACGTTCGGCGCCGGCTTGGGAGGAGCACAACGCTCCGGCACGTATGCGAGCGGCTCTGTGCTCCTGAATCGAATCGCGGCGACCAGAACCTGGCTGTCGAAGCCGGATGATGTTGCCGGTGACAATCCGCCCGGCGTCAGCGCACAGCCACCCATTGACCTCCGGAACCTCTGCCGGATCGGCGATCTGGTGGTGCTCGAAGTCGTTGGCCTCAAAGCTGCGAACTTCGTCGGTGATCCACCCGGTCTCGGTGACAGGCGGGTAGACGACATCGGCGGTGACACCGTGCAGCCATCTCAGCCGCTGAACGAGCACCGAGACCGGACCGAGCTCGGCTTCGATCTCGTCATAGAGGCGTCGAGGAGTGTCAGCGTCAGCGTCAGCGATATCTGCTTCGTTTCCCGAGGTGACCACCACCCCGGGGGCTGGGAATGGAGCAGCGGCCGTCATGCGGCGACGACTAGGTGGCGTGCCGGTGCAGGCCGTTCCCCTGGTGGTGTTCACTGCATTCTCAGTCGAGTTCCAGCGCGAGCCGAAGGGCGTCGTCGATCTGTCGTAGCTCGTCGTGGCTTGCGCGTCCGACGAGATCGCCGAGACGTTCAGGTGCGACGGCCGATGTCTGTTCGACGAGAACCTGAGTCGCCACGTCCTCGACGATGATCGTTGGACGGAACGATCGAGGAGCAGCAGATCGGGAGGTTGGCGCCACGAGCAGGGTGGACAGCATGAGGTCGTCGGACTGGACAATCACGCAATACCGACCTCCTTGCTGTTCTCGACCTCGTGTGGATCGGGGCGCTCGAAGCCGGTGGATGTCACCACGCACGAAGCTCGTCCATCGCGGCCAGAACTCGCCTGCTTTCCGCACGGTCGGCTGGATCGTTCATTAGCGCCATCGACTCGGCACGCATCCGTTCTCGCCTTCGGAAGCGAACGGCGTCGACGAGCGCCTGGCGGATTGCTTCCGAAGCCGAGGACCCATCCGACATCAGTTCGGCGAGCGCCGCTTCGGAACGATCATCGGTGCGAAAGTTCACGACAGCCATAGGTGAAAACATACGACAGCCCGTAAGACAAGGCAACTACGGCTACGCTTACACTCAGGGTCGGCTCCGTTCGGGAGCGCTTACATCCATCGACTCGAACCCAGCACTCGTAACCGGCGAAGGGGGATCCAGCGCGGGCGCAGGCGGCCAAGAGCTTTAGCAGATGAGGGGCCGGTGTGGGGTGTGAGCTGCGTGAGGGACCTGGGCTGACGGCTCGGCTCGGCCTACTCCGCCCGGCGCACCGCGAGGAATTCGTCGATCTTCAGCAGCCGCGGCGGACGTTTGGTGCCGGGGGGAAGTCGTTCGAATGCTTCGTCGGCGCTGATCACTCGGCACCGATGAGATCGACGACCTTCCCCTCGACCTCGAGCGTTGCCTCGCCGGCGGCGAGGACGTTCTGCACCCAATCCGATCGCGACCCGTACACCAAGGTGAAGATGAACCCACCGTCGACCGGGAGCGCTTCGAGCGGGGTGCGATACGGCCGGCCCGACGAGCGCCCGACGTGACGGATCACCGGTCGGTTGCCAACGTGGGGCCAGCCGCCCGAGGTGATCAGTCGTCCCGCCACCTCGTGTCGTCTCGATCTCGCATCACTCCTTCACTAATGGCGACCGTGCGTGCGCACCAGTTCGGCAATCCATCAGCGACACCTGCGCCCGACCTAGATAGCCCGAGCATCGGGGACCAGTCGACGGACAGACTGTTCACCGTGCCACCGCCAGACGGATTCGCGTGGATGCAACGGAAAAACGGCGACGTCGTGATCACGCACCATGGCAAGCACGCCGCAACGCCTCGGGGAGAACGGGCCCGCCGGTTCATCGATGACGTCGGTGAGACCTCCGGCCAGGAACTGATGGCGAGGCTCACCGGCAACTACAAGCGCGGCAATGAGCGCCGAGGTCGAGACCACCAGCGAAACGCCGATCGACGCTGACACCCCGCAGGAAGCGGCGCGAGGGTTCTGGCCGAACGCCGGCTCAGCAGCCGGTGGCGGCTTGCAGGATTCGGCAGGCGTCGGCCATTCGTCCGGCCGGGAGCGTCGTCACTCGTCGTCGGAAGAGCTCGCGGGGGATCGTGTGGATGTTGTCGAAGTTGACGATGCTGTCGGTGGGGACGCCGTCGTCAGTGGTCAGCACGAGCTCCGACACGAGCCCTCGCCGCGTTCGCGTGAGCGCGGCGACGACGACCGAACCGATGCGGTCGGCCACCGGGTCGCGGGTGAGGACCAGCACCGGTCGGTCGCCGCCGGGTGTGGCCGCGAACCACACCTCACCCCGCTGCATCGATCCAGTCCGACCAGTCCTCGGCGGGCCCCCAGTCGGCGATCGCTTCCAGGGCTCGCTCGCCGTCGTCCATCGGTTCCGCTGTCCACCGGTCGGCGTCACCCTCGGAAGCCAGCCGGTCCAGATGGCGTCGTAACGCCTCGCGGAGCAACTCAGAACGATCGACCCCGAGCGCATCAGCCCACCGCTGGGCTTCTGCGGCGTCGCGGTCGTCGACGCGGAAGCTGAGCATCGTCATACGGCAAGGCTAGTTCGTATGACGGTTGAGGGTCTACCCATCCCCGGTGGTGCGCGATCCTCCTCCTCGACGCTCTACTCGTCAGGGATGACCGGATCGAGCGGAGTCGACGATTTCGAGGCATTCGCCGTCGAGCTGCGGCCCCGCCTGATCCGAGCGTTCGTCGGCTTCTGCGGTGTCGATCGAGCCGCCGACGCTGTGTCAGAGGCCCTGGCCTATGGCTTCGAGAACTGGGAGCGGGTGAGACGGATGGACAACCCAGCCGGGTACCTTTATCGAGTCGGGCAGTCGCGGACTCGTCAGCGTCTGACACCGACGCTTCCACCTCCCGAAGCAGTTGGTCTGCCAGACCTGGAACCCGGATTGGTCCCCGCCCTGCTGGCGCTGCCAGTGTCTCGGCTGCCTCGGATGTGCAGGGTCGAGGAGAGTTCGACGTCCAGGCGTTTGTTGCGACTGGACTCGGAGGCGGGGTGTTCGACGATGGAGCCGGTTCGCCGGTGGGAGTCGTCGTTCTCGTCCCGGCCGATCAGGCGGCGGAGATCGAGTCCCTCGCCGGTGGGTCGGAGCTCGCCGAGCTGGACGGGTACACCTTCGTCCCGCCCGCTGAGGTCCTGGCGGCAGCGGAACGGTTTGCCTCGTCCGACGACAGCGAACCTCTGACTGGAGAGTGGGTCGGGTTCGGACCCGCGTCATTCACCCCGACGGCACCATGACAACGGCCGATGCTTCACCGCTGGACGTGTCCGCCGACTGTTGCGGCGGGGCGGCCGGTCTCGTGGCTGGCGCCTCTCTCGTTCTGGTTGAGGAGGGCTCGACCCGAGCGTGGGTCTTCGACCTCGACCGCAACGCATGGCGACAGATCGATGATCGGGCCGATGCCGGTTTCGTGCTCGGATCCGGCTTCGTGAACGGTCAGCTGGTGGTCATCAACAGCGCCGACCGGATCGGGGAAGATGTCTCGGTCGTTGCGTCGCTGGATTTGTCACAGGGAACCTGGTCGACACTGGACCCGCTGCCCAAGCCGATCTCGGTCGGTGACGTCTCGGTCAGCGACGGTCGGCTGGTTGTGGCCGGAACCCGCCAGGACTCCGGCAACAACATCATCGGCGACTCCCGACCAAGCGTGTTCGACTACGCCGATCCCGCGCTCGACGCCGACACCAGCCGGGATCGTCGCCACATGCGGAGGTCTGGGGTGGTTCGATCCCGACACGGAGCGGTGGACTGCGATCTCCTCGCCCGCAGAAGCACGAGTCGTCACTCTCGAGGGGACCCTGATCGCGCCGCCGCCGGCCGGCCGAGACCGAACGACGATGCTCGCGTTCCCCTTGCCCCCCAATGAGTGACCAAGCCATCGATCGTGCACGAGACATGCTCGTTCGCGTTTTTGTTCTCCCCTGTGGGGTTGTCCCCTCGCCGGGCAGATGTGGATCGCTCGTTGGCCAGGAGGTTCAGTGGTCGGGGTGCGCCCCAGAACAATGGGGCAATACCCGAAGTGGCCTACCGATCTACCGCCCGACAACCGTCTGACAAGGGAAAATGCGCCCCCGGCAAGAATCGAACTTGCGACGCACGGTTTAGGAAACCGACGCTCTATCCACTGAGCTACGAGGGCTGGACGGGCTGTGGCGGGGCCACGGCACGGCCTGCCTCCCCGCCCATCGACGACGCAAGGTTAGCGTCCCCACGCCGTCCGCCGGTCGGCGATCAGGGTACGGATCGACCGGATCCCTGCCCGCCGCGGCGGGGATCCGGCCGATCTCGACCTTCGACGCACGGCGGCGATTGGGTCGGCATCACCGTGCGTCGAGACCTCGGACGACTCAGTTCGGATCAGACCATGGCTCCCCGCAGGTCGGCCAGGCCCCGGTGGATCAGGCTCTTGGCCGTCCCCGCCGGGATGTTCATCGTCTCGGCGATCTCCTTCATCGTGTGGCCGCCGTAGAATCGCAGGACCAGCGCCGTGCGTCGGGCCTCCGACACACCGGCCAGGGCGTCGGCCAGGTAGTCGCTGCTGTCGCTGGCGCCCTCGGCGTCGATCAGCTTGTGCCGGTGGTCGCGTCGCACCCGCCTCCGGCGCAGCTCGTTGTGGCAGCCGTTGACCACCGACGTCCGCAGGTAGGCCCCGGGGGCCGACACCGACTCCCACCGCTCCCACAGCTGGCGGAACGATTCCTGCACGATCTCCTCGGCAACGGCCCGTCGGTCGACGAGCCCGCTGGCCAGGCGGACCATGGGCTCGTAGCGCTCGAGGTAGACCTCGTCGAAGGTGGCGACGGCGGTCGACCGGGCGCGAACGGGCTGGTCAGGGGCCGGGGGGAGGGGGAGATGGTCGAGGGGAGGTTCGGTGATCGTCATGGCACAACCGGCGCCGTGGCGCCGCACATCTCGGAAGCTTTTCCCACGTTGGGGCTTCCTCACGCATCTTCGGGGCCCAGCCGACGTTGGTAAATAGGGGCCGCACCCCACAACCAGCTGGGGGCGCCCCGATAGCGTCGGATCGTCATGGCCGTGGTGCACCTCCTCGTCAACCCCGCAGTCGCCGGGAACGGACGCGGCCGGATCAACGCCGAGGTGGCGGACTCGGTCGCCGAACGGGGTCACGAGGTGATCGAGCTCCGGCCCCCGTCTATCGGCTCGGTGGCCCACACGATCGACGAGGCCCGGGCCGACGGCTTGGAGCGACTGATCATCGTTGGCGGCGACGGCCTGGTCCATCGGGCCCTCCCCGCCGTGGCGGGCTCCCTCGTCACGGTCGGTATCGTCCCGGTAGGCACCGGCAACGACTTCGCCCGGGCCGTCGGCCTCCACCGAGACCTCGAACGGGCCGTGGTGGCGGCCCTGTCCGACGCCAAACCGATTGATCTGATCGCCGCCGGAGACGACCGCTGGGCTGCCAGCGTGGTGACCGGCGGCTTCTCGGCCGACGTCAACGCCCTGGCCAACAGGCTCCGGTTCCCGTCGGGCCAGAAGCGCTACACGCTCGCCACCCTGCTCCGCCTTCCCCGCCTGTCCACCACCGACATCGAGCTGGTGGTCGACGGCCAGGCCCGCCGCTACCGGGCAACCCTGTTCGCCATCGCCAACACCCGCTACTTCGGGGGCGGCATGGCGATCTGCCCCGACGCCGTGCCCGACGACGGCCTGCTCGACGTGACGATCGTCGGCCCCACATCCGCCGTCGAGCTGGCCCGCATGCTCCCGACCGTCTTCAGCGGACGCCACGTCGACCACCCCGCCGTCGTGACGTTCCGAGGGGCGGAGGTGAAGTTGAAGACATCGGCCCCGGTGTGGGCCGACGGTGAGCCGTTCGTCGCCGGAACGTACCGGTCGGCTCCCGGGGCGCTCCGCCTCGCCGGTAGTCTGGTCCAGATCTGACGGGAGCCGCATGATCGACGACGGACCAGCGCAAACCCCGGGCTCGCCGAGAACCCACTCGGGCCGGTCGCGGCCCCCCGTCGTGCCCCCTCCGGACCACCCGCAGCCCTCGCCATCCGACACCGCCATCACCGCCCAGATGCCGGTCGTCGGTCCGCCGGCTCGGCCCTCCGTGCTGGGGTCGGCCCCCCGTTTCGGCCCGGCGACGACGGCCGACCGTCCCAGCCTGGTGGCGTTCCACCCCGACTCCGTCGACAGGCTCGACACGGGCAGCTTCCTCCCTTACGTCCAGCGGCTCGAGCGCTACAACGTCGGCCGTGCGGTGCCGTGGGCACTCATCGCCAAGGTCGGCTTCGTCCTCGTCGTGATCCTGGCCGGCGTCGCCTTCCTCAGCCGGTACCGGACGTCGGACTCAGAGGGGGCCGCCTTCGGGAGCCCGGGAGGCCCCATCCTCAACCCGAGTGTCCTCGACATGGCCCAGGCCACCGTGCAGCTCGTCGGCCTCGATGCCGAGGATCGGCCCGTTTGCTCCGGGTCGGGCACGTTCGTGTCGGGCGACGGGCTCATCCTCACCAACGCCCACGTCGTCACCGCTGACGACGTCTGCAACTTCGTCACGGTCGGCGTGTCCGTCACCACCGACCCCGACCGTCCGCCCCAGCTGCTCTACCGGGCCGAGGTCGTCGCCGACGACCCCGCCACCGACCTCGCCGTCCTGAGGGTCGTCGCCGGCATCCATCCGGCGACGGTGGTCCCGTCCTCCTTTCCCGCCCTCACCCCCGGCGACAGCGATCAGCTCACGATCGGTGACACCATCCGGATCCTCGGCTATCCGGAGATCGGGGGTGAGACCGTCACCTTCACCAACGGCTCGGTCAGCGGCTTCACCGCCCAGGCCGGGCTCGGCGATCGGGCCATCATCAAGACCGACGCCACGATCGCCGGTGGCAACAGCGGCGGTGCCGCCATCGATGCCGATGGGCGGCTCGTGGGGATCCCGAGCAAGGCGAGAGCCAGCGAATCGGGCCCCGCCGTCGACTGCCGCCCCCTGGCCGACACCAACGGCGACGACGCTGTCGACGCCAGCGACAACTGCGTCCCCATCGGTGGCTTCCTGAACGGCATCCGTCCCATCAACCTTGCCGGGCCCATCCTCGAGCGGGCCCGGGAGGCCCCCGCACCGTCGGGGGCCGCCATCGACGGCCTCCCCGACATCGACGTCGATCTCTCGTCGGTGCGGATGACCCAACCCCGCTTCAGCCTCGGCCAGATCGACAACTGGCCGGGGAAGGTCGTGCGGGCCGCGGTCACCGGCGTGCCCGAGCTGTGCCTGTTCGTCGACTGGGCCGGGATCCCCAACGGTGCCGAATGGGACGCCCACTGGTACCGCGACGGCGCGCACTTACCCGAGTACAGCCTGGCCGCCCAGCGGTGGGAGTTCGGCGACGAGGGAGCCAATTTCTGGATGTGCGCCATCGACGACGAGCGCGGCCTCACCGCCGGGCTCTACGAGCTCGGCTTCTTCCTCGACGGAGAACTCGTGTTCGCCGAGGGCATCACGGTGGCCGACGAGCAGGTGCCCGTCTTCGCCACCACCTGGGAGAACCGCACCGGCGGCGATGTGTGCGGACTTGCCATCAACCCGGTCGGCTCGGGCCCCGTCGGCCTCAACGAGCTCGCCGTCGGCCAGCGCATCGCACCCGGCGAGTCGGTCGTGCTGGAGCTGGCGGCCGTGGCGTCGATCGCCGAGGCCTACGACTGCGAGGGCCGGTCCGTCGCCGATTCGGGCGGCCCGATCGAGATCGTGGCCGACCACACCTACACCGTCGCCGAGCCCGACGCCGCCGCAGCCGCCGACACCTGATCCTCACCTCGACGGCGCCCGGCGCCGACCTCACATCGACCGGTCGTGAACCCTCCGGTAGAATCCACTGTCGACAGCCGAGTGCTCGCAGGGGGCCCCATGCCGGTCGACACCACGTTCGAACTCCAACCACTCGACGCCACCTTCGGCGCCGTCGTACGCGGCGTCGACCTGACCGAGCTCGACGACGCCACCTGGCGCCAGCTCTACGACGCCTGGATCGAGTACGCACTGCTGATCTTCCCCGGGGTGTTCCTCACCACCGACCAGCAGAACGCCTTCGCCGAGCGCTTCGGCGCCCTCGAGTTCGCAGCCACCCCCATCAGCAATGTCCGCAAGACCGGTGAGGTCCTGAGCGACCCCGACAACGATGCGGTGAAGAGCCTGCGGGGCAACGAGGGCTGGCACCACGACTCGACCTACATGCCGCTGCAGGCCAAGGGGGCCGTGTTCAGCGCCGAGGTGGTGCCGACCGAGGGTGCCGCCACCGGTTGGGCCGACATGCGGGCCGCCTACGAGGCCCTCGACGAGGCGACGAAGGCCCGACTCGACGGCCTCCGGGCCTATCACTCCCTCCACTACAGCCAGGGCCGGGCCGGCTACCTGCCGGCCCGCAACGCCGCCGGGGGCTACGACCAATACGGCCTCCACGACCTCGAGCCGTCGCTGCGGCCCGTGGTCAAGATCCACCCCGTCACCGGCCGGCCCAACCTGCTCCTCGGGCGCCACGCCTACGGCATCGTCGGCATGGACGCCGACGAGTCGGAGCGGCTCATCGACGAGCTCAACGAGTGGGCGTGCCAGCCGCCCCGCATCCACCACCACCAGTGGGAGGTGGGCGATGCCGTCGTGTGGGACAACCGCCGCCTCATGCACCGGGGCACCCCGTTCGACATGACCCAGCCTCGAATCATGTGGCACACCCGGATCGCCGGCGACCCCGACCACGAGCTCGCCGTCAACCACGTCGGATCGTCCTGAGAGGACGATCCGGCCCGGGCCGTGTTCAGGCGACGGCGGGGGGTGGGGTGTAGCCACCGCCGGCGAGTTCGGCGATCTGGCGGGCCCCGTCGATGGCCATCCGGTCGTGGAGGTAGGGGGCTACCACCTGCACGCTGGACGGCAACCCCGACACCGTCGTTCCCAATGGTGGCGTGGTGACGGGCAGGTAGGCCATGCCGATGAGGGCCGTCCACGTAAGAAGGTCGGTATAGGGTCGCTCGTCGCCGTCGACGACCAGCGAGCGCGCCGACCAGTCCCGGTCGGTGGCGTGGGGGAACGCCGCGCCCACCGTCACCGGGCACAGGAGCAGGTCGAACTCGGTGAAGAACTCGTCCCACACGGCTCGCAGCGCTCGCCGGGCCCGGTCGCGTTCGAGCCAGGCATGGTGACGTAGCACCAGTGCGGCCCCGCCCTTCGACCGCTCGGCCAGTTCCTCGATGTCGTCGGTCGCCAGCGACACCGAGGTGGCGGCCACGATAAGCTGCTTGCCGAGACGGGACGCCGTGGCCAGGTCGAGGTCGGGTCGGGCGTTGCGGTCGACGCTGACCCCGGCCGCCTCGAGCGCCGCCACCGTCCGGTCGAGCACGACCAGCATCTCCCCGTCGACCGGGCACGCCTCGTCGTCGAGCCACGCCGCCACCCGATAGTTCCGGAGGTCGTCGTGGCGGGGCGGGGGGAGCTGGAGACGCCACCCCGGCTCGTCGAGCGGTGAGGGACCGCTCATCACCCCATAGAGCAGCTCGAGGTCGGCGGCGGAGCGGGCCAGCGGACCCAGCACGTTGTTGTCGGCCTCCGCCGTTCCCCCCTGCGGACCGTCGAGGTACCCGAGCCCGGGCACGGTCCCGAAGCTGGGCTTGTGGCCCCACACTCCCGTGAAGTGGCTGGGTATGCGGATCGAGCCCCCGATGTCGGTCCCGACCTCGAAGCTCGTGAGTCCGGCCGCCACCGCCGCCGCCGCCCCTCCCGATGAGCCGCCCGGCGTCCGGGTCGTGTCCCACGGGTTGTTGGTGACGCCGAACATCTCGTTGTACGACTGGCCGTCGCCCGACCACCGGGGGAGGTTCGTCTTACCGAACACGATGGCCCCGGCGTCGATCAGCCTCGCCACCGCCGGGGCCGTCGTGTCGGGCACGTGGTTCATCAGCTCCACCGCCCCACCGGTGGCCCGCATCCCCGCCACCTCGAGGGCGTCCTTGATCGTCACCGGAAGGCCGTGGAGGGGCCCGACCGGGCCTCCGCCCATCAGGACCTGATCGGCGGCCGTGGCCTCCTCCATCGCCCGGTCGCCGTCGAGGGTGACGACGGCGTTGAGCACCTCGTTGTACCGTTCGATGCGGTCCAGGTAGAGGGCCAGGAGCTCGCGGCTCGAGACCTGGCGGCTGCGGACGGCGGCCGCCAGTTCGGTGGCAGGTCGGAACGCCAGGTCATCCACGGGGGCCTCCAAGGGTTGCGGTCATCGATGTCGCCACGGGCTCGACCACCGGTTGGACCACCGGTGCCGACGGCACCTGACCGGACGAGTTCCCGGGCAGCCATCGGGCCAGCACCGCCGACACCAGCGATGCCACCACCAGCAGCGAGAGGGCGACGTGGAGGCTGGTCCGGTCGGCCACGGCCCCCAGCAGCGGTTGCACCGCGGCGGACGCCAGGCCCGAGATACCGAAGACGATGCCGACGCCGATACCGGTCCGCTCCACCCCGGAGAGCTCGCTGCCCATGGCCAACGACACCGGGAACATGGCGAACACGAAGAAGGCCACGGCGGCGATCGTCACCAGCAGCAGCCACCCCGACGTCACGGCGAAGGCCCCGAGGCTGACGCTGGTGGCCACCCCAGCCCCGACGAACACGGTCCGCCCTCCCAGCCGATCGAACATGATGCCGCCCAGGGGTTGGGCCACCAGGCCGACCACGAGGATCAACGTGGTCAGCAGACCGGCCTCCGACAGCGACGAGCCGCGCTCGACGAGGAAGGTGGGGAGGAAGGTGAGGAAGCCCCGGATCACCATCGACAGCAGGCCGAAGGTGACCGCCAGCAGCCAGACCTCGCCGGTGATCCCGCCCCGGAGACGGGCCGTCGGGTTCGGCGCCGACTCGCCCAAGCGGGCCCGCAGCAGGAGGGCGACCACGACGCTGGGCACGGCGAGGACGAACAGGGCCGGCCGCCATCCGACGGCCGTCACCAGCACCGCCACCCCGAGGGGAGCGATGAACGTGCCCACCGATCCGCCCCAACCGTGGATCCCCATCGTCCGGCCCCGCTCACCGGGGTAGGCGTTCACCAGCACGGCCGTGGCCTGAGGGTGGTAGGTCGACGCTCCCAACCCGCAGAGGAGGCTGGCCGCCACCAGCACGACGAAGGTCGGTGACAGACCCATGGCCACGAAGCCGACGGCGGTGACCGTGAACCCGAAGGCGAGGGCCCGTCGGCGTCGGCCGTGACGGTCGGCGTGGTGACCGGCGAACACCTGCAGGAGCCCGGACAGGATGGTGAAGGCGAGCGACAGTATCCCGAGCTGGAGATAGGTGAGGCCGAACTCGTCGGTCATGGCCGGTAGGAACGCCGGGAGCATCAGGGCGTTGAAGTCGTTCACGAGGTGGGCACCGGTGAACCAGGCGAGGAGGGCGGACCCACCGACGGTGGCGGCCGGGCCCGCCTGCCCCACCCCCGAGCGGATGGTGCCCGGTGGATCGACGAGCGTCATCCTCGGAGCCTAGTTTCACCGGCGTCGGCCCCGCCCGTCGTTCCACCGCTCCGAGCATCGATCCTCGGCCATCAGTCCAGCCGGGGCCGGCGCCGGTCGCTCTTGAGTCGAGCCCGGCGGCGCTTGGACTCCAGCCGACGTTGCCGGGCCCCCCGGCTGGGCTTGGTCGGCTGGCGCCTGGGCCGGCGCACGAGGGCGTCCCGCATCCGGGCCGCCAGCCGGTCGCGGGCCAGGGCCCGGTTACGGGCCTGCGACCGGGTGTCGTCGGCGGCGACGCTGACCCGTTGCCCGAATCGGGTTCGCAGCCGCCGCCGGTCGCCGTCGGTCAGCACCGCCGACGCATCGACGTCGAAGGTGACCTCGGCCCGGGTGTTGGCGGTGTTGGCGTGCTGGCCCCCGGGCCCGCTCGAGGTCGAGAAGCGCCACGAGAGCTCGGACGCCGGGATGATCAGGTGGTCGTTGACGACCAGGTCGTCAGCGGCGGGGGGTGTCATCGCCGTCGGCCGATGGAGGTCACGATCAGAGTGTGGCCGATGGTCGCCTCCGCCGGCGATCCCTTCCCCCACGAGAGGGGCACCCGCTTCGCTCGGACGGCTCAGACGCCTCCGGGGACGGCGGCACCGCCGACGTCGTCGTCGACGACGCAGGTCACGTCACCGTCGCCCACCGTCAGGGCCACATCGCCGCTGTCGACCGGGTCGAGCTCGTCGAAGCGGGGCTGGCCGTCGATCCGTACCGCCAGCAGGTCGGGGTCGATGCCCTGGTCGATGAACTGCTGGCGGTAGGCGTCGACCAGGATCGATTCGGTCACCTGGTAGGCGACGCCGGTGCAGCCGCTGCTGCCGATCACGTTCTGGGCGTAGGCGTAGGCGAGGGGCGTGAGTCCGAGGTTGTCGTCGACCCAGGGCAGGGAGTCGGTCAGCTTGCCGATCGGGCCCTTGTCCACCGTGAGGCTGTCGACGGTGGCGTTCATGTCGACCCGGGGCCGGACGAACAGGATGGACCCACCGTCGATCACCACCTCGGTCGTCCCGTCGCGGTGGTGGGTGACGTCGGTGCCGGCGCCGTCGACGCAGGTGTCGACGTCGCCGACGGCGTCGAGGGTAACCCGATCGGTGCGGTAGATGACCCCGAACGCCTCGTGCTCGCGGGTACCGACGACGGGGACCCGGGCGTGGACCCGGGCCCGGCAATCGAGGCTGATCGGCTCGACGGCCACGATGCGGGCCTCGGCCGGAAGGGCGAGGTCGACATCGACACGGCCGAAGCGTGGGAGCGACGGACCGTTGAACGACACCAGACCCAACTGGCCTGCGAGCACGCCGGCGGCGAGCAGCAGCGCCCCGGCGACGACGGCGGATACGGTCTTCATGGCGTGTGTTCCTTTGCGGCGGACCCGCCGAGGTGATGGCGCCGACTGCGTGGTTCGGTCTGGCGGGGCGTCACAGGATCGACGGGCGGTGCGGGCGGAAAGTCGCGGATAATTCAAGGCCCGAGGTCGTCGATTCATTCCCTCCTTCTGCCCGGCAGGCCGAAACCGCTGGCCGATGGACCGGTGCCGGGCACTAAGCTGGACCGCTGCGCCCCGCCGGCCGGCGTCGGGGCGCCGCAAGACCACCCGATCGGACTTCCCCGTCGCGTCATGACCGTCAACACCACCAGCGCCCACACCACCAGCGCCCACACCGGCGAGGCCACCGATGACCGCCCCTCGCGCCATCTGCTGGCGGTGACCACCGACCTCCCGGTCGACGAACGTCGCCGGCTCCTGATCGACGCCCTCTCGGGGGCCGACCCGACCGAGGGGCTGTGGTCGCTGTGCGATTCCGGGCTGGCGGCCGAGATCGTCCCGGAGCTCCCGGCGCTCCGCCTGGAACAAGACCCGATCCATCGCCACAAGGACGTGTTGGCCCACACGATCGCGGTGACGGCCAAGACCGGAGATGACCTCACGGTGCGCCTCGCCGCGCTGTTCCACGACGTCGGCAAGCCGGCCACCCGCTCGTTCGACCACGGTGGGGTTACGTTCCGTCATCACGAGGCCGTCGGGGCCAAGATGACCAGGGCCCGGCTCCGCGAGCTCGAGTTCGACGCGGCCCTGATCAAGGACGTGGTCGAGCTGGTCCGGCTGTCCGGCCGGTTCAAGGGCTACGCCGAGGGCTGGTCGGACTCGGCCGTTCGCCGCTACGCCCGCGACGCCGGGCCCCTCCTCGGTCACCTCAACCAGCTGGTGCGGTGTGACTGCACGACCCGCAACCGGGCCAAGGCCGACCGCCTGCAACGTCAGATCGACGATCTCGAGCGGCGAATCGTCCGGCTCGCTCGCGTCGACCGCGAGGCGGCCGAGCGGGCTCAGATCGACGGGCAGGCCGTCATGGCCCACCTCGGTATCGGCGGCGGGCCCGACGTCGGCGCCGCCCTGGCGTTCCTCCTCGAGCTGAAACGGACGGACGGGGTGCTACCCGACGACGAGCTGTTCGACCGCCTCGACGCCTGGTGGGCCGATCGCCGGGCTGAGCGTCCGCCGGGCTGAGCGGCCGGGTCGACCGGGTCCACGGCCCCCGAGCGGCTCCGCCGGAGGGAAGATGCGATGAGCGGTCGTGCCCCCGACGGCGGTGCGCTGACCCCGTTCGAGGCGGCCGTGGTCGACGTGCTGCGGGCCACCGGTCCGGGTGACGTGATGAGCTACGGGGAGGTGGCGGCCGAGGCCGGCTACCCGGGGGCGGCCAGGGCCGTCGGCAACATCCTGGCCCGGGTCGAGGGGCTGCCCTGGTGGCGGGTGGTGACGGCGTCGGGCCGCCTCATCCCCCACGACCCGGCCGAGCACGCCCGCCGCCTGGAGGCCGAGGGGGTCAGGTGCCGGGACGGCCGGGTGGTGCCGGTCTGCCGACCACGAGCGGATAGTGGTGGCGGACGAGGAGGGGAGCGGTCACGACCGTTACCAGGTGCCGCCGCCTTGGAGCGAGATCCCGACGCCAGGCGTCGTCGCAGCGGAGGGTGATCTCGGGCGAGCCGAACCGCAGCGGGTTGCCGGCCGCCGAGTGCATGGGCGTGGCCAGCCTGGCCGTCGTGCCGTCGATGAACCGTAGGTCGAGCTCCTCGGGCCGGAGGCCGGCGAGGACGGCGACCGCCCGGAGGGTGGCCACCGGGTCGGCGAGGGCGTCCTCGTAGCGCAGGGTCAGGGTGGGGACGATGCGGCCCAAGGCCTCGAACCCGGCGTTGTCGGTCACCCAGCGGGCGGCGGTGCGGCCCGGCCGGTAGATGGGCATGATCTCGCCGTCGGCCTCGGGCCGGGCGACCCGCTTGGTCCACGAGTGGGCCACACCCCGGGGGTCGCGCACGAGGTGGAGGACACGGACGTCGAGCGCCGGGTCGAGGGCGAGCAGGGCCGCCGTCGAGAGGTGCTTCGAGGACTCGAGCAGGACCTCGGCGCCACCGGCGACGTCCGCCGCCGCCACCAGGACGGGACGGAGGTGGTCGAGGTAGCGGCGTTGGTGGCGATCCGGTCCGCGGCGGTGGGCCCGGACGATGGCGGGCAGCCTCCGGGTCCGGTCCACCGACCAGCGGAGTCCGATGACCTCGTCGAGATCGATGCGGTCCCAGCCTCCGAAGGCGGCCTGGCCGACGGCCTCCCAGTGGTCGCAGCGGGAGAAGGCGGCCCCGCACCCGCACCGCTCGTCGGCCGCCACCCCCCGTTCCCACAGGTGGACGGTCTCCCCGACGGCGAAGGTCTGGTCGAGCTCGTTGAGCAGCTTCTCGATCAGGGTCGACCCGGAGCGTCCCAGACCCCCGATGAACAGGATCTTCTGTCGGTCGGTCATCGCCAGTCGAGATGACGTCCGAGTAGGGCCTCGAGCTCGGCGATGTCGGGGTCGAGGAGGGCGCGGAGGTGGTCCCGCATCGCCGGATCGAGTGGACCGTTGGCGCTGCGGTTCCAGCCCCGCCGACCGGCGGGGATGTGGGGGGCGAGGTCGAGGAAGTCGAGGACCCGGCGGTAGACGGTGGCGGGATCGGCGTAGAGGTCCTCGCTCCGCAGCACCAGGAGCTGCTCCGCCGGGTAGGCGGCCATCCACCGCTGCAGGCTGCGGGCGTAGCGGCCCTGGTCGACGTACGACCAGTGCTGGTGGGCGAAGCTGACATGCCCGGGGTCGGCGATCATCCGCTCCTCCTCGCCGGCCAGGCGTGCCGGTTCGGCGGCGATGGCGGCGGCGAAGTCGAGGGACTCGACCCCCTGGCGGGTCCGTTCCGCCCAGTGGCCCTGGGCCCGATCGACCGGGTGGCGGAGCAGGGCGATCACCTTCGCCCCGGGAACCAGCCGGCGGGCCCGCTCGGCGGCGTGGGGGTGGTACAGGTGGTAGGGGGTGGCGTCGCCCAGCAGGAGTGGCCGGCCCCGCCGCCGCTCCCGGAGCCCGTGGGCCGCCCGGGTGGGGAAATGCGACCGGTACCAGGCCTCCCCCCGGTCGTAGTTGACGTCGAAGTAGTAGACACCCTTGCGGGTCTCCCGGGCCGGGAAGAGGGGTCGGACGTCGGGGTGGGTGAGCAGCCACCGGGCGAGCGAGGTGGTGCCGCCCCGTTTGGTCCCGATGATGAGGTAGTTGGGCACGAGGCGATAGCGGGCGGTCACCACCCCGACGGTCCGCAGACCGTGGCGGGCGGCCGCCCGGGCTCGCAGCACGGGGGTGTCGGGGGCGATGTGGCGGGCCCCGTAGGGCGTCATCGGCGGCGCCTCGGACACGATCACCCTCCTTGCATCGGCAGGACCGGGTCGCCGCTCAACCCGTGATTCGCAGTCGACGGTCGGCGCGTGAGGAGGCACCCCCAAAACCTTTGGTGGTCACATAATATGAGTTGAGTATTGTCAAGTTAGGAAACATGCGGTATGTTGTGAGCAATCGACCACACCGCAAGCGACACCATCAAGGAGACCATCGTGCTTCTGCAGAATGATCCGTTCTTCGCCAACGTCTTCAACCGGCTCGCCTCCGGTGCCTCGGATACCCAGACCTCGCAGTACCTCGCCCCGATGGACGCCTACCGCCGGGGATCCGACGTGTGGGTCCACATCGACCTTCCCGGTGTGGCCGCCGACACCCTCGACATCAGCGTGGAGCGCTCGGTTCTCACCGTCGTGGGTGAGCGTTTCTGGGATCGGCAGGAGGGTGACCAGGTCTATGTCAACGACCGACCCCAGGGTCGATTCCGCCGCCAGGTCCATCTCGGCGAGGGTCTCGACCCCGAGCACATCGAGGCCGACTACCACGACGGGGTCCTGACCCTGCGCATCCCGGTGGCCGAGAAGGCCAAGCCCCGCAAGATCTCGGTCAAGGCATCCTCGCCGGTGATCGAGACCGGTCTTGCCGAGGGATCCGAGGGATCCGAGGGACAGACCGAGGAGAGCGCGGACGCCTGACCCGACCGACCGCCGACCGGGCCCGGTGACCGGGACCGGGCGGCCATGAGGACCCTCCGAACGCAAGCGACCACCGGCAACGGCGCCGGTGGTCGCTTCTGGTTTCTGGCCCGGGCTCCCCACACGGTCCTGGACCTGCTAACTTCGATTTTGTGGTATTCCTGTGCGGGAGGCCCGGGTGCGGACGAGAGTCCTCGGCGACACTGCAGATCGACGCGCCGTCGTCGACCATCTCGCTCGTCGACCCCCGGGTCAGCAGGGACGGCGTGCCGCTGTGCCCCCAGCACGCCGACGCCACCACACCTCCGATGGGGTGGTCGATGAACGACCTCCGGAGCCGCAACCGCACGTTGGCCCCGGTGCGCGAGCTCGGTCCCCGTACCGGCGAGATCGTGTCGGCTCCGCCCGCCACCCGCTCCCGTAGCGGCGTCAACCCGTTGTTCCAGGCCTCCCGACCCCTCGACAAACCCTCGACGGCTCCGCCCGACGGGGCGCTGCCCCTGGCCGGCGAACCGTCGATCGGGGACGACGATCCGCTGACCTTTCCCGTCTCCCGCCAGCTCCAGACGATGCCGTTGACGGTCGGCGACGACGCGCCGGCCTCCGACGCCGGTGATGACGCCGAAGCCGTGGATTCCACGGCCGGCGACGGTGGGACGTCCCGCCGTGGTCGCCGAGCCGACAGCGGTCCGGCCAGTCGCCCCACCAAGCGGCGCAACGTCGTCGACGAAGAGACGGTCGAGGAAGACAAGTTCCCCTGGCACTACCAGTTCGACCACGACGAGCCCCGCGAGCTACAGGCCAAGAGCCGTCTGTTGTCACGGGCCTTCCGCTCCTCGGTCGGCTGACCCGGGCGCCCGACCGACCCGGGTTCCCGACCGACCCACCGACCCGACCGGCGTCTACCGCCGGCCGGGCCCGGAGCACCGGTCAGCGTTCGTAGGCCTCCAGCGGGGGGCACGAGCAGGCGAGATGACGGTCGCCGTAGGCGTTGTCGATCCGCCCCACCGGGGGGAAGTACTTGTCGGTCGCCATGCCGGGTAGCGGGAACGCCGCCCTCGTCCGCGTGTAGGGCCGGTCCCAGTCGTCGGCCACCACCACGGCCGCCGTGTGGGGAGCCTGGCAGACGACGCTGTCGCCCAGTTCGACCTCGCCCCTGACGATCTCGTCGATCTCGTCGCGGATCGAGCGCATGGCCCGGCAGAACCGGTCGAGCTCACGCAGGCTCTCCGACTCGGTCGGCTCGATCATCAACGTGCCGGCCACCGGGAACGACATCGTGGGGGCGTGGAAGCCGTAGTCGGCCAGCCGTTTGGCCACATCGTCGTTGGTGACCCCGGTCAGCGACGTGAGGGGACGGAGGTCGATGATGCACTCGTGGGCCACCAGGCCCCGAACTCCGGTGTAGAGCACCGGATAGGCATCCTTCAGCTCGGCCGCCAGATAGTTGGCGGCCAGCACCGCGGTCTCGGTGGCCCGACGCAGGCCGTCGGGGCCCATCATCTTCACATACATCCAGGAGATGGGCAGGATCCCGGCCGAGCCCCAGGGGGCCGACGACACGGCCCCCTGACGGCGCCCCCCGGCCGAGCCGTCGGCCGCCGGAATCGTCGGGTCGGGGACGACGGGATGGCCGGGCAGGAACGGGGCCAGGTGCTCGGCCACCCCCACCGGCCCGACGCCGGGCCCGCCCCCGCCGTGGGGGATGCAGAACGTCTTGTGGAGGTTGAGGTGGCTGACGTCGGAGCCGAAGGCGCCGGGCTTGGCCACGCCGACCAGGGCGTTGAGGTTGGCCCCGTCGGTGTAGACCTGACCGCCGGCCTCGTGGACCAGGCGGCACACCTCGGTCACGGCCTCCTCGTAGACCCCGTGGGTCGAGGGGTAGGTGATCATCAGCGCCGCCAGGTCGTCGCCGTGCTCGTCGAGCTTGGCCTCCAGATCGGCCAGGTCGACGTTGCCCTCGCGATCGCAGGCCACGACCACCACCCGCATACCGGCGAGCACGGCCGAGGCCGCGTTGGTGCCGTGGGCCGACGAGGGGATGAGGCAGACATCGCGGTGACCCTGGCCGATGCTGTCGAGGTAGCCAGCGATGGCGAGTAGCCCGGCGTACTCCCCCTGGCTTCCGGCGTTGGGTTGGAGCGACACCCGGTGGTAGCCGGTGATCTCGGCCAGCATCGACTCGAGGTCGCCGATCAGGGCCCGGTAGCCGGCGGTCTGGTCGGCCGGGGCGAAGGGGTGGATGGCGGCGAACTCGGGCCACGAGATCGGCTCCATCTCGGCCGCCGCGTTGAGCTTCATGGTGCAGCTGCCGAGCGGGATCATCGTGCGGTCGAGGGCCAGGTCGCGATCGGCCAGGCGGCGCAGCCAGCGCAGCATCTCGTGCTCGGTGTGGTAGCGATTGAAGTTGGGATGGGTCAGGAACCGGCTGGTCCGCACCAGGCCGGCGGGGATGGCCGACGCTGCGGCGTCGACGAGCTCGGACGCCCGGTCGGCCTCACCGCCGAAGGCGGCCAACACCCGGCCGACGACATCGACCGTCGTCGTCTCGTCGAACGAGACACCGACCCGGTCGTCGTCGACGATGCGGAGGTTGATCCCCCGTTCCACTGCCGCGGCCACCACCGCCGCCCCTCCGTCGACGGTGACGGTCACGGTGTCGAAGTAGGCGCCGCCCACGTCGTAACCGAGGTCGACGAGCCCGTCGGCCAGGGCCACGGCGTGGCGGTGGACCCGGGTGGCGATGTCGACCAGGCCCTTGGGGCCGTGCCAGGCGGCGTAGGCGGCGGCGACGTTGGCCAGCAGGGCCTGGGCGGTGCAGATGTTCGAGGTCGCCTTCTCCCGCCGGATGTGCTGCTCGCGGGTCTGGAGGGCGAGGCGGAAGGCGGGATCACCGGCCCGGTCGACCGACACCCCGACGAGGCGACCGGGCAGCGAGCGGGCCGACGTCCGGCGGGTGGCCAGGAACCCGGCGTGGGGCCCACCGAAGCCGAGGGGCACGCCGAAGCGTTGGGCGGAGCCGACGACGATATCGGCGCCCAGCTCCCCCGGTGGGGTGACGAGGCAGCAGGCCAACAGGTCGGTCGCCACCGCCACCAGGGCGTCGGCCTCGTGGCACCGCTCGATCGACGGGCCGAGATCGACCACCTCGCCGGTGGAGGCGGGCTGGGCCAGCAGGGCCCCGAACACGGTGTCGGGGTCCAGGTCGGCGTCGGGGTCGCCGATGACCAGTTCGATGCCCAGGGGGCGGGCCCGGGTCTCGACGACGGCGATCGTCGGGGGGTGGCAGCCGCGGTCGACGAAGAAGGCGTTGCGGTCGGTCGTCGACAGGCGGCGCAGCATGGTCATGGCCTCGGCCGCCGCCGTCGCCTCGTCGAGCATGGAGGCGTTGGCGATCTCGCACCCGGTGAGGTCGGCCACCATCGTCTGGAACATCAGCAGCATCTCGAGGCGGCCCTGGCTGATCTCGGGCTGATACGGGGTGTACGACGTGTACCACGCCGGGTTCTCCACCATGTTGCGGCGAAGCACGGCAGGGGTGATGCAGTCGTTGAAGCCCATGCCGATGCAGGACGTCATCACCTGGTTCTGGTCGGCCAGGCGGCGGAGGGCGATCAGGGCCTCGGCCTCGGTCATCGCCTCGTCGATGGCCAACGGCCCGTCGAGGCGGATCGTCTCCGGCACCGCCGCCCGCAGCAGGTCGGTGGCGGAGGCGAACCCCAGGGCGGCCAGCATCTTTCCCTCGTCCTCGGGACGGAGCCCGATGTGGCGATCGGCGAACGTGTCGGTCATCTGTCAGGCACCTCGGTGATAGTTGTGGGGGGTGAAGGGCAGGTCGGCGACGGTCACGTCGACGTCGGCGCCGCGGACATCGGCCACGAGGGGGGTGCCCGGGGTGGCCAGGTCGGCCCGCACGTAGCCCATGGCCACCGGCCGGTCGACGGTCGGGCCGAAGCCGCCGCTGCTGACCCGGCCCGCAGGGTCGCCGTCGGCGGTCCGCAGGGCGGCACCGTCGCGCACGGGGCGCCGGCCCGCCGGCTGGAGGCCGACCCGGCGCCGGGGTGGGCCGTCGGCCAGCTCGGCCAGGATCCGCTCGGCTCCGGGGAACCGGGCGTCGGCCCGCCGGCGCTTCGGCACGGTCCACGCCAGTCCGGCCTCGATCGGGCTGGTCCCCTCGTCGAGGTCGTTGCCGTAGAGGGGGAGCCCGGCCTCGAGGCGGAGGGTGTCGCGGGCGCCGAGACCTGCCGGTGACACCTCGGGCTGGGCCAGCAGGGCCCGGGCTACGTCCTCGGCCCGGTCGGCTGGCACCATCAGCTCGAACCCGTCCTCGCCGGTGTAGCCGGACCGTGACACCCCGACCTCGACGGTGCCGCCCCGGTCGAGGGTCACCGTCATCGGGGCGAAGTCGAGGAACACCAGGTTCTCGGCCCCCGGCAGCAGGCGGCCGAGGGCTGCGACCGCCTGCGGCCCCTGCAGGGCGAGGAGGGCGAGATCGGTCCGTTCCTCCACCGTCACCCGGTCGGCGAGGTGGTGGCGGAGGTGGGCGAGATCGACGGTGCGACGGGAGGCGTTGACCACCACCATCAGGTGGTCGTGGCGGTGGGTCACGATGAGGTCGTCGATGATGCCGCCGTCGGCGGTGGTGAGCACGCCGTAGCGTTGGCGGCCGGGTTCCAGGGTGGCGATGGCCGCCGGGGTCACGGTCTCCAGGGCGTCGGCCACCGTGTCGACGTCGTGCCCGGTCGGTGGGCGGAGCTCGACGATGCCCATGTGGCTGACGTCGAACAGGGCGGCGGCGGTGCGGCACGCCCGGTGCTCGGCCAGGACCCCCTCGTACTGGATGGGGAGCTCCCACCCGGCGAAGGGGACCAGGCGTCCGCCCAGCTCCTGGTGGAGGCGGTGCAGGGGCGTGGTCTGGACGTGCGCCGTGTCGGCCATCATCACCTCGCGATGGTTGTCGATGTGTCACGATCGTCCGACACCGCCGCGAAGGGATGCCAGTGACGGCCCCCTCTGTCGTGGTTACCTGAGAGATTGGCGGCCCGCGAGACGAGCCGTTTTCCCCTTCGGTGGCTGGGTTGGCTCCTATGTGGGGAGGCCCAGCGCTCTCCAGAGCGGTTCAGTCCATGCGGTACGGGGACCTGAGAGTTTCCGGGGCGGTTGCTCCTTCGGCGGGCCGACCGGGTAGGCCGACCGCTCTCCCACATGGCGTAAAACCGTGCTCGCACTATAGCCAGGCCGTCGAGGCGCCACCCGCCCGGCGGCCCCCCCGGGTTCGTCTTCCCATGGTCCACCCCGCTGTGGGGTCCCCGCCGGGATCGCACGTCGGCGACGGGCCCTCAGCGCTCGAACAGGGCGTCGAGGGCGGCGGCGACCCCCGGGGTGTCGAGATCGAGGGCGGTGATCCGGCTGAGCCACGTGGCCGAGACGCAGTCGGCGAGGACGGTCCCGGTGTCGGTCTCCGCCGGCTGGGGTCGCTCGTCGCCCCAGGACAGCCTCACCTTGTACGCCCCCTCGTGGCCGGCCTTGGGCTCGAGCACGGCCCGCGACATCGCCCGGGGCGGTACCTGGCCCACCTCGGTCCAGCGCCACCCCTTGATGTCGGCCACGGGGAGGTTGGGCACGTTCAGGTTCAGCACGGCGGCGTCGGGTGGTGGGTCGGCCAGCATGGCCGCTGCCGCCACCACCGCCACCTCGGCCGCCGTCTCCCACAGCTGGCCGGCCAGCATCTCGTCGTAGCCCTGACCCTCGACCCCGAAGCCGACGACCGACTGGGAGACCGCCAGGCTGGGAACGCCGCCGTTGCGGGCCGTGAGCCCCGCCCCCACCGTGCCCGAGTGGTACACCGACCGGCCGACGTTGGCGCCGGGGTTGATGCCCGAAACGAGAAGGTCGGGCAGGCGGCCGAAGGCGCCGAGCCGGGCGAACATCACACACAGCCCGGGTGGTCCGTTGACGGTCCACGCCGTGTCGACTCCCTGGATCGCGACCCGGTGGACCTCCGGCTGCATGATGTGCAGGGGCCCGATGGACGCACCGGCCCCCGAGTACTCCTCGTCGGGGGCGACGATGGTGACGTCGGCGATGGCGGTGAGCGCCCGGGCCAGGACGTGGAGGCCGACGGAGTCGATGCCGTCGTCGTTGGTCACGAGAATGCGGGGGCGGGTCATGGTTCCGACAGTACCGGGAGCGGACGACGACGGGCTGAACGGGCGGCGACTGGTATCTGGCGATCCGGTGCCATCACCCGAGGCTGCGGAGGAGGGCGAGCGACTCGGTGGCCATCCGTTCCACCTGCTCGCGGTACGAGTCGGTGTCGACCGTGTCGTCGGCCATGACCCCCTGGAGGTACCGGTTGAGGACGCCCTCCACGATGGCGGCGAGCCGCCAGCCCTGGAAGGCCCGGTAGTAGTCGGCATTGGTGACCTCGAAGCCGGTGAGCGCGCTGTACGCCTCGACCAGCTCCTCCCGGGTGAAGAACCCACCGTGCTGGGTCGGGGCGGCCGTGGCCCCCCGGGGTGACTCCTCGCCCGGCTGGACCCAGTTGTTCAACACGTAGCCCACGTCGGCCAGCACGTCTCCCTGGGTGCACAGCTCCCAGTCGAGCACGGCGACCACATCGGCCCGGTGGGGGTCGATCAGCATGTTGCCGAGTCGGTAGTCGCCGTGGACGATCCCCGTGTAGCGCTGCTCCGGCTTGGCGTCGAGGAGGAGGCGGTACGCCTCCTCCATGGCCGGCAGCTCCCGGGTCTTCGACTTCTCCCACTGGCCCCGCCACCGCTTGAGCTGGCGGTCGAGGTAGGCCTCCTTGCGGCCCAGGTCGCCGAGGCCGATGGCGTCGGGATCGGCCAGGTGGAGCTCCGCCAAGACGCGCACCACCGACCCGCTCAGCTCCGCCCGGTGGGCGTGGTCGGGCATCTCGGCGTCGGTGATCTCGGCGTCGTGGAGTACGACCCCGTCGACGTAGCTCATGACGTAGAAGGGGCTGCCGTTGACGTCGGTGTCCTCGCACAGGCCCAGGGCCCTCGGCACCGGCACGGTGGTACGGCCGACGCCGGCGATGATGCGGTGCTCCCGGGCCATGTCGTGGGCGGTGGCGAGGACGTGACCGAGCGGTGGCCGCCGCAGCACGTACGACACCCCGTCGGCGTCGTCGACCCGGTACGTGAGGTTGGAGTGGCCGCCGGTGATGAGCTCGAAGCGGTAGGGCCCGACCGCCCCGTCGATGTTCTCGTCGAGCCAGGCCGACACCGGCCCGGGTTCGATGCCGACCACGTCGCCGGTGGTGCCAGGAGTGCCTGCGTCCATGGGAGCCATTGTTAGCTGGTGCGGAGCGTCGGCGCGAAAACGGTGGGGATCGGGCGGTCGGCGCGACCCGGCCGGGTCGGGCGGCGGTCGCTAGCGTGGGCCCATCGCCCCGCACCCGACTCCGTACCCCGCATCCCGCCCGGGCCCCCACCCCGGTCGGAGCCGCCGTCCGCGTCCGTCGTCGTCGGCGGCCCGGCGGGCCGCAACGGTGGTGCTGGCGGTGGTGGCGTTCGGCGTCGCCTCGTGCTCAGGATCGTCGGAGCCGGAGCTCTCGGCCCCGGCGACGACGACCAAGCCCCCCGTCCCCTCCGTTCCCCCCGGACCCGCTCCCGCTCCCGGCGCCGAGACGCTCGATCGGGTGGCGGCGCTCGATGGCCACCTGGCCATCGTGGACGGCCCCACCGTGGTCGTGACCGAACCCGACGGCGACGGCGCCATCCCCGTCGACGGCGGCGGCGACACGGTGGCGGCCCAGCCGGTCTGGTCGCACGACGGGCGACGGCTGGCGTGGTCACGGGCCGCCGTCACGGGGCATGCCCTCGTGGTCCACGACCTGGCCGACGGGACCGAGCTCGTGAGCGATGCCCCCGGCCCTCCGACCTTCTACCTCCAATGGAGCGGCGACGACGCCACCCTCGCCTCGCTCCGCAACGCGACGGCGGGTGGCGGGATCGAGCTGGGTGTCGCCACCCCGGGCGACCCGATCGTGCCGGTGGCGGTCACCGCTCCGTTCTACGTCTCCTGGGCTCCCACCGAGGCGGTGCTCGCCGCCCATGTCGCGTCCACCGAGGTGGTGCTGGTGGCCGGACGACCCGGCGCCGGCATCGCCGGAGGCTTGCTGGTCGAACGATCCGGTCCCTTCACCGTGCCGGCGTGGCTCGACGACGCCACGGTGGTGGCGGTGGGCCCCGAGGGCCTGGCCCGCTTCGACGTGACCGGCGGGGCGGCGCAGGTGCTGGGGGGGACGACCGAGCCGATACGTTTCGTGGTCAGCCCCGACCGGACCCGCATCGCCTACCAGCTCGAGGCCCCGACCGGCGGACCGTCGGCCGTCGTCCTCCCCCGGGGCCCGACCGCGCCCGCTCAGGACGACCCACCGACCACCGACGGGGGGGCGAGCGAGGGCGGCCCCGCAGACGGCGGCCAGGGGGCGGGATCGGGCCTGGTTGTCCTCGACCTCGCCACCGGCGAGCAGACGGTCGTCGCCACCGACCCGGCTCTGGCCTGGGAGTGGAGTCCGGACGGGGCTCGCCTGGCGTGGCTGGCCCCGTCGCCCGGGCCCTTCCCCGAGACGGTCCGGTGGCAGTTCTGGGACGGCGGGGCGCCGACCTCGTCGATGCCCTACGTGCCGTCGGCGACCGTGCTGGGCGCCTACCTGCCGTTCTTCGAGCAGTATGCCCAGTCGCACACCGGGTGGTCACCCGACGGCTCCGCCTTCGCCTTCGCCGGTCGGCCCCGGGTGACCGACGACGACGGGATCTGGGTGCAACCCATCGGGGTCGCCGGCCCGCCCGTCCGGGTGGCCGACGGCGACGCCGTCACCTGGGGCCGCTGAGCCCCCCCGACGCCGACCCGACCGGGGGACGACGCACGACATGTGGCAGTTCCGAGCCCTGGCGATCGCCCGGCGGAAAGGTGTTCCGATCAGATGGCCGTGCCCTCGGCGGAGCCGGTCTTGCGGGTCCCATCGTAGTTCCCGACCAGGCACAGGACCTCCCGGTCGTCGACCTGCTCCCAGCTCTCCTGGGACGGGACGAGTGAGGTGTACCCGTAGATCGACTCCTCGTAGCTGACGCCGACGAAGGCCGAGAAGACGTCGTAGCATCGCTGGTTGCCATGGTCGCCGGCCGCCGTGTCGCCCGGGAAGTCGCCGTCGGGGAGGTTGAAGGCGAAGTAGACCTCGAACTCGTGGGGCTGGTCGCAGGGCACGCCCCGGGTCGACTCCACCGCATCACCGTCGAGGCCGACGAGGCAGTCGCCGAGCCGGATGCGGAACGCCCCCAGCTCGCCCTCCTCGACGATGGCCCCGCTGTCGTCACGTGTCGTGTCGTCCTGGCCGGCCAGCCCGGTGTAGCCGAGGCCGACCAGCCCCAGTCCCGCAGCCGCTCCGCCGATGACTCGTCCCAGTCCCATGCCGATCTCCATCGGGAACGACGGCCGGAACCTTTACCCCCGACGCCCCTCACCCCCTACACCCGACCCCCGCCCTCGACACCTCCGTCAGCCGTCGGTGACGACGAGCTCGTAGCGGGTGTCGGGGTGAGCGGACCGCCACGCCTCCACCGGAACGGGCCGGGCCTCGTCGTAGCCCTCGGGCAGGAGGTAGAGGCCGTCGTCGGTGAAGTACAGGACCTGCCAGGCGTGGTACCCGTAGTAGGTCGACGGGTCGGCGGCCATGATGGCGGCGTAGGCCCGGATGGCGCCCACGTAGTGGTCGGAGTTGTTGTAGCCGAAGATGGCCCGGTCGAGATCCCGGGCCGCGCCCCGGTCGAGGAGGTACCGGGCAGCGCCCCGGATGGCGTCGCCGTCGTCGGTCGGGTCGCCGATGCAGCACTCGGCCCACGTGGAGGGGAGGAACTGCATGGGCCCGACCGCCCCCACCGACGACTCCCCACCGATACGGCCCATCCTCGTCTCCACCAGGTTGATGGCGGCCAGTACCTCCCAGGGCAATCCGGTGGCTTCGCTCGCCGCCTCGTAGTGGCCGAGGAGCTCGTCGGCGGGGGCCGGTGTCTCGATACGCCATGCCGGGAGCACGTCGTGGATACCCTCGCTGCGGACCAGGGCCAGGAGGTGCTGGCGGGCCGACCAGTTGGCGGCCACGGGCTCCGCCACGTCGGGGTCGACCGAGGCCAGGACCTCGTCGGCCCAACCGGGGTTGGCCGCCAGCACCCGGTAGAGGAGTTGCTGGCGCCGGCCCCACGGGGCTGCTGCGGCCTGGTCGAGCCCGGCGGTGCGCAGCGCGTGCTCCGCTTCGGTCAGGGCGGCCGCCAGGTCGGCGGCCGTCCGGGGGAGGGGGATCTGGTCGACGGCGGTGGTGGTGGGGGCG